>JBIIEI010000017.1:0-67067 GCA_044237915.1 Silvanigrellaceae bacterium | reverse complement strand
TGTGGGAGAGTAGCACGGAGCAGCCTTTAAATTAGAATCCCTCTGAGCTTTATTGCTCAGGGGGATTTTTTTTGGTCTTTTTTTACTCTCTCCCCTTCACACCGCACACCCTCTTTCATTCAAATTGAACTCAACAACCCTTCCCTCTCACTCCTCGTCTTCTAACAGCCATTTCTCGCGTGCTTTTAAGCTCATAGCGCGTTTTTTCGATTGAGAACGGTTGCTGGTAAAACGCAAAAGATTCTTCTAAATTCTATGTAAATTTTCTGACTTTAATCCTTGACAACAGCAAGCACACTGAGTATTTCCTTAAACCTGTAGTGGGCTCGTAGCTCAGTCGGTAGAGCATTTGACTTTTAATCAAGTGGTCCCCGGTTCGAATCCGGGCGGGCCCACCACTCCAAATTCGGTCGACAAGTTCGACCTTTTTTTTTATAGAATTTCTAAAGTAGCTCCTGAATTGCTATTTCATGAAGTCCATAAAAAGAGTTTAATGCGTGTTGCCTTAGAATTAGATTTTCAGCCTTTAAGGGATTTTAAGCCATGGCAATGAAGAAGAAGCAAAGAAGAAGGCTTGTGAAGGCTCGCGCGAGTGTAAAATCTCGTAATAAGATGAAGACCAAGCGCGCAGCAAACAAGCGTTTCAAGGTCCTGGGAAGCGGTAAAGTAAAGGTTCCCTGCGGGAACAAGCAACACAATACTGGCCCTAAGACGCGTGCTCGTAAGAACAGATTGCGCCGTGGAAAGATCGTTTCCGCAACCAAGCGCCGTTTGATCGAGAGATGTTTACCTTATAGTTTTTAATTGATTTTTCGTAGTGCGTAGGTACCCGGATTGAAAGTCCTTAAAAAGGCTCCGGCACCAGAGGGGATATAAGTATGGCTCGTGCAAAACGCGGTTTTAAACTTCGCCGCAGACATAAAAAAGTTCTTAAGCTTGCAAAAGGCTACCGTGGAACACGCAGTAAGCTTTTTCGGGTTGCTCTCCAGATCGTTAGACGCGGACTTCTCTACGCTTACCGCGATAGAAAAGTTAAGAAACGTGTGTTCAGGGCACTTTGGATTCAGCGTATCAACGCGGGTTCACGCCTGAACGGATTGACATACAGCCGCCTCATGAACGGCCTTAAAAAGGCTGGAATTACCTTGAACCGAAAGCAACTTTCGGATCTTGCAGTTCATGACGTCCATGCATTCAATTCTATTGTAGAGCAAGCAAAGAAGGCACTTGCAAAATAAAATTGCTTGTGTATTACCTGTACAGATGATTTTTTAGTTCTTTTTTTTGATCGGGGCGTAGCGCAGCCTGGTAGCGCACTTGCTTGGGGTGCAAGTGGTCGCAGGTTCAAATCCTGTCGCCCCGACCATTTTTTTAGAGATACCGCTTCAGGTTCCTCTCGCAGCTTCACAAGGCTTAAGCAATATGAAACATCCTGTTCTCGCTCAGTTTGAATCGAAGTTTTTAAGAAGCAAACCTCTTCCAGAATTTCGGGCTGGTGATACAGTTTCCGTCTGGGTTAAGATTGCCGAAGGAACTGAAAAAGATGGAACTCCTAAGTTTCGTCTTCAATCCTTTGAAGGTGTGTGCATTCGCTTGCGAAAAGGGACGACAAACTCGACCTTTTTGATCCGCAAGATTTCGTCTGGTGGAGTTGGCGTTGAGCGTAATTTCTTCGTAAATTCCCCGCTCATCGACAAGATTGATATCAAGGTTCGTGGTAAGGTTCGCCAATCACGCATCTACTACATCAAGAATCTTAAAGGTAAGGCCGCTCGAATCAGCAGCCGTTATGCTGGAGATTCGAGATCTCATGAGACTGCATCGCCTAAATCGGGCGAATGACATTCGAGTAAAATTTAGGCTGGCAGTTTGCCAGCCTTTTTTTTAAGAATTTCTCGGCGAGGTAGAGTCCTGAGTGGGGACTTTACCTCGAGCACTGCTCATGTTTTTGAGATGGATTATTTGCACATGAATCATATTTCTACATGAGTCTTAAAAGGGATTATTTTTTGGAACGGGTTTGTGAAAGTGAAGAGAAGGTTGGGATTCACCGAGGAAAAAATCAGCTCCCTCGATGAGTTCTTTATAGACTTTGAGGGCCTCTTGTTTTTTCTCAAAATCTACAATGGCTTCTCGATATTCTCCGGCTTCAACATGAGTGTATTGTGCAATAATGCGGTACTTGCCATTGGCAAGTTTTAGAATTTTGACGCGATTTGCGTTGAAGCCATGGGATCGTGCAGTTTCCGCAGTAAGAAAGAGGAAAATCGAGACGAGGTAGATTGAACAAGGGCACTTTGGGATGACTTTCAAGAAGTCACAGAGGCGTTGCAAAAGCTTTTCGGTGCTTTTCATGCGTTGCGAGGCCTTTATTCACACATTTCATTCCAACCATCATCACTCTATAGCCCTTTTTTCACTGAAAGAGGACGGATAACATTGCAGATCAAAATCTTGGCATGTCAAGATTTGAGCTTCAGAGTGTGTCAGTATTTTGATTTTGACTCGAGAAATTGCAATAGTCTGCCAGTAAGTCTCTTTTTGTGGGTACCGTTTTGAAAGGTGATGCCGTGGAAATCAGGAACTTTCAAGAATTTATTCTTGCACTCGTTGGCTATTGGACCGATTTGGGTTGCATTTGGAGCCAGCCCTACGATTCGTTCATGGGCGCTGGAACCTTTCATCCCCACACCTTTCTCAAGGGTGTAGGGCCCGAGCCATGGCGAGCGGTGTATGTTCAGCCTTGCCGTCGTCCTGTGGATGGCCGTTACGGTAAGAGCACTTATCGATTTCAGCATTACTATCAGCTTCAAGTCCTACTGAAGCCAGCTCCTGCAAATATTGTTGATCTCTTCTTGAAGTCCCTTGAGTGCGTTGGCATTGATTTGCGCGCCAATGATGTTTCGTTGCTTGAAGATGACTGGAAGGGCCCTACTTTAGGTGCCTGGGGTTTGGGTTGGGAAGTTCGTGCCAATGGGCAAGAAGTCACGCAGTTTACTTATTTTCAGCAATTGGGTGGGCTCGATGTTGATGTCATCTGTGGGGAAATCACCTACGGTTTAGAACGCCTTTATATGTATGCCAAAGGCCTTACGAGCGCATTAGACATTCCATACAATGATCACTTCACCTATGGTGACGTTTTTTTGCAGAATGAGTTTGAGTTCTCTCACTTCAATTTTAAAGAAGCGGAAGTCTCTGAGCTGTACAGGCATTTTGACCTTTGTGAGAGAACCGTTTCTGACCTTATTTCTAAAAATTTAGTGATTCCAGCATATGATTATGTGCTTCAGGCCTCCCATGCCTTCAATCTTTTGGATGCCCGGGGAGCGATTTCAGTCAGCGAAAGGCAGAGATATATCGGTCGCGTGCGAGATTGTGCAAAACAATGCGCCCTCCTTTATTCTGAAGCGCGTGCAAAACTCGGGTTTCCAATGCTCAATCGCTTGAGCGCTGATCCAAGGGGTGAGCTGCAAAGCGGTGGCGTACAAAAACTTCCGGCTCAAGATATTTTGCAGGTTTCGACCGAGAAAATGTATGCATCCGATCCATCAAACCAGAAGGAGCAAGGCAGAGATCTCTTGTTAGAGTTTGGTGTGGAAGAAATGCCTCCTTCTTTTCAGGCAACCGCGCTGAGCCAACTCAATGAAAAGATCAGCGCATTTATTTCTCAGCGCAAAGAGAAATTTAAAGACGATCCCGTGTTTCTGAAAGCACTTGAAAAGTGCGCGTGTTTTGTTGGCGTTTCGTCGAGACGTATTGCTCTCCAAGTGAAACAACTGCCTTGTTATGAACCTGCCCAGAAATTCGAAGTTTGGGGACCCGCAGAACGGATTGCGAAAGGTGCAGATGGTGCACTGAGCAAAGCGGGCGAAGGTTTTTGTAAAAAGAATGGGATTGATCCTGCACAAGCAATCTTTAAGGTAAAAAGCGATGGTGTTTTTCTTTTTGCTGAAAAAAATGAGCCAGGGTCTGATTTAGCGGCATTGCTGATGGGTGAAGCAAAAGCTTGGATCGAGAACTTACCTGCGCCGCTCAAAATGCGCTGGCTCCCTGCAGAAATCAGTCCGCCTTTCATTAGGCCAGTGCGCTGGATTTTGGCACTTATTGATGATGCCATTTATCCTTTGGAGGCCTTTGGCTTAAAGGCAAACCGCCTTTCGTCGGGTCAACGGATTCAGTCGCCTCAATATTTTGCAGTGAGATCTTCTTCTGAATACTTTGAAAAGTTGCAAAGCTTAGGTGTTGAACCTTCGTGGACCCAAAGGCGAGCAGGCATTCTTGAAAAGGCTGCCTCACTTGCGGCATCCAAGGGTGGAAGGATACGAGCAGACTCTGACTTAGTAGATAAACTTGCGGGTCTCTCGGAAAGTCCTCATGTCTTTTTAGGACACATTGCTGAAAAGTATATGTCGCTGCCGCAAGAGCTGATTGTGAGCGTTTTAAAAGAACACATGAATTATCTTTCTGTTGAAGACCATTCTGGAGCGTTACTGCCTTACTATATTGGTGTGGCAGGCTATGAGTGTGAAGATCTCAATGCCATGCTCAACGGAACGTCGACTGTCGTTTCGGGAAGGCTTGATGATGGAGCGTTTTACTTTGAAACTGACCTTGCAACGCCTGTTGTGGAATTGCGAGAAAGGTTAAAAGCACAGCTGTTTCAAGCGGGACTCGGGACGATTTGGGACAAAACAGAACGCATCGCAAAGATTTCGACTGGCCTGTTAGGCACCGCGCTTCAAAATGCAGACTCAATCAAGAAAGTAGCCGCTGTTTTAAATGCTGAAGGTTCTTCAAATGGAGCAGGGAAAAGTCAATTCGTTTTTGCTTCTGAGAATGTTCAAAAGATTTATGACGCAGCAAGTTTGGCAGCTCAGTTCTGTAAAGCAGATCTAAAATCGGGCTGCGTCCAGGAATTTCCTGATGAAATGCAAGGTCGAATGGGTGAAATTTTAGTCAATCACCAACGGCCTTTTGAAGAGATTTCTCCTTGGGTGGGTAAGGCTGTGGGCGAACATTATTTGCCGACCAGCGCGTCGTCAGAGTTGCCCAGATCTTTTATCGGAAATGTGGTCGCGTTGTCTGATAAGTTGGATACCCTTGTGATGCTTCTCAATAGCGGAGAAGATGTGAAGGGAAACAAGGATCCCTTCGGACTTCGCCGAGCTGCACTTGGAATTCTTCGCATTTTAGGTATGGAAGGCAAAGAAACCCTCCTTGATTTGTCGTTAGCACAAGCAATTTCGATTGCCCTGAAGTGTTTGGAAGACTCCCAGGTCAAAGTTCAACCGAATACGCAAGAGCGCATTCTGGCCTTTGTAGAAGGGCGTTTGCGTGCTGCCTGGAGGGAAGAGTTTGACCCTGGTGCTGTCGAGGCCGTTCTTTCTCGAAAGCTTGAACTGTCGTTGCCGCAGGCAAGAAGATTTGTGGTTGCTGTGAGTGATGCGCTGCGCCGTGAAGGACAAGGCTCCTTTAGAAATTCTTTGAACCCCTACCGAAGATGCAGGAATTTGACTTTGCAGATTCCCGAAACGGTTGTTCTCAAGGGCGTTAGGCCTGAAATTTTTAATCACGACGCAGAACGCATGCTGTATGAAAGATTGCAGTTTGTTGAAAAGTGCTGCACTGAACTGGTGGGTCAAGGAAAATTTGAAGAAATGCTCTCGATGCTTGCATCCCTTGGTGAGCCCTTGGCCGCATTTTTTGAAGGCGTCATGGTCAATGATACCGATGAATCTCTTCGTAACAATCGGTTGGCTTTATTGATGAGAATTCGAAACACTTACGAAGCAGTGGCTGACTTTTCACAGGTGCAGGTGCAGTAAAATGATTATCCCTGGATGCAAAATCTATGGAAATGGAAAGGTCATTGCAGCAAGAGAGAAATTGGCATTGACGTTTGGGAATTTTGATGGAGTTCACCTTGGACACCAACATGTTCTTTCTGAATTAAAGAATTTTGCCGGCGGAATTCCCGTGGCAGTGATTACCTTTGATCCTCATCCCAGTCATGTTTTTTTTCCCGCTCACAAAAAACCCTTGATCACTCCTGTCTCGGTGCGCGTTGAACTTCTTTTAAAAGCGGGGGTGGATATAGTCCTCCTCCAAGAGTTTTCTGAAGAATTTTCGAGCCTCAGTGCCGATGGATTTTGTGAACATTATTTGAAGAGAAATTTTCAAGTGGATGGGGTTTTTCTGGGCTGCGATCTTAAATATGGAGCGGGAAGGCAAGGGAATTTCGAACACTTGAAGGAATTTGCGAAAAAAGAGAACTGGAGAGTTGGCAAAGCATCGCCCTTTTTTCTTGAGGGGAAACAGGTTTCATCCACAGAAATTCGAGAGGCCATCGTTCGTGGAGAGGTGGACACTGCTGAAAGATTTTTAGGATACCCCTATGCCTTGCATGGTCATATCTTTAAAGGCGATCAAAGAGGCAGGCAATTGGGTTTTCCCACTGCGAATTTAGCCTGGAAAAACGATCTTTTGCCAAAATCCGGTGTTTATTCTTGCATGGTTGAAATTGAAAAAAGCAAAGTGTTGCTGCCTGCTGTCATGAATTGTGGATACCGTCCCACAATTGCAGGTGATAAAAAACTGCAGATTGAAGCCCATATTCTCGATTTTGAAGCGGATTTGTACGGAAAATCTGCAACTTATTATTTAAAACATTTTATTCGCGATGAAAAAAAATTTGCGGGCCTTGATGAGCTTCAAACTCAAATCATCATCGATGCCGACATGGCGCGTAAACTTCTCACCGATACAAAAGTGTGATTTTTGTGTCGAATTTTAGACAAACTTTTGTGTGCTTTTGTTGAGTGGAGAGTGCATTCTTTTCACTCGCCAGAAAGAATTCTGACGCCCTGTCGTATTGTATCGGCATCGAAGGAAGAAACTGATATGTGATGGAAGTGTGCATGCGTTGGGTCGTAGACACGATTGGGCGTGTGCTTCAAAGCACTTTATATTGCTTTGGGCATGGCATCATAAAGTTAGAAAACGAAGTCGGGTTTGACTGGAAGGAATTTCAAGGTCGAATGCGCATTGAAAATGGGACTTAAAATGAAAACGAGAACGCCAAGGCAAGAGGTCGCGCCTGGTAAACTGAGCTCCGAATCAGAAGCGACGCCTGCGCCTGTTACCAAGTCACATGCAAAACATGCATCGGTTGATGATCCAGAACTGTTTCTCAATCGCGAGCTTGCTTGGCTGACTTTCAATGAAAGAGTGCTGGGCGAGGCTGAATGTAAATTCAATCCTTTAATGGAGCGGTTAAAATTTTTAACCATCTTTCATTCAAACCTCGATGAATTTTTTATGGTGCGCTTGGCGCGCCTTTTGAAAATGCTGGAAAATGAAGAAAGTGGGATCATTGGTCCTGAAACTGCGGACTCTGAAGACCTTGACCCCGAAGAAATGCTCGATGAAGTTGCTTTAAAAGTGAGAACGATTTTAAAGCGGGCATCGGTATGTTTTCATGGAAATATTCTTCCTGCTTTAGAAGAAAAAGGCATTCTTATCGCTCCCATGGAAGATCTCTCACGCACGGAACTCGAGCGTGTCGACGAGTATTTCGAACAGCAGGTTTTTCCCGTTCTTACGCCTCTCGCTATTGACCCTGCCCACCCGTTTCCTTATTTGACAAATTTGTCACTTTATTTGGCCGTCAGATTCGAAGAAATGGGTAATTTAGGGGCTCCTTTTTTAGCATTTGTCGAAATTCCGCCAAAGTTAAATCGCTTTATATCGGTTTCAACCCGTGGCCGAAAACACAAGTTTGTCTTGCTTGAAGATATCATCCGAAGGCATTTAGATAAGCTCTTTAACTGGCCAGAAGTTGTAGGCGCACATCTCTTTCGAGTCACGCGAAACCTGGATTATGAGCTGTTTGAGGGCGAAGTCAAAGACCTCATGAAGTCGATTGAGCTTGAACTCAAAGACAGAGCGCAAAAAATTGTGGTGCGGCTTGAGGTCGAAACAGGGACGCCAGAGCACCTCCGCAATCGCATGAGACTGGCACTGGGGCTGGATGCTTCTGATGTTTATGAAGTGGTCGGAATTTTGAACATGCGCGATGCCACCTCGCTCTTGAAACTCGATGTGGATGCCTCGCTCAAAGATGCTCCGTTTGCTTCCGTGATGTCTTCGCGGCTCTCGGGAGACAGGGATATCTTTGAAGTGATAAGGGAACGTAACATCTTTCTGCATCATCCCTTTGATGGATTTGGCTCCGTTTTGGAGTTTTTGAGACAAGCAGCAGATGATCCAAATGTGTTAGCCATTAAACAGACCCTGTATCGAACGGGTGGCGACTTTCCTGTGACCGAAAGCCTTGTGCGGGCTGCTGAAAATGGGAAACAAGTGACAGCAGTTGTCGAGTTAAAGGCACGGTTTGACGAGCAAAACAATATTGCTTGGGCAAAACGATTAGAGCATGCCGGAGTGCATGTGGTGTTTGGTTTTGTGGGCTTGAAAACCCATGGAAAATGTACGCTTGTGGTGCGCCGCGAAAATAGCAAATTGCAAAGGTACATTCACCTTTCGACGGGAAACTACAACAGTTCTACCGCTAAACTGTATACAGACATCGGTATTTTGACCTGTGACGCGAAACTGACCGAAGATGTGATGAACCTGTTTAATCTTTTAACGGGGTTTAACATTATTGGTGGCGAAGAACGTACTGGAAGGCAAATTCGTCCCCCACATTTTGAAAAATTAAAGGTCGCTCCCTTTGGTTTGCGCAACCATTTTTTGCATCTTATAGACAATGAAAAAAGAAATCATTCTGCAGAAAATCCGGGGCATATCATCTTAAAAATGAATGCTCTTGTGGATCAAAAATTAGTGCAGGCCCTGTACAAGGCCAGTCAAAAAGGCGTAAAAATTGAGCTGATTATTCGGGGCGTGTGCGTTTTAAAGCCTGGAGTTCCTGGTGTTTCCGAAAATATCAAGGTTGTCAGTGTCATCGATAGGTTCCTTGAACATTCCCGTATTTATTGGTTTAGGCATTCTGGGCAGCCTGTTGTGTACTTGGGAAGTGCCGACTTTATGCCGCGCAATATGGACCGGCGGATTGAAGCTGTTTGGCCCGTCGATGATGACGAAAATAAAGCAAGAATTTGGGAATTGCTGCAAATTTATCTGAGAGACAATATCAAAAGTCATGTGATGCAAAGTGATGGCACATATAAACAAAATTCGCCACTCGGCCGCGAAAAGCCCTTTCGTGCCCAAGAAAAATTGATTGAAATTGCACGCAGGGTTGAGGGAAAGCCCGGAGCATTTCAGCTCGATATTTTAGCATTGAAGCCCTCGCAGGATGAAAAATAATGGTGATTTCAAATGAACTCCTTCCAAGTAGGAAAAGGCGTATTGCCGCAATTGATGTGGGGACAAATAGCGTTCATTTGCTCGTCGCCGAAGTTGACGATCTCAATAATATTCAAATTATCGAAACAGCCAAAGACCAAATTAGACTGGGTGAAGCGCTCGATGAACGGCTGTTACTAGATGCCGATGCATTGACCAAGGCTGCTTCAACGTTGCGGAGATTGCGTGAAATTGCAGACGCCCACAATGCTGTGGTGAGAGCTGTGGGTACTCATGCACTCCGAGAAGCAAAAAATGGGCGTGAATTTTGTGCACGACTTTTTAAGCGTTGTGGAGTGAATGTTGAAATTATTTCAGGGAATGAAGAAGCAAGGTTGGTGTCGTTGGGAGTAGAATATGGCTTGCCAATTTCTGCCCAGCCCACACTCATCGCAGACATTGGGGGTGGCTCGACGGAGTTTTGGGCGGGCCAGTGGGGCGAAGAGAGATTTTCGACATCATTAAAGCTTGGGGCTGTTCGACTCACTAAAAAGTATATCCAATCTGACCCGGTAAATGATGCAGACCTTGAAAGTCTTAAAACGTACATTTTGACAAGACTTCAACCTGTTCTTGCAGAAATTTGTAAGGTTGGTTTTGAAAATGCAGTGGGCACCTCGGGAACTGCAAAGGCTATTAAAGCCGTGGCACTTGGATTGCAAGACAAGGCTATGCCGGAATCTTTGCACGGTGCTTATTTGAGTTCTGCAGAAGTGACCTTGGTTAAAAATGCCATCGAGGGCGCGCGCAGCTTAAAAGAGCGCAAGAGCTTGCCCAATATGGACCCCAAACGCGCCGATATATTGCTTGCTGGGGTGCTTGTCTTAGACACCATCACGCGCCTTGGCGAAATTGAAAAATGGACGCTCTCGTTGACGGGGCTTCGCGAAGGGATCGTTTTGGATTCCTTGACCCGCTCGCACCAGTGGCTGAGGGGCGACCCTTCCGACATCAGATGGCGCTCCGTGCGATCCCTGGGAAGAAAATTTGAAGTGGATGAAGTGCATGCCTGGCACATCACCACCTTGGCATTAAGTCTGTTTGATCAGCTTTCGACCCGTCATGGCCTCGACATCTCTTGGCGCGAATACCTGAGATCTGCGGCCTATACGCACGAGTGCGGGAGGTATCTTTCGTATACGGGGTACCATAAACATGGGTTTTATCTGCTGAGAAATTCAGACTTGGGCGGCTTTACAACGCACGAGCAGGATTTTATTGCAAGCATTGTCAGGTATCATCGCAAACGACTTCCTAAAGAAAATGATGAAGTTTTTTGTGATTTTGAAGCGAAAGATCAAAAAGCTGTTGATGTCTGTGCCTCGTTGCTTCGACTCGCTGTGAGTTTGGATAGAGGGCGCAAAGGAAAAATTCAAGATGTCAGAGTTGTCGATGAAGGGCGCAAAATTTGCTTGCACCTGCACTTGAGAGGTTCCAACCACGACATTGGGCTTGAGCTTTATCAGACCGGATTGGAAAAAGAACATTTCGAGCGGATGTTCGATGTGACTTTACAGTTAGAATCCTCTGAGCGTTAAAGAAGTGCTCCCGCGTGTCGATAAGACCGCGAAGCAGACCGGGGACTTGCTTTGGGGCAGGTCTTTTTTCTTGAGAGAGTGGAAGACTGTTGTATGAGAGGGTCTCGATTTATTTCAGAGCTCACAAAAATTGTCATCGGGTTCCTGATGCTTTCGGCTGTTACCTTAAATTGTAGGCGCATGGGTGCGGATAAGTTAGCAAGGGCGGTCGTTGGTGCGCGTATTTCCGAAACCAACGAAGGCTATTTCGTGCACTGCCCCACTGAAACAACCCCGAGGGGCCCTCTCAAGTCACGGCATGAAGCCGAGAAATATGTTTGCCCGACGCACGAAGCCGTTTCGGGGGCCTTTTTTGCCCGCTGCCCCGGCGAACAAGATCCCAGGGGCCCCTTCCCGACGCGCGTGGAAGCGGAAAAGGTAATGTGTCCGGTGACGAACAAGGACGTTTTAGCGGGAAGCGAACACGTTATCAAAGAGTCGGGCGCATCCGATAAGCCCCTTCCTCCAAGCAAGGATTATTTTTGTGTAGACGGGGATCGAAAACTTATTTTAAATAAAGATCTTCAGCTGTGTGAAGATAAAAAAGAGAGTTTTATTCTCATTCGAGGGCCGTTTCCGAACGCCATGGTAGAGGCCTGCCAAAAGAAATATGCCGGCACTCCAGGTGTTGTTTGTGCCAAAGCAAGTCGCTGGTGGAATAAGGATCTCATTGTTGAATTTCGGGGAATTGAGATGTGTCCGGCAGGTAGTGCTTTAGATGCCGAAACCGGCTTGTGCCTCGATGGAGACTTCGCCTACGGCCCCTTCAACGAAAGTCACGTCGATTTTTGTCGCCGAAAATATTATGGCACCGAAATCTGCGATGGTTTGCAGTGGTCGAAAAGTGTGGCGCTGGAAATTGCCAAAAAAACATCTCCGTTTAAGTACGAACGCCCGTTGCCTTCGCCTTTTCTTGGAAAGAAGCCCCCTGAAACGGTGCCTCCAAGCGCAGATACGGCTAAGATCACCTGGGCTTCGACGGGTGAAAAATTTGATTCTCCATCCTGCGAAATTTTGAAGTCGATTCAAGAAGGTGTTCAGCAAAAAATTGTCTTTGCGCGTTATTTTGTGACGGTGACCAATGCGCCACCTGCCACCGTGGGTGGAAAAAAAGCGAGTTCGGCAATTTGTGTCCCCAGGACAACTTTTAAACTTGCAAAAGGCTTTTATTTAAAGAGCATTGAAGCTGTTGCTACCTATGCCCTTCGAAAGCCTAAAGACCGTGAGGGCCATATTTCTCTGACATTAAATTTAGAGAACTCTCCTTCGCGGGCAGGCAAGATCAATTTTTTGGCCGCAGATACTTTTGACACCAAAGTGCAGGCCAGTTCGAAAGTCGTTTTTCCCATCTCTCCTGACAAGCGGGATGAAAAGTTGTGCGACGCAAGCCGCGATGCAGAGGCTTTTCTGTTTGTGGAATTGAATACCGAGCTTTATGGCGCCAATGGAGATATGGAAATAGATTTGGCAGAAACAAAAGAATTTACCAATTCCCTTGTTCTTTCCCCTGTTGTTGAGCCTTGTAGCTAAAACAAGCGAAAACCCGCTTATGACCGCCAATTTCAGTACTGCTAAATCCTGGTCAAAATCAGCCGACACTAAATTGCGTTGAAGTTTAGCTGACGCTAAAAATTCTGTGTAGAAAAGTGTGCGAAAATGGGCTATGCCTTGAATCGTTTTGTCAAAGAGCTCAGACCAAGGACTGGTATGAATACTTTGAGTGCGTCTTCAAAAGAAAAGAATCCGTCCAGAGTAGGACAAGCTGTTATTGGACAGCCTTGGAAACGCTTGGCTGCGAGTTCAATTCTTGTTGTCTTGGGCCTGACCGCTTTGACGGCTTTTGCTGACTCAAACGAAAGCACGCTCTCGAAAGACATCACTGTCGACCGCGAATCGATGACCGAAATTGAATTCGCTTCCACCACACTTGAGAGCACGGAAAAGTCTTCCTATCGTAATGCAAAAACTCTCCAGGAAGAAGACTTAGGGGCATCCTCCTTTCCCTTAAATGCGGAATGGATGTCAAAAAACCAACAGTTTATCTCTAAAAACCCACTTGCCGGGGCCTACAGCACAGCTGAGCTTGAGAAAAGCAAAGAGTCTTTCACTGAGCCTTATTCGGTGTTCACTCAGGAAGACTTTTTCTCGGAATCCTCTGAAAATGTTCCCGTTGAGAAACTCTATTTATCGCAGAAAAGATTTCGCACCCTGTTTTCAAAAGAACTCACACGGCCAGAGCTTGATGGGCGTTACTTAGGCTCACTCCTCGAACAAAAGAGTTCCAGTGTTTTTGCAAAGCCTTTTGTTCCGTTCAATGAAGGTGCCCTTGCTTCGAGTACGCATGAAAATCTCGATCGCTTGGCTCCTGAAAAAGTTTATACGGTTGTTGATGGAAACATCGTGGAAGTGAATCCCTTTCACATTAAATCTGCACCCCAGACTCCTCGTCACATCAAAGGGGATAATTGGACAGTTCGGCTCGCAGAAGTGGCCACTGCTGAACAAAAGGTCGAGAAGAACAAGGCGCAGGTACAGGGAGCTTTGGCAAGTGAAGGGGGCGCAGGTTCCAATTCTCAAAACCTGCCGCGTTCAGCTTCGCAGCGCACTGGTAAAAGTCTCACAAAACCTTGGCTCGAAAGGCCAACGGATGGATCGACAAGTGAAGGCCAAGATTTCTCGGCGCAAACCACGACCATTCGCGGTAAAGTTGTCGTGCCCAATGGCGTAGATGCACGCACTGTCTATCTTAGAATTGCCGGCACGCCCTTTCAAATTCCTGCAGACGCCGATGGGACTTTTGAATTTCAAGAGATTCCCGTGGGAAGCAAGATGGAACTCTTGATTTGGGATACCGGCGGGAGTCTTTCGCGCAGGTTGGTTCCTGTTGCAGCGTCTGACTTAAACATCGAAAAAATAATTGAACTCGAAATTGCCTCCTTTGCAGACGAAGTGTCGGCTTCATTTGGCGTGCGTCAAAATCTTACCGAAAGCGGATTTTGTGCGCGCATCGGCCTCGCAAATCCCCTGCTCGCCCTGGGAGCTCAAGTTGAGATCGAAGGTTCAGAAGAGCATGAAGGCCCCTATTTTTTCAATAATAATAATTTGCCTGAACAAGGCCTGACTGAAGTGACTGAAGACAGCCGTTTCTGTGTCTTTAACGTCAAATCAGAACTTCTTTCTGCAACTGTGCAGCTTGTGAACGGAACGCGCAGATCTTTTACCGTTCACCTCAAGCCTTCTGTATTTGAAAGTCTGCTCGATTTCGATATGGAAAGTGCAATTTACCGTCCGGTTGCTCCTTTGGAGTTGGTGGATTCCTCGGAAGCCATGGCCGCTCACAACCGCAACGACCTTTTGGATATGGGCAATATTGCCGCCAAGAAATGGGTCGCAGGAACCGAAGGCGCGAGTTGGACTCCGGTTTCTCATGTGGCGCTGGGCACCGACCGTGCCTATGCCTCGGTTCCCCTCGAAAATGATCCCCTGGAAGGCGCTGTTTACTTCCCAACCGGTGAAGATTTTGTGGAAGTGAATTGGAGTTCCGATGGCGTTTCAAACGGAGAAGGATTTCGACTCATCAGCCGTGAAGAACTCGTCACAGAAAAGATTGCCCAGAAAATTGATAAGCTCGGCACCATGAAGGGCATTTTTCAAGATCGTACAAAACCACTCGACTTAAAGCTGCTTGGCGTGGGTGGTCCGATGGAATTGCAGGCGCTCCTTGCAGGTGAAAGTATTTCTTCTGAGCAAGGCGCTGCATTTGTTTCGTTAAATCTTGCAAAACTGAATCTTGAATACAGTGACGTTCGAATCTCTCTGCGGGATTCTTGGTCTGGTGAGCGCGTGGGCGATTTTAGTTTTGTTCCACCCGCAGAAGGTACTAAAAATCCACGTTTTGTACGCGGGTTCTTTACCAATATTCCACCAGGGCAATATACTTTAATGGTGACAGATAAATCTGGAGCCGTAAAATGGCTCGATATCGTGCGCTCACGTTCGGGAAGTTTTCAGATTTTGACAGCACATGATTAAACTGTCGTGACTTTGTCGAGTTGTGTGGAGATCCCTCTGCGTCCTGGTAAACTGGGAGCAGGGGGATTTATGTTTATTCTCTTTAGATTTTTTGCAGTTTTGGTCTTTGTTTTTGTTACGTTCTATGAAGTGCACACGCAGGCTGTTACGGGATCTGAAACGGTAATAAAGAAACAACATGCGTCGAGTTCTGATGTTGCTTCTACCGGGCCTTTTGGACTTGTAGAATGGAATCCCGCCGATCTGATGCATCAAAGAATTAAAATAGATGGTGAATATTTAATCGTGGATGGATTTTCGTTTGGCGTTTTGGGCGAATATCAAAGAAAACGTCTGGAAAAGTTTGAGCATACCACAGGGGCATTTGGGATTTCGGCAACGCAATACTTTGGAAGCCAATCGTTAAAGGGGCTTTTTATAAAAGGCGAGAGCAACGTTTTTGGCACAACATATAAGCTTGCCTTGGAAGAAGGTAACAAGCAGGGAGATGTTTTTGGATTAGGCCTTGGCGCTGATCTTGGATATCGCTTTGTCTTTGGCAACTATTTTACAGGGGGGGCTTCTTACGGAGTGCGTAGAATCATGCCGAATTTTTTTGACGCCGATGGCACAGAGCCTCCGCCTGAATATTCGAGTCACACGGATTTGTGGGACGTGAGAATTCAATTGAGTTTAGGGATCGTGCTTTAAAATTCTGAAAGCTTATTGGCAGCTTCGCGCAGCTCTTTGCTTGCCTTAAAGACAGGAGCAAAGCGGCTTTCGATGTGAATTTTTTCGCCTGTTACGGGATTGCGGCCTTGGCGTGCTTTGCGCATGACAACGGCTAATGTTCCAAATCCGACGAGCCGAATGCCGCCTTTTGAGGAAATGTTTTCGTTAACGACGCTGATAAAAGCATTAACAACTTTTTCGACGTCCATTTTACTGCCCTGAGTTTTATCTGCAATAGCGGAAATGAGTTCGGCCTTATTCATCAAAGTTCCTCCATTATTGAGCAAAGTACAACTCAAAATTCAAACAAAGCGATAGCGTAGAAAGATGTATCTGCAAGATCGGAAACTTGCAACCACTCAGGCGAGCAAAGTCTTCTCGTCAATTCCTGCGCGTTCTGTGATTGCTGTGCGTGCAAGTTTGTCGCACATCTCATTGTAGATGTGCCCCGTGTGGCCTTTGACCCAGTGCCAGCGCATTTCGTGAATGCGACGAAAGCGTCCAACCTGTAACCAAAGATCTTGGTTTTTAATGGGCTCGCGGGCCGCTGTTTTCCAGCCATTTTTTTCCCAATTTGCAAGCCAGCCTTCGGTAAATGCATTTTTAACGTATTGACTATCGGTTGTGATCTCGACCACGCACGGGCGCAGAATGGCCTCAAGCCCTTTGATGACGGCGATGAGTTCCATTCTGTTGTTGGTTGTAGCGGGATCGAAACCTGAAATTTTTCTCATTTTAGTTCCAAGAATGAGAACGCTTCCCCACCCGCCCGGACCGGGGTTACCTGAGCAGGCTCCGTCTGTAAATAGCTGGACAACTTCACTCATGTCTTCTGCTTTCTTGCTGAGGGTGATCTTTTGACTCGGTAAGGAATGAGGTGTTAACGTGTCGAAACGCATGAGGGTGCAGAAAAAGAGCCACTCCTTTTTTGCGCCATTGAATGGATACATTTGAACAGGTGGTGAGGGTGCACAAGGGGTTTCATCCAAAGAATTTATGGGCAGACCGCCTAGGAGGTCTGTTACGAAATTTTGTGGGCATGGGAGCCCTCATTTTTCCCAGTGCAAATCTCCTCGCGCAAAGTCCTACCAAAACAGCGAGCCCGCTGCAAGAATCAAGAGTTATTCCGCTTGAATCTGGCTTTCGGTCGTGGGAACGCTCGACCTTCGGATTCGGCCTCTATGCCGAACGGCCTCAGTATCGTTTTCACAAAAGGTACAAGGCAGGTGAGCCCGCCTTGTCGTTTTCTTACGATCAACACATTCGAAGCATGTGGAGCGGCGGTCTGCAAATTCGCTTGAGCCATCTCGTGCCCCATTCGGGTGTGCAAGACGATGACCTCATCGATGCAGAAACGTGCGAAAGATTGAAACGCGAAGGAAAAATTGGCGGGAGCAGTCCTTCTACTGCAAAGCAAACTCCCGTGAATTGTGCAGAATATAAAGATGATGGCTCGATGCCCAAACTCGCCATCGCTCCCGTGAGCATTTTTTCGCGCATTGAAGCCGCTCCACGCTTAAATTTTTTGCCAGGTGATTTCTTTCCCCGTTTTTTTCGACCCTTTGCCACAGCAGGTTTGGGCTACGTCTATTTTCTGCAAGCGCGAAGCCTGCCCATTGAAAAGGCGAGAGGGGAGAGCGGTGAATCTGCACTGACGGCGGGAGGTGGAATTCGATTTGTGGTTCCGCGCGTTGTGGCGGTAAGACTTTCAGCGGAGCGCTGGCGCGGGCTGAATTCTTTCAAATACTCTTCCCTAACCTATCAGCTCGAACTCCAGGCGGGAGATGTGGATGGGCGCTAGCATCACAAAAATCACGCGCTTTTGCTCTGTACTTATCCTTGTGCAGGGTGCTGTTTTGCACGGGCAGGAATTGAAGCCCGGCCTGCAAAAAAAAACTGAGCCCCCTGAAACCACCTCCGAGAATCAAGCTTCCCCGCAATTTTTGAATCGAACTTTGCTTACCGTCGGACGCGATACCTACACCATGCTGGATGCCCTGTGTTTGCTGGGTGTTTGGAATTCCTTGGGGCCGGAGCCCGTTGCGCTCACCACAAACTGGCGCACTTTTGAAGGGATTTCGATTGATCCTGAGAAGACCATTCGAGATAATTTAGTGTCTTGGCCCGCTGATGTGCAAAGGCTGCTTTTTTTAGGTTTTGTAGGGGCAGAATCCAAGCGCTTGAACCTGTTTGTCCCTGCAGAAAGAGATCTCGATGCGGCACTTAAACGGACAAAAGGCTTGCTCGTCGAAATGCGCCTTGCCGAAAATGCCCGAGAGTACTTGCTGCAAGGTGGGGATGAAACGTTAAGAAAATATATTGATCTTGTGCTACGTACGGTGACCTTTCAGAAGTTTAAGGGAGATCTCGCCAAGAATCAGAGCATGACCAAAGTGCTGTGGTATTGGCATCAACAGACAAGTCTGAATGCCGAAAAGGTCCCGTGATGGAGATTGACATAAGCTCGCTTTGGGGCAACTCTGGTGTCGACCCTGCATGCAGAATCACGGAACAAAATCAGGCCCGTTTGTGTCAAGAGCTTTTTGCCCTTTCAATGCCCAGTTCCTACGCACTTTCGATGCAATCCCTTGAAGAATCACTTATCAATGCATTAAAATGTCAAGAGGGTCCGATTTTTACGGGCTTTATCATCGCTTTTATTCAAGCTGAGGTCGTTGGATTTGCGCTTTTAAAGCGCTGCTTTGAAACGGTCGATCTTGAATTTATTGCGACCAAGGAGTCTGTTCGAGGGCAGGGAATTGCTCAAAAATTAATGGATACTTTTTTAGAGCTTTCGAAACAAAGTAGAGTAGAAAGAATTTTACTCGAAGTCTCGGAAGTCAATAAACCCGCAATTTCGTTGTATGAACGGAATGCATTTAAAAAAATTGGTGTGCGAGAGCGCTATTATCGTAACGGAGAAAATGCGCTCATTATGGAGAGAATGATTTGAAAGTCGGAATCTTTCACACAGCCTTTTTGGGCGATTTAGTGATGATAGGCCGCTTAGTCGAAGCGCTCTGGAGGGCGGGTCACGAGATCATTGTTTTCTCGAATAAGGCGGGAACGTTGCTTTTTAAAGAAGACAGCCGCATTCATGCAACGATTTGTATCGAGAAGGGTAAAGGAGCTGCTAAGCTTTCGCATTTTAAAATAAACACTTCAGTCGTGCATGCGGCCAAGCTCGATGCTCTCTTGGTGCCGCACCGCTCATTTCATTCGGCACTGCTCACAAAGCTTTCACGTGTGAAAAAGACAGTGGGATTTGCAAACTCTACCGGGGCGTTTCTCTTTGAAGAAACGGTTCCTTATTTAAGCCATCTTCATGAAAGTGCAAGGTGCCTCAACCTTGCCCCCGAATGGCTTGTTCCAAGGATATTAAAGGAACAAATTCTGCTCGAAGATCGAAATTATCTTCAGCCCAAAGCGCCGCTGGTTAAGTTCGAGGCCGCATTTCCACTCTTTTTTCATAACAATCACCCGTTTTTTATGATCGCACCAGGCTCCGTTTGGGCAACGAAGATGTATCCCCCTGCTCTTCTGTCAAAAGTTGTATTGATGCTTTTGAAAAAACACCCTGACTTGAGGTGCGTTGTGAGTGGAGGACCAGAAGACCTCGATGCAGTAAATTTATTTATTTCTTGTTTCACCGAAGCTGCAAAAGAGGAAACCATTGTTGGTGCAGAAGAACGCATTATAAATGCTTTAAGATGCCTTCCCATTCCTGAACTGGTAACACTCACGGGCCGTGCCGCATTTGTGATCTCAAACGACTCTGCACCTTTTCACATCGCCTGTGCAGTAAAAACGCCTGTGCTTGGCATTTATGGACCTACGGCATGGGATACCGGTTTTGGGCCCGTGGGCAAAAGTACCAAAGTCGTTTCATTATCACTCACCCAAGACACGCCTCTGGGCTGTCAGCCTTGCTCTTCCCATGGTCACAAAAGTTGTCCGCTTCAACATCACCGATGTATGCGAGAACTTCAACCCGAACATGTCGTGAAAGCAGCTCTTGATCTTGTTCCTTCGGTTTTTAATAATTAAACTGAATTCAGATCGTTTTTCCAAACGCAGAATTGCGCAAGGAGCCTCTTTATGTCTTTTTCTCCCAATCTCGTCCTTTGCGATTTCAAGGTGGTGCGACCTTTATTCGAAGGGACTCAATCTCATGGGGTCGACTGGATCGCAGCTATCCATGCGCAGGCAGAAAAGCAGGTTCGAAAAGATGAGAAGAATTTTGAAATCGATGAATTTCAAGCGCTCATGAAAAAAATGATTTTGCGCTTTGGATGTGGGCCCGAGCGCATCCGTAAACGGGGTTACGAGCTCGAAGATTTTAACCACTTTGAGTGGGATAAAATGCGCGTTTTTCGAATTGACGATGCACCCCATGGACTTGGCATGGATGAAAGGTTGAAGGTTTTTTCGGAAGGCTCACGCAGGGTCTTTGAAGAACTTTATGAAAGCGTTGAAACAGCACCCAGCGATGTCATCCATGTAACCTGCACAGGTTATCTTTCTCCCAGTGGTGCCCAAGAAATGGTCGAACAAAAAGAGTGGCATAAACAGACCAAGGTTACGCACGCCTATCACATGGGATGCTATGCTGCGATGCCTGCTGTGCGTATGGCAGTGGGCTTTTTATCTTCTCATTGCGCGGTAAAATCAACGATCCCGCGCGTGGATATTGTGCACACCGAGATGTGTGCCCTGCATTTAAATCCTTTGGCGCATTCCCCTGATCAGTTGGTTGTGCAGAGTCTTTTTTCGGATGGATTTATTCGATATTCCCTGCAAATGGAACAAGATCTTAAAATAAAATCGGGCTTGAAGTTTTTAGTCAGCCACGAAGAAATTATTCCGAAATCCAAAGATGCCATGACTTGGCAACCCACGGATTGGGGAATGCGCATGTCCCTCTCTAAAGATGTTCCCTCCCTGGTGGCTTCAGCCTTGGACTCGTTTTTGGAAACTCTGTTTGAACTTGCGGGGCTCCATTTTTCAACCGAAAAAGAGAAATGTATCTTTGCAATCCACCCAGGCGGCCCAAAAATTATCGATAAAGTTCAAGAACTGCTTTCCTTGAGCGAACAGCAGGTGAAGTACAGTCGACACGTGCTGTTTGAATATGGAAACATGTCTTCTGCAACCATTCCCCATGTCTGGAATGAAATTGTTCAAGATGATTTTGTGGAGCCCGAAACCCTCATCGTGAGCTTGGCATTTGGACCCGGACTCAGTGTGTGTGGCAACCTTTTGCGAAAGTTGTAATTATGCTGTGGTTGATTGCGACACCCGTGCTCTTTCAGGGTATGGCCATGGTTTTCGATGAATTTTATTTTCATCACAAACGGGGTCTTCCCAGGTGGGAACGCATTGGACATCCTTTGGATACCTTTTCGGTGTTGATCTGCATTGGATTTGTTCTTTTTGTTCCCTTTTCGTGGAATGCGCTTTCGGGCTTTGCGACTTTGGCGTTTTTGTCGTGCTTATTTGTGACCAAAGATGAATTTGTTCATAAAGAACTCTGCGGCGCAAAAGAACAATGGCTTCATTCCATCCTCTTTGTCACGCATCCCATGGCTTTTGTTTCGGCAGGATTTTTGTGGGCTTATTCAGACCCCATTCAAGCAAACATGATGTTGAGTGCATTTCCGAGTCTGAAAGGAGTGGATGCCCGATTGCTTTTAACAGGGCACATGAGTGTTTTGAGCATCTTTGCGGTGTATCAAATTGTGTATTGGAATATCATTTACAAAGGGATGCCCAATGAAGAACTCAGTCGTAAACAACGCGGTGTATGATTCCCTGGGTGAGCGCTGGTATGTTGCCCAAGATGATCCCATTGCGCTTTTGCGCGCAGAAGCATCCTTTCGCAATCCGTGGGTGCTGCAAATTCTTCAAAGACAATTCGGACAAAATCCAGAAGATTGCCAAGTGCTCGATGTGGGCTGTGGGGGCGGATTTCTTTCTAATGCACTTGCCCAAGCGGGATGTCAGGTAACAGGGGTTGACCTCTCGGAACAGAGTTTGCACGTCGCAAAAAAATACGATGTCACAAAGAATGTGACGTATTTAAAGGCGGATGCTTACGCCCTCCCCTTTGAGCCCTCAAGCTTTGACGCCGTGTGCGTCATGGATTTTTTAGAACACATTGAAAACCCTTTGCAGGTGATAAAAGAGGCCGCTCGAGTGCTTAAACCCGGAGGACTGTTCTTTTATTATACCTTTAATCGTAGTTTTTTAAGCTGGCTTATCGTGATTAAAGGCGTGGAATGGGTTGTTAAAAATGTGCCGCGCAATTTACACGTGTACCGGCTCTTTTTAAAGCCCGCTGAAGTGGCCGCCATGTGCAGTGCAAATGATATGAAAATCGCGGAAGTCTGCGGGGTCAGGCCCGTCGTTTGGTCGAAGCCTTTTTGGAATTTACTTCGAACAGGCGAAGTGAGCGAAAGTTTTGCATTTGAATTTACTAAATCTTTGCAGATGGCTTACTTGGGATATGCGATAAAAGCACCCCTCAATTAGTTCGGGCCTTCCGTATGTCTTGCCAAAGTTTCTTCCAAAAAAGTGATGAGCGTTTGTTGATCTTCGATCGTTCGACGTAAACACTTGATGACTTCATCGCGTTCTTCAATGCTTTCTCGCAAGTGGAACAGCTCGTTTTCAAAAGCATGGGTGCGGTGAAATGTCGGGCTCAGTGTGCTTGTGGGCAGAGCTTCAACTTGAGAACTTTGTACAGGTGCACGGTTTCCAAGGGGATCGGAGTCGATAAAGACGTAGTATTTTCCGTCGCGAAAATCATGGGGGATTTTTCCTCCCTTGACCCTGCGGCGCAAGGTGATCTCGGAAATTCCCAATAGATGTGCGGCTTCAGTGAGTTTTACCCAGCGACCGCGCGCAAAGCCCTCTGTTCGCATCCCTTGGTACTCCCTTGCACTTTCGATCAGGCAGACGCTTTGTTCGACAGCAACAGAACCAATTCTTCCAAGGGAAACGGTTTTTGCAGACACGTAAATCGACTCTCCGTGGCGGCGTATTGTGAAATACGCACATCGCCCGAGTCATCGCCCGTCGCAAGAATAAAGTAACCTCGAAAGTTTTTTGCTTTGAGGGCTTCGAAAAAATTGAGACCGTTTTCGCCATCCGCAAGAAAAAGGTCGCAGATGACCGCTGCAAAAGAGTTTTGCTCGGCGTCAAACAGAGACGTGGCGTCGGACAATGTGCTTGCTGAGCTCGTTTCAAAGCCCTTTCGCTTCAGCCTTCTCGCTGTCATCTCAAGCAAGTCGGCATCATCATCAATGATGAGAATTTTCACGGACAACTCCTCGTTCAAACTTGCAGACAGCATAGCGTTGTGGAGCGACCTCGTGTTGTTCCAATATGTTTCGGAATGCCGGGATTTTGACTTCGGCCTTACAAAGGGGCTAGTTTCCTAAATAGCGATTTTAAAAATAGAGGAGCCGAACATGGGTCTACGCGAAGACGCACTGGAATATCACTGCAAGGGTCGTAAAGGGAAAATCGAGACGGGAATTACAAAACCTTGTATAACTCAGCGAGATATCACACTTGCTTATTCGCCCGGTGTGGCCGAACCCTGTAAAGAAATCGCCAAAGACCCCGCCCTCGTGTTCGAATACACGGCCAAAGGGAACTTGGTTGCTGTCGTGACCAACGGCACGGCTGTTTTAGGCTTAGGCAACATTGGCCCCCTCGCAAGTAAGCCGGTGATGGAAGGCAAAGCTGTCCTTTTCAAGAGCTTTGCAGATGTCGACTGTTACGATCTTGAACTCAACGCACCAAGCCCTGACGATGTTGTGAACGCCTGCAAGATGCTCGAACCAACCTTTGGGGGTATCAATTTAGAAGACATTAAGGCTCCTGAGTGCTTTGAAATTGAAGAAAGACTCCGCGAAGAACTCAACATCCCCGTGTTTCACGACGATCAGCATGGAACTGCCATCGTCAGTGGTGCAGCGCTTATCAATGCGCTCGAGATCATTGGCAAGAAAATTGGCGATATTAAAGTCGTTGTGAATGGTGCAGGTGCCGCAGCCATTGCTTGTGCACAAATGTATGTGAACCTCGGTGTCAAAAAAGAAAATCTTTTGATGTGCGACTCAAAGGGCGTTGTGTTTGCCGGACGCATCGAAGGGATGAATAAGTACAAGGAGCGCTTCGCAAACGACACTCCGAAACGCACCTTAAAAGAAGCCTTGGAAGGGTCCGATGTTTTTTGCGGATGCTCGGTAGCCGGCGCCGTGACAAAAGACATGATCGTTAAAATGAATCCCGATCCTATTATTTTTGCCATGGCGAATCCCGATCCTGAAATTCGTCCTGAAGATGTTTTGGCTGTTCGCCCCGATGCCATCATGGCAACAGGCCGCTCCGACTACGCCAATCAAGTGAACAACGTGTTGGGTTATCCCTACATTTTTCGCGGTGCCCTCGACGTGCAAGCCCGGCGCATCAATGAAGAGATGAAAATGGCTGCCGTGTATGCCTTGGCCTCGCTCGCCAAGGAAGATGTACCCGAGGCCGTGACACGTTCTTATGCTACTGTCAGCTATACATTTGGGCGTGATTATCTCATTCCCAAACCGTTTGATCAGCGTCTGCTGTTGTGGGTGGCACCCGCTGTCGCAAAAGCGGCCATGGAGACCGGTGTCGCACGGCGAAACATTCACCTTGAATCCTATGTGGGTGAACTTGAGGCACGCTTGGGTGTGGGCCAAGCAGTGACGCGCCGTGTGAAAACATCGGTGATTGAGGCCAATCGCACACAGGGTCGCAAAATTCGCGTTGTCTTGCCCGAAGCCGAAAGTCCTAAAATATTGCGCGCCGCTGAGCGCGTTTTGGAAGGCGGAATTTGTGAGCCTGTTCTCGTTGGGAATCAAGATCGCATTCGAGCCCTGATTAAAGAACAAAATCTCGATAGCCTCGATGGCGTTGAAATTGTCGACCCCTCTGTTTCTCCAAAGAGTGCTGAATACGCAGCCAAGCTCTATGAAAAAAGGTCGCGCAAGGGCCTCACGCGGATGGCAGCTTCAGAATTGATGACAGGTGATTTTCATCAGTATGCTGCCATGATGCTTGATCAAGGAGATGCTGATGCCTATTGCAGTGGCGCGCATCACAATTACGCCGATGCCATCCGCCCTGCCATTCAAGTGATTGGCACTCAGCCCGACAAAGTGCTTGCGGGCATTTACATGTTGGTCTGGCGCGACAAAAGCGTCTTTTTTGCAGACACAACGGTCAATATCAATCCCACAACGGAACAGCTTGCACAAATTGCCATTCAAACCCACGATACGGCAAAACTTTATTTGACGGATTTTCCGCGCGTCGCCATGCTCAGTTTTAGCAATTTTGGCAGTAACCGCCATGAAAGCGCAGTGCGCATGCAGACGGCAACAGACTTGGTTAAGAAAATGCGACCTGATATCGAAATTGATGGAGAAATGCAAGCAGATGTGGCACTTTCAGCCGAATTATTAATGAATAATTATTCGTTTTCGACCTTGAAAGGTCCAGCAAACGTTCTTATATTTCCAGACCTTCAGTCAGGAAATATCGCCTATAAGCTTTTGCATAAGCTCGGTGGCGCAACGCTTATTGGTCCCATTTTGGTCGGCATGAAAAAGCCCGTCAATGTGTTGCAACGAAACAGCGATGTGGATGAAATCGTAAATCTCATCACATTTACCGTGCACAGAGCGCAAAACGGTCTTTAAATTTAAGGGCCCTGGCGAAATTGCTGTTGGTTGGGATCAGTGGGCAAAGGGTCAACGCAAAGAATATCACTTTCGTTGACCCACACTTTTTGCTGATCAAGCTGTAAGCCCTTGCCCACAACTGTCACTAAAAAACGCGGTGGTTTTGCAGACCCTGCTACGGGCGTTAAGTAAACATAGGTTCCCGCCACGCTGGGGATTTTTTGACCCACATCTTGGCGATAATTGCTTGCCGTTGTTTCAAATCCTGAATAAGTAGGGATAGAATTGTTTTTTGGAATAAATTTTTTGCATTGTTGAGCACTGCTGGTTGCCTGGGTATTGCTCTGAGACGAGGAATTGAGACCCCTTTGCGAGACATTCTCAAGAATCGAAAGCATCTTTTTTCGATCCCCATGCAGAATCGCTTTTTCAAGCTCTGCTTTTGCAGGCGAGTTTGCAATGCCAGCTGCCGTTCCTCCCGACAACAACAACAAATTTACCGCAACTTTGGTTGAAAGCGTTTTTACGGTTTGTGCGCCCATTTTGCTAAACGAAAGCACTTTACAAGAATCAGCGATAAAAATCGTAGACTGAGCCGCAATGCGCTCAGCACCGCCTGGCTTAAATCCGTTGACCCGATTGCGAATATTCCCCAAGGTAACAATAATACCAGCAATATTTCCGGGAATTTCTGCAACCGATCCCAAGGCGACAAGTGCCGAAAGGGGCTGTTTTGCAAGCACTGCGGGAAGAATAGATTTGGCTGTGGCTCCGAGGAGAAATCCCCCAGACACCGTTCCTCCCGCCATGGCTCCCATCAGTGCCGCCGTACCAATGGCCATCACCCTGCGTTTGCCGAGGTTTTCATCACGCCAGGCATTGGAAAGATGCACGACATTTTGAATCTGGAGTGAGGGTTTTTGCAGTGCGGCACCGATTTCAGAGCCGATAGATGCAGGGATCTTTTGTGTGGGAAGAACCACCGGAAAAAAATCTGCCAACAGGTGATCGAGTCCGAGCGGACGAGAGGGCTTAAAAACACCCCGTGTGTAAAGCAGCGTTGTGTCGGTTAAGGCCTCTTTTGAAATAAAGAGCGGGCCGCCATTTCCTGTGCCAGGACGCATGTTGATGACTTGATGAATTCTGCAGCCAGGGGATCCTAAAACGCAATTATTTTTTGTGTCGATATCGTAGGAATTGAAGGAAAAGTCGAAAACAAAATCCTTAAAATCGAGGACATCTTTACAATGCGTCGGGTCGGATTTAAGGGCGTTTGTAATGAGATTATTGCATCTGATAAAGACAAGGCTTGAATTTTGTTGTTTGAGGGCTTTTTGCGCTTCTCCCAAGAGTTCAGCAGACTTTTCAGGTGTGAGAAAGTCGCTGCCCGAAAGCTCGCTTGCTAATCCGTAAGTTTTTTTCATTTTGAGGGATCAGATTGAAGTCCCTCAGCAGAAACTTTGTCAAGAATTGCAAAAACATGCTCGCGTTCACCATTGAGAATTGCACTTGAAAGCTGGTCCTTGACGGGCGATGTTGCAACCGTTACTCCTACTGCGCCAACGACTAGTATCAATAGGTTGAGTGCAACTTTATCACTCAGTATTCGAGCTGTTGAAGCGCCCTGTTTGCCGAAACCAAGCATGGAGCAGGCATCTGCAATAAAAATCGTGGACTCCGCAGCGATGCGCTCAGGGCTACCTTTCGGAAACGAGGTCACTCGATTGCGGATATTGCCAATTTCCAGAATAACGCGGGCGATATTTCCAGGAACTTCTGCAAGTGTTCCTAAGGCAATGAGTGCAGAAAGTGGTTGTTTCGCAAGCACTGCGGGTAGGATGGACTTCGCGGTAGCTCCAGCTGCAAACCCACCCATCAGGGCAGCACCAGCCATTGAACTTATGATGGCCGCTTGAGTGATGGCTATCGCCTTGCGCTTGCCCAGGTTTCCATCGCGCCAGACATTGGAAAGATGCACGATGTTTTGAATTTGCAGCGAGGGTTTTTGAAGAGCTGCGCCAATGTCGACACCCACAATGGGAGGAATTTCTGTGGTTGGAATGATAATGGGGAAAAAATCGGCGATAATTTTCTCAAGGCCCAGCGGCCTGGGCGCACTAAAGACACCGCGCGTATATAGAAGCACTGTATTTGCCAAGGATTCTTTAGACACAAAGACTGGGCCGCTGTGGCCTGTTCCGTGGCGCATATTGATAATTTGATGGAACTTACATCCAGGCGCACCTTGAAAGCAGGTGTTGTTAGTTTCGATATTGTAGGAATTAAAGGAAAAGTCAAAGATGAAGTCTTTAAAATCCAGCACATCTTTGCAATGTGTAGGATCGGAATTGAATGCATTTACAATGAGGTTATCGCACCTTAAAAAGACGAGACTTGAGGCCTCACCTTTGATGGCTTTTTTGGCTTCGGATATCAGTGTCTGGGACTTTTCCTCAGTCAAAAAATCGCTGCCCTTCAGCTCACTCTTGGCAACATCGCCAAGCCTCGCAATGCTGATATCAAGCTCATCAGTTTCAGGGAGTGGAACGAGTTTTTCGGGCGTGGAGAACTGATGATGTTGTGGCGGTGACGTCTGTTGGCTAACCTCTGCATCCTTGCGAAAAGAGGGCACACAGCTGGTAGCCAAGAGGCAGACGATGGTTTTCCAGTGGCGCATTGAGCTCATCCCCCGCAATGACGTGTCGGGAGGCTTTTATTAAGACTCCTCAGACCTCACTCGCAGGGAATCGGCCCTTCTTTGAAATTTCTGAAGAGCCTGAGATGTCAAGATTTTGAAAAAACAAATGTATTCAAATGACAAAGTTCAAAATGCGGTTTGCAACGTAGATGGTTCTGCGCAGCGTTTTGCCTTCAAGCAATGCTTTGAGGGTGGCATTTTCAAAGGCCGCTGCAACGGCAACTTCTTGCGAAGCATTGTTGGGGACCGTGATTTCACCTCGGTGCTTGCCATTGACTTGCACCCCAAGGGTGACTTCATCGTCGACCACAAGTTCGGCGTCCCACGAAGGCCAAGATTCAATGGAAAGAAAACGATAGCCCGCAGCATCGGGTGAAGATTTTTCTTGCAAGATGCATTTGTGCCAAAGCTCTTCCGCAAGATGAGGTGCAAAGGGCGAAAGAACCTTTAAAAAAGACCCCATGACTTCGCGGTTGCGACAGCCGGTGACTGCAATGTGATTTAAAAAGATCATCATGGTTGAAATGGAAGTATTAAAGGAAAGCTGCGGAATATCTTCCGAGATTTTTTTGATGGTTTTGTGAATGATTTTAAGGTCTGCTTTGCTAGCAGGTTCATCACTGACAAGGCTCTTTCCTTGATCATCAAGCATGTGCTTTTCGATGCGATTTAAAAAGCGCATCCCGGCAAGATTGGCGTCGTCCCACTCCTTGGTTTGAGACAAGGGGCCCATAAACACTTCATAAACACGCAAGGCATCGGCCCCATACTGTTCCATGACTTGATCGGGACTCACGCCGTTGCCTTTTGACTTCGACATCTTGGCGCCATTGCGGCAGATCATGCCTTGGTGTACAAGCCTTTGAAAGGGCTCGTCCACAGGGCAGTAGCCCGCATCAAAGAGCACCTTGGTCCAAAAACGCGAGAAGAGAAGGTGTCCCACAGCGTGCTCGGGGCCGCCCACATAAAGGTCGACGGGCATCCAATATTTTGCCTTGTCAAACGAAAACGGCAGATTGGTGTTGTGGGGATCGCAGTAACGTAAAAAATACCAACTCGATCCCGCAGCGCCCGGCATGGTATCGGTTTCGTGAAAAAGCGTGTTTCCGTCTTTATCGGTTTTTTGCACCCAACTTGTGAGGTTGGCAAGCGGAGATTTTCCATCGTCCGTCGGGTGATAGCTTTGCACTTCAGGCAAGGTTAAGGGAAGTTCGTCTTCCCGAAGGGAACGCACAATGTGGCCTTTGGAATCTTTTAAAATAGGGAGCGGTTCGCCCCAGTAGCGCTGCCTGCTAAAAAGCCAGTCGCGAAAGCGATAGCTGACCGCGCCTTCGCCAAGCTTTTCATCCTCAAGATAAGAGATCATCTTATTCTTGGCATCTGCAACACTCATGTCATTGATAAAGTCAGAATTGATGATGTGCCCATCACCTGAGTAAGATTCTTCTTGGATATTAAGTGCCTTGGTTTCGTTCGGGGCAACGACTTGTACGATTTTAAGTCCGAATTTTTTAGCAAATTCATGGTCGCGCTCATCGTGGGCGGGAACTGCCATAATCGCCCCTGTGCCATAGGTCACAAGGACATAGTCGCTGATCCAGATCGGCAAATCGGCACCTGTGATGGGATGTTGCGCATAGGCTCCCGTGAATTCACCCGATTTGTCTTTATTTAATTCCGTGCGATCCATATCGGATTTTTTAGAGGCCACTTCGCGATAAGAATTTACAGCAGCCCGTTGTGCAGGTGTCGTGATTTTATCGACCAAGGCATGCTCAGGTGCAAGCACCAAATAGGTCGCACCAAAAAGGGTGTCGGGCCGGGTTGTAAAGACGCTGATGGATTCTTCGGCATGGGATTTAATGCGAAACTTAACGCGCGCTCCCACAGACTTTCCAATCCAGTTTCTTTGGATTTCTTTGGTGGATTCAGGCCAATCGAGCTTATCGAGGTCTGCGAGCAGACGCTCGGCATAAGACGTAATTTTAAGCATCCATTGGCGCATCGGCACCCGAGACACGGGGTGTCCACCGCGTTCGCTTTTTCCATCGACTATTTCTTCGTTGGCAAGCACCGTTTTGAGTGCAGGACACCAATTGACGAACATCTCTGCTTGGTATGCAAGACCTCTGTCGTAGAGCAGTTTGAAGATCCACTGCGTCCAATGATAGTAATCTTTTTCACAAGTAAAGACTTCTCTGTCCCAGTCATAACCCATGCCGAGTTTTTTAAGCTGCACACGGAAATTGTCGATGTTACGATAAGTCAGTTTCGAAGGGTGCTCACCGGTTTCGATGGCGTGCTGCTCGGCAGGCAACCCAAAGGCATCCCAGCCCATGGGGTGAAGGACATTGTGACCCTTCATGCGGTAATATCTTGAAACGATGTCGGTTGCTGTGTACCCGAGTGCATGTCCCACATGCAAACCCGCTGCGCTGGGATAAGGAAACATATCGAGCGCATAGTATTTGGGCTTGGTGAAATCATCGGATGCTTTAAAGATCTTGTTGCTGTCCCAGTATTTTTGCCACTTGGGTTCAAGAGTGGTTGGTTGATACGACATTTTTTTGAGGCTCCTTGCAGGCGAAAACAAAACTGGCTCAACACTAACAAGACTTCGTGCTTGCAGCAATCGGCGTAAAAATAAGCTTTGAATCGGAAAGTGAGAAAACATTGAAAACGATTGGACTTGTGGGCGGATTGAGTTGGGCTTCCACTCTGGAATACTACCGCATTATCAACGAAGAAATGGGGCAGCGGCTGGGTGGAGTTTCTTCCGCAAAAATGGCAATTCAAAGCGTGAATTTTGAAGAAATTTGGAGTGCGCATACCAATGGAAATTGGGAAATTATTGCTGAAATTATCGTGGATGCCGCCAAGCGACTGGAACGCGCGGGAGCAGACTTTGTGCTCATCTGTTCCAACACCATGCACTTTTTGGCCGATAAGGTTGCAGCCGAGGTGAGCATCCCGCTTTTGCACATTGGTGAAGCAGTGGCCAGAGATCTCGAAAAGCACGGCATCAAAAAAGCAGCCCTTTTAGGGACCAAATTTACCATGGAGAATCCTTTTTATCGCGGCGCCCTCGAACGCAAGGGATTCGAAATCTTGACCCCCCTGCCCGAGCAACGAGACTTTATGGAAAAGGCCATCGTGGAAGAAATGGTGCGAGGCCAGTTTTTGCCCAAATCAAAGGAAGGATTTTTGGAAATCATCGCATCTTTGAAGGAGAAAGGTGCACAAGCAGCAATTTTGGGGTGCACCGAAATTCCCATTTTATTAGAAAAAACAGAAGGCCCCCTGCCCTATATCGACACCTTGCGCATCCATGCCCTTGATGCTGTTTCCCAAGCATTGCGCTAGGGTGCATTCATGGTATGAGCCTCGTTTTGCGGACAGTTCGGCTGGTCATTTGAGAACCCTCGCCACATCAATTTAAGGTAACATTTTTTTCATCTTGAATTCTGCAGGTGGCATATAACCGAGAGAAGAATGCAGTCGCTTTTTGTTATACACTTCTTCACAAATTGGAGTGTTCGAGCGTCGCTTTGAGTTGGCATTGCATCTCGTGGCCCGAAGCATTAAAGAGAGTCCTCCAAAACGAGGACATTACAAACTTTTCCTTGCAGTATCTCCTTAATATTTTAAATTCACTCTGGGTCGGCACCTAGCAGAACTCCGACATCAAGTTCCACGGCATCAAAAGGCTTTATCTTCACCTTTCCATCTTCTTGAAACAGGCTGTGAATTTTTGCGTACTTTCCATTTTCCTGCAGTTCAAAAACAAAAAGATTTTTATGCGCGACATCGAGGAGCCAGTAGTAAGGAACTCCTTCTGCTTCCAGTGTTTCATAGACAATGGTCGTGTCTTTTTTCCAGGTGGAATGAGAAATCTCACAGACCCAATCGGGCCGCTCGTGGACAGGAAATCCCTTCGGCTGTTCTGGAATTCTTTCCCTTTTCCAGCCGACAAGGTCAGGCTCCAGTATGCGTTCCAGCTTTTTAAAGTGCACTGAAACATCTGTCATAAGCCACCATCCGCCAGTCCCATCGCCTCTCACTTTGCGTCCAAAGAGAGTTTTGAGCACTGAGCCAAGGGCCAATTGATGATGGCCGTGCTCACCCCCTGGGCTCGCCTTGTAAACGATCTGTCCGTCGATGAGTTCAGCGTGTGAATCTTCGGGAAGATTGAGCCAGTCTTCAAATGTTGCATATTTCTTTGCAGTCACTGAACCCCCTTCAACCCCTTTAATAACTGATTTAAAGTGTGAATAAACTTCACACGTAAAGTGCAAGTGCCGTTGCAAACAACATCATGACTGCAATCCAGCCATTGAGATTAAAAAATGCCATGTCGATTTCTTTAAGATCGCCTTTGCGCACAACCCAATGTTCGTAAAACATGAGTGCTGCTGAAAACGCCAGCCCCACAAAATAGAGCCAACCCAATTGAAAAATGATTCCAAAACTTGTGAAAAGCACGGCGGAAAGTGCGTGTGAAGCCCGTGCAGTCCATAATGAAATTCGTGTGCCAAACCGGCTAGGGATGCTAAAAAGTCGCTCTTTTTTATCGAAATCTTGGTCTTGCATAGCATAGAGAATATCAAATCCTGCAACCCAAAAACAAATGGCAACAGAGAGCACCGCCATTTCTAAAGAAAATTCATTCCGTAATGCAACCCATGCACCCAAAGGAGCGAGCCCCAAGCACATCCCTAGCCAAAAATGACACAAAAAAGTGAAGCGTTTGGTGTAACTGTACGAAGCAAGAATAACCAAAACGGGAACCGAGCACCAAAACGCTGTCATGGAAAGTGCGGCGGCACTTGCAATAAACAACAGAGCCCCCGCAAATGCATAAGTAAGCATCAGATGCGTTGCAATGCGGCCTGCGGGAACAGCCCTTTGCTGGGTGCGCGGATTTTTAGCGTCAATGTGAGCGTCGGCCACACGATTGATACACATCGCCCATGTGCGGGCTCCCACCATGGCAAGCACAATGAACAGGCATTCCTGCACTGAGGGAAGATTTCCACGTCTTGCAAGTAAAGTGGCAATCACTGCAAAGGGAAGTGCAAAAATACTATGGCTGAATTTTATGGACTCTAGAAATTCAAAAAGCGAAGATCTTTGTGGGGCGCTTTGCTCTGGGAGCAGCGAAGAGGAACCAGATTCTTCGGAAAATTGTGGCGCTTTTGTCGTCATAAATCTCTTTTTCTCTCAGCTCTGCGCAGATATTTGTTTAAGCTCATCGCGTTCCCGAGATGATTGGACGTTTGCAACTGCAATGGCTCCTGCCGCTGCAAATGTGAAGGCCATCAAGCTGCCAGCAAACGGAATGTAAAACCAAAGGCCCAGGCTAATACAACTCAGCCCATGTTTAAAGCCAAAAGCGAACCGTCGGCGCAAAGGGTAGTGAAGTAAGGCCAACGTACGGTCGAATTGATCCCAACCCAGAAACCAAAGACTAAAAAGCATGCCGATGGGAACAAACACGGGATTGATCCATGAGAGGAATATTGCGGCATAAATAATGACAAGCTTGATAATCTCGGACACAAAACTGCGCAACATTTGCGCCAAGCTGTCTTTAGGAAGGATAATTCCGGAGGTGTACGTATAAGCCCGCTGGGCGATCAGATCGTAAAGCGGACTTGCGATCGTAGAAACAATGGGCAAACCCAAGAGCGCATAGAGCAAAATGGCAAGCACATAGAATGCAATTTGAAAGGAGCCGAATGCCAGTCCATCGGTAACGCCAGCTTCGAGCAAACCCATTCGGACCAGAAATTCTTGAGCTTTGATCACTGCAGATTCATTTAAAAAGTAACAGTAGGCCGCGATTCCTAAAATTTGTGGCGCCACGCCAATGAACAACAACCCTTTGTGCTTTGCAAAGAATTTGAGAGAATCAAGGGGCGAAAAAAAACCGTTGCGAATTTCTCGACTCAAAAAAAAACCCTTGTGAGCATTCATGCATGTCTCCTGGGACAGAGTCCGTTCATAAGAGGATATCATGGGAAAACAATCTTCCGAAGCTGTGTCGCATCAAACCTTGCCGGGGTCGGTTTATGTCGTAGAATACCTCTATCTGGTGTTCATTTTTGCGCTTTTGATCGTTCTGACTGCCATTTCATCTTTTGACCCCGCCGATGTCACGATCTTCAATAACACAGGCGGACCCGGTGTTGCGCAAACAACTTATACCAATCTTTTTGGTCCGGCGGGTGCCAATCTCGCAGATTGGGCATTTCAACTTTTTGGAATGGGCTCGCTGGTCTTTGCGGGGGTCTTTGTTGTTCAGTTGGTGGGTGCGTTTCGCAGACCGCGCAACCGCTCGCGCTTTTTGCTCAGACTTTTTGGTTATCCTCAACTTATTCTTTGTTACCTTGGTCTTCTCTCCGCAATTCTTCCCGTGTGGGATTTTCGCAGTGCTGGATTTTTCAGCGGTGGAGTTGTTGGAAATGCGCTGAGCGTTTTTTTAGAGCAGTTTTTGGGGCGCACGGGTTCCATTCTTGCGCTTTCGTTTGGGGTGTGCGCGAGCTTGCCACTTTGTCTGGGTGTGAGACCTCTCAGCATCATTTCAAACTTTATTGGCCTTTTTCCTTCTGAAAAAGCAAAAGAAATTGTCAAAGAATTGCGTGCCAAAGAAAGCCCCGAATCTGGAACACACGCAAGGAACCCCAGTCCCCCGGAACCCTTTCGCATTGAATCTTTACAACGCAGCCATGCACTTTCTCCACTTTCAGAATCTCCATTGGGAGCAAAGGCTGCTTCAAAAATTCCCGTAACACCTGCGCGCGTGGAGCTGGGCTTTCTTGCAAAAGAAGAAGCCTTGAGCGCACGATTTGAGCCGGAACAACGCGCAGAACACAAAGTCGTGAGTGCCGCAGATTTTCAAAATCTGGTGCGGCTCTTAGATGATCATGCCTCGCAAAACAAAGATCGCGACACCGAGCAAGAACTTATAAAGCTTCACCAAGAATCGGTTCTTCTGGAAGAAAAGCTCGCCACTTTTGGGGTCAATGGAAAAGTGGTCAGGAGCCAGCCTGGCCCAGTGGTGAATGTGCATGAGTTTGAACCCGCTGCGGGTGTCAAAGTAACAAAGGTCTTGGCACTGCAAGATGATCTCGCCCTAGGGCTGAAGGCACAGAGTGTTTTAATGGCTCCACAGCCCGGCAAAAGCACCATTGGAATTGAAATTCCGGCGCATCACCGCGAAACCGTTTCGCTCAAAGAACTGCTCGAATCCTCGGTCTTTGGTAACAACCGTGCGCCCTTGCCCATGGCATTTGGAAAGCATGTGGATGGAAGCCCCCTCATCGCAGATCTTTCGGTCATGCCTCATCTTCTCGTTGCAGGATCGACGGGTTCGGGAAAATCTGTGGGCATCAATGGAATTCTTTTAAGCCTGATGATGAATCGCACTCCGAGCCAGCTGCGCCTTATTCTTGTTGACCCTAAGATGCTCGAGCTTTCTGTTTATGACGGCATTGGGCACCTCTTGTTACCTGTCGTCACAGACCCTTCAAAGGCTGCGGGCGCTCTTAAATGGTCGCTCGATGAAATGGATCGCCGCTACCGCTTGATGAAAGATGCGCAGGTCAGAAATATTGCATCCTTTAATGCAGCTGTGGAATCTGGACAAGTTCCTCCTAAAAGCGATGGAAAGAAGCAAGATACGTTACCTTATATCGTCATTGTCATCGATGAACTCTGTGACCTCATGATGACAGCACCCAAAGATGTTGAAGATTCTATTCAGAGACTTGCACAAAAGGCCCGTGCTGCAGGCATTCACCTTATTCTTGCCACGCAAAGGCCGAGCGTCGATGTGATTACGGGGGTTATTAAAGCCAACTTGCCGTGCCGCATTTCCTATCAAGTGGCCTCTAAACACGATAGCCGCACCATCATTGAAACTGTGGGCGCAGAGCGCCTGCTCGGACGTGGGGATATGCTGTTTTTACCTCCTGGGACCAGCAAACTTGTGCGTGCGCAGGGCGCATATGTTGGAGATCAAGAAATCAATGCCGTGGCGAAACGCCTTAAAGAGCTTTACCCGGCGCATTTTGATGAGGCCATGATCGATCGCGTCGATGAAGTGTCGCAGGACCTCTGCCAGAAGAATGACGACCGCAAAGGGGCAAAAAGTTGCGATCCCGAAGCAGATGGCAACGAAATGGATGAGAATACAATGTACGATCGCGCCGTCGAATTTGCGATTGCATCGGGAACGGTGAGCACCTCAAGTGTGCAACGGCATTTCCGAATTGGATACAACCGCGCGGCTAGACTCATCGACCGCATGGCAAAAGAAGGCCTTGTGGGTCCGAGCGAAGTGGCTGGAAAGCCTCGGCAAGTCATCGTGCCGCAAAGGTAACGCGAATGGAGACTTAAAATGAACTTGCGATCGAAATTTTTTGTGCCCTCCCTCCTCGTTCGCTCGCGAGGCGCGTTTGCCTCGGGGGCATTCCTTGCTATGGTACTCCTTGCTCCTTTTCCTGGTTGCACGTCTACCAAGAACAAGGAAAAGGAGGCAGAACATCAAGCCTCAAGTGCAGGTCGTATCGAAATGGCAAGCCAACTTGTCGGGTCTGGCGAATTTAAAAAGGCCATCACGGTCCTTTATCCTCTCAGCAAAGAAATGCCGCAAAATGAACAGGTGCGGATGTTGCTGGGTTCTGCCTACTTGGGCGGCGGGCACATCGATGCTGCGTCGCGTGAATACCGCACCGTGACCCTCATCAATGAACGTAACTACGATGCAACTCTCAACTATGGTTACACGCTCATCCTCAAGAAAAAATTTGGCGAAGCGCGTAAAGCATTCGATTCCATTTTTGAGGCTGCAATTTACCCCTACATGGAAAAAGTGCATATTAATTATGGCCTCAGCTACCTAGAAGAAAAGCGATGCGACCTCGCTTCAAAGCATTTTAGCCAGGCTTTGCAGCTTGATCCCACGCAGGTTTCGGCCCATTTCAACCTTGGAAAGTGTCACCTTATTTCGGGGAAATATAAGGCAGCCACCGAAAGTCTCAAGAAATCGGTTGATTTTTGTCCAGGATGCATTGAGCCCAACATTGAATTGGCGCGCGCATTTTATTTGGGTGGACAGAAAAAAATTGCAGTCAAGAGACTTGAGCGCCTGCTTGCCGAAAAACTAGATCCCACGAGTGAAGCGCGGACGCGAAAGCTCCTCAATGATTTTCGAAGGTAACATAAAACATGAACATGAAGACTCCGATCGCAATGGTATTGGGCGTCCCTTTTGAAACAGCAGTCGAAATCGGGAAACGGCTGTCTCGTGCAAGACAAGAGATTGGACTCTCCTATGCAGTGATCGCAAACAAAATTAAAATTAGGGAACAGTACCTTTCTGCAATGGAAGAAGGACGCTGGCAAGAACTTCCCCCGGGCCTGAATGGGCGCGGACTCGTGAGGCTTTATGCCCGTGAATTGGGCCTCGCTATCGAGGAACTGGAAAATTCGGGATCGAGTTTTCCGAGCGAGAAACAGGCTGCACAGCAGTACCAAGTCAAAGGAAAAGTCTCGGTTTCTGCCAAGGAGCATGCCTTTCCTCCCATGGGGATGACAAGACAAGCGGTGCGGACCCCGCGCCCTTCAGATCGCGAAGATGAAGAAGCCATCAATCCCATGACTTCTGAGTTGGCAGGCCTGCTGGGCTTGGCGGATACAGGCAGACAAAAGCATAAGATCGCCGCGTCTCCAGAGGAATCCCACGTCCAAAAATATGCGACTCCAACGCAAGAACATTTTCAAAAGGCACGCATTGCAGAGTCTGATATTCCGGTCGTAGATGCCAATTCTGTCCTTGAAAACATGCTGCGTTCTTCTTTTCCCACTGCAGAATCACTTCCCCCCAGAGTCAGCACTGAAGTCGAACCCCCTGCACCCGTTGCCCAGAAGACGAGTCCGGTCATTGCCGGAGATCGAAAACCTTCCCTTGAAACCTATGCGACTCAACCCGAAAGTTTCCGAACTGAACCTGAAGCCAGGCATGAAAGTTCTGTTCGACATGAAACTGCTCTGTCTGAAGAGGTTGTGCCTGAGGAAGTCGTACGCGTTGTGCATGTCCCCGATAGGGCTGCCCCCGTCGCGAAAAAAGCGCTTCATGTGGATGAAAACCACGCCGGAAATGCCTACAAAAATGTATCTGTGGTGCATGAACGCACAAACCCGGTCGCCGCTTTCTCGGAGGCTGGATCTCCAGACGAACTCGAAGTTCATTCGGCACCGCCTTCCACGTCCTTTCAGCACCGCCCACAACCTGAGAAACCAAAGGCACAGTCTCAAAACTCCACATTTTTGTGGGCAGTTGCCGCGTTTTCGATCTTGCTCATCGCAACGTTGGTTGTTGTCTTTAAAAAAGGGAGCGGCAGCAGCGGCGTGAGTGCGCGCAGTACCGAAGGGACGTTGGAAGTGCAACGGAGCGATACTGCAACAAACCCTTCTGGTGCAGAGGAATCTTCTCTTCCTGCGCAAGGTAACGTGACCCCTGCGGACAAGGCAGAAGGTTCAGCTCCTGATTCTCAAGTTGCAGAAGCGCCCCTTCCAGCAGGCGTGCAAGAAGTGAAAGAGTCCGAACAGTCGGCGAAAGCACTGACTCAAAATCCAGAATCCGCTGCCGGTGAAAAGACTGAAAAAGTTGCGACCCCACTTGCGCCCGGAGAATCTCGAAAGGCAAAACTGATCGTGACGGGAAGCGTGGATCTGCGCATCGTCACAGATGGTGAAATCTTCTTTAAAGGGATGCAAAAGATCGGCGAAGTTGAATTTTCGTTCAAGAAAGACGCCGAGATCTACGTTCGCGATGGTTCCCGCGTTCGGCTTGAATATGAAGGCTGGGACCATGGGGTTTTAGGGCACCAAGGCCGCACCCGAAGGCTTGTTCTCAATGCAAGGCCCTTTGATGCAGCTGCTCCGGGCCACTAAGTCTTTACGCATTTCCTTGAATTCCTCCTCCCTCCTCGATAATTTGTCCTCGTTCTTGAACCCCGCAAAGAAATTTAAATCAGAGGACGTATGCAGGACAAAAACCCGCCCCGCATCGAGGTGCTTGCTTCGCAGATTCTTCTTTTCAAGAAGCTCTACTACACCGGCTCCCCGTCGATTAGCGACGAAGCTTACGATGCGCTCGAAGATGAGCTCAAAGTCTTAGATCCTCACCATCCCGTGTTGGCGATGGTGGGATACCCCTTGGGTGTGGTAGCTGGCAAAGTTTCTCATGTGCCACCTATGCTTTCGCTTGCAAAAACCTACGAATTAAACGACCTGCTGAGCTTTTTAAATAAGTACCCTTCGATTTTATCCGACAAACTCGATGGCATGGCCATGGCCTTAGAATACGACTCTAACGGAAATCTTTTTCGAGCCTCGACGCGCGGAAGCGGAAAGGCTGGGGAAAACGTCACAGAACATATTTTTCACGTTTCCAATGTTCCTAAAAAGGTCACACTCCCCCCTGCTCTTCAGGGGCTGTTTATTGAAGTGCGCGGAGAAGTTTATTTTCCAGTTTCGCTCTTTCCACCTTTTGCAGAACGCTTCGACAGTTATCGTAACGCGGTGCCTGGAACGTTTGGTCGCAAAGAAGTTGGCGAGGCCATCGATGTTTTGCGCGTGTTAAAGTTTTGCGCCTACGACCTCATCATCAAAGATGCTGAAGGCAATATTTTAGGAGCCCGTGAGGCTGCGCGGATATTAAAGGTCGAATCTACTCTCTTTTCATTGAAGTTAGAATTGCTCGAAAGTTTGAATTTCTACACGGGGCTGCAAAGCGGATTTGTGGCAAAAATAAACCCTGGTACCTTAGAAGAATTAGGCGAAACCATTGCAAATTGGTACGCCCTCCCAAGGGACTATCAAATCGATGGCATCGTGGCCCGCATCGATGATGAAGTGATCTGGGAATCTCTCGGGACTACATCCCATCATCCCCGAGGAAGTGTGGCCTTTAAACAATCGGGCGAAATTGCGACTACGGCCATCATTGCTATCGAAGAAAGTGTGGGACGCAGTGGGAAAATAACCTTTCGCGCTCGCCTTGAGCCCGTTCAACTTTCGGGCGCAAAAATCACCTTTGCGACATTGCACAATGCAGAATTTATTGAAGCCGGAGGTTATGCCCCAGGCGCTATTGTCAAAATAAAGCGCAGTGGAGAAGTGATTCCTGCCATTATCGGGCTCCACGAGGCTGCGCCCACACCATACGTGATTCCAGCAACCTGCCCCTGTGGTTATCCCGTGCAAAGGCAAGGCCCCGACCTTTATTGTGGAGAAAAACGCACGTGCCCTCCAAAAGACCAAGAGTCCCTTGTTTACTTTGTACATTGTCTCGACATTTTGGGAATTTCAGACAAAATTATTCATCGTTTGCGCGAAAGTGGGCTCGTCACAGAGCCTGCTGACCTGTTTAAACTCACAGAAATTGATGTGCTGCAAATCGAAGGGTTTGCAAAAAAATCTGCCGAAAACCTCATTCGTGCACTGAGCGAAAAACGATCCCTTCCCCTCGCCATGTTTTTAACATCCTTGGGGCTCAAGCGCGGAGGCGCTGTAAAATGTCAAGATGTTGCAAGAAGATTTAAAACCTTAGATGCCGTGCGTAGCGCAACGGCCGAAGCCTTAATGGAAGAAAAAGGCTGGGCACAAAAGTCGGCAGAAGACTTTGTGGCATCCCTGCAAGAAAAATCTCAGATAATTGATAATTTGCTCAAATATATCGAAATCGTTCCCGACGAAAGTGGGCGCTCACTTGAGTTGATGTCTTCGCATCCCTTTTTTGGAAAAAGTGTGTGTATTACAGGATCCCTTGCAAGGCCACGCGAAGAATATAAGGCACGACTTGAACAAGTCGGTGCAAAACTCGTGAGTGCAGTAAGCTCAAAAACTCACTTTTTGGTCTGCAATGAAGCCTCAGGCTCTGAAAAATATCGGCAAGCACAAAAGCTGGGCGTGCCTATTTTTACCGAAGTTGAGTTTGAAGAAAAACTGTAGGGATTTTTAACGCGATGGCTTCATCAACAGAGGCTTTGGCCGGCGAGGAATATAAGGCTGTGTGCAACTGTCATTATAGGTTACTACGGGCCAAGGTAGGCACCATCTTTCTTTTGAATCAATGCTCTCATTGCTTCCAACACGTGTTAAGTCTTGCTTTTCGCAACTCCACTTGGAATTTGCAGACTCGATGCTCAGCATCGGGACTTTAAAATCCTTGACATCGCTTTGCAGACTGCACACATCCATGGCCGTTCCCTGGGGAGTGGGAAGAATGATCTGCAAGGGAGAGCAGCTTAAAGCGTCACTAAACACATCAGCGCACTGGGTCGACAACAGTTTTGGAATCTGAATTGTGGTCCAATCACCATGGCTTTGTGCAGGCCACGAGAGAACTCCCGCAACGTCAGGACGAATTCTTTCGCCCCGTGCAGGTTGGAAGTGGAGGTAGAAATCCCATTCCACATTCGAAACCACACAGCGATTCGAAGCCACGAGCCGGTGCATTAAGAATTGCTTGACCTCGCCCGCCATGAGAGTGCACACGAGCTTGTTTCTTTTTACAGATGGATGTGAGCCTGACACAATGACAAGTCCGTGACCCGTGCTGTGATTAAAGTTGCAGGTGAGCACCGAATTGTCGTTAAGGCATTGCAGAGGAGTGTCCCAGAGTTCCTCTTTGGGTTCACTGTCAAAAGGCTGAAACATGCGGCTTGAACGGCTGCATTTTTCACCAAAAAGCTGCTGCGCTTTTTGCGTAAGACCTTCGTCATTTTCAACATCGGATTTAAGCTTTTCGAGAGTTCTACCTAACTTCCCACAAGCGCTTATCTGTTGCTCAAGGGATTTCGTTGTCGAAACTTCCAGAAAAACATTTAAGCTTTCTTCGAGGAGTTCTGTGGATGCAGCCTGGGCAAATGCTGATAAAAACAGTGCAGGCGAAAGCAGGCCGATTTTTAACTTCAGGGTGGAATTTTGAGACATGTCGTTCTCCAAAAGATCATGCAAAGGGCCTCATAGAGAGGCCCCGCGCGTTCAATTCAAAAAGGCGTGCGTGTCGTTAAAGACACATTGGAGCACTGTGGGTCGTTGTGCAGCGGCTTTTGAGATCGCTCCAATCGACCTTAAACGAGACTTCGGCTTCCGCTCCGGGTTCAAAGGGAAGCAAAATGGGAAGGTCGGCGAGCACTGAGCTTTTCCATTTGCCAGAGATCTTTACAAAGCCTTTAAGTCCCGCGACATTTCCACAACTTTGCCAAGTTTGGGTGCAAGTCCTTCCAGACTTATCTTCCCAAAGCAAATGCAGGGATGTCACGGAAGGAATGCTTGCCTGCTTGTTGTGGCACTGCAAGACGAGTTGCGCGGTACGCATTTCTTGAACCTGTGCAGAAGGGCCTTGTTCCGGTAATTCTTCGAGGTTGATAATAAATTCTTCACATGCGTACGAATTTTTATTGATAAAAACCACGGGCGCAAGAAGAAGTGCTGATAAAAAGAGTCGCTTCAATGTCATCTCTGGAATCTCCCTCTTAGAAATTCTTGCAACGCAGCTCAAATCTGCTTTTGTCAAATCCGATAGCGATTCCAAGTTCTAGTCTGCCTACAGCAATTGGTAAAGGAATGATGGCTTTGTCGAGTTTAAAAGACAGCTTTTCGACGTCTTCCGAGCAGAATTCACGCAAGCATTCTTCAGCTGGAAGATCAAGAAAATCTTGTGCATTTTCGAAATCCTGAAGATAAACTCCATTTGTTCCTTCAGTGGCCAGATACTCTTCGCCACCGCGCAGGCGGCAGATTTCAACGAGCAGCAGACTTGCGTTACTGCCCCAGGAAGGCATTTTTCGAAAAGTCACACGTTTTACACCATCACTTGTACAGACTTTTCCAGCATCTGGGCCCGCAATCGTTTTGCAATTCATTGGGGAGGCTGCCAAGCTCGTGTGAGAATATAAACACGCGGCGGCAAGACCCAGGAGAATGCAGGGCATCCGTTTCCTTATTTTCACGAAAAACGATCTCCTTTAGGGGGTCAAAAAGGGATGCAGTCTTTTTTAAGCTCTGAGCAGTAAGCTTGGGAGTTTTTAAAGCTGGTATTAAACTTTACAGCGCCGATATCGGTTAAGCCTTCCGATTCCAAAATCTTAGGAATGAGCGTGAGCTTGGCTTTGTAGTAGATTTTAGCGCCTGCTTCAATGGTTCCGGTGAGTGAAAGCATGTTGGTACATTCTTTCGTAACGGTGCAGAGTTCGCCCGCCTTCCATTTGATAAAGACGATCGTTTTACGATCTGGAATGTCAACCACTCCTTCGTTGCACATGAGCACCATTTGTGCGTCTTCTTTGGTGTCTTCCTCATATATTTTTACAGTAAGATCTTCGCAAGAAGCGTGAGCAATGGCTGATGTTATACCAGATAAAGCAGAGACGAGCAAAAAAAGCATCGAGGATGTTTTCATATTTCACCAATTGTGATTTGAGAGTCTGTGAAGTTCTTTGCAAGTTTCGATTAACTTGTATTAGGTAACAATGTCAACCGTTGTTGAAAAACTTAACAAATGGATCAGAGTTGTGAACTTGTGGCTAAGGGAGCAGACTCGGCGGGACAAAAAAGAAACGTAACAGTAACTCCCTTAAACGAGCCGTGCAGATTTTACCTTTTCTAAGGTGTTCTATCTGTCCCAGGTGCATCTGCCGTCATTGCGCAATAGAGCGCCTGGTTCGATATGTGTTGGATTCAGAGCAGCACCTGCAGGTTGTGCGCCACTAAACCAACAGAAAGCATTACTGCCGTTGCTATAGTAACGTGCTCCTGTCGGCAAAACGTAGTAGCCTTCGCTTGGTATTCTTGATTGGCTTGGAGCAGGTGCAGCAGGAGCAGGTGCAGCAGGAGCAGGTGCAGCAGGAGCAGGTGCAGCAGGAGCAGGTGCAGCTGGCGTGCTCACATTATCCCAGTTGCATCTGCCATCATTGCGCAAGCCCAAAGAGGTTGGCTCAGCTTGTGTTGGATTCAGAGAGGCACCGGCAGGTTGTGCTCCAATAAACCAACAGAAAGCATTACTGCCATTGGTAAAGTAACGTTGGCCTCCCGGCAAAACGTAGTAACCTTCGCTTGGAATTCCTGATTGAATTGGAGCATTCGGAGCTGGAGCAGCAGGAGCGCTTACAGCGCTTCCATTTGCCGACGCACTGTTTGCTTCCACCAAGATAACCCGATCTGCGACATCCGCAATAAAATAAGAACGTCCCCACTGCTCTAAGCCAAGCAATGTGCCATGGGTATATTTTGCTTTGTCGACGAGAGTTCGACTGAGTTTCCCCTCGGCGATAAGCCTTGTGAGGATATTTCGGACCGGAATCTCAACGTCAATAAAAGGCAGTCCATCAAGTTGTCCGTCGCAGCTCGGACTTGCGTCATTGTAAATCAACGGCATCTGCCCAGAATTGACTCCCCAGTTTTTTCCTTGCAGATGCAATGTCGGGCGCATTATGGCCGGATCAATTTGATCTTGGCCGTCATGGAGAACAGGATTTGTGGGTTTTTCGGCTTCCGGGACATCTGCAAAACTTGCTAGAATAACCGAGACCTGAAATCCCTGCTCGGTTGCATTGGGGTCGACACCCGAAAAGTCGACGTGCATTCTGCCAAAACTGTGAGTGTCGGATATTGTGTTGCCGCGGCACCGCAGCGCTCGTACTTTGAGTTTTATGGTAACGATATCTTTTAAATAAGGGCTGTGCTCTCTTTTATTGAAATCTAAGCCCCCATAAAAGTTCGCGGGAATATTTTCTTGCAGGCCTAAGTAATGATTACGTGTGTTGCCAGACTTAAATCCCAGTGTGTTGTTGACAATTCGTCCAAAATTGGAGCCCCAAAAAAACTTATACGGGCATGGGACGTCGTTGTTATCACCATAACTCATCAACGAGTCTGAGTTAATTTTGCAATTTTGCGGTGCTGCGTAGACTGCGGTACCCATGGCTGGGGTACCCTCTTGGGCAAGGAGGGGTTCATCGTGTGCGAGGGTATAAAAGCCAGATTTTTTTTGAACTGAAGGGAGGCATTTGCCATTTGGTAAGTCGGGGCAGGTTTCGAAAAAGAGTGAGGTTTCTGGGCGGATCGTGAGTGCACGACGCTGCTTAAGATAGGGATCCCAACCGGTAGGAACCACATTTTGAGATAAACCAAATTGCTCTGAGCTCTCAGCACTGGATTTGGCGACATTTTTTTTGGATGCTGCTCCGAGTTTCATGATATTGCTGCAAGATAGCAGGGGAAGCAATAGACAAACTACAGAAAATTTCATTTGAACTCCTACGAGGTCTGCAGCAGATTCTGCATTGACTTTTCACACTATCGGAAAGATCTGGTCAAATATTAAGTAGAAACATTTAAATGGAAATTTATTTGTAATTTAAAGATGTTATTTGCGGCGTTTGGCTTGAGTTCTCGATCGGTTTGCTTAGTTTTTGCCATTGTAAATTAAATTGTTCACCATTCGCCTCGCTTTTCCGCGTCTAAAATCGTCTTGCGCCCACAAGATGATTAAGAGGGTAACAAGGTAAATCTCGCCCCATTTACTGTTGAGAAGTCCATTCGATTCAAAGGGGTTGTGGATCGTGTTTTCTTGGGAAAACATTTTTGCGAACCGCGAAAGCAAAGCAAGGCAAAAATCGAGGGACGACAGCAAAAAATCATAGCAAGGAAACGTTGCGGGCAAGAGGAGGAGAAGTAGGCTCAGCGGTGAAATGAAGAAGTTTGTGAGTGGACCTGCCAGAAAATTTGCCGCCACACTGGAGAATAAATCGGCGGGAAAAAAGGGCATCAATAGAATGCCCATTAAACTTGTTGTCAGTGCGGAAGCAAACAGCCCGCGGTTGAGTTCTTTTACACTGAGTACAAGGGCATTATCTTCGGAAAAGAGCGCGCTGCCTACCACATTTCCGCACAGCGAGGCAACGGCTGCTCCGAGCGCAGAAAGCAGAAAGGAGCGATTGGAGAACGGATTTCCAAACAGAAAAAAGTAACACGTGAGGAGCATCATTCGAAGCTGTGCATATTCTGTTTCGGGAAGAAACTGACGCGAGAGGTGAATTCCAAGCAAGCGCAAGTGCGGAAAGGCTTGAACGTAGCGCAGGAATCCCACTCTGAGCAGGGAGCCTGTGTTGCCAAACAGGGCTGCAATTCCTAAAGAGAGAAAGATGCCCTGCACAGCTCTAAGTAAAGAAACAGCGCGTAATAATGAAACAGCGTGGTGACGAGACGGACGCATTGCAATATAGAGTGAGCTTGAAAAAAGACTGAGAAATCCTACCACGACAGAGGTTTGTGCACCTGAAATCGCAAGCAGATGCATGAGGCCTGTTGACTGAAATGCTTTTGATTCGCCAAAAGAAAGTTTTTTTGTATTTGCCAGAAAATTGAGGGCAAGGCGATCTTCGGTAAAGCGCGGTGCCGTTTGATGCGCTTTGGAACTGACAAACTCTGCGGGTTCCGCGTTGGAGCGCAGGGGGCTGCGGAAAGAAGCATTGAGTTCCATCGCTCCTGCAAAGCACACATAAAGAAACAACGGACGAAAAAAGCACGCCCACGTGCTCATTCGACGAGAAAAGTTGTCTGAATTTTTATTTGCAAGATCGGGGCGTAAATCCATAACGACGCGAACCATGACAAGCTGTCTCCACGCGTTTCCAGGGCAGAGACAGCAAGAAAAAGTGACTTAGACTCTGCTGCTCACGAAGTTGAAATTTACGCGCAGCAGGGCCCATAAAATAGGGAGGTGGAAATAACAGTCATTTTGAAAAAGAAGTGTTCAGAAATCGAGCACAGCAGAGCCTATTGGCTTAAGCCATTGACGCTCATAATCATCTGATCGTGCCAATTGGTTCGAAGCTTGATAAACCCGCCGCCAAAGTCTTGATCCCTTGAATTCATCAAAGTGGCAAAGGGATTTTTAATCTGTCCATCGATGGCGGCATCTTCAAAGTTCAATTCAGTTTTGTCTTTGAATTTAACTTTTTTAGATTGCTCTCCCCCTGCGGGTGCAGGCCTTGCTCCAGAAGATCCTGCTGAAGGCCTTTTTGCCTGAGCGAATGCGGCTTGAGACGAAGAGAGCACAGCAAAACCAAGGATCAAAGAAAATGTTCTCAGGGTAAAGACTTTGGATTTGGGGATATTCATACATTTCCTCCGAGCAAGTTCTACTCGAATAAAGATATCGGCTGCGCAGCGAAAAACTTTAAAATTTCGAGCTGGCAGCCGATTTGGAAATATCAAGGCTCCCTTGGGGCCAAAGAAATCAGGAGCTTCGCTTGATGTAAACCCGACGATCCCTGCCTTCTCCTCGGCTCTCGGTGTCGAGACCTGATTCCGTGGCAAGGCTGTGTTGGGCTCGCCTAATAAAGGAATTCGCTGGGCGCAGGCCCACCTCTCCTAAACTGGCATCTTTCAGAAGCTGATTGATTGCCAATTTTGCTTCTTCCAGAATTTCTTCCAGTTCGTCATTGTCCATGCGGGGTGGTTCATCGCGGTACGGAGAATTAGAACGTGGTTTGTCGAAGGATCCCATTCTGCTGTTGCCTTGTCTGTTGTCGTTGCGTTCTTGGGGTTCCCTTTTTCCACGCGCAGGGTTGCGTTCTTCGCGCTGGGATCTCTCGGGTCTTGCAGGGAGATCTGTCCTCTCGGGACGTACGGGCCTTTCAGGGCGTTCCAATCTTTCAGGTCTTTCTGCACTTTCCTGTTGAGGCTGTAGGCGCGGAGCGTGGGGAGCTCTTTCAGGGCGCGGCTCGCGTGAGTCGCGGGGTTCCCTTGGTTCGCGAGTCTCTCGTGGCTCCCGAGTTTCCCGTGGTTCTCTGGGTTCCCTGGGCTCGCGTGGTTCCCGAGGTTCGCGAAAGGGACGCTTTTCGGGTCTTGCATTCTGCTGAGGAGCACCCATTTCGGCACCGTCTTCAACATTTTCATCAGCTTCTGAAGCGACAAAACCCTTTGCCTTTTCAGGTGAATCTGCTGCAGCCGCAGGTTTTGCGGGGCCGTCTTTTTCCCAGCGTTTGGTTTTCTCGCCGCGATCTCCGCCACCAGAGCGCTCGCCGCCTCTGTCGCCTCCACGGTCATTGCGCCGTTGTGGATAGATTCTTTCTCCCGAAGACGAGACAAGGCCTGCTTTGAGCTGCTTCATAAATTCATCACCGACCGGCGGGCGTACGCGCCAATCGACAGGTGTGAAGCTCTCTTTTTCGCCGCTCTTGTAATACTTCCAGTTCGAGTAGGCCAAGATGGCTCCGGCATAGGTGCCAAACATTTCTCGAATCATCTGCGCAAACAGTGACCAAAATTCCCGTGCAAATGCGATTTGTCCATTGGCGGCGCTGCCTTCGCTGTCGCCATCAAGAGGGAACAAACTGAATTCGGGATCATCCGCCGAGGGGCTTTTGCTGTGTTCTACATACTTGAAAATCGCTTTTTCAAGGATAGGAAATTCGTAGGCCGCAGGGTGATTTTCCCAGCTAAAAAAGGGCAAAGTTTGCCCAGTATAGGTGCGAAGAAGGGCGTCAATATCTGCAAAAATCGTTGTGATGGCCAAAGAAAAGTGCGCAATCGTATCGACATTGATGTCGGCACTTTTGCGAAACTCGGGCCACACCACAAAGTGGTGTCCTAAGATCTCACGCATGGTGAGTCGCAATGCCAGAAGATCGGGATCGCGGGGGAGTTTAAACTTTCCCATCAGGAAAGGTTCGAAGCGCACGTGGGAGTTAAAGCTACCATCTTTGCGGCTGCGAGCTTCCGCGCAGGAATGGCATGCGTATAGAAATGCGTCATTGCTCAATTTTAGATGCTGTACCAGTGTTGCACTCACAGATGATGTCTCTCCGTGGAAAAAAAATTTCCTGTTGCGAAGGGCGTGGGGTTCAATTTGTGTTCCCTTGTGAGAAAACGCAGGCCCCAGGCCTTTCGGAGCCTATAAACATTCGATATCCTTGGGACGGACAAACGGCAACCTTTTCTGCATGCGCCAAGATGCAATTTGAAAAGTAAAATCCGCCGTTCTTACCAACCTTCCTTTACCAGAAAGGAAGGAAAGGATCCTACTGGGGATGAAATAAACTTTTCCAGATGGAGAATAACTTAGCAGAACAGAGCTCAAGTTCGAAGTCAAAACCCATCCTAGGAAAAAAACGGAAAGGCGTGGCAGACGTGGATCTTGAAAAACAGCAAACTCGACTGGAGCGCCTTCGCCAAAAACTGGCAGCCGTGCCTCAATTGCCTGGAGTGTATATCCACAAGGCGCCCGATGGCAAAATCCTGTACGTTGGAAAAGCGAAAAACCTCCAGTCGCGCCTGCGCAGTTACTTTACGGGGCTCGAACGGCATTCACCTAAAACAAGAGCCCTCGTTGCAAAGATAGAAGACTTCGACATCATTGTGGTCGACAATGAAAATGAATCGCTCTTGCTTGAAAATAATCTCATTAAGCACAACAAGCCGCCTTACAATATTCTTCTGCGTGACGACAAAACCTATCCCTACTTAAAAATAAATCTACAAGAACCCTGGCCACGCCTGTTAAAAACGAGGCGGCGAAAAAACGATGGAGCCTTGTATTTTGGGCCCTACACAAACGGCGGGCAGCTGCACAATTTATTGTCGGTTATTAATCGCTTTTTTCCGCTCGTTAAATGCCCACCGAGCATTTTTAATACCGTGGAACGCCCCTGCAATTACTACAGCATCAAACAGTGTTTGGGTCCGTGTAAGCTTGCGGTTGAGCGGCGCGATTATTTAAAGATTGCCGAAGCTGTGGTGGCTATTTTAAGGGGGCGCACATTGGATGTGGTGCGCGAACTCAAAAAAGAAATGGCCGACAGTGCTGCAAAACTCATGTATGAAAAGGCGGCGGGCTTGCGCGACCAGGTGCGAGCCCTCGAAGGATTGGGTGAACAACAGAGTGTTACTTTTGCCCCCGGGATGGATGTCGACGTCATTGGAAGCTATTGGCATTCCGATCTTGCGTGTTTTCATGTTGCGATTGTGCGGGATGGAAAACTCGTCAGTGGCGAAAACATTGTTTTAAAGATAGGCATCGATGATGTTGAAGGTGCCGAATCGGCCTGTGAAAAAGAAAATGCCAACCGCGAACGCGTGATAGTTACGTTTTTGTGTCAGTATTATAGCCGCCGCGAAATTCCACCCGCAGTGTGTATCCCCTGTGCAGATAAAATCGTACCCGCACAGCGTTTTGATGCTGTAAAATGGTTTCTCAATGACACCTCCGCAAGTCGGGTTTCCCAAGGGCTGGAAAGCGTTTCACTCAAAGCCGTCTATGAAAATGCAGATAAAGCCATCAAAGAGTTGTTGGGTGTAAAATGCCATAAGGAATTAAAAGAGAGCTTTTACTCCTTGTGCAATTTATGCGACGAAAATGCACGCAATCGCTTTCAAGAAGACCTGCAAATGGATGAAAAAAGTCGCACCATGGTGGTGGGTTTACAAACTTTTCTACAGCTTGAAAAGCTCCCCGTTTGGATTGAGTGCTTTGATATTTCGACATTTCAAGGAGCAGAAACCGTTGCATCACAAGTGGTTTTTAAGGATGGCAAACCTTCCAAATCGGATTACCGAAAATATATCGTCAAAGATGTTGTGGGGCAGGATGACTTTGCGAGTTTGCGCGAAGTCATGCGCCGGCGCTTTAAGGAGGAAAGGCGCACCGAAATACCCGACCTTCTCCTCATCGATGGTGGCGAACCCCAGGTGCGTGAAGTGGGTCGGATGTTGAAATCTTTGGGCTTAGATCCCGTTGCCTTTGTGGGAATTGCAAAGTCTCGGACAGCCCGTGATTTTACATCGAGTGCGGTGTCTGCGAGTTCCGAGCGTCTGGTGGTGCCCATTCGAGACGAATCAGGTGAACTTTTGCCCGACAAAGAGCCTCGGACTTTTCTTTTACGTCCGGGTTCGGCGGAATTTCGTTTAGTGACGCAGCTTCGTGATGAAGCGCACCGCTTTGCTATTACGTTTCACCGAAAGCGTCGCGACAAATCGTCAACACGGTCAATTTTAACAAGTATTAAGGGTCTAGGACCCAAACGACGTAAAAAACTTCTCGAAACCTTCGCCTCGGTGGCGGATATTGCTGCGGCAAGTGCAGCCGAAATTGCGAAAGCTGCAGGTATTTCACTTGCTCTTGGGCAAGAAATTAAAGAGATTCTTTCACGTCCAAGCCGCGCTTAAAATGTGAAAATAAAGAATCAGTCCTGTGTGTAGCATGTGGCAAGATTGTTACGAATTTGTGCCCGGTGTGTTCACACATTATTAACATACAAATCTTCATTATTCATGGTTTTTGATGCGAAAATAAAATATCGAAACTTGATGAAGATGGAACGAAATATGTTAACATTCGCGTCGTACGTTTTGTCGAGCACACGGACGTTCTTTTTTGTTCTTTATACTGCGCTCCTGGTTCTTTTTCTAGCGGCAATGCAGCTGTGTGAAGACACCGTGGATGGCTATTTTCCAGCCCATGCACGCAAGATGAAAGCGCTCCGCTTTTCCTTGCAGAAGAAGGCCTTTCACGTCCTTCTTTTTCTGTGCGGTGTGCGTGTTACCATACAGTCTTACGATGGGGCACCGACAGACATCAGCAAACCGCATCTTTTGATTTCTAACCATATTAGTTACCTTGATTGCGTTGTTCTCGCCGCATATTTTCCCGGAAATTTTGTCGCAAAGCAAGAAATTCTATCGTGGCCTGTCATTGGTCTTGTTTCTAAATTGTTGGAATGCCTATTTGTAGAAAGAGACACCCTCGGTGGGCGCGTGCGTGCCATTCATCAAATTAAAGATCGCCTTAAAAAGGGAAGCATGTGTGTCTTTCCTGAAGGCACCACAACATTAAACGAGTTGCCACGTTTACAGAATTGGAAGTCGGGGCAAATGTGGGCAGCCCTTGCTGCAAAAGCGGAAGTCATCGTTGCGGGAGTTCACTATTCTCAACAGGAGAAGGTGGCATGGATAGACGACATGAACTTTTTTACACATCTTGTGAGTCTCTTTAAAGTACCAACCATCGATGCCTACGTAACTTTTTGCACGTTTGAAAGCAAAAATTTCGAGCCACGGGATGCGCGCAAAGCCTCTCTGCATGCGTTCGAAAAACTCTGTTTGATGTGTGAAGAATCGGTGCAAAAATCTTCCGAAAATAATGAGTTTATCGAACAACATGTCAATTCTTGAAAGGGTTGAGCGTATGCCCCATTCTGCAGTTTCTGTATCTTCAACGAGGGAATCTGAGTTTCCTGACGAAGGCAAAAGATACCAGGTGCGCTTGGCAGATGCCGACGACATGCCTGGAATTTTTAAACTCCGTTACGACATTTTTTACGGTGAAATGGGAGCTAACGATACCGCAAGCCTCGTTGCCGGCGCAGATGTCGATCGCTACGATGAGTTGTGCGATCATCTTGTTGTTTATTATGGCTCCGAGTTGGTTGGCACTTACAGGCTCCTTCCATGGGAAAGAGTGGCTCAAATGGGTTTAAGCTCTTACTCCGAAAACGAGTTCACCATGGCCCCCATTATGGAAGTCTATGGAACAAATGTTTTGGAGTTGGGTCGCTCGTGTGTGCATCCGGCTCATAGAAATGGCAGTGTACCAAGGCTTTTATGGGCAGGAATTGCAAGCTACTTGCTTGAGCGAAATGTCGATGCCCTGGTTGGTTGTGTGAGTTTGCATGATATTTCAGACATCCAGGCTTTGCGTTTGCGCGATGCATTGGTTGCAAAAGATCTGTGGGATACCCGGTTTCAGATCTCTGCAAAGAATGAGTACTTGATCTCGGATAATATTTTAAGTGAAATAGACGACCATGTTGTGATGATGCCGCAAGATCCTTTACGATTGATTCCACCGCTCATGAAGGGATACTTTAATCTCGGAACCAAAGTGTGTGGCGGCCCTGCCCGCGATCTTGAATTTCATTGCCATGATTTTTTAATGCTGCTGGATATGAAAAATATCAGCTTGAAATACTACAATGCTCTCGTTAAAAACACTTCTAAACTCATGTCGAAACAAGAAGTTTTGAGTTTTTCGCGTTAAGTTCCAGTTTTAGCTTCGAAGGGTTGTACATATGAGGGAGGCGAAAGAAGACCCTCAAAGACATGCTGAGAATTGGCGCAGATGTGTGCAAGTAAATTGAGGAGGGCGAGGTGCCTGCGCAAAACGCGGCGTTCCCGATGAGGATGCGCTGGGTTAAAAAAGCTGCGCACTTTAAGTGCGGTGCCCGGAGATTTTCTCACCCAAGCCCAACTTCCCACTTCGAGAGTCAGTGGCAAAAAATGGCCTTTTTTTCCGGCCGCTAAACTTTGCTCGTAAACAAAGTCCCAAATGTCTCCACTTGTGCAATAATTCACAGATTGCGGTTGAAAAGTGTAAACATGCTGGCGAAGCGTGTTGTCGAGCAATTGATGAATGCGTTTGTAGCTTTCCCAGGTGGGAGGTAAGCCGCTTTGTTTGGCGTAAGGGGTCCACAAAAAGTCTGTGAGGCCAAATCCACTGTGCAGGTCGAGTGAAAGACTGAAAGGGGCAGATAACAGATGCCTTTGAATGACTTCAAGCAATGCTTCGTTTTCTTTCTCCAGGCGCCCGAATCCTCGGAAGTACGGGAGGGTTGGACTCAACTTTTGTCCCCCGAAGAAGAGGATGCTTTCCGAGCTTTCGATGGGTGCATTTCTCATGAGATCGACACCCTGCCCGTTGCAACGCGTGCCTTGCACAAACCCATAAGGATTGACGACGGGGATTCCGACGATCCGCACTTTTCGTAACAGATTTTGAATGGAATGATTCCAGGAGACTTGGGCGAGGAGGTGGTCGAGAAAATTCATCAGAATTTTGACTCCAATGGCTTCAATGCCATGCACGCCCGAAAAAAGTCCCAAGACTGGGACGTCTTTATTGCCACCTGGGGTATGCAACTCAAACACGATGAGAGGTTCGTATCCATTCTCGGTTTTGACTTCTCTCAAAGTCGAAATTCGAAAAAATTCGGGATACTTTTGCGCCCATTCCTCACATTGTCTGTGTTCCGAAATCATGTACTTAGTACCCTTCCCCAATCAACGGCCCTTTGCAATGTGGGCTTCAACATACAGTAAGTTCTGCTATCGTCAGCTTGGGGGTCAATATCGAGAAACTTGTCAAATCACTGTCACAAGTGCGTTTGAAATTAAGGAATCAAAATAAAGAAACAAGGATAAATGCAATTATTTTCGGAGCTTTTTTCGATATGCTTGGGGACTTTCATAATTGGATTGTGTCCAGATTCCTTTTTTATTGCTTTTCGCTGATTGTTCTGCAAGTTGGTATTTTTCGATATCGACGCCCGCAGGGGGTCTTCCCCTATAAACTTCGACCATGCCTGCTTCGACGAGTTTGAGATTGACGTTGTTTTCCCCCACATAAATTTCACCCAAACTTCTGCCAAACATGTCTGTTCCAATCACTTTAAGGGAGACCTCTTTTCCTTGGACGAGGTCATTTAAATACTCCTTTGACTGCTGAGCGTGCGGCTGTCCTTCACCTGTTTTTGATTTTGCAAATTCGGGCGCATCAATTCCGACAAGTCTGACCTTGAGGGTGATGTTGTCTGAGTTTTTAAGTTTACAGGTGTCACCATCGTTGCACGAGACAACGACGAATTTAGGTCCTAAATTTCCGGCATTTGCTTCAGCAACTGTTTTTTGTTCACCGAGGTCTTTTTTGGCAAAGGCGGTGGGAGCAAAAAATAAACTGCTCAGAGAAAGCAGAGACAGTGAGGTGACAACGCCTGTAAAATTTCGAATGAAAGGGATCATGTTGAACTTTCTGCGAATAAGGGTTTAATTATTGTGTGAAATATTTAAAAATGTCTCGGATTTATTTGCATACATCTTTTGAAAATTCAAAAGATACTGGAGTCCTTTTTGTGTGCGCGTGCCAAACCAGCTGAGTTCCTCGCCATTGATTTTAAGTGCTATGGCCCTTGATTCAGAAAGGCCACAAAACTCTTCCAAGTGCCTTTGGCGAAAGGGAAAGGGTTCGCTGCTAAAGAGAAAGACCTGAGCTTGATTTAAGAGTTCACTTTGAGGCTCAATGCATGGATAGCGTTCGCGGGGGTCTCTGCTTGTTTCAATCACATTTTGCCACCCAATTTCTGCGAGCATCATGGAAATATAGGTTTGATTTCCAGCGACCATCCAAGGGTTTCGCCAAATTAAATAGGCATAAGGAATTGAGATTTGGGGCCGCTGAGCGCGACATTCAGCAAGAATTTTTCGTGTTTGCGCCGCCCACGCTTTGGAATTTTCTTCACACTGAAAAACCCTACCGAGGGTTTCGACCATTTCAATGGATTCTTCGATGGAAATAGGGAACGTTTCGACAAGTTGAAACCCCTGCTGACGTGCGCATTCGCTCAAGGCGCTTCTCAATTCGCGAGGGTTTTCCTCGTCATTGACAAGAACATGGGTAGGCTGAAGCGCCAGAATTTTTTCGATATCGGCGTCTTTTGTTCCGCCGACTGAAAGGGCGCTCTTGCGAATTGAGGAGGGATGGACGCAAAAATTTGTGCATCCCACAATTTCTGCTTGCAATCCAAGGTCGCAGAGGGTCTCCGTTAAACTGGGTACCAGGGAAATGATTCTCCTCATGAGGGATCTTCCTCTGTTGGAATCTATGTTTCGAACTCAGACACGCAAGGTAGTCTGAGAAACCCGAGCGATCAATGAGTGTCTAAATGCTGCTCAGGCCTGCATGATTTTTAGGCAGTTTTTTTGAAGTGAAGAAGGTAACGTGGACTCATGTAATGTAAATGCGCTGCTGGGGCGAAACTGCGGGCAGTTCACTGAGTTTTACATCCCCAAGCCACTGTAAAATAGCGCGCCTGGTGTAGCGAACGTCAAACATTTTCAGGCACTGATACAAGGCATACATAAATTCGCGCGGGGAAGGAAAGCGCTTTTGCGGCTTATAGGCCAGCGCTGTTTTGAGAACGGCTGTCATCAGTCTATCAAAATCACGGCTGCCTGTGCGTATCCAATCGAATTCAAGATGCTTCATTTTATAGTGAACTTTTTCGGGTTGCGCTTCAGCAAAAAGCCTTTGGCCTTTTATCAATTCATACAAAATAATGCCCGCCGCATAAATGTCTGCGAGCGTGGTCATGGGGGCATGAATCAGCCGCTCAGGAGCTTGATATCCGGGGGTTCCTACGGTCATGCCTTGGTAGTCTTCCACTTCAAGGTGACAGCTCAAACCAAAGTCGGCAAGCACGACGCGGCCCGTGCGCTCGACCATGATGTTTGAAGGGGTCATGTCCGAGTGAATAATGTCGAGACAGTGAAGATGTTCGAGGCCCTGCAGCGCATCGAGCATAATGGCGCAAGCAACGAGGGGAGGAACGGCCCCTATTTTGCGGATGAGATTATGGCAATTGTAACCGTCGATAAATTCAGTAACGATATGCGCATCGGGAGCGGTTAAGTCTGCACTAAAAAACTTGACGCAGTGCTTATGTGAAACTCGAGAATGAATGAGTATTTCTTTGTGAAACAGGCCCAAGAGTTTTTTGTCGTTCTGATAATGATCATGCAATCGCTTCAAAGCAACGGTTTCGCCCGACTGGGAGTGTGTTGCTCTAAAAACCTCGCCCAACCCCCCTGAACCCACAAGCTCAGAAACGATGTAGCGTCCAATTGTTCTTGTTTCTACGATCTGCTTCATCGTTTCCCTGCTACTCATGGATCCCTTGTGAGGATCGCGGGTGTCAAGACTTGTGTTGACGTTTGGGCTTGCGCCGCGCGTCGGTTTCAAAGCGCTCAAGGGAATGGAGGGATGAATATCCTGCAAGGTCTGCGACCTGCTGAATAGACAAGCCCTTGTCGAGCCACCGGACGATGGCATGGTTTCTCAAGCTCTCTGAATTGTATGGTACTCCAAGTATCTCTTCACACACTTCATAAACGACAAATTTTATACCGTGTCGGTGCAAAGAGGGCGTTCGCGTCCTGCGGCTGATGTTCGTATACCCAAAGAAAAGCTTACCTTTGGGGCCAATGGGAAGGTTCAAGGAGGCGCGGACGTTTTTAAGATGAACGAGTCCGCGTTGCAGGGAAGTGCCAAATTTCAGGATGCGTTCATTGAGACCCGGAATGCGCAAAGAGCCTTCGGGGGATTCACTGGTGCTGGGCTCCAAAAATAAATCCGCCCAGGTGAGGCCCGCGGCCTCCGAGGCTTTGAGTCCGCATTCGCCTAGAATCATGATAATCACCAGGTCGCGCGCTGCCTTTTCATCGCCCTCTGCCGCTGCTTTTTCCAGGGTTTTGACCAGCGTTTTGTACTGGGCATGCTGGATCGTGAGCAAAGCATGCTTGGGTTGCCTTGGAGATTTAACTTCCAACAGGGGCGAATTGGCGATGATCTTTTCTTTGATGAGATAATGCAAAAAAGTTCGGACACACATCATCGCGCGGCGCTGACTCGCATCGGAATGCCTGCCATGGGTCTTCAAGTACTGAACCCACGCGGTGCGCATATCAAATGCAAAGTTTTGCGGATCGAGTTTGTTCTCAATTAGAAAGGCCGAAAAAAAACTGAGATCGTTGCGGTAGGCCGAGATGGTATGACTCGATTTTCCCGTCCGTTTCAAACGATTGAGAAATCTCAACACAAATGCACTCAGCTTGTCGTGCTGGAAAGGACCTGGTTCTTTTTCCTCGGTCATCGGGGGGACGGATGGAGTTTCGTGCTGAGCGGTATCCTTTTCCATGTCGGTGACTCTCCGCAGGGGACCTCGAAAAAATATGGGAACTGATGCAGCATAGTCACAAAACCGCAAAGAAATCGACAGTCGGCCTTCTATTCCCATTGCTCAAAATCAAGGCTCTTGCCTCCTGAGAGGCCCAGATTCCAGGTGTGAAAGAGAGATGTCGGCAGACCTCTTCAAAAATCGGTTGCCTTTCTTGCAGGGGAGTGGTATTCGGGGTTTTCGGTTAAGAAGATTCTATGAAAGAGGACCCTTGAGCATGTCAATGAACACCTTACAACGTGCGGAAATTGTTAAGAACTTCCAAAGTCACGGCACAGATACTGGCTCGCCTGAAGTTCAAATCGCTCTTTTGACAGGCCGTATCAATCAGCTGACTGAGCATTTCAAAATCTTTAAAAAAGATCATGCGGGACGTCGCGGTCTTCTCAAGCTTGTTAGCCAACGTCGTGGTCTCCTCGACTACCTGCGCGGCAAGAACGAAGAACGCTATACTAAAGTCATCGGTGCTTTGAACATCCGTAAGTAATCCATTCTTGGGTTCCTCGGCTGTAAAGTTTTGAAAGACTGTAAAAAAAGAAATTCTCATTTTTCTTCGGAAGGCGAGAATTTTTTTTTGGAAAAATTTAGGTTAAAACTCTCCTTCTCTCCTCAAAAGCAAAACTTTCATTTCTTGAAAATTGGCAGCCCCCTGTGTGAGAAATATTGGATTCGATAGAAATGAAATTTGAATTGAACAGCAATGGATTATTTGTTGATGATGTCCATTTGATTCCTACGAAAAAACAGGACGAGAAATGGCAAGGATTTTCACCGATGATATTGAACAAATAGAGCGGTGGAGCCAGAAATTATTAAAAAATAATCTGGTGAGTATTCAGTATGCGAATTGGGCCAATTAATTCAAGGCAAGTCAGTCTGAACACGAGGATTGTATTGAGGTCAAAAAGTTTGACGGCATGCCTGAAGATCTGAAACAGTGGGCCTGGACTGAACTTTATGAAGATCTTATTGTGCAGTATTTTTCTAAGCTTGACGCAGATTACGCAAGTGTTCTCGTTAACCAATTAACTTTTTTAGCTGACTGTAATCCACTGTATTTTTGGCAATCACAAGATCAATACTTCCATCAACTTCTTCAGGCGTAAAATCTGCATTGGAACTTAAAAAAATTGGTTTGGCAAAAATCTTTTTTACCCGTCCCCCAAAGTCTAGGCCATTTTCAGCCACACCTTCAGCGAAATGATAGTCTGTCACGACAAATTCAAGGCGGGTAAGCAGCGAGGGGTCACTTTCAACTGCTGCAAAAAAGCTTTTAGGTCCGTCGAATGTGTGAACTATTGCTGAACCCTTGGATTTCAATTTCCAAGACTTTGTCACAATTTTAGAATCGTCAACAATTGCAAATTCTGGGAGCTTTTGCTCCAGTTCCAGCTTCAGGTGTTTATTTAATTCTAGATAATTTTTTAGCGAAATTAGCACAAAGTTTAGCAAATGACTGCGACTCATAGGCTTAGGCAAGATTGAATCCGCGCCTGCGTCGAGAGCCATTTGACAGTCAGCAGCTGAAGCACGGTTAGAATGCACGCTAATTGACCCTTTAAAACCATTGCTGCGCAAAGTCCTGATAGCTTCATATCCATTCAGTTGTCCCACTCCAAGATCGATGTCTTGCACAATAATCAGAGGAGTTTGTATTGTTAAAAATTGCAGTTCTTCTTTGACACAAGCCGCAAATTGAATATCAAAGCATTTTGCCAACTCAATCGATTGGCTCACTAGCCTTGCAAGGGAATTGCGATAAAGGGCTTCATCATCTACAAAAAGTAAAATAGGTTTAACAGTTAACTGGGAAGATAAATTTATAATTTCTTTTTCAAGCGAACTGTCAAGAGCATTGACTTCAGCCTTTAATTTGCCCTGGGAGGCATCTCGCAACCTAGCGAAAGAATGAATGATTTCTTCACTAGAAGCAGGCATGGGCAAAGTACGAAGCTCGGATTTTACCCTGCTCGCTGGCAATGTGAAATAAAACTCTACGCAACCGCCTTTGGTTTTGTATTTGCCGCCATCAGAACTGGATTCACACCAGATTTCGCCGCCATGGGCCGTCACAATTTTTTGTGCAATGGCCAAACCAAGACCTGTCCCACCCTTTTTTCCTGAAGTAAAAAATGCATCAAAAAGCTTCTCAAGATTTTCTGCCGGAATAAAAGTTCCTCCGTTTCCCGAGCAAAATTCAACATATGTTTTGCCTTCAATTACAGTCTCACGTGTGCGAAACCAGAGTACTCCTTTGCAATCCATCGCCTGAACTGCGTTGCCCACGATATTGGCAAACACCCGCAAAATTTTGGTGGTGTCCACGGCGACTAAATGTGTGTGATTAAATTCATATTGAACGGTTATTTTTGATTCTGAATAGATCCTAAAAATTTGATTTAAAGTTGCTTCCAAAAGCGTTTCAGGACTTGCGTTTTCAATCACTGGCTTTGAGTCACCGCCGATTTCAAGAATATCAGCAAGCATGCCATCTACCGAGGCAATGGCCTGATTAATTTCGGGAATTGAGGTGACCATAATTTCTCTGGCTTCAATAAGGTCTTCAGTATTATAAACAGCATCTGCGATCATTTGGATCATCGAAAAAGGCTTGCGAACGTCGTGCGAAAGAGATTGGGTAGTGCGGGCGATCGCAGCGTTTACATCATGCATTATTTTCTTCGAATTTTCATTGTCTACAATGTCCAGTATTGACTCTATTTTCCGAGTGATCGTTTTTAGCGCCTTTGCCTCCAAAAAGATATCTTTCCTAGGCATTCCTGGCCTAGTCTTAATTTCCGGCTCATCATTTGGAAAAATTCGGGAAGAAATATTGGAACTTGTTGCAAGCAGAAAAGTCTCTAGGGGTTTCGTGATTGACCTCAGGGAGATGTATGACGATAATAAAATTACGAGAATGGTCCCTAAAATTTGAATTGCAAGTTCGTCAAATACTAAGGCTATAAATTCAAATGGTTGTAATGATGTTGACGTTGCACTTAAAAAACCAAAAGTCATACGTTCCGATTGCGAAAAATTAATGCTGACCTGAACCACTTGCTCCAACGATCCTTTGGCGGTCATTTTTTCAGTGGCAAAAACAACCTCATTTTCTGCGCTTAAAAGCCGCATGGATTCTATATTCGGCCGTTTAGCAAATATACTCAACAGCCTTTTAGCCTCAAGATAGTTCCCGTTCTTCAAAAATGGTTCTATTGACAGCGATGCAGTTATGAGAGCCTCTCGAACTTGATTATTTCTAGACTCTTCGATTTTTGTCGCTCTTATTGCCAAATTAATTGAAATAAAAGCGGAAAAAAAAACCAAAAGAGGAAAAGCCGCTTTTAACAATGCATGTGTGAGTAGGTTCTGATTTTGAGCCATTTTTTACTCTGCTGAAAGAACTATTTTAGAAAAGTCTAAGAATCCAATTCCCAGCTCATTTATAGGTACTAGCAAATTCTTCCTGTGAGCCACAAACGACTGACTTCGATACAAGGGAACAAGAGGAACTTCGCTTTGCAAAATCTTATTCAATTTATCATAATAAAATGGAACTTTTTCGACATCTTTTTCCTGTCGAGCGAAAGTGTTTAGCGAGTCGAAATCAGAATTTGAAAATCCAACAAAATTATCAGCTGCATTAGAAAATAACAAAGGATAGTAAAATGCATCAATAGAGGGGTAATCTGGCTGAAAATTTATGAGCGCAATTTCAAAATCACCCAGATTGATACGATTTAAATAGTCCTCATATGCAAGTTTTTTTTCTTTGACTTTTAAACCTATATCTTTAAGAGCAGTCATTATCAAATTAGGAGTTGCAAGACTTTTCCCTTGCCCACTGAGTGAATGTATAAACTCTACTTCAGTTCCCTTGTAGCCATACTTTTCAATAGAATTAATCGCCAAATTTTTATCATATTTCGGAATGAAATCAACGAATTTTGGCCGGAGCAGCTCGACCGGATTTAGGCTTGTAGCAATCGCCGGATTCAATGCTCCACTTTTATCCGCTATCTCATTTCTATTCAAACCTATTGCAATTGCCTTCCTTAAATTGACGTTATTAGTATTCCTAGCCTTGTTGTTGAAAAGGAGTAAGCGAACGTGAAATGACCCAGCTGGGCTCAATAAATACTCTTTTTGATCCATCTTCTGAACAACTTCATTTGAGCTCAAAGGAAACAAATCAAATTTTTTGGATAGAATTAAAGGCGTCAAATCAACTTTATTTTCGAAATTTTCAAACAAAATTCTGTTCGCAAATTTTCTTGAGTTTAACCAATATTTACTATTCTCTAAAATAACTGCTTCCGTATTTTGAGAACTCAAACAGAATGGTCCGGTCCCGATCCATTTACCCTCAGATTTTTTACCAACTCTGGCTCCTGCAGAAGCCATCAAGGAAAGAAATTGGGAGTTTGGCACTTCGAAATCAAATACGACTGATTGGTCTACACATTGAATCCCAAGTTTTGATAGGCCGGAATGAGTAGTCTTGAGTGATATTCCCTTTAAGCCCGAAAATAACCAATGGCGCTTCTTGTTTGATGCAATTAAAGTGATAAAGTAATCACAAATCTGAGATGTTAAAACGGGTGAGCCATCGTGCCAAAAAGATTTTTCTTTTATTTTGAAAACATACTTACGACCGTCTAAAGAAATACTCCAAGACGCAGCCAAGCTTGGCTCAATTGAATAGTCATTGCCTATTCGAACAAGTCCCTCAAAAATCTGATTTCTGATCACCATAGAGTCTGAACTCAGGTCCGCAGTGGGATTTATCGCAATATTCTTGGAACTAATTGGGTAGCGCAGCTCAAAGGCAAATAATGGCATCACATTGGTAAAGGCAAGTAAGCACAATGCGATCCCAAAAAATCTAATCATTGCTTTTCCTTATTGAGAGGAGCGACATGGGTCGTCTTACCGTAACTTGACTGTTTTCGTCAGAATTCATGAGTAGACGATCAAATAGAAGTTGAAGCACCCTGGCCTTTTCTGACTTTGGGACTAGATAAAAATCAGCCATACCCAAGGTAAACGGTTGAAGAACTTCAATCGCGGGTCCAGAATAAAAGAAGTCAGTTTTTTCTTCTTGCACAAGTACAGAGGAACCAAAAACGTCTTGTATGGCAGTGGTTATAAGTTCGATATTTTCCATTACACCATTCCAAGCGCCTATAGAAGCTCTCCTAGGACTGTTAGATTTAAGGAGATCTACAATTTCTGCAAAAAGCATTGTCATAGGGTCCTCAGCTGATCGCCAAGGTGCGGGGGTGTAAATTAAAAAATGACCACCAGGCCTTAACACTCTTTTCACTTCAGTGAGAGTTTCCTTTATCGGACCAATCAAATGAAGGACCATATTTGCAAAAACGATATCAAATTCACTGCTTTTGGCGCTAATTTTATCCGAAGAACATTCAATAAATTGGACGTTTTTTGAATGATAGCGCTCATTTGCAATTTGTATTGCATTTAATGAAATATCGACTCCTAAATAAGGAATCGCCAGTAACTGATCTTTAAAATATTTTCTGATGGCACCTTCACCACAACCCAAATCAAGCATGGCTTCAGGAGAAATTTCCTCTAGTTTTTGGACTAGAATCTCGTAACTGTTCAAACCAACTTCACTTTCAAAGGTTTCAAGCATTTCTAAGCGTTTCCCTCGATTCAACGGGCGGGTTTCGTTATAAAATGATTGCGCTTTCAGAAGGCGAGTCGATCATCAGCCTAATAGTCTCTGACCATTCATCCGTGAGGTCATCCTTTTGACACGATTGTGAGTCAGAAGTCTTTAGACAACTTTCAGCCGTTTCTGGCGTTAATTGTCGGACAGATAAGGCTTCCGGCGTGTCGATTTGAGTGGGTGGAAGTTCAGGTGACGCATTTGCGTTCCTAGTTTGGACGCTTGCCAGAGCTAATATTGAAACCGTGACGTAGGAAAAGCTCATTTTGACCCCTTAAATTTGTAGGCGTTGGCAGAGATAGCGGCAAATCAAAGGCGGGTCAATATATTTTTTGATAACTGGCGTTTCCCAACATTTGCGATAACTTGATCAAAGTTATGCTTGGAATCCAACTGGTCTTGCCTACGATTTTAAGACATTCAGAATGTGGAAGGAGAATGGTCCGCTTTTCCCAATAAGAGTCCAATGGCGGTCAAAAAATCTTGCGAGTATAGCAAAGAATTCAATCAAAAGGCCGTTAAAGTACTTTTAGAACTTCAGGTGGGCGAGATTTCCTTTTTAATGTCAGTGTGCTCCCCGAGCTTCGAGGGTTGGGGGTCGCTTCGCAAATGATTCGACATGTCGCTGCAAAATCAGAGAAAGATGTCTTGGTTTATAGCGGAACTCCCGCAATGCGGGAATCCATCTTGCCTGAAGCCGGTTTTAAAAGTGCAGGCACTATCGAACTTATTCCATTAGAAAAGCTGGTTTAGCAAAATATTAAATATACGTTCAAGCCTCTGTTGAGCTTTCGGCTTCGTCTGCGGTTTCGGCAGCACCCACCGTTTTAATTGGAGACAACAACAGCCACCCCAGCGCCAATGCCAGAAGGGTTGCGCCGCCACTCGCTGCAAGCACGCCTAGTTTTGCAGCGGACAAAATTCTCACATCCGAGAACGCAAGGGGTGCAATAAATAAAGACATCGTAAAACCCACACCCGCCACAACACCAAGCACCACTAAATGCCGCAAGTTCATCCCTACCGGGAGCGTTGCAATACGCAAACGTAACACGAGCCAACTCATAAACAGGATGCCCACGGGCTTGCCAATAAGAAGTCCCACTGCAATCGCAGTAATAACACTCCAAGACGTCACATCAAGAGAGCCTGTTGAAACAACAACGCCTGCATTTGCCAGTGCGAAAATGGGCATGATCCCGAACGCAACCCAGGGGTGAAGAGTTTCGATGAGGCTCTCGGCAGGAGACACGACTTCACGGCGTGCAACATCGAGATGTCGAAGAGTATCTGCCAATTCATGTTGCGAGAGTACTTGCGGTTTGGCTTGTGCGATGTGTTCAACGTCACCCCTCACAATGTCTACAAATCCTTCTTGCCCAAGCCACGAGCGCACGGGAGTCATGAGTCCTACGATGACACCCGCAATGGTTGGATGGATACCTGCTGTATAAATACCTGCCCACGCAACAACGGCCGGAACAATATAAACGGCCTTATTTCTCACACCGAAGCGTTGCATTGCCAAAATGCCGATGAACCCGAGCATGGCAAAAAAGAGCCCCGAGAGAGAAATTCCTGATGTGTAGAACAATGCAATAACGATGATGGCTCCGAGGTCATCAATGACCGCCAAAGCGAGTAAGAGCACGCGCAAAGCCGGAGGAACGCGCTTGCCAAGAAGAGTTAGAATACCCACTGCAAAGGCGATGTCGGTTGCCATGGGAATTCCCCAGCCTGCTCGCGTAGCGGGGCCACCTGCGAAGAGAAGGTAGAGCAAAGCGGGGGCGAGCATCCCGCCAAAAGCGGCTGCCACTGGCAGTGCGGCACGTCTCCATTCCGAGAGTTCGCCATGATGAATCTCTCGCCGGATTTCCATGCCGACCACGAAAAAAAAGATCACCATCAGGCCGTCATTGACGAACCATTCCAGTGAGCGCTCAAACGCAAACGAACCCATGCGAATACCAATGGGCAGTTGCCAAAATTGCGTATAATTTTCCGCCCAAGGCGAATTCGCCCAAGCCAACGCAATCGCTGCTGCGAAAAGGAGGATGATGCCACTTGCGGCCTGGATACGAAGAAAATGCTCGAGTGGGCGCCGAGCGTGCCGAGCCAATCGCAGGAGTGGCGGCCAAGCCTCAGGGGGGTATGGAGATTTAGAGTTCAAGACAGGGCCAGGCTTTTTGATATCTGAAGACATGCTTCCTCCCAAACGATTTGTTCACCGGTTGGAATGGCGGCCCGACCATTCTCTCTCCTGCGACATCACCTGTCGCACCCTTGATATTGAAAATTTTACTGCGTGTTCAGAATGACACGCAACTGTTGGGCAGTCGAGTCATTCAGCGGACTTGGTGACCTATTTTGGACCTGCCAACCACATTTTCTTCTGTTGCATAAAATCTTTTATAAATTGTTTTCCAATTTCATGTGTGAATTCGCAGATGCATTCTTTTTGAAAGCCATGGCTGGAATTTCTCCAAACTATTTTAACTTTAAGATGGCGGCTCTTAAATGTACGGATTGTTTCGTTTGAAAATTTTAAAATATCTTCAATTTTTACAGTTTCAATCATATTCCATGGAGACCATCGGTTTTCCTTTTTCAATATTATTAATTTCCCATTTTTAATGTCGAAATTTAATTTCCTTTCAAAAACTAATGTTAAGAGGTAAAAAAAATACTCCAAAACATGCAAGAACAGGCTGAAAAAACGGCGACATACCTAAGTAATCGCACAAGTACATCAACAAAAGACAGCTGCAGAGACCTGTTCTTAAAATAAAATTCGTGTTTTTAAAATGATTCGACAAGTACCCAACGTATTGCACTTTTGACCTCAAAATTCTAGTTCAATTATGCAGAAACTCGTCTCAGAGAACTTAAGAATTTTCTTAAAGATACTTTTTGCAAGTCGTTTCAATCCACTCAAGATGGTTTTCAAAGCTTTGAACGAGCATGATTCCGTCTTGTTTTTCCCACTCTTTTTCTGCAAGACATTTCTGCACCGAGGTACCAAGAATCAGACCCAGCTGAAGGTATTTGCCATCACTGGCCTTCGTAACAAAGGGGCCACCCGAATCGCGGGAGCAGGCTGTTCGATGAATCCGCGCTTCAAGAAATAGGACTTCGTTGCCGGTCTTTGGAAGATCTTCAGGAAGCGAAGCTGTGGGAATTTCTTTTGTATCGAGCCAACGTGCAAGACCATAAATTGCTGTTTCCGAAATTCCAAAACCTGCAATGCTGAGTGGGCTTCCCTGGGGTGTGGCCACCATTTGATGTTAAGTAAAGTAACAGGTTTTCCGCTTAAATGTAATTCCTACGCAGCAAGCCAAAAACCTCTAACGTCAATTTTTTGCCAGAACTGATCCCACCGTCCTTCGG
>JBIIEI010000105.1:0-17690 GCA_044237915.1 Silvanigrellaceae bacterium | reverse complement strand
TCCTTGATACGATTCTAACCACCTCCAAATTCGCACCACTCGTTACCTTTCGTAAGTCTGATCCCAATGTGCCTATTGCCGACGACGATGTATAGCGTCCTCCGTTGTGCAGTTACTCTTTTGTCCTCTGATGCTGAGTTGGAAAAAAACGAATTTGGAAATGCTGTAACTCAAGTTATTGAAAAGCGAGCATTTAACTGGGAAGAACTTCAACGAATGCTAATCTCATAAAAATAGCATTTGCTAAAAAGACGAATTTCGCGGATCGAACAAGTTTAAAAATGCAGAAAAATAAGAAGCCACTTCACCACGTTACTTTAACAGCCTTGCAATAATTTCAGGCAGGTCGCTAGGTTTGTTTGCAACGGCGTCGGGCGTTTCGGAGCCTGGATTTTTTGCGTAGCCCCAAGCACACCAGATGGATTTTGCGCCAAAGGCTTGGCCAGCTTTGATGTCGGCAATGCTATCGCCCGTCATAAAGGCCTTGCCGGTTTGGAGTGAAAAGCCCAATTTTTCGGCTGCGATTTTGAGTGGGAGCGGGCTTGGTTTATTTTCGGGGCAGGAATCTCCACCCATGACAATCGAAAAAAGTTCGCCCACACCGAGAGCGTGCAATAATAACCACGAGATTTTTTCAGGCTTGTTGGTCACACACACGAGCTTTCCAAGTTGTGCAAGGTGACCCAGTGTTTCTTTCATTCCCGCATAAAGTTTGGTTTCAACGGCAACGTGGCTTGCGTAGTCGGCCTCATAGGCTTGTCGCACTTTTTCGACGGTGATTTCAACCGAATTCCCTAAAAGTGACTGCTGTGCAATAAAATCTGCAAAGCAATTCAGGTAGAGTTCAGTCATGCCCCGGTTGACATTGGCAAACAAAAATTCGGTTGCATGTGGGTTGAGTCCCCATGCATTGCGCACTCTGTTCACAGCAGCAGCCATGTCGGCCCTGCTGTCTTCCAAGGTTCCATCGAGGTCAAAAAAGAAAAGTGACGTCATGATTTTGGTTCCGCCGCCATTGACTCCGTGCTGCCTTTGCCGTCTCCGAGTTCCGAAACGCTGCGGATCCCTGTGATGGAGCCTTTATAGGCTGTAAAGGGCTTTGAATTGTGGGTGAGCACCATGTGCGGGATGCCCGCAGGAATAAAGAGGATATCGCCGGGCTCAATGGTGACAGGCATGTCACCAAAGTGAAATGTTGTGACCCCTTCAACTGCGCCCCTGATTTCATCGTAATCGTGGGCATGGGAGCTTCTTTCAAACCAGGGTGGAATGGTTTGCAGGTCGTAGGTTTTGTAGCCGTGCTTTTCCATTTCAACCTTGACAGTTTCGGCCGTAGGATCGACTTTGTGGGGCCATTTGAGGACTTTGATGCCGTGTGGGTACATTGTGTTTTCCTATGGGAATTGGAAGCATTGATAAAAAGACAAAGTGGACTTGTAAAACCGGGCCATTGGAAACCAGAATCCTGATTTTTTCTTTCCTAGTCGAGTCTGTTTTGTGGATCAAGAGGAATTGCATGAGATTTTTATTTGTAGCGATAGGAATTGCGGTCTTTATTTTCGGGATGCTTATTCTGAGTCGTGTTCCTGTTGCGGGAACAGGTGCGCAGGAACGGCTGCCCGTCGAAGCGTGTTTTAAAAAAATGCAGGACAGTGGAATTTCACTTGAGCAGCAGTCTTTGCCACTTTGGGAAGAAAAGCAGGTTGCCACGGTTCGTTTTCATGCTGCAGCACCTTCGGAATGTGTCGGAGCTGGATTTCCGTTTTTGCAGATTGAAAATGCAGAAAAAGCAAACGCCTACATACAATTTGTGATGACAAATGTTCCTGATCCGCAAAATATCAATAAATTCTGGAATTTTATAGATAAGCCTGATGATTTACCTGCTTCGACGCCATTCATATCTTCAAGCGGTGTTTATCAAAGAAATCCATCGTGGATATTTTTGCTGGCACAATTCTTTTTTAATATGAAATGGGAAGCTTTAGCATTTCCCGTTCAGCACGAAAACAAGCAGGTTACTGCACTGGGAGCTATTAAATGGGGATGGGAGAAAAAAGCATTCAGTTATTCTCCTACAGCAATAAAGCCAAGTCCCGTTCAAAACGAGACTTGGCCTCTGGCAAAAGAAGTGCTTTCTAAAAATTTCCCAGGTTACAGCTATGCTCCCTGAGTTTTAAATTTAGAGAACGGGATGAGTGATATTTTCGGTTCCTTTGGGAATGTATCCTGTGTCAGAATTTGTTTCCCGAACGTCGCGTGCGCCTTCATTTTCTAGAATGCGTTCAACCATATCGGAAGTGGCGAGGTCGCGCGCATAAACGGTGACTACAATGGAACCTCTGTCGATTTCAGTCGACACACGTTTGGCTTCATGCTCAGGAATGCCAAGGCCAATGAGGGCTCCGGTGAGTCCACCGAGAGCTGCTCCTGCACCAGCGCCTGCCAGGGCTGCAACGATGGGGCCTGCAGCGAGCAAACCAACTCCAGGAATTGCGAGCGAGCCCACAGCAGCCAATCCGGCAGCGATGGCTCCCAGGGTTCCGCCTGCGACGGCACCGGCGGCAGCGCCTTCGGGCGCCTTGGTTTTCACTTCAATGCCATCAAAGGCCTGCGATTTGGTTTGATCAGACATAATAAGGCTAATGTCATTGCGCATGATACCTGCATCGACAAGTTTGTCGATCACACGAGACGTAGCTTCACGATTCTTAAAAATACCAGTGACTGTTCTCATGGCGACCTCTGTTGAAACAAGGTTACAGAATTTCGGATAACACGGCTGTGCGACCGCATCATTCGAAAAGTACATGATCTTGCTTAAAGTAAAAAATTTATGTCGCGGTGTTACCAGAATTAAAGCATCAGTTTAATCGGTTTAAATGGCGAGATTGAAAAAATGAAATGTTTTCCCGCGCAAATACTTTAATTTACGCGGCGGGAAAAGAATTTAGCCCCAGTATTTTCCGTAGAGAAGCTCAAGATTTCTCTTGGTTTCGAAGGGGATTAATTGTGGAGAAGTCATGATGGCGAACTTGGCGGCTTCAAAGATCGGGTTGTTACTTTCAACAGGCATGCCTTCTAAAACATTTTTAACAATGCGTTTAGAAGCATCGACATTCTTTTTAAGAACCGCAAGCACAGCTTCAACAGTAACGGCCTCTTCACCTTCGCGCCAGCAGTCATAATCAGTGACAAATGCCAGAGTGGCATAAGGCATTTCAGCTTCTCTTGCGAGGATAGCTTCGGGCATTGCTGTCATGCCAATGATGGCTGCATCCAGTGCGCGAAAGCTGTGACTTTCGGCTTTTGTGCTAAAGCGTGGGCCTTCCACACACACATAGGTGCCGCCTAAATGCGCCTTGTTACCTTCTTTGTCGCAGGCGCCTTTGATGATCTTCTGAAAATCAGGACAAAAAGGTTCTGAAAACCCAACGTGCCCAACAACACCATTGCCAAAAAAGGAACGAGACCGCTGGCTCGCAGTGCGATCGAGGATTTGACTGGGAATGACGATCGTGCCGGGCGCAAACTGCTCTTGAAGGCTTCCGACTGCGCTTACGCTCAGGATGTGCGTGACACCCAATTTCTTGAGGGCATACACATTGGCTCGGTAGTTCACTTCGCTGGGCAGAAAACGGTGACCTTTTCCGTGCCGTGGCAGAAAGGCAACTCTCTTTCCGTTCACTTCTCCCGTGATGATCTTGTCGCTGGGGACTCCAAAGGGAGTTTCCACAAGAATCTCTTGAACGTTTTGAATTCCCGGAAGCTCATAGAGGCCGCTTCCACCAATCACTCCTAAAAAGGTCTGCTTTGTCACGTTCGTATTTCCCTGTCAGGTGCGGTTCTGGTTGAATTTTGCCAACAGATCAGCAGCTGTTGACGACTTTTTGGGTTCATTGCTTTCCTCTTTGCGCGCAGATTTTGCTTGCATCGCAGGGCGAGGTTGCTGCGGCTTGGCAGCGTATTGAGGTGCGGGCTTGTTTTGTGGATTCTGCCCTTGGGGTCTGGGGCCCTGACCTTGCTTGTAAGCAGAAGCTCCGGCTCTTTCTTCGGTCTTGGGGAATTTAATGTTGCCCGCAGGGCTTGGGTTGCCATGAGCACCCCCTGCATTTTCTTCCAAGGCCTTGCGGCTGAGGCTAATGCGTTTCAGCTCACGATCGACACCAATAACTTTAACGCGTACTTGTTCACCTACCGCAATAGCTTCTGCGGGGTTTTTAATAAACTGCGTCGAAAGTTCACTGATGTGAATCAAACCATCTTGGTGCACGCCGATGTCTACAAATGCGCCAAAGTTGGTAACATTCGTCACGGTTCCCACCAAGATTTGGCCTTCCTTGAGCTGGGCAATTTCTTTTACTTCTCTGTTGTAGATGTGTTTAGCCCCTTCTTCACGGGGGTCACGTCCAGGCTTGAGAAGTTCTTTTAAAATATCCTGCAGCGTGGGCAGACCAATCTCAGCTGTTGCATAGGTTTCAAGCTTCACTTTATCGAGAATTTCTTTTTTCCCGATAAGGTTCTTGAGTTCCACATCTAAATCGCGCGCCATTTTTTCAACGATCGCGTAGGATTCAGGGTGCACAGCGGTGTTGTCGAGCGGGTTTTCGCTGGTTGGAATGCGCAAAAATCCAGCCGCTTGCTCGAATGCTTTCGGACCAAAACCCATCACTTCAAACAGCTTGACGCGGTTTGCAAACTCGCCATTCGAATCACGGTGCCGAACGATATTTTTTGCAAGAGTGGGCCCGATGCCTGCAACATACGAGAGCAAACTGGGGCTTGCGGTATTGAGGTTCACACCGACAAAGTTCACACAGCTTTCAACCACTTCTTCCAGAGATTTTTTAAGTTTACTCTGGTTAACATCGTGCTGATATTGGCCAACACCAATGCTTTTGGGGTCGATTTTTACAAGTTCAGCCAACGGATCTTGAAGCCTGCGCGCGATGCTGACAGCGCCGCGAAAGGTCAGATCTAAATCGGGAAACTCTTCTCTGGCCACATCACTGGCAGAATAAACACTGGCGCCCGCTTCATTGACAACAAGCACGCGCACCATGAGTTCTTTGTTCACTTCGATGATCTTTTCCATCAACTCTGTCACTTCGCGGCTGGCCGTTCCGTTTCCAACAGAAACGTACTCGACCTTGTGGCGGCGCATCAAGTCGACAGTTTTTTCGACGGCATTGAGGTTCTTAGGTGCCGTGATGGGAGCTTCAAGATCCGGATAAATTGTGGTGTGCTCAAGCAGTTTTCCGGTGGGATCTACAACAACAAGTTTGCTGCCTGTGCGGATTCCGGGGTCGACGCCTAAAACAATTTTTCGAGGAATGGGTGGAAGCAACAGGAGGTTGCGAAGGTTTTTCGCAAACACGTGAATGGCTTCTTCTTCGGCGTGGCTCTTGGTTTCGAGGCGAAGTTCTGTTTCGATACTGGGCGAGATGATGCGTGTGTAGGCATCTTTAACGCACTCAGAAAGAAAAATACCGACAGGTTTTGAAGCCTCAGGCGAAAGCACGCGGTTCGACACCAGCGCGACTGGAACTTCTGCGTCAAACTCCAACGTTACTTTAAGAATATTCTCTTTTTCGCCGCGTCTGAGTGCCATCAGGCGGTGCCCAGCGACAGATTTTACGGGCTCAGAAAAGTTAAAGTAGTTGTTGAACTTTGTTTTCTTATCTTTGAATTCTTCGCGCGCTTCCGCACGAAAGACGCCATTTTCGAGCGTCCATTGGCGAATTTCTCCGCGCACTTCAGGAGTTTCAGAAATGACTTCTGCGATATAATCTTTGGCACCCTGCAGAACATTTTCGAGGGTTTTAAGATCTTCATGTGAACCCACAAAAGGCGTGCAGACGGCAACGAGGTCGTCGAGGTCGCTCTTTTGGTTCAAGATTTGCAGTGCTAGGGGCTCGAGTCCGCGTTCTTTTGCAAGTTGTCCGCGGGTTCTCTTTTTGGGCTTGTAGGGCAAATAGAGGTCTTCGAGTTCGGCTTTTACTTTGCAGGCTTGAACTTTGGCCTTCAACTCAGGGGTTAGTTTGCCTTGCTCATCGATCGAACGAAGAATGGTTTCTTTGCGTTCGCTCAAGGCAAAGAGATATTCATACTTGTCGCGGATGTCTCGAATCTGAACTTCATCAAGTGCCCCTGTCACTTCTTTACGGTAACGGGCAATGAAGGGAATGGTGCAGTCGTCGAGAATCAATTTCAGCGTGTTTTCGACTTGGACTCTAGAAATGCCGAGTTCGGTGGAGATATCAACCACCATTTCGGGAGTCAAAACAGCGTCCTTATTGGGCATGGCGCGCCTCACAGATGAGTTGGAACATGAAATAAATGGTGCACGTGAGAAACTTGCAACAGACAAGCATAGTATAGCGTAGAAAGACCATCAAGATCCTTATGTCTCTGCAAAATAAAAAAGCGGAACCTTTCTTGTGGGCCCGCCTTCCTCAACGCGACTTGGGTCTCCAAAAGGAGAGCTTACATTTTCATCACGCGGTTGACGATTTCTGTTCCAGCAAAAAAGAAAGAAACTTCTTGCTTGGCATTGTCGACAGAGTCAGAGCCGTGAACGGTGTTTTCGCCAATGCTCAACGCCAATTCAGCGCGGATGGTGCCGGGAGTTGCCTTTTTAGGATCGGTTGCGCCCATGATTTCGCGGTACTTCGAAATCGCTTCGCTGCCTTCGAGGACGGAAACAACCACGGGGCCCGAGCACATGGATTCAACAAGTTCGCCGTAGAAAGGGCGTGCTGCGTGAACGGCGTAAAATTGCTCGGCTTCTCTTCTTGAGAGATGAACCATTTTAGTTGCAGCAATGCGGAGTCCGGAGCCTTCAATCATGCTGAGAACTTTACCAACAATATTGCGTTTAACGCCGTCTGGTTTAACAATCGAAAGGGTGAGTTCCATATCTTTAAGTCCAATTCTCAAAAAATTAAATGTAATAACGAAACAAATCCGCACTAGACCGCGGCATTATGGCGAAACCCTCAAGGACTGTCAACATCAGGATCGGCGAGAAATTCTCGAAGTATGCGCAGGCTGATCTTGCAACGAGGGTTCCCAGCTGTGAAGTCGCGCAGTGTTTCTTTGAGGAGCCTGGTAAAGAAACAAAAAGTAAAGAGAGCCTCAAAATCTTTTTCTGCGAGGGGAACGAGTTCTGTCGAGGCAGGGTCTTCAAAGATTGCGTTTTTATAATATTTGACGAGCGTGGCTTCTAAATAGGCCAATTGGGGCGCATAGGAACAAGGTTCAGAAAAGTGACTTTTTGTTGTGGTGACGTGCTTCCCAAACTCAGATTCCTTGTCGATAAAATCTTCGAGCGTGGGTGCATAAGACGTGCGTTCCGTCATAAACCAAGCATATTTTAAACTCAGAATGAGCGACGCCAAGTCGTTTAAGCACGGCTGTTTCAGACGCCTAAAGTGGGGTTCATCAAAAGAGTCATTGTCGTAGTCGAGCAAGAACAGGCTGTCGCCGTCTATCAAGATTTGTCCCAAATGCAAATGGCCGTGTGTGCGGATGAGCAAACCCAGATTATGAATGCTGCGGACGCTTTGGATCAGCTTTTCTGCAGTCAAAGCAAGGGAATCAAAAAGCTTAAAGTAACCTGGAAACCTTTGGCGCACAGGTTCAAATTGTTTCAAGGTCGTTTGAAGTTTGTGCTCGAGTTCAAAGATCCATTTACGCCGGACTTCTCCGGTATTCGACTCCGGAGTCAGTTCGGCATTATCGCGCGCATAGGTCATGGCTCGGTGGAATTCTCCAGTGAGCCTCCCGATAGTTTCAATTTTTCGAATGATATATTCCCAGGATTCACGCGAACTTCTTTCACGCATTTTTTCGGGAAAGCGGGCGTGTTGAATGCGGGCGATCAAATCTTGCCACAGGCTTCCATGATTTTGCAGGTACTTCATGCTGATGGCTACAGAGGCCCTGGGCACCTGCTGACCAGAATAATCGTACACAGAAATGAGGCGAGGAAAATTTAAGAACAGGGTCTGTTGAGTGAGGTATTCGAGAATTTCGACTTCGAGGCTTTCGGCATGGGTGCGAGACAGGGTGCGACGAATTTTAAAGGCATCTTGAGACTCAACGCGCACAAGGGAATATTTGCTGTCAGACCAAATCCCAAGTGCTAAGAGTGTGGGTTCACCGTTGCAATACCGGTGTTTTAAGACCCCATTTTTAGCGGTGGGAAGCGGGTTGCGCATATGCGTTGCCACTCTCCAGGCTTCAAAAAATTCGCTGTCGCTTGAAGCATCGCGCAAGCTCCACGGCGTCAGGGTAATAAGGTCACTGTCTTCATTGTAGCGAGCCAGGCGAAAAGGAACCACCAGAATATCCGTGACCCCTTCAAATTCAACCCAAAGAATTCCCAATGCGCCGTCAGCGGATTGTCGAAAAATACAGGCGTCAAACAGTCTGCCGATGGGTTCTGAAAGTGTCGAAAACGGAAAAAAATGCTGCTGTAGCCAAACTCCGGGGGGGATAGCTTCAACAAGTTGGGCAATGATTTCAATAAACGCGTTCACTATTGTGACTCTTTCGCCGTTTTTTCAAAAGAACTGAGGCCCCGTGATTGGAACGGAAAGCCCAAAAATGGCTTCTGCATTCAATCTAAACTGTCAAGGGGTGGATAAGATGGACTTAACATTATCATAGCTTTCCTCTTGACGGCAACCTTGAAATGCCTAAAAACCCGTGATGAAATTTGATTGGAGTTCTTGTGCACGCCTTTGCAGACATGCGCACGCTCCCATCTGGAGGCGACAGTGGAGAATCGAGTGAATCGCGACTTTTTTGGTATTTTGCGCCGAACATTTGACGATGATATGGGATTTGTCCGGACTTTTTCCTGTATTCCCGTTCTTTGTTGTTTGCTTGGCAGCTCGGTGGGCTTCGCTGAGCAAGAAATGCCGTCTGAGTCTTTGCCACTGGAGTCCTTTTCAAGAATTTTTAACGGTGCGTCATCTGGAGTCGAGTTCAATTTTTCTGCGCTTCCTCTTTCTGTGTTTCATGTTCTGGGAGCCAATGAGCGCATCCAAAAAGCGACAAAATTGCGTGATTACTGCCAAAAAATCGATGTAAAGTATGCAGAATATGGGTGGGGAAAGAGTCCGTGCGACGAGTTACCTTGGACTTTTACGAGGCAAACAGAAACGGGCCAGCCCCTGATCTATTGGGAATATTCAGATTCCAACCATACAAATATTGCAAATAATCATTCCGAAACAACGCTTATTCTTGGGGGCGTTCATCCCGATGAAATCACACCTATTCATCTCGCTTTTGAATTTGCCAAAGCGCTTTCCCAAGACCCCGCTCTCTATTCGGGTGTCCGAGTGATTGTTGCGCCCCTTGTCAATCCCGATGGATTTTTCAAGAAAAAGCCCACACGCACAAATTTTAATAAAATCGATTTAAATCGAAATTTCCCAACCAAAGACTGGTATACCGCGGCCAGAAAAGCTTGGCGGGCGCGAAAAAAATCAGATCCCAGGCACAACCCAGGCTTTGCTCCTCACACCGAAGAGGGGACGCGCTTTCAAGTTGATTTGTTGCATGCCTTTGAGCCGGATAAGGTTTTGTCGGTGCATTCTCCGCTCGGGTTTCTTGACTACGATGGCCCTGGGGATGAAAAACTCACCAACCTCTCGGAGCACGAAAAACGAGCCCGTGAAATCGCGAGCGTTGTTTCGAAAAATTCGAGTAATTATCGCATCGTGGATTATGGATTTTATCCGGGCAGTTTGGGGAATTATTCAGGTAACGAGCGCTCAATTCCCACAATTACCGTGGAACTCGACAGCACAAATCCGAAATTGGTACAAAAATATTGGAAAGAATTTTTTCCGGGGTTGCGGGCAGCCATTAAGTACGAATTTCGAAAAAGCGTCCTTGCAGAACTCACGTCACGTGAAAACCGCAAGGCAAAAAATCAAGAAAAAGCCACAAACACCCCGTAAGGTGAGAGTGCTTATTTCAGATTTTGAGAAAGCCATTCCATGTCGAGGCTCACATCTTTTGTCACTCGTCCCGATATCGTGACTTCTCTGTCTTCCAAATAAGAAAGATTGTGAAAATCAAAGCGCAGGCCATTTAATTTATGGCATGAAGCGCAGGTTGTATTGGGCACCAGTCTTTGCGTTCTGTCATTGATCAGTGGACCCAGTTTGGAAGAGTCCCGTTGAAACAGAAGCACGCTTTCGTTGATTTCTTTTGCGCCCTCTTGGCTTGCGGGAAGATCATAGAGGGCTTCATCGTCCCTGAGCATCGAAGCACGTGAAGAGGGGCCGAGGTTAAAGATCGTTTTACCCGTCACGTGGGATTTCAAAAGAATATCTTCGGGAAGAATGTCTCCCTTATTTCCTTGAAACGCCAAGAAGATCCATTCATCAATTCCTGGAGCATCCCGCCCTTCAGGCAGCGAAAACGCAGTGAGTGCTTTTATTTCGCTTGGTGCGCCATACTTTGAAAGAAACCCAAGCAGGCGTTGTTTGAAATTCTTTTCTTCTTCGAGATCGCCATATTCAGGCCGAATTCCGTGACCAGAATATTGCGAAGTAGTGATTTTTGTTGAGCGTAAATTGAGGGTGTTGGCAACGAGGAGTTGTGTCACTTTATTTCTTAACGTGACAAATTCCGCCAACTCTTCCTTCGTTAAGGCCATTGTATTAGGCTGGGGATTGGAAACAAAGGATTTGATCTTACCCAGATAAAATTGTGCTTTTTCGCCTTCCACAGAAGTCAGACCTTGCGAAACAGGCACATCGTAAAGTGTATGCACTGCGCGATCGTCAGCATAAAAAGGGGCATTGCGTGCCGCAACAAAGATATTTCTAACGATGGGTTGCCAAACGATTCTAAGCTCAGGCCAGCACAGGGCGTTGGTTTGATGAGAAGGAGCGTTACCTAAGGGAGAGCAGGGAGCAACGCGCGCAGAAATAAATTTCCAATCCCCTCTTTCATTTTCGTAAGACAAAGCTTTACCGACGGGAGTTTTTTCAAAGGATTTTTCAATTTGACGGTACCAATTTTCGGGAAAGATTTCTTGCCCGCTCTGAAGTTTGTCCGAAACACGTACAGGGTATTTGCCATCGAGGGGGGCAACAATGGCCAGATCTTTTTCGAGGAGTCTAAATTGTTGAGAATTGGCTTTCACAGAGACGCACATCAGTGCTGCTGAAATCACGGTGAGTTGAGTCAAGGGGCGCATCAAAAGAGACATTTATCCTCCTCGCGGTCATGGTGCTTAGAGCCTAAAATCTGGCCGTCTCGTCTAGCTATCATAGGGATGATGTGCAAACAACAATGTCAATTGAAAGAGGCAGTGTTACTGCAGGAGCAATTTTTTGAGAGCACAGGACGATTTTTTCAATTTTAGAAGTCACTATCGTGATTTTGTTGGCAACGGCGACCTGGGCGAGATATAGAGAAAAATCGAATGAACGAAGAACCTGATGTGTAAGAGAGTTTTTAAGCTATGGCGCTCACTTTTGAATTGTTAAAAAAAGATACCCATTCTGCAGCAAGACGTTGTCGCATTGGCACCACGCACGGAACGATTGAAACTCCCGTCTTTATGTCGGTGGGGACCTTTGGGGCCGTGCGCACTCTTGATCACGAAGAGCTCGAAGAAATCGGTGTTCAAATTATCTTAGGCAATAGTTATCATCTCTATTTGCGTCCAGGGCCCGATATTCTTCAGACCATGGGCGGATATCATAAGCTGATTGCGTGGAATAAGCCTATTCTGACAGATTCAGGCGGTTTTCAGATCTTTTCATTGCCCCATCAACGCGTGTTGAGCGAAAAAGGTGTGACTTTTAAGAGTTATATCGATCAGTCCTACAAGTTTCTTTCTCCAGAGATCATGGTGGCTTTTCAAGAAACCTTGGGCTCAGACATCATGATGGTCCTTGATGTGTGTGTGCCTTCCACAAGTTCGCGAGATGAGTGCGCTCTTGCCATGGAAAGAACTCACCGTTGGGCGCTGCGTTGCAAGCAAGCAAAAAAACGCGAAGACACTTCATTATTTGGAATCGTTCAGGGCGCTATCTTTGAAGATCTTCGCAAAGAAAGTGCAGATTTTCTTAAAACTTTGGATTTTGATGGTTATGCCATTGGCGGATTAGCAGTCGGAGAAACCGACGAAGAGCGCGATCATTTTACAAAATATACGGCATCGCTGTTGCCCGAGCAAAAACCGCGTTACCTTATGGGCGTGGGCACCCCTCACGATCTCATTCGCTCTATTCGTGCGGGCGTCGACATGTTCGACTGCATTATCCCCACAAATCATGCCCGGCAAGGGGTCGCATACACCTGGAATGGTAAGGTTAAATTGCGACGTATGGTTTACGCGACAGACCCTGCTCCTCTCGACGAAAATTGCCCCTGTTTTGTGTGCCGTCGCTATTCGCGCGCACATCTTTACCAGCTGACAAAATGCGAAGAACCCACCGGATGGAAGCTGATTTCCTATCACAACACCTGGTTTTATGAGCGCTTATTGGAACGCGTGCGCACAGAAATTGAAGCGGGAACTTTTAGCGAGTTTGCCGATTGGTTTTTGAAGAACGTCGAGGATTAAGAGGGAGGCGGTTGGGAAGGAAGAGCGACTAAGCAATCAACACTGTTGAAAGAAAAACAGACAGGGCGAAGGCGTTTCCGCCACAGGCGCCATCTTAAACAGGGAACAGGATATGATTGAGTTCGCGCTCTACTTCGGTTTTGTCTTTGTTTTTTGCAGCTGAGATTTCAAAAATCAGCATATTTCGAGCGCGTTCCAGCATTTTCTTTTCGCCAAACGAGAGCTCTTTGTCGTTCCGTAAGTTGGAAAGATCGCGTAAAACTTCTGCGATTTCCTCGAGATTTCCTGTATTTAACTTCTCCGTCAAAGCGCGGTACCTGCGGTTCCAGGTGGCGCTTGATTTTTTAGACGGCGATTTCAGGATATCGTAAATACGCTCCACTTCAGGGGGAGTTATCACAGAACGCAGGCCAAACGTCCGGGCGGCGCGCGTGGGCACCATCACCTTCAGTCCTGTGGCATGGATCTTAAGAACGTAAAATTCTTGCTTGCTTCCGCCAATATCGCGAGACTCAATGGTTTCAATAGTCCCCACTCCATCGCTGCGGTAAACGGCCTTTTGCCCAACAGAGAATTCATTTCCGAGCTCCATACGAGACCTCCAGACCAGAAGGGGTTGTCTTTCCCCGGAGCAGCGGGGTCAGACAAATGATTCGTGAATTACTATGCAATTCTCTTGCCAATGCCTTGCAAGTCTACGATATACCCAGAGCGACAAAAACAGCGAAAAGCAGACTTTCTGCTTGACTTTTGCAAGCAGTTTTTCACGATCTGACTTATTTCAAAATTTTTGTTCAAACCTTTGACAGTTCGCCACGCACGATCTAGACAAGAGAAGAATTGAGGAGGCTCGGAAAATCAAAGTCAGACCTCTTAGAATGCAGATCATGGTCAACAACACAATTGATCAATCTCATTCTCTTCAATGTGCTAGAATCTAAATCACTCTAGGAAAATCGTATTCTTGTTCTTCAAAGCAACATCGCTTATATCACGGTGTTCAAATTTTTGTCAATGCAAAATGCTTACGAAAGTCGCATTCTGTTAAACTACCCGAAACTTGAATTTCGTAGGTGATATTGTGAGTGGCTATGCAGGCACCCTCTCTTGGAATTCTCTGCCCGAAGCGCTAAAAATGAGCGGTAAGGTGCGAGATCCACTCCATGATACGATCCCTTTCACAGAAGCTGAAAAGATTATCATCAACGAGCCTGAATTTCAGCGTCTTCGGCGTATTCTGCAAACTGCATTTCTCAAGTATGTTTTTCCCGGTGCAACGCACACGCGCTTCGAGCATTCGCTGGGAGTGATGCATATTGCTGGCATCATGCTCGCAAATTTAATTTCAAATCAACGCCGGCTTTTGACAGAACTCGATACAGCGCTTGATGCTCTTCCTCCCCTGATTCAAAATTCTTTTTCACTCACCGAACATCATCATGGTTCTTTGCGCGAAACAAAAAAAGGGCTGGGTCACCTGCAGAGTGGTTATATTGCACAATGTCTGCGTTTTGCAGCGCTTTTGCACGATATTGGCCACGCTCCTTTTAGCCACAGTGGCGAGCGCTTTAATCCCACCTGGAAGCAGTTTGAAGAATCCTATCCAAACCTGAATATTCCCACATTTTTAAAAGATGCTTTTGCGAAAAAATGTGCGGATGTGAAGAGGAAGTTTCCCTTTTATCAAGAGATCAGAATTCGACACGAAATTTACACCTTGCTGGGAGTTGTTAAACTCTTTCAAAAAAGCGGTGAATATTTAAATCCTGAAATGGGTCAAGACATTTGTGCGGTCATCGATACTTCCGTGGAACCCTGTCCGGGCGGTGAACTCGAACGCAGTGGACTTCGCAATCTGCTGCATGAAATTGTGAGTGGAGAACTCGACGTCGATCGCATGGATTATCTGTTACGAGATGCAAAGCAGTGCGGCGTAATCTACGGGATTTTTGATGCAGGAAGACTTTTAGATTCTGCTGCATTTTACTATGATATCCGCGAAAATAAATATCACCTGGCATTGCGGCGCAGTGGAGTTGCTGCATTCGAAGACTATCTGCGCGCCCGGTGGAGTATGTACCAGCAGGTTTATTTTCATAAAACCTCCACGGCTTGTGAGGCAATGCTCGAGGCTATTCATAAACAACTCGGCAGGTTTTCATTTCCTCTGGAACTCGATGAATTTTTGAAGCTCGACGATCATTCCTTTTTTCATTATGTTTCGTCTTTGCCAAGCTCTCCCAAAGGTTATGGCCTCGATGTTTTAAAGGATTTGCTTTACAATCGAAGGCTCTGGAAGCGCGTGTACGAAGAAATTACACCCCTCACCGCTGCAACGGCAACGCCCTCGTTGTGCCCTGCCACGATGATGTTTTTGCGCAGTCAGCAGGTTCCCGCCGAGACCATCGAGAGCGGCACTAGCCTCACGCGCTTTACGCCCAAGGGCAGACAAAGTCAGAGTTCAAATTCTCTCAAGGTGATTGTGAAAGACGTGCACCGTCTTCGCTTTTTAGAGCCCATTGAAAATCACAGTCGATTGGTAAATCGATTGGACGAAGAAACTTTGGTCAGACGCATCTATGTTTCGCGCTACAAAGAAAGTGGTGAAGAAATTTGCGCTTCGCATATACAACAGCTTGTCTCATCGCAAGTTGTCACTCCTAAAGTCGATTAAAATGAGAATTTTAAGCGATTTCTTTTTGTCAGCGTGGTCTTTCTATTTTCGCTGGCCCCGCTGTCGTTTGCAGATCTTTTATCCATCGGCGTTGTTTTTGGGGCCTTTCTTGCAGGCCTTGGTTTTTCTGCTTTCAGCCCTCGTTTTTCAGGGCTTGTTTCCTTCTGAGAAAAGCCTTCCTTTGTTTTTGGGGATGATCTCCTTGGCAGCCTTAACCGGATTTTTTCACGAAGATGGATTTGCAGATTCTGCAGATTCCCTGGGAGTTTCCAAGTTCGATCGCAGTGAAGCGGTCTTGGCGCGCATTGCACATGCCTTTAAAGACCCACGCCTGGGAAGTTTTGGGGTCTGTGCACTGTGCTTGCTGTGGATTTTTCGATTCTTCCTCTCGACGCGCATTGAGTCACTGGCGCTTTTATGTGCCTGTTACCTTGTTTCGCGCGTCAGCGCCTTGTTTGCAGGCGTTTTGGCAAGCCGCACGACGCAGATTGCCGTCAATGCGCGCTCTTCTCACCTCATGAAGGACATTTCGATTGTTGCGGCTTCTTTGAGTCTATTGGTCTGCTTTTTGATGGCAGAACGCTTACTGCACCTCGAAAATTTTGAAGTTTACAATTTAGTCAACTTTTTCCAAATGAATGCTGCAAGTCTCGGGAATATTGCAGTGTTGCTCCTTCCTTTTGCCGCTGTAAACTTATTTGTTTTTGGAATGGTAAAAAGAACAGAAGGTTTGAATGGCGACATTTTGGGTGCAGGTGCGTGCCTCGGAGAGATCCTTGTGGGGCTCATTCTGCTCAGATATTTTTCGTAGTTTGCTCAAGTTCTTGGAGCACGCTCCGATGCGCAACAAAACTGCATCGTGAGGTGGTTTTATGGCGATCGTATTTGGAAATCAGGATCGTAATGCTTCTTCCAAAGGGAGCAAAAACAGTGGTCCGCTGTATGGAAAGCGAGTTTTGATCGCGGATGACAGCAGCGTTCAGCGCAAAAAATTGCGGGAATTGTATGAGTCTTTGGGGCTTGTCTGCATCGGCGAGGCTTCGGATGGCCTTGAATGCCTAGGAATGGCCGAAAAAACCAATCCTGATCTCATTTCCATCGATGTTTTAATGCCCGTCATGCACGGGGTCGAAACCTTGGGATATTTGAGAAAGGCAGGCAATCAAAGTCTTGTCGTCTTTGTCTCTGCGCTTTCAAATATCGAGGTACTCACCGAGGTGCGCTCGATGGGTTATGCCCCCGACGCAGTTTTCTCAAAAAAGGACACTCGCGAGGCTTTTTTAGAGGTGCTGACTGCGGTCTTTACCGGAGAAATGGCGGAAAGTTCGGATGATGGCGACGTGATTTCCGACTCAAAGGGCCAGAAATCCGCTTAAAGTATCCGGCGGCAGGCTCACTTAAAGTATTTAATTTTTCTGATTAAACATCGGCCATCCCTTCCCATTTATTGGAAGAGGAAAAAACTTTGGAATTTTAGGGTGTTTTGCTGCAGAAAGTGTTCCTCTTGACGGTGCTTGTGGGTCTATGCCTGGAATTTTTGACAAGTCCCAGTCCCAATCAGTCAATTCGAGAAATCGCATTTCGATTTCATTTTTGTCGTTGACGGCAGTAATGGAGAGTTGTGAAGGACGGTTTGAAAACACCATGTGGCGCCTCCCTTCTTGGCCTTCGCGCTGGTACCACATCGCTTGTTCGTCTTCGGTAAGAGCATGAAATTCAAGGTTTTGTCCTTCTGGCTTCACAGCAAGCGGAAATACTTTCTGCTTTTGTGTCAAGAAAATACTCGCCATTTGACCGTACGTTGATCTGCCACCAGTAGCCCCTTTTGTGAAAGTCCCAATCAATTCAAGTGATGCCTGCGCGTTGGGAGCAGCGAAAAGCAAGAAAGATTTTTTGCTCTCGTCGGGTTGCAGTTCAAGATGATTATAACCTTCTGGAACGCCCAAGAGTGCGCCCTGCGACTTGAAAAAATCTCCCGTCAGACTTGAGTGAGTCCGCCTGGGATGCGTGAAGTGAGTGGCAAAGACCGAAGGGTTCGTGCCATTGTCGACGAAGGCATATCCGAATGGCCAACTGACAACAACCGCGGGTCCGGATTCAGACATGATGGTTTCACCGTCGTGTTGTAAACCAAAAACATGGCCCAATTCGTGGATCAACGTGAGCTCCAAGAGCTTGCCGTTTTCACGTTGCCAACGGTTGGGAACAAGACTTCCCATGGGCCCAGTGCCTGTTAGAGCGAAAGGTCCTGTTTCTGGCGAAATATAGACAAACCCCTTACCGCGCAAAGACACGGGGTCATACGAAGCACCCCTTCCTGACTCCATGCGTAAACTGAAAAGCCTTGCCGCTGTAGTGTTTCCTTCAGAAGGGAGGAAACAAGCTTATGGCTTTCTCAGAGGTTTTACTGAA
>JBIIEI010000104.1:0-17926 GCA_044237915.1 Silvanigrellaceae bacterium | reverse complement strand
TTCCAATCCTGTAAACTCTTGGAGAATTCTAAAATCTCTTTTTTCATCAATACGCCTCCTCAAAAGCTGAGGGCATCATCTCTCGGCAGTACCTTTGAAGTACAAATGATTTCTCGGGAGCTCACAAACGTAACGCTTTAAAATATGCAGTTTTTTTGTCTTTCAAAATGCAGACAGGCGTCTAGGAATTCGACGCATCCTCAAAAGTGTGAGCGGTTTAGTCGGTCAGTCTAAAATTTCGGTTACACGGTCTTTATCGCCAAAACGGAGGAGGAGTTTGTCAAACCTCTTCGCCATATAGGTCATCGTGCTCGACTGGAGGAAGTTCGCATTGAGATTGGCAGGGGGATACCCCAGTGCCAGAAAAACGGCTTGCCTTGTCATCCCTACTTTTACAGTTCCAGACTTGATGCCTTCTTTTTCAAGGGCTGTCAGGTGGGCGGGAAGTGCAACGGGTTTTTCAGCAAAGGTTCTTGCCATATACTCAGAAAAAAGCATCTGATTGTGCTGTTTTACGAACTTTAATGCGATGATTTGACCCGTGGGATCTTGGAGGCGCACATCATTGGAATCAAAGTCGATCACTTTAAAAGTGGTATTGATAGGGAACAAGAGCGGGACGCCCACATAATTTGTGCTGTAAGTGGTGGTTCCGCTCGAATTTGTTTCAGCGCGCAGATTGACCTTGTTGTAAATGACTTTGCTTTCAAAGGCCTGCATTCCGGGATCGGACGATACACACGCCCCTGCGCCTAAAGTAACAGTCAACAGAAGGAGTGAGCGTAGCAATATCCTTCGGGAGCTTGCAGAAATCATGATTTAATCCTTCCTTTCGAGTGTGCTTTAATTTTCATAACCAGTTGAAATTCTCCAAGCAGACGATCCCGTTCAGGCGTTTTGCAAAGTTGCACAGCGTTCTAGGTCGGCACGCGTGGTTTTGCCAGAGACATTCACGGGAAATGCGGCGAGAGGAACGAGCGCATGAGGCGAGGGCAAGTCGCTTTCTCGCTGATAGCGGCCCCGGAATTCAGGGGGAATGCTGCTGCATTCCAGATAAACCTGTAGCTGCCCCCCTTTCGGGTCGTCTGCATTTTCTTTAAAAAAGGCGAGGGCCCTGACACTTCCTCCCAGCAGGCGCGTGCAGGTTTTTTCCACTTCTGCCAAAGAATAGCGTTTTCCATTAAATTTAAAGATGCGATCGGTCCGCCCCCCATGCCTAAACTCCTCTTTTGAGAGAGGAAACAGCACATCTGAAAGCGGGAACGTAACATCTGGAGGAAAAATAAAGGGAGAGCTTAGAAAATGTTCGTCTTCCTTTTGAGTCAGCGTCACACCTTCAAAAAAGCGGTAATGTTGTTCTGCCTGAACCCCTGCCCACCGATAACCCATGCCCCCTGTTTCTGTACTTCCAAGCACTTCTATAAGCCTTGTTGAAAGAGATGTGGTGCGCTTGAGTTCCAAAAATTCTTGTTCCTTTGCAGCCCCCAATGGGGCACCTGAGCTGATTATAAGGGCAGGTGACTGTGTGCAGAGGGATTTGGTCAGATGCCAAAGCGCAGGAACGGTCACCACAAGGTCTGTTTCTTTAAGCGAACCCCATTTTTCGTCGAGGAGTCCGTGCTCAATTGTGCAGTAAGTCACCTGCATTTGTGCAACCAGTGGAAGTAGACAGGTGTATAAAAATCCATAGATGTGAAACGGAGGCACCAGTGCGACGCTGCGGTTTTTTTCAGTAACACCTAAAAGTTTTTTTAAAAAGAAGGCTTCGCGCACAAGGCAGCCCAAGCTTTTATACACAATTTGTGCATCTCCTGTGGAGCCCGAGGTTTCAAATCCGAGGGCCTTGTCGTCCCAGTCAGACACCATGCCCTGCGTCCCGTAGAGGGGCACACATGCGCCTTTTTGAGGCTTGCACATCTGTATCTGGGTCTCGGAGGGCTGAAGTGTGGGAACTGTGGAGGGAGTCTCATTTTGAGGGGGTTTTCGCGCGGACAGTAACGGGATGTCTCCGCGAAGGAGTGTGGCCCACACCAACAACAGGCAATGCAAAGGCGAAGCGTTGTGCACTGTCCATTCCGTTTTGCCCGTGCGAAGCTTCCAAATCTCTTTGTCTTGCGCGATTTGCCACGCCCACTGAAAAAATTCAGAGCAGGTGAGGGATGTCCCATCGGGGCCCTCTAAAAAGCGAGCCTGGGAGTTCAAACAGCCGTTTATGAACTCGGCGGGCTTGGAAGGCAACGCAATTCCAACGTTTCTGCTCGAAGGACAAAATGCGGTTTCAGGGTTTGCGGTGCGATAAAAATGAGGTGAGGAAAAGGGCATGTTTCCTGTGTCCTAATATTTTGCAGACGAAAGACATGTCTATATTTTTGTGCAACAAGATCGTTTGCTTTTTCGTCTTTTTTGTAAGATTTTTCGCTGTACAGGGCAACTAAGAGTTGCATCAAGTGTTCCGCCGGAAATTGTTTTTCAAGTTCCTTGGCATAAAAGGTCGCGCGTGTCTTGCCGTCATTATATTCCATACTGAGCAAGGCAATCTGCATCAGGGGCTCCAGCAAGGTCACTTGAAACTCACCTGCACCTTTTTTTTGCAAATTTGCGACAAAGTTTTTGGTGCTGTTCTCTGATTCGAATCGAATGGCCTGAATCGCTTCAAAGTGTTCCGGAAAAACAAACACTGGCGCGCTTTCAGGGGTGATGCATGAAGTCAAGACAGTCGCCCCCAGAAGCCACAAAGTAACGCGTTTCATGATTCTTGAGCTTTCCGTGTTGAGAGATCGAAACGAACGAACAATGAAAAGGCAAGAGAAACCCCAGCGCCTATCGAGACGCTCATTCCAATTTCGCGCAAAACGGGGTGCTGTGCAAAAGCAAGAACCGCAAAACCCGCAAGGGTGCAAAGGCCCGTGAGCATAATTTTGTTTAAATGAATGCGGGCATAATGTGTAGAAATAGCAATGGAGCTGTAATCAACTGCCAAGGCAATCACCAGCGAAAAACCCAGCAAGTGAATAATTGAGATCGATTTTCCAAGGGCTGAAAAAACTAAAATCGTCACCACCCACGCAACCAGCAGGGGCGTGGCAATGTAAAGGACTCGCAAAACGCTTTTTTGAATAAACACTAAATAAATCACCATCACGCACAGCCCCACTGCAAAAAGTAGAGCCATTTCTTTGCTCAGTGCTGTGAGCAAATTGTTGTAGTGTGTTTTTGGCGTCAGGGGCACGAGTTCAAACTTTGATTGCATTTCTTGTGAAAAGCTTTTTCCGGGTCGCAGTGAAACAACAAGATGATGAGAATTTTGTAAGGTAACGGTGCTTTTCTGCAAGCTCAACATCTGTGCAAGATCTAAAAAAGAGTGTGCGTCGATATGGTGTTGAAATGAAAGTGGCTTGCCAAATGTCAGGCGCATCCCGGCCTCTTTAAGCTTCATTTCTAAAGCGGTGTGAGCCTGCCCTACTGCGCTTTGTAACCACGTGCGTTCTTCTGTTTGCTGTTCAAAGGTTTTCCACAAATTCAAAGGATGCCAGGAAAGAAGATCCTGCGGCAGTGCATCGAATTGCGATTTAAGGTCAGGGTGCGCCGGAAGTGCAAAAGTATCACCCAAACTTAAAGCATTTAAGCGGCTTTGAAAGTGGCGAGCTTGTTCCTTTAAAAAGTCAGACTCATATTTAAATCCTTCAATATCCGTCTGCACCGGGGGTTTTTCAAGGACGACGGCTGCAAGGATCAAAATGCCAAAGAGTGCAAAAAATGCTTTTTTTGAAAGCGGAGAGAGAGCCCACGAATATGTAAGGAGGGTGACCTTTTTTAAGGAGCTTCGGAAATACATTAAGAACCCCAGGAATCCCAGCATGCCTCCAATTGAAATGACTGCAATTTGTCTGACAATTTCTGCCTTTGCAAACAGCAGGATCAAAAATCCAATATAAGTTGTGCCAATGGCAGAAGTGAGTCCACGCTTGGTTTTTGAGTCTTCTTCTGCGCCACACAGATGCACAAGGTACTCAACATTAAATCCTAAAAATGTTGAAGTGTAGCCAAGAACGATGGCGAATATATTTCCAAAGAGAAGCTCTACGGCAACGATGCCACACAAATAGGAAATGAAATTTCCTGCGAGCGCTAAAAACAAAAAAGCCCAGCTCCTGATGAATAAACGAAAAATGACAAGTGTGAAAAGGAGAGACAGCAGCGTGCATTTTTGAATATCGTACTGAACGGCGGCATAATTTTCTGCGGCATAAAAATCGCCGCCAATAAAGCGAATGTGGGGTCCCTCGTCCTTGAGCCGCTGGTAAAGTTGAAGAACTTTCTCGTAATTGAGATCTCCCGTGCGCTCGTATGCGAGCACGGTTCCTTGAGGAGTTGGCGCCGAAGCGGAAGTGCGCAGCTGACCTTCCAAAAAGTGCGTTGCAATGATTTTTTGCAAACCCAAGAGATCTTTTTCAACGAGGGCAAGGGAAGCGCTTCCACCCGGTAACAGGGCAATCGACATAATTTCTTGAAAGCGTTGCTCAACGCCTGTGGGCGAAAGGTGGTGCTCTAGTTTTTCTTTGGGCAAAAAAGCCGCAAGGGCTTGCGGAATTTCTGCATTTGCATTTTTTTGACCCAGTGAAATGGAATGGTATCCAGCATCCTTGAGCATGGCATCGATTCTTGCCCGTTTTTCGCCTTGGACGCTCATCTCTTCAAAGTCTACGAAAATCTTTTTTTGAAAAAAGCTCTCCTTGTGGAACTCCAGAAAAAGAGCTGCATGCTGTGGGTTTTCAGCCTTGAGCGAGGAGATGAGATCATTTTCAATGCGAAACCTGCTTGCGGCCAAAGCCGCCACAAGGATGACAACAAGGGCGAAGATCGCATTTCTCATGGCATGGCCTTGGGATGCGACGTGGCAAAGGTTTTCAGGGAGCGAAACTGAAGCTCTGTTTCTTCTTCTTGGGCGCTGACTTTCACACGATCGAGGCGCAAATCGTCATCAAACACAAAGGTCATTTCCTTGATAAAGCTGAGTTCGCTGTTCTTTTGGGGAAGAGCTGTCATGACTTGCCCTGCAAAAGAAAGTGTAAATTGTTTTTCGAGGACCTTTAAATCCATGGAAAAAAGCGCACGAAAAAAAAGAGTGAGATAGTGAAGTTTACTACCTTGCACGATGGGTGTGACTTCTTCCTTTGCGCTTTCGGTGCTTTTAGTCACAAGAGCGTTGTCACGGACCAAGACGATCTGTGAAAAGGGTGAGACCATTTCCCAGCGCAGCTCTTTTTTTGAGTAAGTTAACTTCACTTGGCTTTTAAGCGGTTTAAATAAAAAGCGACTTTTTTTTGTCTGATCGATTTCGGCCTGCAGACTTTCGAGGTTTGCATACTTGTTTTTTAAACCCTCTAAAGAAACAGGAACAGCGCTTGCAGTCTGAGAAGTTGCCAGCAAAACAACAAACAGAAACAGAGTCCAGAGAGTAAAAAGTATTTTCATCATTTGGGGGAGGCCTCATTCAAACGCATGTGACTTTGCATGCGTTGCGCAATGGTTTCGGGGACCGCAAACTGAATCTCTTTTGTTTGAGTTTCGAGGTAGAGTTGTTTTGTGAATCCACGCGTATGGATGTTTCCATTTTGGGCACTCACAATTTCATACTTGAGCGTCAAGGCTGGAAGAAACAGGTCATCGCAAGATGCAGTCACAACGTACTCTTCATTGTAACAAAGGGGCTTGCGGTAATCGACCTCAACTTTGACAACGGGCATTGCAAAACCCAAGGTGCGCAGGGTGGGCCAATCAATTCCTAATTCGATGCAAAATTGGGTGCGCGCCAGTTCAAAATACTTTAAATAATGGCCGTGCCATGCGATTTCCATAATGTCGATATCATGAAAGGGAATCCTGTGTTTGACCATAGTTCGGTGCATGAGTGTGTTCCTTTTGCTGCACGTGAGTCAAAGAGCTTGATTCCGTTTCCCAGAAGTCAAAAAAGTTGAACCAAAAGTGGGGATATCGCGTTGCCATGGCTTCGAGTTCGCCCACATAAGCCCTCAAAATATTTTGTGCTGAGGTGCGGCTTTTTCCATCCCAAATTTCCTTGCAATAAAGCACAAAGCGAGAGTGCGGGTGCACGCGCTTTTTAATGCAATGAAAAGTAAAAACGGGTTTTTGAAACAGCACCGCCAGTTCAAAAATCGAAATCGGGAAGGGGGCAAGCTTTCCAAGAAATGGAACCGACTCCGCCCTTGTTCCTTCTGCAACTCTGTCTCCTAAAAAGCAGACGAGAGTGTCATTTTCTAGGGCTTCCTTGATGGCAAGTAAAAATGACAATTTGTCTTGTGCGGCATCGATGATTTGAAATCCAAGTTGGCCTGTTTGTTCGAGTAGAGACTGAAAATGTTTCGTGCGCGAGCCATCCAGCACAACGGCAACTCGGTTTTTTGTCCCGCGTGCAAATCCAAACCCCGACACCGTCCAGTCTCCGATGTGTGAACCAATCAACAGTGCGCCCCCAGAGGGTCTTTTAGAGACAATTTCATCGAATTGGGGATGCATCTTTTGATGGGTCATGGCAATGCGATCGATGAGTGAAATGGCAAAGAATCGGTAGTTGACAAAGGCAAGGGCCAACTGCTGAAAGAGCGACGAAACGCCTAAGGACGCATAAAATTGCGTCACTCCCTTGCGACTGGGGCGGTGACTGAGAAAGTAGAAAAAGACCACGAAGGGTGAAATGAAGTAACAAAAAGAAACTCCAAAAAGACTCAGCAAAAGGGGCATCAGGGCTGCGCCCTTGCGCTCTTGTGAAGCAGGCTCCCTTTTTGCGAAACGACGCAGCGCAAAGAAGGGCCTTAAAAACAGACTTAAACAGACGAGTTTTGTATGCAACATCGAAAGTCTGAAGTTATCGAGAAACGGTTTAAAATGGCTCACGCGCAATTCCCGGGGTGGATAAACCACAGAAATGGGGAGGGAGTGCGCCTGTGCACCGGCCCACACACTGCGCACGAGGATTTCAATTTCGAAGTCATAATTCACGGTGGAGAGTGAGCGCCATTGCGTTTGTGCAAGAGGGTAACAGCGAAAACCCGATTGGGTATCTACAACCGTTGTGCCTGTTTCTAGTTTCACCCAAAAGTCTGAAAATTTTCTTCCGAATTTTGATGAGCGCGGAATATGGGGCGACGATGAAAGATCGAGTTGGCGATCACCAATAAGAATGCATTTTTGAAATTGCTTTGTGGCTTCCATAAACAACGGAATGTCGGCAGGGGAATGCTGACCGTCTGTGTCCATCGTGATGATATGCGTATAGCCGTTGTTTTGAGCATAGCGAAATCCCGTTAAAATCGCTGCACCTTTGCCAAGATTGATGTCGTGATGCACAACATGAACCCGTGCTTGATTTGTTGTGACTTCTTTCAGAAGCGTTAAAGTACCATCCGTTGAGCCATCATTGACGATGAGAATGTCGATTGCATTCTGGCTTGCCTCCAACACAACCTTTTTGAGGCTCCCCGCGTTATTGTAGGTCGGGAGCACAAGTAAAAGGCGAGCAGTTCTTAATTCAGGCTGTTGCATACGCGAGTTGGCCTTTGGAAATAATGCGGTTCTCGGTCAGGAATTGCCACTTGGCAAGGGCATTTTCATATTCAATCAGGATTGTCACGTGGCTTTGTGGGCGCAAGAGTTCCATGAATTTTGTTTTGTCAACTTGGGTCACCAGAGTTGATTTTTTGAGAACTGAACCCAGGATGCGATTGACGAGGTTAATCTGGCTCACGGCGGGAAAAACCGGAAATCCTTCGAAATGCCCTTCAAAATGCGGGTGTGTTTCCAATAAAAGCAAGGAGGCTTCGATTTTGTTTTCGGCTTTGCATAAAATTTCAACCGGGGTGTTGAGATAATCGAGAGTCGTTTTCACTTTGTTCCATTCAAAAGTAAGATCAGAATTTAATATATTAATAAAAAAGTCGTGCGTTTCGCGGGCGAGCTTTTTAATTTCAGCGAGGGATTCGGACTGCACCTTCGCGACTTCGATGCGCGGAAGCCAGTAGGCCTTAAACTCAACACACTGTGCGAATGTGGCCTTGTGCAAAGGCTGATTGTTGAACAGTGGCCCCTTTGATGTAAATAAAACGGGGGTGAGGGGCTCGCCGGTTTCAAGTGCCAGTTTAAAAATGCCTTTGTGAAAACGGCCCAGGCGTCCGGTTTTGGAACGGGTTCCTTCCGGAAAAACAACAAGTGTTTTTCCCTCTTTGAGAAGCTTGCGGGCGCGTTCAAAGGCCTGCGCACCTTGTTCAAGGTTTGATTCATCCACCGGAATAAATCCACAGGAATAGACGATCAGTCGAATCAAGGGGTGTGCAGCAAATTTTAACTTCACAAAGGTGTGACAGTGCGGAAAATGCGCAAGAATAATGAGCACGTCAAAAAGGGAAATGTGATTGCAGACGATGAGCCGAGTGGCTTTATCTGTCGAGAGATTCTTAAAATTGACGTCAATGACGCCTATAAATCTGAGATATTTTAGTAAAAAATAAAAATAGTGCTGAATGACTTTTTGTGAAACTCGATGAACCCATGCGCTTTGAAAGCAGCAAAAGAGCCAAATAAAAGGCAGCAGCAGCGAAAAAAATGCAGCACAGAGCCCAAAAAACGAAAATCCTGCAATCAGTTTTGAATACAAAAGGATTTTGCTCATGGGCAACTCAATCTCTCTGCTGAAAGAGCAGAAGGGTCTGTGTTTGTCTGCGCAAAAATAAAGTTAGACTTTTCAACTGGCCAACCGCTGGTTATAATATTTGCAAGCCAGTTCGTGGATGTCATGGAGTGTCCGAATCGACTTCAGCTCACTGGGATCCACTTTCAACTCAAACATGCGTTCGAATGAAATCACCAAATCGATGGCATCAATGCTGTCCATTTTCAGATCAGTGTAAAGATTCGCCTCGGGGCTGAGAGAATCGGTTTCAATTTCGAACAGGTCGACAAAGATATTGTTGACCTGCGCGACAAGTTGCTCTCGGGAAAGGGTCATGGGCTCAAACTTTCTTCAAAATGAGTGTCGCGTTGATTCCGCCAATGGCAAAGCTATTTTTCAAAATGAAACGCTGTTCGTGCCTTTTAGTGCAACGCATCACATAGTTTAAGGGGGCACAGGCTGGATCGGGGACCTCAAGATGCAGCGTGGGTGCAACATATTGCTCATTGAGTAAATTCACGCAAGCGGCGGCTTCTACAACACCACAAGCGCCCATCAAATGTCCCAAATGGCCTTTCAGCGAACTGACAGGGACGCCTTCACCAAAGACTTTGTAGATGGCGTGGGATTCCGCAACATCTCCTACTTCTGTGCCGGTGGCATGTGCATTCACGTAGCTGATATCTTGAGGCTCAAGGCCGGCCTGTGTCAATGCTCCGCGCATGACCTTTTCCATGCCTTCCACGCTGGGATTGGAGATGTGCAATCCGTCGGTGTTTGTGTAGAAACCCACGACCTCAGCATGAATTTTGGCTCCGCGCTGCACGGCGCTGTCCCAGTCTTCGAGCACAAAAGTCCCTGCGCCTTCGCCCACGACAATGCCATCGCGATCCCCAGAAAAGGGGCGTGGTGAAAGGTGGGGGGCCACATTAAAGTGTGAGGAGGTGGCATTCATGACATCAAAGGCACCCACCATGGCAATGTGCAGCTCTTCAGCGCCTCCACAGAGCATGCGATCGACAATGCCTTGCTGAATCGCCTCATAGCCAAAGCCAATGGCCTGGGTGCTGGAGGCACAGGCCGTGCAACTGGCAATGGTTCTGCCCGGAATCGAAAATGCAAGTGCAAGATTTGAAGCGCAGGTATGCGACATGATTTGTAAAAATGTTGAAGACAGGATCCCGTGAAAGCCTGAAGAGCTGTTAAAAGCAGCAAAGCACTGTTCGGCAGGAATCATGCCCCCCATGGTAGAACCATAAGAAATGCCTGTTCTTTCGGTTTCGAGCAGCTCTTTGCCAAGCTTTGCGTCTAAAATCGCCTGTTGCGTTGCCGAAACAGCGAGCTGAGCAACCCGGCTCATGGAGCGCCGCATTTGCCGTGGGATGACTTTTTCGTCAAAGGATTTGACCCGCGTTCCAACTCTTGTGCGCAGGCCCTGATACTGATTCCATTCGGCAATAAACTCCGTTGCGCACTGGTTTGCATGGATATTGCGAACCACTTCTTCAACGGTCATTCCGAGCGGGGTGGCCACTCCCATTCCTGTGATAGCAACGCGACGTTTCATGTGTACAAACCACCATTGACTCGGAGCACTTCTCCATTGATGTACGAAGCTTCCTCGGAAAGCAAAAAGGCAATGACGTTTGCCACTTCTTCAGGACGGCCCATGCGGCCCAAGGGGATCATGCGTTTAAGTTCGTCTTTGGGAATGTGTAGTTCGGTCGTCATGTCGGTTTCAATCAGGCCCGGGCTTACTGAGTTCACCAGCACACCTTTAGCGCCCACTTCTTTTGCCAAGGATTTTGTGGCGGCAATGATGGCTCCTTTGGCGGCTGCATAGTTGGCTTGCCCTCGGTTTCCGGATTCTCCCGAGATGCTGCTTAAGGTGACAATGCGTCCCCAGCGGCGCTCGATCATGCGCGGTATGGCAAGTTTGGTGAGGATAAAAAACGAATTTAAACTTACTTGCAAAACGCTGTTCCATTGCTCATAAGTCATAAAATAAAGAGGAGAATCTTGCGCAAATCCGGCATTTAGAACAATGCCATCAAATCCACCACACGCCTCTAATGCGTGCTGAACGATTTTTTCAGCTTCATGATAATTTTCGAAATCGACTTTGAGTGACCTGACCTGCAAGCCTTCTTTTTCAAGCTCTAGGAGTAGTGAATCTGCTTGTTCAACGTTGGATTTGTAGGTAAAAGTCACATCATATTTTTTGCTTATTGCAAGCGACTTTACGGTTGCTCTTCCAATTCCTCGGCTGCCACCTGTGACAAGGATACTTTTTTTATTCATCACATTTGCCTTCACTCTTGTGCACAAGTTTTTAATATAATGGACGCTATGCCTATGCCCTTACAAAAAACCTCTGCCCTGTAAACCCCAAAAGGGGGCATGGAATATTGGTTTTGCACTTCGACAAGCAAAATTTCTTGGGGTGCCAGGAGAGGCAGTTCAGTTGTTACTTTATAATTGTCGATGGCAACGATAAACCCTGCTTTTGCCCGTGGAATATCATTTGCCCACATTTCATAACCTGTGACCGTTCCCACGGCCTGCGCCATCAACTCGATGAGCCACACCGACTGAAACTTGCCGTTCTCAAAATAGGGTTTCGATTCCTCAAGCACGACTTCGACTTTGCCATGGTTTTGACCAAACTCAAGCACACGGTTCACCAGGAGCATCCGCCCCGAATGAGGAATAATCTCTTCGATGGGAGGAAGATTTCGGGGCATTTTACAAGGGGACATCCCGAAATGCGTGCTGGGGTTTTCTGCATTTAAAGTTTGTTCCATTGACTCCTCATCCCTTCACCAGAGCTGCTATAAATTCTTCTTTCAAAAGACTGAGTGTGCACTTCCAAATGCGCAAAGCGACTTGCGTTCAAAGAACTCGCGTGCGGATTTTCCGTGTTTCGTGATTCCATGTCGTGTTCAAAGCTTTCGATGCTTGCCAGTTTAAATTGTGGAACAAGTTCTCCACAGCCTTCAAGCTCAGAGGTGAGCAAAATGATTTGTGCAGTGGCAACATCAGGAACTGCAGGATGAAGCTCATCGCCTGCAAGGATGCACACACTTTTTTCAATTCCATTTCTGATTTTGTGAAAAGCTAAATAAAGAGCTTTGTCAAGTGAGAGGTTCTCTGCAGAAATTGTGAGCGCAATATTGGGAAGTCCTTGCACGATGGTGACATAGGCGGGGGCACAATTGTGCACAGAATGCTGAAAGTGAGTGGGCGAAACGGGAAGCGATTTTAAATAAAGATCTTTTGCAACGTTCGCGTTGGAATCGAGCTCTCCGAGGCCCGTCGCAAAATAGATCGGCGCTTCCCAAGTTTTAAAAAGTGTTTCATAGGCTTGGGGTGCAGCAGTAACAAACTCAGAAAAAACGGTAACCACCGCTTTTTGCAAGGTCGACATTCGCCTTGCGAGAGCAAGACTAAGTTTAAGCGTTTGTCCCTGGGGCACGCACAAGCTTTGTTGATACAAAAGATACACAGGTCGCATCACTGCAGTGCCCTCCGAGCCAAGATGAGGGTTGCATTGCTTCCTCCAAATCCGAAAGAATTCGAGAGCACAGCATCGACGCTGCAGGGGCTGTTTTGTGCGTGAAAGAGCGAATCGGAAAATTCCATTTCCTGCACAATGGGATTTGCCCACGTGCGTTGCGCCTCTAGGGCAGCTAAGGAAACAACGGCTTCGAGTGCAGCTGCGCCACCCAAAAGGTGGCCGTGCAAACCTTTGGTTGAACTCACTGGGATAGTGTTGCCAAACACGCGTGCCAAAGCCAGTGCTTCAACCGCATCATTGGCGCGTGTGCCGGTGCCGTGGGCATTGATGTAGGATATTTTTGTCGGAGTAAGACCAGCGCAATTCAGTGCTTTGCGCATGGATTTTTCCATGCCTTGCCCCTGAGGGTCGGGTTGAGTCATGTGGTAGGCGTCACTTGATCCTCCCACACCGGCAAGGTAACCGATGGCTGAAAGTGTGTGAGGGGCCTCTTTTTCAAGAACAAAAAAGGCTCCTCCTTCGCCCAAATTTATACCCTTTCTCTGCACCGAAAAGGGCGTGCAAAGGTCGTGATCGAGAATTTGTAAGGAATCAAATCCACACAAAGTGGTTGGACCCAAAAGGTCAAATCCCCCCACAATGCAGGCTTTAAGTGTGCCCATTTGCAGTGCCCAATAGGCTTCGGCGAAGGCATTTGCTGATGACGAACATGCAGTCGAAAGGACGATGCTAAACCCTTGAATAGGAAAGTGCTCGCATAATTTGCGGGTCAGAAATCCATACAGATGGCTTGCATCCAGAAAATTCCAAAGCTCATTTTTGCCCGATTCAAAATGGCGAAAATAGGCGCGCAAAGTGTCGGAGGTGTCGGCCGTTGAGGTTCCCAGAAAAAGCCCGATTTCTTGTGGGCGATAGCGTTCAAAAACCTGGGTTTGTGCTTCGAGTTCGTTAATTTGCAAGGCGCAATGTTTTAGATAGCGGTTGTTCAAAAATGGGGGATCCTGTTCCCCGGAGGGTTGAAAATTCGCTGCCTGATCGTGCAAAATACCAAGCGGCGCAGAACACCACTCGCGATAGGGATGTTCTTTGCTGAGGCGAACTTCGCCGCTCTGTAACCGCTGACAAATTTCAGAAAACGAATTGCCATAGGACGATGACACAGCGATTCCGGTGATAGGAAGTGAGGGCATGGCATGGCTCACGAGGAGCTCCTTGAAAAACTAGTTCTTGAGGCTCAGATGCGAATTCAGAGCTGACGCAAGGGCATTAATATTCTTCAACGCAGCGCGACCGTTTGCATCATTTTGAATTTTAAGGCCGTATTTTTTTTCGATTTGCACGACGATCTCAAGGAGGTCGATGGAATCGAGGCCCACGCCTTCGCGAAAGAGATCTTGTTCGTCATCAATTTTTTGAGGCGAGAGATCCTGCAGGTTCGCCACCTGGACAATGAGCTCTTTGAGATCGGATTTGAGCGATGAAACATCATGTCTATTCATGCCAACCTTCGCTTTCGAACTGGAGAAATTATTGAATTTCAACTCACTCTTTTGAACACGCTTGTCTATAGACAATTATAGCATGTTTCCTCGGGTCGCAAGGAAGCTGCTTTGATTCGCCCCAGGCAGATGCGCGTGTGAGGTTAACGTCGTTTAAAAACGAGGAGAGAATGGCTGAGTCCAAGATTGTCGTGTTGCTCCACCAGCTCGAGCCCGGCAGCCTGCGCCAAGGAAATAAAATCGCTCGACTCATACATTTTGCTATTGCCATTGGCGACAGCTGTAAAATAAGGCGAAGAATTGATGAGACAGAATGCGGCGATATCCAATTTTTGGCGATCCCAGAAGGTGTCGAGGATGTAAAGAAATCCTGTTTCGGCAAGGGATTCCCGAGCGCGCTCTAGAATATGTTGAATTTCTCCCTCGGAAAAGCACACCAAAAATTGACTCATCCAAACGGCATCTTTACCCTGCGGGAAACTCGCCTGGGAGTTTAACATATCGACAGGGAAGGGTGTGACCCGGTGCTCAAGGGCGTGTTTTTGAAAGTTAGACATTGCCATTTCGAGCTGGCCTGGAAGGTCTAATATTGTGACATGAACATCTTCCGAATGCTTGAGGCATTGCAGCGTCCATTTACCCGTGTTACCTCCGATATCCATGAGGGTGCGCGGCTTTTTTTCAAAGACAATGCGCAGGGCCTCTGGAAAAGCAGAGTCGGAATAAAAGTGATCAAAATTAAACCAGCTCTCTTTCACTTGAGGTGGAAGGCTCGCTAAAGCTTCGTACACTGTTTTCCAGTCGCCAAAGACCTTGAGTCCAGCAGGTTTTCCTTCTTGAATTGATTCCTCTAAATTGAACAGAGCCTTGTAGCACACATCTTGAATAAAATTCATATTTACGGAGGTCAATTCATCGTGCAGAATAAAGTAACCCGTGGTGGTTAACACATAATTGCCTTCCACGAGGTCAACAATGTTTGCACTGAGTCCGCACTCTAACAAGACTTTTGCACCATAAACGGAGGTCCCCGCCTTTTTTGCAGCGGCTTCTGCACAGAGTCCGGTTTCGCCGCCTTGCTCCACTGCAGTGAGCAGGCCTGTATCTCGCAACAGGCGCGCCGCCTGAAACACGACGGGTCCGAACGCGATGCGTTGAGCGTCAAAGCGAGCTTCCAACGCGGATTTGCGCGCTGGACCAAAAGTTTTGTTTTGCAAGGAGCCTCCCACGGGGCAAAAGGAAAATGCGATGGAAGCAGTAAAGCAGAGGACCTTTTACGCGTCAATTGGTTGGGAAAGGCCTCACGACTTTGTCTTTGGTGCCTTCGGGACAGTTCTGTGTGGGTATTTTCTTGTTTACTTAGAGCGGGCAGAAAAATGTGGTCTCAGTTACACCGATAAAACAATGAGAAGTGCGACGTAAAAAAGGTTCTTCATTCATCAACGGTAATTTCGCCGTCTAAATGATGAGACATCCTTTCCTCGGGCTGAGATGCCGAGGTGATATGAACCTGCCCCATGAGCTGAGCACCCTCATGTGTCACAAGGGTAGGCGACTGAATGGTTCCAGACACAATTCCCGTAGCATGGATTTCAATGCGATGTTTTGCTTTGATATCACCGGTCACGCGACCAGCAATAACGGCTGCTCCGACATTTAAGGTTCCATCGATTTCAGCAGACTCTCCGACGATGAGAGTGTCTTCGCTTTCGATATCTCCGCGCAATTTACCGTTCAGGCGTACAACTCCCGAAAAAGTGAGCTTGCCTTCAAACTCACATCCGTGTTCTAAAAAAGCTTTGAGGTCGCGATCATTAAAGGAAAAGTCTGATTTTCTTCTTGCAAACATGCTTGTCCTCGTTGAACTAAAATTACTGGTATCGAGGCATCAATGGATTGCCAAGCACAAGCTCTGCAATTCTTTCTAGATCTTCCAAAGTATAATAGGAAATTTCAATTTTGCCTTTTTCAGCGGCTCCACTGATCTTCACCTTTGTCCCTAAGTGACCTTTAAATTGGTCACACAGGTGCCTGAGGTCGGGGGGAAGGCTGTCTTTCAGTGCTTTTTGCCCAAGCTTGCCTTTCTTGAGAGACTTCACAAGTTCTTCTGTCTGCCTGACCGAAAGTCGCTTGCCAAGGACAATGCCTCGCGCTTTAAGTTGAAGCTTTTTATCATCCAGCGCGCACAATGCACGCGCGTGACCCGCCGTAAGGCGCTTTGCTTGCACATCGTCCAAGATCTCTTGGGGAAGACTTAAAAGCCTCAAAGCGTTTGCGACCGTACTTCGCTCTTTGCCGAGTTTTTTAGCTAAAGCATCCTGCTGATAATTGTGCTCATCGAGAAGTCGCTTGTAAGCAATGGCTTCATCAATGGGATTGAGTTCTTCGCGCTGAATATTTTCAATCAGTGCAACTTCAAGTGCCGAATGCTTGCTAGGAACGCGAGTCAAGCAGGGAACCTTTGCTAGGCCGCAGAGTTTTGCAGCGCGCCAGCGTCTTTCTCCTGCAATAATTTTGTATTTCCCCGCAGACTCTTCAGACACGACCAAGGGTTGAATAATTCCATAAGTTTGGATGCTGCTTGCCAATTCAGCTAAAGAAATGTCGTCAAAATTCTGACGAGGCTGATTTTCCATCGCAAAAAGCTGCTCTACTTCGAGTTGCAGCACGCGGTCTTCTTGGATTTCGCCATCCCTTGAACTCATTTTTGATTCCCCTCGCCACGTCCGCGCTAAGTTGGATTCGTCTTCTGCATCGATCGACAAATCGTTTTCAAATTCGGTCTCCCCGCGTTCCTTAGAATTTGGGGGGATAAAAGAGCCGAGTCCACGGCCCAGTCCCGAATGTCGTTTCTGCATTTGAGTCTCCAACCATTCCAAAAAAAGTGATCACGTTTAAAGTCACAGAGTTTGCAGGTGAGAAGGGGGGTTATTTCCCTCTCTCAGAAAGGCCATTTTGCTCTGTGCTGCCTGCAATTTCGCCTGGCGTCTCATGAGAAACTCTTGCGCTGCACCCATATACGAAAGCGCACCCGAAGAACGGATATCGTGCAAGATGATGGGCCTTCCAAAAGACTGTGCCTCACTCAACTTAAGACTGCGAGGAATGCGGGCATCCCACAAGAGTGTCCCAAAGTGCTTGCGCGCATCCCGTTCGACTTCCAGACAAAGCTGACTGTCTGCGTCATACATTGTCAAGAGAATGCCTTCGATTTCAAGTGCGCGATTCAGGTTTCGCCTCACCGTGTTCACAGTTCTTACCATTTGACTCAGGCCATCAAGCGCAAAATATTCACATTGCAAGGGAATGAGAAGGCTCGTGGCTGCACAGAGGGCGTTGACAGTTAACAGACCCAGAGAAGGCGGACAATCGATGATGATATTGTCGAAGTCTGCGCGCACATGGGCAAGAAATGTTGCGAGCCGCGTTTCTTTGTTTTTGGCTTTTGCAAGTTCAGCTTCGGCTTCACCCAACTGCGCATGACCAGGAATCACCGATAAGAATTTCAGTTCTGTGCTGCACACCGAAAAACTTGTTTTATGCGGCCTCAAAAGTATTTCATGGGCTGAGCTATTCAAGGGACTGTTTGATATCCCTAAATTGCTGCTGGCATTGGACTGCGGATCGAGGTCAATCAACAAAACCTTGCGCTCCGCCGCTGCCAAACAAGCTGCAATATTAACGGCCGTCGTTGTCTTTCCGACGCCGCCTTTTTGATTTGTGACGGCAAGGATCGAGCAATGCTTTTTTTCCATAGGTGTCTCTCCCGACAAAGGTCAACCTGCCTCATTCTAGACTCAATTTTCCAGAGTGAAGTGGGCAAGCACTGCCCTTCAGCGGTAAAGAACTGCGCTGCGAGGGTGGTCAACAAGGGCCTCACCTGAAAGTGAGATCCGAGCGCGGAAAGATGCCGGAAGAAGCGTCGATGCTTCGAGAGAGTATTTGTGTAAGTGTATTAAATTACACAATAAAATTGGATTTGTTTATGTGGAAAAAATTCTTTTAAATAATTTTATGAAATACAAAAATAAGTAGATTAATTAAATTATAACAAAATATTAACGCGATGTTTCACGTGAAACACGGCATTCAAAACGCAGCTCTTGGGGAGATGTGAGTGCAAGGTTCCAAAATTCCCCGCTGCAGGTCTGAAAAAACTCAAAAAAACGAAAACACGAAAAAAACGACCCCCTAGGTTCTGAAAAACGCGTTTTAAATGAAATC
>JBIIEI010000166.1:0-5194 GCA_044237915.1 Silvanigrellaceae bacterium | reverse complement strand
GAGGAAACCTGTCCGCAGACAGTAAACCCAATGAGTTCCCCGCCCCCAGTTTAATATATTTTTTTACAAATTGCTTAAAATTAGAGCACCAAAATTCCTGCTTCACATGGAGTCAGGAAGGGGTGAAGCGGCCATAAAAAACAACTAACTTCTCGGTTCGTATCTCATCGCTATCATTCCGGAGCCGAGTTCCTGATGGCTCACGAGTTTTAAGTCGACGTACTTCGATAGCCCTGCGAACAACGTTGGCCCGTGGCCTGCCAGCCTGGGCTGCACGACAAACTCGAATTCGTCGATGAGGCCCAGCTCCGCAAGTGCCAGGGGAAGCTTCACGGCTCCCGTCAATAGCTCCTTGCCGGGCTCACGCTTGAGCTTCTGGACTGCCTGCTTCAGATCACCGCGCACGAACTCTGCGTTCCAGTCGACATGATCGAGCGTGTTCGACACAACGTACTTCTTGGCTGCGTCGATCGTGCGGCTGAAGGGTTCCATCCAATCGGCCATCCATGCAGGCTTTGCACCCAACCGCCACCTCCAGGCTGACTCCATCATTTCGTACGTTACCCGGCCAAAGAGGAGAGCATCGGCCCGTGCGAGGCTCTCGGCGTGGTAACGATGCAAAGCTTCGCTCGCCTGGCCGGCTTGATGGTCGCAGCACCCGTCCAGCGTGATGTTGATGCAATATCGAAGAATTCGCATTATTTGCTCCTGCAATGGTCCCGCTTGTGTTTACTTAATGGGTTACTGAGATATTCGCAGATCGAGTGTACATCTTCAACGCAACGTGGATGCAACTCCACAGCGACCTTACCCAGTGGCGGAGTCTGAGCAGCATTTTTAAGAACTTAAACTGGCTCGCCCTTGTCGTGACATTTCTCATGAAGAACGTCGGCGATTAAACGCCAAAGATCTCAACAGCCGCACCCTACACAAGGGATACGAGATTGCGAAATTGAAGCCGGACGAGATGAACACATTTCGAGCCCACATGAGCGATTCGTCCAGCGCGTAACAATTTGGATCGGTAGGCCCACGATTCTCTATGCACTCATCCTTTTCGCACTGATTTGGATCAGTGCAAATGTTCTGGTTGTTTTGACTATAGTTGCCCCTCAAAGTTGACATTTTTCAAATCAAACATGGAACAATCACGTGTTGGAGCTGATTTAATCGGAGGAAATGCACGAGCCGGTTCAGAGCTGCCGAATGAATGAGCCCGACCTTGAAAAGGTTTCCTTGGGAGACCAATTCCACGAAGGAATTGTCAAAATTGAGAAATAGAAAATTAGAAGATAGTAAGTACTTTTTATCAAAAAAAAAAAAAAAAATATAATAATAAAATTTCCGAAAATCTTTAACGAATCGAAATTTTTCAATTTATTGAATTGATCTTGGCCAAATATTCACGCCTGAGGCAATGATAACTCGGATCATTTTCTTGCCCTCAATTACTGCTCCAATTTCATCCATAAAATCGTCAGAATTCAAAATTTTTCTCAGAATTTGTGAATAATGCTGCTACTCGACATCACGGCAGTGAAACTATCGCAAGTTCCACATCCCAATGCGATCGAGTATTAGAATTGAAACCTCTCGCCCCTGCAAACGTCACTTCTTGAATTTTAATATTTGTTGCTTTGCCCACATCAAACTTACGCCAACATGGAATGAGGCTGCTAGATTGTCCACCTATTTGGTAACAAAGTGCTTGTTCGACTCCACCTACAATTCCTACAATGTGTGTTTCAACAATTCGCAGTCTTCCATCGTAATAAAACTGAATAATCGTAAGCGCCTCAGCAACGACACATTTTAAAAGTTGAACAATTCCTTAAGAATTTGACTCCAGAAAAAACAAGGAGTCTTTGGCATGAAAAAAAGGCGCAGCGCAGCTGAAATCGAGCGATTGATTGTCGATTTTAAATCAAGTGGGCACACTGTAGCAAGCTATTGCAAGAAAAACAGAGTAAATCCAGCATCGCTTTATCAAATTTTAAAGAGGCATAGGTCAAAAATCATTTTGGCTCGCAAAGAGTCAATGCCTGCGGTTCAGAAAAATCGTTCAGCATTTATTCCAGTGACAGTTTTGCCTGAGGCTCAGGAAAGCAGAGTCAATGAACACAATTCGCAGAAATTCATTTCACTCAAAAACTCCAAATGGGAACTCAAGATAGAACCCGGTACAGATGTGAACTGGCTCGCACAACTTTTAAAGGTCGTGCAATGAAAGATTTGAGCGATTTTCCTCGAATTCTTTTCTATCGTGGCAATGTTGATTTTAGAAAAAGACGACGCGGCTTAGCCGCATATGTTGAAGCTGAGCTTCAAGAAAATCCATTTTCTAAAACTCTTTTCGTATTTTTAAATCGAAAAAAGGACTGCATTCGATGCCTGTATTGGGACTCAACCGGTTTTGCAATGTGGGAAAAGGAACTTGAAAAAGAGAAATTCATCATCCCTCGAAAAAGAGGAGTGGAAAAAATTGAATTATTGGCATCGCAAATGAAATGGCTGCTTGAAGGAGTAGACATCTGGAAAATAAAGCCTCACAAACACGTCTCATTTGATTCGCTATTGTATTGACTTTTTCCGATATATATCATAAGCATGTATGCTATGATATATGAAAGAGATATAAAAAACATACCTGAACAATATCGACAGCTATTTGCTTCAATGCAGGCCTCGATCATTCATCTCACCACAGAAAATAACAAGCTGAGACGGATGCTCTTTGGCCCTTCTTCTGAGAAACATCTCGTTTTGCCGCATATATATCCAGATGGGACTCTTTTTAACGAACCAGAATGCATCTTAGACTCTGAGAAAAATGAACCTCAAAATACAGGCTCAGGTGATACGCCTTCAGATAAGAATCCTGATAACGGTAAGTCAAAAAATCCGTCAACTCGAAGTCCAAATTCGGGTGGTCGCAGAGAATTTCCAGAAGATTTACCGCGCGTTGAGATCATTTGTGACTTGTCTGAGGCCGAAAAAATTTGCCCTCAAGATGGAACGATGCTTGTTGAAATAGGCCGCGATGTTGTTGAAAAAATTGATGTCAAACCAGCAGAAGTTTTTGTCAATAAATACGTTTATATTAAGTACGGAAAATCAGGCGGCCAAACTCCTCCAGTTAAAGCTTCAGCCGTACCAAGCGTCATTCCGGGCGCATCGTGCGATTCTGGAATGCTCAGTTTTATTTTAGAACAAAAATATTTAACAGAGGTTTCCCGCCTCGCGGGCTCGGCGTGTAACCTCTGTTGAGCGTTTTCAAGGGTAAGTTTGAGGTATAGGGCGTTCACAAGCGGAATTGTTGAGTTTTCAGAGCGGTCAAGGTAACGAGTTGGTTAACGACAACAACAACTCAACACCAGGACCGCCGTATGCTCAGCGTAATAGTGCCCACTCAAATTCGCAAGCTTGCCGATCGTTTTAAGTCTACTCAAGAATTTTCTTTCGGCTGTTTATGCGCATTGTTTACGCTGCACCTGTTTGGTTGTTGTTCCCTTTGTGAAGCGGCCAGGCATTTGGCTTGGAGCCCCTCGGTATCGGCTTTGCAACGTGCTGTAGCAGGATTTTCAGCCAATCGATTTATGCGCCGCTTACGTCAGAGTATTCTGAGGAGGCTTGGAGATGATTTGATCGGGGAGCGGTTTTGTTTTGCAATAGACGATGTCCCCGTAGAACATTTTGGAAAGAAAATTTTTAGGATTGGAAGTTGGAAGTGCCACGGAGGTGGCTTGATGCGAGGACAACGCATCTTGGTGCTTGCCTTGATTGATAGGCAGCGCGGAGTGGCTTTGCCACTTGCCTTTGAAGTGCTTACAAACACCAAAGACCCTGAACACCGCAAAGCGACAGATGTTGCCGTCGATCTCGTGAAGTTGATTTTAGATGATGGATTTCCAAGTCTCCCTTTTGTTTTTGACAGTTGGTTCGATTCTGTTCGACTTATGGACGACCTCGAGCAGCTCAATGCGCACTTTGTTATCGAATCGAAATCGAATCGTAATGTCAAACGCTGCGCTGCACCTGGTGCAAAGTGGAAAACTTGGAAAGACATTCTTCACGGTAGAATTAAGCGCGGCGTAAAGCTTGATTCGACAGAAAATAGCAGGGAATTACGTGGAACTCGTTACCTTGCGGAAGGCCGCATCTTTATAAAAGGACGCAGTACGATGCTCAAAGCTGCCGCAGTGTACAACAAACCCACAGATGGAAAATTCTTTGCAGTTTATGTCTCTAATGCATTGAATAAATCAGGCGCGGAATTGTGGTCTCTCTCCAGGGCGCGATGGCATATCGAGGAAGCCTTTCGCATACTCAAGCAAGACTTCTCGTTTGGAAAACTTCCACTCGAGGGACGAACTGGAACCGAGATTGGAGTCTGTATTCCATTTGCCCTCATTGTTTCATTCCAGCTGGATCGGAGTGATTGGTCAAAACGAAATTCAACCGTGGGCTCGGCAGTAAAAGAGGTTCGCGAGTATTCACTGAGCCAAGTGCTAGATGAATACGAAAAAGGCTCAAAACGAATTGCGCTATTACGCTTAAAATGCAGACGAAAGGTTGATCGAAATACAAAAAAGCCCGTAAATCCAACTGCGGACGAACTGAAGAAGTGGAAAGATCAAGCAGCATAAGGAAAAAACTCAAAAAAAGGCGACCGCTTGCGGGAGCCTTCTGTTAAATGCCATGCCACTCTACCGCCTCGAAGAAAATTTCGCTCAAATGAATATCGATATTTCTAGAACTTCCATGGCACGATGGGCAATTCAATCGGCAGATTTTCTTGGTGACTTGGCCTTTGAAATTAAGAAGTATATTCTTTCTCAAAATGCTTTGCATGCCGATGAAACAACAATTCAAGTTTTGCATGAGCCAGGCAAAAAGGCTCAAACAAATTCTTACATGTGGATGATTTGCTCTCCTGAAAATACACATCCTGCAGTGTGGTTTCAATACGAAAGAGGCCGAGCTGGAGTGTATGCGAAATCTTTACTCGAAGATTTTTCGGGCCTTATTCATATTGATGGATACGATGGCTACAATAATGCTATCTCCGAAAACAAAGCAACCAGACTGGGTTGCTGGGCGCACGTGCGCAGAAAATTTGTAATCGCAAAGAAAGATGGATCCGGCGCAAATAAATATAAAACTCTGTCGATAAAGTTCTTGGATCTTATTCAAA
>JBIIEI010000165.1:0-5220 GCA_044237915.1 Silvanigrellaceae bacterium | reverse complement strand
GAATTCTAAAATCTCTTTTTTCATCAATACGCCTCCTCAAAAGCTGAGGGCATCATCTCTCGGCAGTACCTTTGAAGTACAAATGATTTCTCGGGAGCTCACTTGCACCCGGTTCAACGTTGGAATCACTTAAATTCGAAGTCTCCAATATTAATAAATACGTGCGCAGCATTCGAGACGAGAAAGAAACACTTCTGCAATTTAAGATGCGCTCTGGGGGGCATATTCTTGTTACAGAAAACCATCCATTGGTAAACGGAAGTGGCCGTATGCGAGATGCAAGAGAGTTCAAACGAGGTGAGTCACTTTTGACAAGCGAAGGTAAAGCCGATCGAATCGTATCCATACAAAAGAAGGATTATTTTGGAAAAGTTTACCAAGTAGAGCCAAGAAGCCTAGATGCAAAGCGCAATGTATATGTTGCTGAGGGGTATCTGAATGGGTCAGCAAACTGGCAAAATGAAACTATTACTGATCTGAATCGACTTATTTTACGTACACGTATTGCTGGTCTGGTTGAGTAATTTAAATAATTTTAACTGAAAAAGGAGAAGACGTATGCGCTCTCGGCTATTCCCAAAAACAAAATTAACTTTTTCGTTGATCATAACTGCTCTCGCTGCCCTGGGCGCATTTACAATTTTCTTCTTGACTTCTTTAAAAGGAGATAATCAAACCAAAGCTCCCATGACTTTGCTTCTTTCAAATGTGGCATCTGGGATTATTACAAAAGGTACGACTTCGGCAGATCCGATTAACTCTGTTAAGAACTCGTTGTCTCAGCTTTCTGAGACTGAGCCCCAGGAGGTAATTTCGGAAGTGCGTCGTCGCGTGCTTGGTGCTGACCCTTTTCTTCGAAAGGTCAAGCAATTCCAAACCGTAGTTCTTCCTGCGCAAGGTGATTTCGTTGAATTGCAGAAGATGCTTTCTGACACAGAGCGAATTCTGACTGCTCGAAAAGAACTTTCCTGGTCTGGCACACTTTCGCGCGATGCCACACTGAGAAACATGTATCAGCTCGATTTTCTTGGCATGGCGATTTCATGGCAAAAAAATCCAGCTCGGCCGATGGCACTGGAATCTTTGGAAGCCATAGTTACATTCGAACCAGGGACAATTGATAGCGGTGAAGATGAGTTCATTCGTGCTGCCGAACGTTTCGAAGCTGCTTCTGCTTTATTTAGGCATGGCTCCGCGAATTTTGAGAGACTTTCGCGCGACAACACGACATCAGCTGTAAGAAAAATTCTTGATGAAGTACGTATCCGCAACCAGACTTCAACAGTCCCACTTGCCAATCAAAAAGGCTAAAATCCCATGAATAAAATAAACAAGATCGTCCCCCTTCTCGGTTCCTTTGCTTGTATATCTTTCCTTGGATGTGGGGGCACTGCAAATACTCCATTGAATTCTCGTCTTCTCGTGTCAAACGGGGAGCCCGATCTCAAAAATAGGCACCTTGCTGCCGTTCGGCTTACCATTAATAAGTCTTTAAGGTGCACGGGAGTGCTCGTTGGGCCTAAAGCAATTCTCACTGCCTCTCACTGTTTTGGGGAAACCCGAAGCAATGAAACAACAGTGAGGGAGATTGCTGGCGATAGAATTAAGGTGGAATTTGAACGAATCATCCCGGTAGGGCAGCCGCTTGCAGGGCAAATTCAGTTAGCAGCGATTAAGGCACAAAAAGCATTGGTTTCCCCATTCATGCTCCGAATGATTTGCGATGATCCCAATGCCGACCCCGAAGAATGTTACAAGGTGCGGCCTGAGATGACTGGCCACGACCTCGCAGTTGTTCTTTTGGAACAAGGAGTTGAAACTCTACCATTTGAGGTAGAACCATTGGCATTTCCAACATGGCAAGAAATGGTCGAATCGTCTTATGAAGGAAGTCCTCTTGAGGTTGTTGGCTTTGGTGAAATTTGGAAAAATAGAAGTCGCATTTCGACCTATGCTTCTCAACGTCAAAATGTAGAAACAGAATTCGTTGAGCAAAGGTTCCGGGGGCGTGGTGCCAACGACCTTGCCGTTGATATCGTTGTGGGAGGTGGTCAGAGAATTCCCTGCCATGGCGACAGTGGCGGCCCTCTTGTAATGACTTCTTGGAAAGGCGATGAATTCCGTTTTGTTAACAAACTAATGGGCGTAGCCTCGCGCATCGAATCGAAATGGGGCAATTATTTATGGGTTTGTACGGACGCTACTCACGGAGTTTATACGAGCGCACTTGCTGCACAGTGCTGGCTTTCAAACAATGTTCCTGAATTTCAAGCTCCAGTCATACCTTTGTCGGTAAAGAAAAGGAATTGTCCTGACGTTCCCTTTGAGCCTTGGCCTGAGAATCCGGATCCTGTAAATCCTCCTTCACCCCAGACGCAACCATCGCCGAGTCCCACGGCTGTGCCATCACCCACCGTGATACCCACAATCGCTCCGAGAGGATAACTTCATGAAAATCGTACTTGTGGCGCTTGGTATTCTTACATTGGCTTCTGCGTCCTGCGGGGATGAACGCAGATCCAAAAAGAAGACCATCTCGACGACAGTTTCTCCACCCGTTCCTGTCCTTGGGACAGAGCAAGAAGTTAAAGTTAATCTTCCTCCTCCTGGCCCGGTGAATGTTAATTGTGAAGTTCCAGCGGAAGGTGCTCTCGTCCCTAAATGTTGGGAAACGAGCTATGGCCTGTTACCTAAAAGTGCAACCGACCATTCGCTTGGCGTGCATTGTAACCTTGTTCGAGTGGGTCCTCGCGCATTTACAACTTCCCGTCGCTGTTACGAGCAGGTCGCAAGTGGAAAAAAGGAAGACTACATCGTTGTAGGACGTAACTCCGAGGGCCTGTATTCCCTTGAAGGGTTAGCTATTGCAGAAGTCTTTTTGGGTACGACAAAGGGTGTTGTTCCGGCTGAACCTGGCTTTAAAGATGAAACTTTGCTCGGTCTTGATCTTATCGTAACAGAATCAGAGCCTACACAAGGCCGCGAAGCTCGACTTCCCACACGAGCTGAACTTGCGGCAATGACAATTGATGGCGAAAATAAAAGCTCTTTTGCTGTTGTGGGCTTCCCAAGCCTTCGCTTCGACGATGGAGAACTCCGCTCTGGCCACCTCCAACTCGAAAGCTCACCAAATGACCCACTCTTTTACAGTAAAGCTGCAGCAAGCGACGCCCACGTTGCTCGAAAATCTGGTGCTGCTTTCGCGATGCCCCCGCAAAAATCAGACACATTGGTTAAAAGTCTTCTGATTGGCATCTCTTTTCGCGTGCAGCCAGGCCAAGAATTCAAGCGTAAGGGGGATGTGCGTTACCTCTATATTTCAGTATCAGAACTGTGTGGAATAACGCCAGACATCCTTAAACTTTACGTGCCACAAGCAAATGCATTATGTCTGTGACTCTTTTAAATTGAATTTCGCACGCACACTTTTTTGAATGCTGCCAAGCAATCTTCTTGGCGCATTGCGAGCAAGTGCCAAATAGAGGCGGCGCTTGTCAGGGATGGCAATTAAGTATTTGGGGAGCGTTTTATCTGCTGTGAGAATGTTACCTTGGTACAGAACATTTGGATTTGCCGTCAAATAGATAGACATTAACTTCTCTGAAACTGTGGAAAGCAGCAGCACTTGACGAGGATAGGTGTGCAGAAAACGAAGGAGCTTTGTCCAAATGAGAATGGAAAAATTTCCTTTTCGATACTGAGGCAGTAACCAAAAACACATGGCCTCAAAAGTATTTTCAGAATCAACTTTTGCTCTTAATTCCTGCAAATTTTCAACTGAAATATCATTTAATGCACGAAAAGGTGCCTTGTGGTTCAGAACAAATCCGCCGATTTGCTTGCCACGGTAGAAGATTCCATACATTTCAGATTGTACGAGATAACCCAGGTCGACAGGAAAACCGCCGCATTCGCTGTAGTTTCTTTGAAATAAAGGGGCCTCTGAACCTGGTAACAGAATAATTCGGATCATAAAGGACACCCCATATCGATTTGAAAACCTTCAGGAGGGAATTACAATCACTCCTTAGCAAGATTTGTACCAAGCTGTCATGAATAAAAAGCTTCTCAGGTGGGGCATTTTTTCTGGAAATGAAAAAACGAGCTCTAAAAAATTTTGTCGGTGTTTAATGTTTGGACGCTTTTTGAATATCAACAAGGATTGAGCCTTTTATCAGTGAACTCAGGGGTGAGGTGGTTCCCAGGTCATGATAGATGTTCAGCGCAACAGACTTTGAAGTTTTGAAGTGCAGCTTTAGGCGCTGTTGAGTTGGTATGCTACGTTTTGCTACAGAATTCTTGACTTCATCCGATAAGGCGTATTAGTAGCATTCAGTAGCAAAATTTCTCCCATTTTATTTCAGTCGGGGAAGTCGAGTGAGCGAATTCAAAGTCAATTTTAAAGTTAGACCCACAAGCCGGGTGATCAAACTTGGGGAAAAGTTGCCCATAAAAGGGAAGTCAGTAGTGAACACTTTATTAAAAATAGCTCCCCTCGAAGACATGACTCCCGAGGAAGCATTTGCAGCCCTCAATAAGGTGGCAGCAGAAGGAAGAAGGCTTTGCTCAGAAGCAGAAAGCTATTTTCAAGAGATGAAGGAGCACTACGAGAATATTACGACTCTTATGGAAGAACGAAGTAAGCCCGAAACCGATGATGAAGAAAAGCGAAACATTGGACTTGTGCTTATGCAGGTTTTCGAAGCAATGACGGAGAGGAGAAAAAAAGAATTCAAAAATTTCGATGATGAAATTGAAGATGTCGAAGACTGGGAAAAGCAAATTTTATCTAGAGATTCTGGTAAAGAAGCTTACATAGAGTTAGAAAAAGAGAGAAATATATTCATATCAAAATATATGCATCATAAATCTCGTTTGGGCCTCGTTACTCAACAAGATGTGGCAGAATTGACGGGAATCGACCGTCGACAAATTTCCAGAATCGAAAATGGCGTAAAGCCTCAGTTTAAAACAATTCAAAAAATCGCACAGGCATTCTCTGTGTCAGTTGAAGAATTCTGTGAATTATAAGTTAAATGAGAGATCTCTTTACATATCTAGGACGCCTTCTCAAGATTTTTTTAATTCTCACAATGTCATCGCTCTTGGAAATCCGACAAAATACAAACAAACGCGCCGGTTCGAAGCGCTGCTTAGAACGTGAACCAGAGTTCGCTGTCCAAATTTTATAGGTAGGAAGATATTGCCGGAAGAGATTCC
>JBIIEI010000016.1:0-69111 GCA_044237915.1 Silvanigrellaceae bacterium | reverse complement strand
CCAATGAGTTCCCCGCCCCCAGTTTAATATATTTTTTTACAAATTGCTTAAAATTAGAGCACCAAAATTCCTGCTTCACATGGAGTCAGGAAGGGGTGAAGCGACAAACGCTTTTTTATCTTATGGCCTTGGTCACGCGAAAAAAATAAAAGTGCTTGATTCAACTGGGGTTCCTGTACCTAGCAAGTTTCGATATGAAGCTATCAACCAGACAAATGAATATGCCATCGCTGATGTACTGCTTGAATTTGATCAGTATTGTTCCAATGCACGCATGAAAATCTTACGCGCGGATTGCATTCGGGCGCTGGCCATCCATGAACTCGGGCACGTGGCAGGGCTTCAACATGAACATTACCGCAATGAATCGAAGATAGACCAGACCTGCATCGATACGCATAACAAACGCACGTATGCCGATCTTGGCAAGAACCCCAGCGATACGGCTGTAACCATTGGCGACTATGATTCAAAGAGCATCATGAATTACTGTTATATGGATGCTTATGAAAATGGAGTCATCAAAGTCGATAAAATCGAACTCAGCGCAGGCGACCTCAAAACACTTCGTACACTCTACGGCGTGAAATCTAAGTCTGAATAATTTAGGTCTGAGGGGTTCTAATTTCAAAAAGCACACAAACTCCTTGCTCTTCAATGGCCAGAAATAACGAAACAACGCTAGCCATACAAGAGGTGTACATTTCTGGGGCCGAAAAAGAAAAATGAAGAAATTTAATTTAAAGTAACTGCAATTATTTCAAGGCGCTCGCCAAAGTCGAGTCAAATTCACACAGAATCATGGGCAGCAATTTCAAAGCGGATAGGTTTTCGCAGAGCGGCTCACATAAGCAGAAGTGCTTAAAAAATTCTTGGTAATGAGAGTGAGGCGTTCCCAATCCATCGGACGATATTCGACAGAAATGGCATCGTAATCGCGCAGTGCATCGAGTTCTTCACAACTTTTGTCTGTCATGACAATAAATGGAACATTTTGTTGCGAGACGCGCATTTTTTTCAACAGATCGATGCCTGCTTCCTTGGAGCCCAAGGTTGAGGTGATCACGAGATCGACTTTTTCTTTGCGCACGAGTGAGAGCGCTTCTTCAAAGTGGTCGGAAAAGATGACGCGGCAGCCGAAAAGCTGCTTGAGGTGAGCAGACAGCATGTCGACTGAAGCCTCTGATCGGTGGACAAGGACGCATTTTTTCTGTGAAAAATCTCTCATAGGATACCTCAGACTTCACTTGTGACCGAATCTGCTCACATCTCTGACTCTACGTAAAGCCACAGATTGCGACACCATGCAATCAAAAGGTTATAATCTAGGCGAATATGAAAAAAAAAGACCGGCCGCCAAAGAAGCAGCCGGTTGCAAAACGAGTGTCAAGTAAAAATGACTCTTGTTTACTTGCGGAAAATGTCCTTGACCGCTTTCAACGTCGTTTGACGGTACATTTCTGCAATACTTTCGGTGAGTGGAATCTCTTTGGGGCAGGCCTTGACGCAGTTTTGCGCTTTGCCGCAGTCCATGATTCCACCTTTGTCCATAAGGGCTTCGAGGCGGTTTTCCTTGAGGCTTTCTCCAACGGGATGAGCATTGAAGAGGCGGGCCTGAGAAATCGCAGCAGCGCCGATAAAATCGCTGCCTTCGTTGACCTGTGGACAGACCTGCAAGCACACACCGCAAGTCATGCAACGCGAAAGATCGTAACGCTCACTGGCATCCGCATCAGACATGCGAGGGCCTGCGCCCAAGTCGTGATAACCATCGACCGGAACCCAAGCTTCAACGCGTTTTAAAGCTTCAAACATGCGCTTGCGGTCAACCCGTAAGTCACGCACGATCGGAAATTTATCCATGGGCTCAAGAAGAATTTCATTGCCGAGGTCTTTGACAAGTGCAGAACACGCCTGACGTGCACGGCCATTGATGACCATCGAACAGGCTCCGCAGACTTCTTCAAGGCAACTGCAATCCCACACGATGGCATTGGTATTTTTACCCGAAGAATTCACCGGATTGCGGCGGATTTCTTCGAGGACCGAAATGACATTCATGTCGTTTGTTACGTTTAATTCAAATTCTTCCCAGTAACCTTGTTTGCCCGGGGCGTCTTGGCGCTTGATTTTAACTTTAACCTTGCGCCCTCCGCTCTGTGCAGAACTCGGTGCCTGAGCATCCATATGGAGAGTGACATCATTGCGTTTCATTCGTTACCTTTCCTCACTGCGATTTACTGTAATCACGTGGACGTGGTTTGATGAAAGAGACATCCACTTCTTCGTATGTGATTTGGGGACCGTCTGGAGTGTGCTTTGCCACTGTCGTTTTAAGGAAACGCTCATCATCGCGCTTAGCAAACGCAGGCTTGTAGTGTGCACCTCGACTTTCGTCACGAAGCAAGGCTCCCTTGCAAATCACCCTTGCCAACACAAGCATATTCTTAAGCTGATAGGAGTACAAAAGCGGCTGATTCGAATAAGCTCCGGTGTCGGGTACCGAAATATTATTATAACGCTCTGCAAGTTCCACAAGCTTTTCTTCGGTTTTTTGGAGCTTATCGTTGTGACGTACGATAGTGCAGTTGGCACGCATCCATTCACCCATTTCTTGCCCAAGTCGGAACGGATTTTCAGTGCCCTTCTTGTTTTTGAGTTCTTCAAAATGAGCCGTTAATTTCTTTTCGGCTTTATCAAAGATCGTGCTAGGCAGATCTGCAGCTGCAGTTTGAAGGCCTTTTAAATAGCTTTCAGTTGTTGCTGCTGAACGGAATCCACCAAACACACACGAAACAAGGCTATTTGCACCCAAACGGTTTGCACCGTGGTACTGATAGTCGACTTCACCGGCAGCCAAGAGGCCTGGGATGTTACTCATGTGGTGTTGGTCGATATACAGACCGCCCATGGAGTAGTGCACGCCCGGGAAAATTTTCATAGGCACTTTGTAGGGATCTTCGCCCACGAATTTTTCGTAGATTTCGAGCACGCCGCCCAATTTACGCTTCAGAAGATCAGGTGGAATATGGCTCACATCAAGATAAACCATCGGCTTGCCATCGATTCCCAATCCGTCGTCGTAAACGATAGAGAAGATTTCACGGGTCGCGATGTCGCGCGGCACAAGGTTTCCGTAAGAAGGATACTTTTCTTCGAGGAAGTAAAAGGGCTTGCCATCCTTGTAAACCCAAACGCGACCGCCCTCGCCACGCACTGATTCCGAAATCAGGCGCAGTTTGTCTTCCCCAGGAATTGCTGTGGGGTGAACTTGAATGAACTCACCATTGGCATAATGCACACCCTGTTGATAAAGGGCGCCAGCCGCTGAGCCTGTACAAATTGTGGAGTTTGTAGACTTCCCAAAGATAAGTCCAGGTCCGCCCGTTGCCACAATAACCGCATCGGCTCTGCGTGAAACGATTTGCATGGTATCGAGGTCGACACATACGATTCCGCGTGTCACACCGTTGTCGTCAATGATCGCTTCAAGAAACTCGTAATTTTCATACTTGGTGATTTTTCCGGACGCTTCAAATCTGCGCACTTGTTCATCGAGCGCATAAAGAAGTTGTTGCCCGGTACTGGCACCTGCATGGGCCGTACGGTGAACCTTGGTTCCCCCGAAGCGACGGAATTCAAGGAGCCCTTCAGAGGTGCGATTGAACGGCACACCAATGCGATCGAAGAGATAAATGATGGAAGGAGCTGCTTCGCACATTTCTTTGAGAACGGATTGATTGGCGAGAAAGTCGCCACCATAAACGGAATCGTCGAAATGCTGCCAAGGGGAATCGCCTTCGCCCTTGGTATTGACTGCGCCGTTGATTCCACCTTGTGCGCACACACTGTGAGATCTTTTAACAGGAACGACACTGTAGAGATCGACTGCGTAGCCGTGTTCTGCTGCTTTCATTGCCGCAGCAAGGCCTGCAAGCCCGCCACCCACAATCGCAACTTTTAATTTATTGGAAGGAATTGCCATACAAACGTTACCTCTAACCTACCCTGAGCACGATTTAGAAATTTAAAGACACACCCAGGCCAAAAAAGCCGAGGAATGAATTCAACCCAAAAGCAAACAATGCGATGCCTGCAGCAAGACACAGCTTTGCGCTGATAGCCTGTGCTCTGCGCCCTGTGGTAATGCCCCATGTGATGAGGAATCCCCAAAGTCCGTTTGCCCAATGGTAACAAGCGCTCGCAACGCCAATAATATAAATGGCTCCGTAAGCAGGATTGCTCAAGTGCTCAACCATAAAACTGAAGTTCACATCGGTGCCATACAACAACTGTTGTACGCGCGTGGAATACAGATGCACTCCAACAAACACGAACAGAATGATGCCCGTCACTCGCTGAAGAAGGTAACGGGTGTTACTTTCGTTACGAATTGCCAAAGCATTCCACTTTTCGCGGGTGAAGACTCTGTATAAGCCATACACAGCGTGATAAAGCAGAGGAAGGAGAATCCCGAGTTCCAGGATATTGAAAATCGTCAGAGCATGAAGGCCGTGCGCATATTCATCAAACGCAACTCCCCCATCTCTTTTGGTGGAATACATGTTACCCAAAAAATGGGTGACAAGAAAAAGTGAAAGAGGAAGAACCCCCGTTAAGGAATGGATTCTTCGATACCAAAATTCAGAACGGCAAGGCTTAGCCATGGCCTCTTGTGCGGCGACCTGTGACATCGACAGTCTCCCATAAGAGAAATCAAACAAAAACACGACTCTGAGTATTCACACCCTGGTGATTAGCCTACAATCAGGAGGTCATGCAATAACAGACCCATAAGATTTTATTGCTTGAGAACAAGAATTTGACTGAAAGTGGTCAAATTTTCCGCAGCATGAAGTTTGTCCTATACTCATCAGCACAAACGGCAATGCGCAACTCTGAGGATCCCCGAGTGAATCGAGGATCGAGCACCTACGGAGACTAAGACATGATCTCTTACCGAAGAATTCTCGCCCTTGAGGTTGGAATCCTCGTCCTGAACCATTGCGGCTTTGTTGCATTCGCACAAGAGAGCAAACCAGCGGCGCCCGCACAAGGCCAAGCTCCCCAAGGCGCGCCCGCTGCAAAAACGGCATCGGGGTCCGAAGCCCCCAAGAGCAAAGAGGGGCTTCCCCCTCCAGCAGAGCCTTCACCCGCAAAGCTCCTCGAAGACCAAAATAAAAAATACCAAAGCCTGGAATCCTTTTCGCGCGCACTCAATCTTTTAGAGAACATGTATGTGGAAGAAAAGGTCGTGACGAGCGATGCGCTCCTTGAAAAAGCCATCAAAGGCCTTGTTTCTAACCTTGATCCCCACACCACGTACCTTCCTCCACAGCAGCTCAAAGACCTCACGACCGACACCTCGGGCAAGTTTGGCGGCATTGGAGTCGTTCTCTCTCAACAAAAAGGTCGCCTTGAGATCATTGAAGTCATGCAAGATTCACCCGCATTTCGAGCAGGACTTCAAGGCGGAGATCTGATTTTTGCAGTCGACCGCCTCGTCATTACTGCCGAAAATGTAGAAGAAGCCTTGTCGCGCATGAAAGGCCTTCCTGGAAGCAGTGTCGAAATTGAAATTATTCCAGCGCCTGAAGCCGCCAAAGCAGAGGCCGCAGTCAAAGCAAAAACCGCATTTAAACCGAGCACCAGAAAAGTAAAACTCACTCGGGAAACCATTCGCACCAAAAGCGTGTCTCATGCCAAGCTTTCTGATGGCTATGCTTACGCCAGGGTGTCTGTTTTTCAGGAAGAATCGGGCGAGCAACTCGACAAAGCCCTGCGCTTTTATGAAGCCCAAAATGGCGGAAAACTCGACGGACTCATCCTCGATTTACGTAACAATCCGGGCGGCCTTCTCGATCAGGCTGTGCGCATTACGGATCTCTTTATCGACTCCGGGATCATCGTTTCAACCATTGGTCGCGACCGCGCTCGCCAAGATGTCGAATATGCAACAAAACGCACCACCCATCCCAACATGCCCATGGTTATTCTTGTGAATGAAGGCTCTGCCAGTGCCAGTGAAATCGTTGCGGGCGCCCTGCAAGACCACGAAAGAGCCATCGTCATGGGCACCACCACATTCGGAAAGGGAAGCGTGCAGTCCATCGTGCCCCTGCCCAACGGCGGCGGACTCAAGATTACCATTGCTCGTTACTACACACCCAAGGGACGCAGCATTCAAGCCAAGGGAATTGTTCCAGACATTATGCTTCCCCTACCTGCTGCAGCAGCAGCTTCAAACACCAACAAATCCAACGCTCCTGGCGAAGAAGATCGTGAAAAAGAAAAAGGGCGTTACCGCAAAGAATCCGACCTCGAAGGCCACATCGAAGCCGCTGATTTAAAAACTCTCACAAACAACGGTGGATTCTCGACCGAAATTGAAAAATGGCCGCTTCATCTCAGAAACGACCCCCAAATCCGCACCGCGTTTACTTACATCAAAAGCTGGACCCGCTTTCAAAACTCCATGTCTTTGAATCAAAAATCAGGTGAAAAGATTGTAAAGTAATGTGGATTTTAAGGTAACCAACGCCATCCTGTTGGTGATCCCGCGAATTGCTTGCATGTTAAATTTCCGAGTTGTTTACCCGCAGCATCATTCTCGTGATGACATTGCGCTCCCAGCAGATTCGCTGTGTCAAACCTAGACCACATAAAAACACCCGACTTTGAATTCTCATTGTAGACGATCGTAACATCCGCACCAACTGCAATTTTTCCTGAAACATAGTCTTGGATATTGAGAGTGAAGCACAGAAAAAAATTTCTGACACTCCTTTCTCAAGTCCCTTAAATATCATGACGATACAAACACAGGAGAATTTGTGATTATGAAAAAAATTCAAAGAAACAGTTTAGTCCATATTGTTAATTCACTTGATAAACATCATGTTTTTACACTTCTTTTTTTTTGGGATATTGTTACCTTCTTGTTCGAGCGAAAACAAAAAACAGTCTGACGATAAAGCCACCGACACTAAAAATGCTCCCAAAAATGTGTCTCCTTCTTCACTCGAAAAAGTTTGTGAAGAACCTCTCAAACTTGAAGAGCCTCCTGCGAATTCCAAAGTTGTTGGAACAGGCACTCTGGCAAGCTGCACAGAGGCAGCCCTTACACAGGCACTCACCGATGGTGGATTTATAAAGTTCAACTGTGGCAAAGACGCCCATCGCATCAAGCTTACAAAGTCGCTTGAGCTTTCCAATTCGAAAAACACGACCCTTGACGGCGAAGGAAAAATAACGCTCGATGGGGCCTCAGCTCACCGCATTTTAATCCTCAAAAATTCCTTTGAAAAAGGCTCACCCACTGTCAAACTGCAACGCTTAACCTTTGAAAATGGAAAATCTTCAGGCAAGGCACATCCCAAAGGTCTTGGTGCAGATGTGGATGCAGGAGGCGGAGTTCTTTATAGTCTCGGTGCAAATATCCAAATTTTAGAATCTGTTTTAAGTGGAAATTCTTGCCCTACAGAAGGTCCCGATGTGGCCGGAGGTGCCATTTATCAAGTGGGCGTCGGAAAAATAGAGATCATTCGAAGCCAGTTTTTAGGGAACAAGTGTGCCAATGGGGGCGCTCTTGGAAGTTTGGGTGGAGAAATTTGGATCTATAATAGCGTCTTTAAAGGAAACGAAGCTACGGGCTTTGGTGCCAATTGGGACGACGGCAACGCCCAACATGGCAGAGGAGGCAATGGAGGGGCCATTATTATGGATGGTGATGCCAACGACACCTTGCAGATTTGCGGCACCACCGTCACCGAAAATACCGCGGGCGCCTTCGGTGGCGCACTCTTTCGAACCGGCTACAAAATTTCGCAGGTGACACTGATTTCAAAAAGCGAATTTTCTAAAAATTCAATCAAAACCGATTCAAAAACAGGAGGCGCTGGAGCCCTTTATTTGCAAGGAACTCAAGTCACACTCTCGGATTCTAAAATAATTAATAATTCTTCGACATATGTTGGCGGTGCCTGGATTCTTGATCATGGCGATATGGGTGCGACATTGGAGTTGAGTGGCAGTGAGATTTCAGGGAACACTTCAAGTGGCTGGGGTGGTACTGGACTTAAAATAGAAGGCAATCATGCGAAGGGGAACATCAAAAACTCCACCATTAAAGGGAATACCGGAAAAGTGAAACTCGCTATCGAAGGAAAAGAAAAGTTAACAGTAGATACGGCAAGTAAAATTGAGGATTAAAAACTAGCATTTATTGGATCGCGGCAAAACTACTCACTTTTTGACGTAACTCTGATCAACAATCAATCATCAATATTCAAAAAATATGACACGATTTTACTGGCAGCAACTCCGTTTATGATTTTCATCATGACCATGCATCGTTCGCAACAGAAAGCGGCCTGAGACACACTCCGTTTTCAAATTCAAAAAATACCCAATTCGCCATGTGTCTAGGCAAGAGTGAACTGGAATCTTGCTGTTTGAATAATAGCGAATAAATAATAAAATTAACTTCACTGATTTTAGTATTTATTTCAATAAGGTAATATTTTGAACTCCATTTGATCTAATGTTTGAATTCACCTTACCTACAAGACACGACTCGCATTCGCATGACCAAGTCTTTTGACTCATTTCAAAGCACTGGCTGGCTTTCAAAGATTTCGACCTTGAAAAATGAAAATCAGACTTGCTACACCTGGAGTTTGGCTACAGTCAGTCTTCATAAGTAATTTATACTTTACATTATTCAGGCGCATGAAATTTAAACCACAGCTGAACTGTCATGACAAACCGCCATCTCCTTTAAATCCCTCACGATCTCATTGACCTTGGAAAAAAATGCCCTAGTGGCGGACATGACTCAGCAATTATAAAAAGCCTTAAAAATTGCATTGACAGATGGCTATTTTAAGTGGCAATTTAAATGAGCAGATATTAAAGCTAAAGATTTTGCTCATAATGCCGTAAAGGAATCAGACAGAAAGAGAGGTCTCGTATGAGTGCTCAAAGCTTCCGGGTAACAACTCCTATCGATCAGCCCCTTGGTGACGACATTGAAGTTTTAGAAGCAGCTTTCCCCTCCCTCAAAGGCAAGCCCACTGAACTTTTGAAAAAGGCGTTTGAACTCGCCGCGCGGGTCACAGTCGAAAGTCACTTGGCTGCTTTGTCACAGCTTCAGGCAGACAACTATAGTGATGATGAGGACGTGATGGCAGCACAGTTAGATTAGGGGCGGAAAAAATGAAAAAGTGGGAAATCTGGGATTTGGATCAAGAAGCAGCACGGACTCGCACGGACCCCTCGCAACCTTTAGATCCCAAACGATCAACCAGACCTTATCTTATCATCTCAGACAATGCTGCGCTTACACATGCAGGACCTGAAAGCAAAATAATTTGCCATCCCATTGGAGAGCGGCAAATTTCATCTCTCTTTGACGTCGCACTCACCAAAGGACAGGCAGGATGCACAAAAGATTGTTTTGTGTGGTGCCACGAAATTTATACTTTGAAACGGAAATATTTTGTTGCTTTGAGGGGGAATGCTTCATTTCTTGGAGAAGATGTAAAGAAGCGGCAGCGTAGATTACTAGATTTACGCTGATAAAGAAAAATTAAAATCGCGTGCAATTCACATCTTTCAGGGACAAACCTCTTTCGTTCCTATCTTCTCAAAAAACGAAACGATATTGCTTACCATCTTCGCCCTCGCTTCCTTCGACTCAATGGAGTGTCCTTCGTTTTCAAATTCGAGATATCATTCTTTTCGCTCCAACACTTGCGCTCGAAAAAGTGCGGGATCTGTTAATATTTTTCGGCCAACCGCAAACAACGAAGCTTTATGATTCAAGAGCGACTCATCAATATATTCAGCAGATTCTATTCCGCCCACACCAATGATGGGGATGCGCACAAATTCTTTTAATAATCCCGCCTCATCAACCAGATAACCTTCCCCTGTTCTTTCCACAGGCCGTCTCCAGCCTCCAATTCCAGAAGAAATACTTAAGATATCTGCGCCTGCTTCTTCAAAACTTCGTGCCAAAAGAGCACAATCATGGGGCGTTAAACCGCCCTCTAAAAAATCTTGCCCAGGCATGCGAACTGAAACCAGCAAAGTAGGGAATTGAGCACGGATGCCCTGAATGATTTCACAGATAAGTCTGGCACGCCCCAGAAGATCTTTCCCGTAAACATCTTGTCGTTGATTTGTGATGGGAGATAAAAATTGGCTAAGACCATAGCCATGGGCTGCATGCAGTTCCACTCCATCAAAACCAGCTTCTTGCGCCCTTCTTGCAGCATCCCAAAAAGACTGCTTCCAGAGTTCGATATCCGCTTCCGTCATCGGACGTGGGGCTTCAAGAACTTTGTCTTTAACCGGGACAGATATCCCCGAAGGTCCCATCAGATTGCCTTCTGTAAGTTGGGAATCTGATTTTCCTCCACTGTGGGCCAATTGCAAAAGCAAAACCGGATCGTCTGGCAAACCTTTTTTGATGGTTTTTACGAGTTGAACGAGACCTTCAAGATGAGAATCTGAATATACACCCAGCTGATTTGGCTCGCTTTTACCAAAAGGATGCACAAAGGTGTATTCCGCAATCGCCAGGCCCACTCCCGACATTCCAAGACGCTGGTAATGCTTCAAGGTCTGGGAGGTCACATAGCCGTTCTCGTCGGCGGTTTCAGATGCCATCGGAGCAAGAACCACACGATTTTTCAAGACTTTACCTGTGCGCAGAGGCAGAGGCCAAAACCTGGGGGAAAGCGACATACTCAAATTCTTTCGTTACTTATTTATGCCTTTGATAGCAATGCCAATCATTATTTCTCTTGACTCACATGAAGTCATTCACTAACAAATTTCTTATTTCCAATCAAAGGACAAATATCGAGGGATCGTTTCGAAAATGGAAATAGGAAATTTAACTTCGTTTCTTGCCGTGGTTCAACATGGAGGCATTCAGGCTGCAGCGCGCCAAATGAATTCTTCGGCAAGCTCCCTCAGCAAAGCCGTTTCGAAACTTGAACACGAACTTGGCGTTTCTTTGTTTGAAAGAACGACCTTAGGACTTCAGCTCACCAAGGAAGGCCATTTTTTAAAGAAACAGGCTGTTCAAATCCTCTTGCTTGAAGAAAGAACGCGTCAAGAACTTCAGCGCCATATGGGAACGGGCAGAATTAAATTGGCGGGACCCGATATATTGCTCGCAAACTATGCGCCCCCTCTTACCCTACAATTGCAAAAATTCACCAAGGGGGCAGTGTTTGAATTTCAGTCGGTTGCGGAATCACAGGCCATTGATTTGATCAAAGATGGCCAAGCTCACATTGCACTCATTACGGGGCGCGTTCCAACACAGTTTGGACTCACCGTTCGCATTCTCGAAAAAACGAATTTCCGCACGTTTGTCGGAAAATCACATCCCCTCTTTCAAAAAGCAAAGTCTCAGGAAGCTGTTTCCATTCACGAAGTATTAAAGTATCCTTTTGCTGTGCCAGAAACACCGCTTTTTAGCGCTTTGGAGTCTGAAGAGTCTTGCGATGGGTGGCGAGACCATCAATTTCCAAGGCAGGTTCGCTATGTGTCATCAAGCTTAAAAATTTTGGAGTCTTTTGTAGAGAAGGGACAAGCCGTGGCGTACCTTCCTGACTTTCTTGCACAGAATAAAGACATCCTCTCACTTGAAATTTCGGGCTGCCCTTTTGAATGCCTGGTTCCCATCAAGCTTGTGTGCAAGGATCCCAACCAACTGGGATGGATGCGGCAGCTTTTTTAACACGGTTTATTTTCAGTTTCGTCTTCTATTCCTCGGGATCATCACCCAAAAGAAGGCCCACATCAATATCAATTTCTTCAAAGGGCTCAAGGCGAACCTTTTCTCCAACGCCGACCTCTCGAATGGTGAGATACCCACCTTCGACCCATTTTCTCACGACAATCATCTTGTCTCGAAAGTCGATCGTCCAATAATATGCAACCCGATTCTCATGCAGAATTCGGTTTTTTGTTACGTAATCGCTGGAACGATTGGACGAAACAAGTTCACAAACCCAGTCTGGACACTGAGAAATGCGTTTCCCTTTGGGCCGCTTGGGGTGTTTGGATTTACTTATTTAAGCTCTTCTTTTTCTTTGGGCACGATTAAAACGGGCTCGCGTTTTTTCTGTTCCTCGGGGCGATTATCACGGCGGATGCCTTCGGCTCCGGGGCCTTTTCTTTCGATGTGGTTGCGCCGTTGTTGATGAAATCGAAACGACGAGGGTGCCTGAGGATGTTGGGAGGGTGCATTTTCACGCTTGGGCGCAACGTGCCCTTCGGCATCGGGAGGACGCGGGCGAAAACCACTGCGGAGGTCGCGGCTTGGACGTTGATTTTTAGCAACAAAGGCACTTCGGCGGGGCGCATTGGCACCCTCAATTTTTTGAATGCGCTCCGGGGGTACGCTTTCTGCTTCGGTGATCTTTGTTTCGGGGATCTCACTCCAATCGGAGTGGACTTTTTTAGGATAGGCCGTGCGCTTTTCTCCCTCGCGCTGGGGATTGGAGTTCCATTGCTTTTCTTCTGCTCGAATCACCTTGGCGTTGGGATCGCGAGGATAACGGATGCGGGGCGGTGCATCGCTTTGAGGAGAAGAATTTGCATCTTCGCGCGCAATGCGTGGCGCGTCCTCTTGCCGTTCAGGCGTTGGAATGAGTTCTTCCTTGGGAATAATTGCGATTTCCTTGCGGGGCCGAATGACGGGACGAATCAGAGTGAAATTTTCTTTCTCTTCGGTTTTTTCAATCCGAGGGGCGTCATTTACCTGTAAAGTTATTTCGCTGGGATCCTTCATCTTCCACTGCTTTGCAGGGGCTCGGATGGGGATTTCGCGCTGTGGGTTCACAGGCTGCTCAATAACCTCAGTGGGGGATGGAGTTTCTTCAGGAAGTTGTTCTGCCACTTCAGGAATATCTGCAACGGCCTGCTGAGGTTGAGCAGTTTCTTGAACCGGGGGTTCGTGGGATTCAATGTCAAGCGCAACTTCTTCGGGATGCGACTGGGACGATTCTTCAGAATGTTCAACAATTTTTTCTTCGGTTCGGCGTTTTTCCCAGGAGGTTTTTGCACCCTCGATGAGGCTGACTTCTGCTTGGTAATCGCGCTGAAATGCCTTGCGTTCATAAGAAAGGATTTGAAGAACGAGATTATCAAAGGAGCTGTATGAAGTTGAAAGTCGCAATTCGGCGCTCTCGTAAGTTTCTTGCCGCTCGAGCCAGAGGGCAGAAAGTTTTTCTTGGACTTCAGCCACCGAGTTGCACGCAGAAAACATGGGTCGCACTTCACGCTGTGCAAAAATGCGTTCGGAGATGACATCCAGGGGAGTTTCAAGAAAAACAAGAACTCCGAGGCCGCGCGCAAACGAAAGATTTTGCGAATGACTGAGGGCGCCTCCCCCCAGAGAAATAATACAATTTTGAGTTCTTTGGAGTTTGCGCAGAGTCCGATTTTCGGCTGCACGAAAGGCTTCTTCGCCTTCATCGAGAAAGATTTGTGCGATTGTCTTCTTAAAAGAACGCTCAACAAGGGTATCGACGTCTACAAAATCACGTTTTAAATGATAGGCGAGAACTTTTCCAAAAGTCGACTTTCCCGAAGCGGGCATCCCAGTGATGAGAATGTTGCGAAATCTCTTGTTCCAATTCTTGCTCATGTACCGACCTTTGAGGAAACAACTAAAAATATGATCTAAACAATATGATCCAATCGATGAGCATGCCATGAAAATCAAGCCGCCCACAAGCATCTGCATGGACGATGCGGATCAAAGCTTTACTATACTTTGCAGTCAATGGGAAATTCTCATACCATCACCCGATCGCGAGCTCGTACTCTCTTGAGAAGGATTGCACCATGACTATAAGCGGAGACAAACGACTTGTTCTTGACTGGACAAAAGCGCACGACGTTTTTCCCCTGGAGAAGGATCTCTTTCAAATTCTCCCCCAGCTCAAGAATGCCCGGCAAAGCCTCATGGCTGGAACTTGCAAAGGTGCCGACTTTACGGGGTGGGTCAACTACATCGAAGACCACGGCACCAAGGCACTTGCCGATGCCACCAAGGCCGCTGAAAATATCAGCGCCCATTCCGATGCCCTCATCGTGGTTGGAATTGGTGGAAGCTTGTTAGGAACCCGAGCGGTTTACAATGCCCTCACGCATTCATTTGCAGCCTTAAATCCGCAAGAGTTTCATAGGCGCCCTTTGCTTCTTTGGGCAGGGCATCATTTGGCTTCCGATGAAATTTCGGAACTCCTCGACGTCCTCGATCTGTACTCGCCCTCCATCCTTGTGGTTTCAAAATCAGGGGGCACTACCGAACCTGCCTTGGCTTTCAAAATTCTCAAGCGTTACCTTGAAGAGCGCTTCGGACATTCTGAAGCCCAGGCGCGGGTGTTTGCGGTGACCGATCCCCAAGACGGAACGCTGTTAAAAATTGCCAAAGACAATGGCTATCAACATTTCCCCATTCCCCGAAATATCGGTGGGCGTTACTCTATTTTTTCTCAGGTGGGGCTTCTGCCACTTGCCGTTGCGGGAGTAGATGTTGCCGAGTTTTTGGAGGGTGGCAAACAGGCCGCCCATGACGCAAAATACGAAAAGAACGACAGCCTCGAAACCAACCCCGCGCTTTGTTACGCGGGCATTCGAAATGTTCTTTATCAAAATGATTTTTGGGTCGAATCTCTGTGCACCTGGACACCTAAATTAGGTGGCGTTGCAGAATGGTGGAAACAACTCTTTGGTGAAAGCGACGGCAAAGATGGCACAGGAATTTTTCCAGCCAGTGCGCAATTTACCACAGACTTGCATTCCATGGGTCAGTATTTTCAAGAAGGCAAACGAGGCCTCTTTGCAACTCACCTCAAGATCCAAGATGAATATTCGCTCGTTAAAGGATCCATGAAGCGCAAAACAAAGATCCCTTCGAGCAGTCTCAAAGATGGGTTTGATTTTCTAGTAAACAAAGACTTGTCGGTGGTGCAAAACGAAGCGCAACAGGGCACATTTCTTGCGCATGCCGATGGAAAAGTTCCAACTCTCACGTGGGAAATCCCTGAACTCAGCGCTTACTGGCTGGGGTACTGGATGTACACCAATATGTTTGCTTGCGCGATTGGCGGCCTTGCACGGGGCATTAATCCCTTCGATCAGCCTGGTGTTGAAGCTTACAAGAACAATATGTTTGCCCTCATTGGCAAGCCTGGTCACGAAGAAAAAGAAACACAGATCAGGGCGCGTCTGGAACGTGGCCAACGTCTGCGCTCCCTAGGGCTCTCCAACCGAGGATAAGAATGTCACGCATTTCAGTCGATTTAAAAACGCGCACAGCCACCGTCGGAAGTGTTACGTTAAAGCTTGCAACAGAGTATGAATGCGACACCCCCTGGATTGGGGGTGAGCTTCCGAGCAGACAATTAAAAGCCGCTTGGCTGAAAATGAGCGATGAAGACACGCCCATGAACCCCAGGCTTGTGGGAAAACCGGGCGTGGGCAAAACCACCCTTGCCGTTGCTGTGGCACAAGAATTGGGATTTCATGTTTACTTAATGCAGGGCACTTCAGACACCCGGCCCGAAGATCTTATCGTAACACCCGTGATTGGAGAGGGCAGACAGATCTCCTATGTGGCAAGCCCCTTGGTGAGTGCCATGATCACGGGCGGCGTGTGCGTTCTGGATGAGGGCAACCGCATGTCGGAGAAAAGTTGGGCAAGCCTCGCGGCACTGCTCGATCACCGCCGTTACGTTGATTCCATTATTGCGGGAGTGCGCATCCCTGCCCACAAAGATTTCCGCTTTGTGACAACCATGAACGACGACTCCAGCGTGTACGATTTGCCCGAATACATTCAAAGCCGCTTGTGCCCGCAGATCTATATCGACTTTCCCGATGCCGAAAACGAAGCGCGCATTATGCGGATGGCGTTACCTTATTTGGAAGATCAGCTTCTCAATTTGCTAGTGGCTTTTCTGTCCACAGCCCATACCTTTGATGAGCCCTATTCTGTGCGCGATGGAATTCAGATCGGAAAATACGCAGCAAGGCGGATGTCGATGGAACCCGGACTCAATTCCCAGCAAGCTCTTACAGAGGCCATTGTAGCCGTTTTGGATGTCGAAGCTTTGCGCTTTTTGCCAACCGATCCGAAGGGTCCGGGCGGAAAGGGAGATCGAAAAACACTCAGGCCTGTCTAACAAGGAAACCTCATGCATCCCCACGAGACTCTCCAGGGCACCATTTCCCTGGGACCGGAATTTGAGTTTGTGTTTGGAAAACCGCTTTTTCCCGTTGCACAAAGCGAATCTCTCGCGAACGACGAAGGTCAAGGCATTTTGGGATGGGAACTCAACCGGGGAAGCATCCAGTCGCGTACGTTGCAAAAACTGTTGCCAAATTCCGAAGTCTTTTTTCTTCCCCTTCACGAGGCAGGACTTCAACAAAGCTGCATTTTGCGAAACGCAATAAATAGATGTGCATTTGATTTTGCATTCGATTCACTCGTTCTCGACTGGCCTCAATCTTTTGAATCGCACCTGCGCTTTCTCGACAAGAGTTTTCCGGCCTCTGTGATGTTGATGGAAAAAAGCCTGCTTGAAAGTGGCCCTCAAATTTTTGAAGGTGATGCTCAAATGAAGAACATCACAAATTTGCCCATTTTCCTCTTTGAAACCCTTGATTCTAGAAGACTTCTGATTCATTTGTTGCTTGAGAAAAAATTGCTTTTAAGCTCGCAAGATGTTTTTTTGGCGGGAGGCGTGGGCCCACATCTCGGAAAGCGCGTTGCCTCCTCGGATGAAGATGCCCCCTATCCTGCCGAACTCATGCTCCCCAGCGGACTTCTCCCTTACTGGCAGCTTGAAATTCAGCCCAGCACTGATGAAACCGAAAACTCTGTTGATGGGACGAATCAGAATCTGAGTGCCGAAAGTATTCTCGATGAGATTTTTGCCTCACATCGTAAAAAGACACTGGTGGCAGTTTCGGGATCCACCATTAAAAAGATCGGATTTTTGCTTAAAAACGGCTATAAACCTCAAAATCGAGACTCTGGAAACAATGTCTTTCAGATGCAGAAATTAAAGCAACACCATGCCGAAGTGCAGTTGGACCTTCGCCCCTGCATGCTGCCACGTGGATTGATTGCTGAATATGCACGCGCTCCAGGGTTTATCAGTGCTGATTTTGTGCGGTTGTTGCAAGATAATGTAACACACGGATCTTCGTGGTCGGATTTGCTGCGTAAAAGCTTTGCCGAAGCCTTTCAAAGGGCCTCTGAGCGGTACGCGGAATGGACTCGGCTTAAAATTTCCAGCTCCCAGGAGCACAATTATTTTCGCTTTGTTTATAAGCTTGCGACACATGATGGACGATTTTTTCCGTCTTCATTTGATATCATGCTTGCTGCACAGAGCATCATTGACTCTAATTTTTCTTATGAAATGTTGAAAGAGTGCGACGCCTATCCCACAAATGCGACCTATGAAAATGCCCTTCCCGAAGTCAATATTCCTCTGCGTTTTTTTGCAAAAGATGTCGCAACATTCAGCATTCGACGATTTGAGACGATGCAAAAACAGCGCGTCAAAAGAAACAAGCCTCAAATCGTAAAGCAAAAAAAATCCGAAAGTTTTTCAGGGGACGTTTCCGAAGAAAAGCATGCCGATAATGCCTGGGTAAACACCGATCATCCCTATTCTTGTTCCTTTCCCGACGAAGATATTTTTATGGAAGATTTCGCGTTTCAGTATCGCAAACAAGCAACTGAACTGGCGAAATCGAGTGAAATCAAAATACGCGAACTCGAAACCAGTTTGGGCGAGGGGCTTGATATCCGCGAGACCTTGCGCAACTGGCATCACGAAAAAATCATGATTAAAGAAGAACTCAATACCGGCAAAGCAGACATTGGCTCCATTGTTTTTCAGTTTGCCGAGCCGGGAAAAGGCGACAACTTTTCGTGGAAATCCTTTTGGCTTGCCGAACAGCACGACAATAGCAATCTGATGTTTTACGCAACTCCCTATAAAAATCAGCTGATCGGACCCGGAATTGCCAAAAGCGAATTTGGTGGATTCGCTGTCATCCCGCTGCCGAGCTATTGCGAAAATCCTTGGGACGACCCGTTTATTCGCAGAAGCGCAGAGTCTCCTGCTGATGCGTTACTGATTGCGGGGGCTTGGGCAACCGATCACCGCTGTGTCCTTTATATTGCAGCCCATCCGCCCAGCGAAAAAGTGGCAAACCTCTTAAAACGGAGCGGACGTCACATCATCTACATGAAAATTGACGAATTGCCCCCCGACAAAATCAGAAAACTGCGGACCTTCCATATTCTCGCCGAATCAGGTGTGAGAGAATACGCCGACAAATATATCCGCAAGGAGTAAGAATTTTTTAATGTTTCTCCAAGGAGTAGAACCATGAGATGGTTGAAACCATCGCTTTGCCTCGCCTGCGTAACCTTTCTCGAAATCTCTACGGGTGCTTTGTTCCTTTCTGAAGGGCAATTGGCATTTGGAGCAACGAAAGGGACAGCGGCCCGATCTGCAAAAGCGAAATCAAGTGCAACGAACGAATCGAATTTAAAATTGCCGCCAGGAGTGAAGCACATTAAATCTGGCAACTCCATCGAGGGCACTCCCCTTGCCTCGAAATTTGTGCTTGCCAATGGCTTGCGAGTGCTCATTTTGCCCGATGCCCGCAATCCCGTTGCCACCCTTCGATTGATGCTGGAGGCAGGGAGTAATCGCGAAATAAAAGGGCAAACCGGACTTGCGCACTTTTTTGAACACATGATGTTTCGAAAAACAAAATTCTCGGACGAAGGTCATTATGACAGAACCCTTTCTGGAATTGGCGGAACTGGAAATGCTGCGACGAGCACCGACTACGTCATTTTTTATTCGAAGTTCCCTGGTCCTGCCCTCGACAAAATGCTCGAATTAGAAAGCCAGCGCATCAAAGGGTTAGAATTAAAGGAACCCTTTTTCAGCACAGAAAAAGGTGCTGTTATTTCAGAACGACGGCTTAACTACGAGAATGACCCTTCGAGGCGCGCCTCTGAAATTCTCAATACGATTACGCAGCGCCAAACCCACTATGAATGGCTGACCATTGGAGCCAAAAAAGATGTGGAAGAGATGAGTATTGAAAACGCTAAAAAGTTTTATGAGACTTTTTACACTCCCCACAATGCCATTGTTACCTTAGGGGGTCCTTTTGAAGTTTCGGAAGGCCTTGAAAAGGTCAATCGTTACTTTGGAGATTGGAAGGGCGCCGAGCCCCCCAAGTTGGTTCCTCTTCCCGCAGACTACCTGACTCGTGATTTGGGCAAACGTTACCTTTGTTCAGAAACCGTAACAACTCAAAGATACACCCTCACTTATCCAAGTGCGGACAGTGATTTTCGCTCTTCTGTGATTTCGGAAGTCTTTACCCAAATGCTCAACGATCATCCGGACGGAACATTTGAGCGCCGGCTCGTTAAAAATAAACTCGCCATTGGTTTTGGCTATTACAAAATGAGTTGGCAAAAACAGTCACAACCGATGTCTGCCATTTTTTTGCTCAACAAAGATCAAAAATTAGATCCTGCCGAGCAGTTTTGGCACAAGGCCGTCGATGAAGTTCTTAAAAAACCTTTCGACGAACGCTTTCGCCAACGCATTTTAAAGCAGTTTGCCGTTTCGGAAGCCGAAACAGCGCAAAAAATGACGTTCCTGGCGGAAAATTACGAATGGTCTGAATTTTTTCATGGCGACTTTACCATGGAAGGCAAATCGAAAGAGATTGTAAAAGGCCTGACACAAGAAGATCTCAGAAAATGGATCACTGCAAACCTTGCCAGCCGCAAATATTTTGTCACGGGCGTAACCCCCAACGGGAGTGGCGCACCTGCATGCAAAGATCTTTTGCCAGGCGTTGTGAAATCACCTGAGGTGAAAAAATGAGAACCTTTTCATTCCTGCTTTTTCTTGCGAGTTCCCTGGCTCTTTGTCCTGCAATGAGCGACAAAGCTTTTGCACAAAAAAGTGATTTAGCTCAAACCAGACCCCTCATCAAAACGAAACCTGTTCCGTTAAATTGGCGAACCATTCGCTGGCCCACCTTGCAAGTCTTTCATGCCCCCCTGGAAGGAGGAGCGTCATTTTACTCCATCCCCTCGGATTCCGCGCGCAAATTTAAATTAAGCCTCGTGTTTAGTCATGGAGTTTACACGCGCCCTCAACGGGATCGCGTGGCATTAGGGGCTGCCGTCGATATGTTTCTACTCGGCGGAGCAGGCCAGAGATCTTACGAAGATTTGCAAAGGTATCTCGCCGAAAAAGGAATTCAAATCAACACCAACGTTACGTCCCTGGGAGACGTCTCTTTTTCAGTTGAAGGCCTGAAAGAAGATCTTCCCATTGCGCTTGGTGTGCTTGAAGATGTTTTACTGCGCCCCAGGTTCGACAAACCTGCGCTTGCCATTTGGAAGCAAGAAAACGTCGATTCCTTTGAAGATCTTTTGGATGCCAGCAATTCGCGCAAGCAAAACCGATTTATTCAAGAAGAGTTTGTTCGCTTGTCACTTGGCGAAGATCACTATTTCGCAACGTCACTGCAACGCTCTTCAAAAAAAGCCATCGAAGCGGTTCAACACTCCGAAGTGGTGAACATCGGAAAATCGGTTATCAATAGAGCGGATTTGAAGGTTCTTATTACCGGAAGCTATGAGAAAAAAGACGAAGAGACTCTCAAAAAACTGGTCTTAAAACTTCCAAGAACCATTCCTGCCGTGCGCGAATGGCTACCTGAACGCAGCCAGGCTCCAACCTCTAAAAAGCTTCGTATCCGCATCATTCAAAAAGCAGATATGACGCAAGCCTCCATCACCTACGGCTATGTGTTTCCCGACATGGGCGAACTCAACCCCATCGAAAGAACCCGCCTCGATATCTTGCAAGAGGTGTATTCTGCGAGTGGAGGAGTGGTCGGAAACGATCGTTTTTCGAAGGCCATGCGCGCTGATTCCGGGATTTCTTACAGTCCGTATAGTTTCTTCGACAGTGATTTGGTTTCGCCCAATACCAACGTCACAGCTTGGAAAATGGTTTTTCAAAGTGCCAACGAAAAAATTCCCGAAGCCATTCGCATTGCGAAAAAAACGTGGACCGATTTTGTGACACAAGGCATTACTGCTGAAGAACTTGAAAACGCTCGCATAGCGCTGATGAACGGCAAACTCGCCTCGGAACAGACCATTTTTGACAAGTCAGAAATGTTTTTAAGCACCTTGGCGAGACGCAGACTTTTTAATCCAAACTATATGGAACTTCAACTTCTCGCCTTGGAAAAAGAAATAAACGTCCAAGCGTTTAACGCATCTCTCAAGGACATTGCGGAACGAAATGCCATCCCTGCGATGGTCATTATGGGCAATCCCTCCCCTGAAGCACTGAAGGAACTCTCGAGTCAAGCGGATATCGAATTGCTCAAAACCATTCCTTTTGATGAAGTCGTCAAAAACCTCCGCTAAGTTTTTTTCCCCGAAATTCCGATACGCGTGAGACAGAACACAGTGCCGCACCGCGCGGCGTTTGTGTTGTCTGTATATGTGTGACGTCTGTTCGGGAGCTGTAAATGCAAGGAAAACGACCCTTCTGTAACGTGAGAAGAGCGTTGCTTTTTCCAATGATTTTAATATGCTATCAAAACACCCTCATTGCAAAAACCATCCCCGACCTGAATAAAACTGAAGTGATTTCAGCCATAAAGTTACACGCTGCCCAGGGCGACCCCGATTCTCAGTACCTTTTGGGCATTCTCTATACTACGGGCGAAGTTTTGCCCAAAAATATTGCAACGGCACGTTCCTGGTTGCGTAAGGCAGCCGAACAAGGCGACCCTCGGGCACAAAACTGCTTGGGTTTGCTTTTTGATCCCTCGTGGTATGGCACGAACACCCCTGAAAATGTCGCCGAAGCGGCCCGTTGGTATCGGCGCGCTGCTAGCCAGAGCTACGAGAGCGCCCGTTATAACCTTAATGTGATGAAGAAAAAACGTCTTATCGCTGATGCCGAACCCCCCGAACTTCTGTTGCAAAGAGCAGGGCTGAAAGTCAATGCCGCCTCAAGCAGCGCGCCCGAACCAGCCCGAAAATCAAGTGCACAGATCTTTCAAGAAGTGGCTCCGGCAGTCGTAGAAATCATTGGCGATGGAAACTATGGCTCGGGAGTGATCGTCGGATCACTGCGTTGGACAAACGAACAGCGTTACCTCATCACATTGCCGGGGCAAAACATTGAGACAGAATTCTCGTTTCAGTCAAACACTGGAAAAACACAGACACCCTTAGGAAAAGGCGAGTATCTCGTTGTTTTTACCAATTACCACGTGCTTGAAGGGAACAAAGACTTCTTTTTGGGGGTGGGAAGTGACAAAGAAGGAGAAACTCAGAGGAAACTCACTCCGGAAGGAGCTTGTCTACCCGTTGATGGTGGACTCGACCTCGCCTTGCTCTTTGTTCCCTTCGACAAAAATCTTGTGGAACCCACTCCAAAGATCAATTTTGCAGAAATTTATTCATCGCAAGAACGACCTCCCAAGGGCTCCACTGTTTATGCTGTCGGAAATCCTGAGCGTTTTGTTCGCAGCATTTCGCAAGGACTTTTTAGTGGCATTCGAGATGATGGGCTTCAATTCAATGCCTCAATTTCTCATGGAAGTTCGGGTGGCGCACTGGTCGATGAATCTGGCCGCCTCATCGGGCTGGTGACAGCTTTCAGTGGCCTCAAGGAAAGTCAGAATCTCAATTTTGCAATCCCTTATACGGAACTCATGAAAATGCTCAAAGGCACAGGCATTCGCTGTTTCAGTCAGTAAGCCCGCTTAAAATATTCCGCCAGAGCTTTAACCTCAATGCACGATCGGATCTCGCATTTTAACGGCCTAGGGTGTACCAATGAGAATGTTGCTCATCACAGACATCTAGGACATTTCCCTATGGTATATTCCTCCGACGAAAAAAAGCCGACCCAACGAAAAAAAGTGCGCGTGCCTGATTTACTGGCACTCAAAGGTAAGCGTTTGATTACAAGTTTAACCTGTTATGATGCTACTTTTGCACGCATCCTCGAAAAAACTCCCTTAGATTTTGTTTTAATTGGTGACAGTTTGGGCCATGTGATGCAAGGCCAATCTTCAACTTTAGGCGTTACGGTCGCAGACGTTGCCTACCACACACGCTGCGTCGCTGCTGCGCTTAAAACTCCCCTGATAGTTGCAGACATGCCCTTTGCTTCTGCTGGGCTCGACAGCAAAGCCACCTTTCAAAATGCTGAGGCACTTATTCGTGCCGGAGCTGAAGCTGTTAAAATTGAAGGTTGCACCGAGGAAATTTGCTGCCAGATCTCGATGCTCACCAGACATGGCATTCCTGTTCTTGGTCACATCGGCCTTATTCCGCAGAGCGTACATGCCCTGGGAGGTTACAGGGTTCAAGGGAAGAATGAAGAAGCCAAGAAACGGCTCCTTGATGAGGCTCAGCGCTTGCAAGATGCGGGCTGCTTCGGAATTGTGCTGGAATTAGTAACACCTGATGTGGCTGCTGCAGTCACTTCATCCATCAAAATTCCTACAATAGGCATTGGAGCAGGAACAGGCTGCGACGGGCAAATCCTTGTGTTGCAAGATATGCTCGGCATGAACCTTGAATTCCGGCCCAAGTTTTTAAAGCATTTTGCGGAGCTGGAGAACGTGATTAGCAGCGCCGTTAGCCTTTATTGCAGTGAAGTTGAATCGCGTAAATTTCCAGAATCTTCGTCGTGAAGTAGGCACATAAAAATGAATTCAAAAGTCAAACTCACCCCAGACGAAATTAAGTTACGTCTGCGTGCCGTCTGCATTTGCAAAGGCATTAAAATGGGACGCATCTGCGACGCCATTCAGGGTGGATGCAAAACAGTCGAGGACGTGAATAAAGCAACAGGAAGCGGCAATGGGGGATGCGGTGCAACGCGGTGTCGCCCCGTGATTGAACAACTCCTCTTAAATGGGGGCATTCCACTGGCAAACACCCCTGTGCCGCAAGATGACGATGACGATTTGTTACCTTATTGAAACTCACAATTCACTCTTCTTCTGTGGAAGAATGACGCGACCTGCGCGATTCTTTTTCTCGCTTTTCTTCTCGCCTGCCTGTTTTTCCAGACGATGCAGGGACGTCGGCATCATCCACACGACGAATGCGAATGGAAACTTCCAGCTTGTGTTGCCTGATGCTGCTAAAAACCTTGTCGACTGCAAAAGCAACCATCGACTGAGCAAATTCTTTGGAAAGACCCTTCATCACTTCGTCTTTACCCTTGGCCAGAAACTGCGAAGCTTCTTTTGGGAGACCTTCGGTGACTTCTTTGATGGCGTCGAAGGAGGAAGAAACCGTTCTTTTTAAAAGGTCCCCGCCAATTTTTGCGAGGTCCTGAAAGTCTTCCCGCGTCAATCTGCGGCCAGATTCATGTTGTTGTCTGCGTCCCTCTGAACTTTCGTTCCTCATTTTCCTTGGTTCTTCGTGCTCAGTGAGTTTGTCAACAGTCATGAAATATCCCCCAAAATACCAGTTTCAACTCACCAGTCTACGCCGTTTTACGGCAGATTCCAATCCTTCTTCTGGGGGAGTCTGCGATGAATCTCCTTGAGTCACGAGCTTCGCACTCAAGGCCTGTTTTTCAAAGATGAGTTGTATTCGAGTGCGCGCTTCGAGGGCTTCCTTATGGTCAGGAACAATTTGACAGACATTGTTATACGATTTTTGTGCGTTCTTCAGGTCTCCCAAGCTTTCTAATGCAAAGGCAAGATTGAAGTGAAACTTGGGATTTCGAGGCTCAAGCTCCAGCGCTTTTAAGTAACAATCGACGGCGTGCTTAAATTCACATGCCTTGAGCCGAAGTAGCCCAAGCTTTGCATAATTTTCAGGAGTGACTTTTAAAGATAAAATGAGTTCCCGGACGTCTGCAGCCTCCGAAAGCTTGCCCAATTTATTTAAAATCCGAGCTTTAAACTCAAGCCCTGCAACGGTCGTTTTGTCGAGGGAAAGATAAGACTCAACATCGGAAAGTGCCCCCGCCCATTCTTCCAAGTGTGCATGAGCCTTTGCCCGAGCCAAAAAAAGATCTTTCTGATGAGGATTGATTTTAATAAAGTCTGTAAACAAATTTACAGCTTTGCGCGGTTGCTTTGTTTCGGTATAGACCTTGAGAAGTCCATCAAGCGCCCTGCTACTATCAGGATTTTGCCTGCGAGTTTTTAAGTAATAATGAACAGATTTATCTATATTTCCCAACTGAAAATGTATCTCGCCTAACCGTAATAGAACCTCTTCATTGCGTGGAGAATCCAAAAGTGCCAGCCTTAACTGCTCCAGACACTCTTCTTTGCGTTCTTGCTTAAAAAAAAGGTCTGCAAGCTTGAGCCTGCGCAACGGTTGCTTGCCATGAATGTCCAATTCTTTGCGCATAAAAGCCATGGCTTGGTCTGTCATTCCCTGATCAAGCATCATATCTGCCGCTGTGGCATAAGCATGGTGATAGAGTGGATTTTCTTTGCTCGAGGCCGTTAAAAGCTCCATTGCGCCTTTGATGTTTCCAAGTTTTGCTTCTGCTTGTGCGAGGCCTACAAGGATCCGTGGGGTACGCATTTCCGGACTTTGAAAGAGCTCCATATAAGTCGAACGTGATTCTTCAAATTTTTCAGACAGATAAAGTCGCTCTGCAAGCCTCGTTAAACGATCTTTTTCAGAGGGATGCTTATACCGTTCAACAACGGAACGAATTTTGTTCGAAAATTCTTCAGTTTCGAAGGGCTTAAGCATGTAATCAGTGACACCATGTTCCACGCTTGCAACAATATCTTGCTTGCCGGCCTCACCTGTTACGAAAATAATGGGCAAGTCATTCGCCATGCTTCGTGCACGCACAAACTGAACCAGATCATTGCCAGAACCACGGGGCATAAAAATATCAGAAACGATGAGATCAACGGGATTTCTTTTCAGATGCTCGATGGCATCAAAGCCACCAGAAAATTCAACCACTGTGAAATCCAACGATTCCAAAATGCGGCGCAATATTTTCCGCATGGAATTGTGGTCGTCCACAACGACGGCCCTCTCAAACCGTTCTGTTCGCGCTATTTCGTCCGCCATGACAGAATTCCCCCGTCCAGAAAAAGTCATTCCCAGTTCACAGCTGCCATTCCTGTGACAATTGCCAAGATCTTACCTCTCTGCAAAGTCCCTATCGGCATGGAAAATGAGAATATGAGGATGACAGGAGGAAGGTCAAAGGTGGCTGGGACAACCAAGCTCTTCAAAGAAAACGAAATCATCTTCAAGTTCGGCGACCCTGCCGACAGCATGTACATTGTGCGCAAAGGGACACTGAAAGTCTTTTTCCTCAAAGGAGCTGAAGAAGTCAGCCTTGCGATCCTTAAAGAAGGCGCCGTCGTAGGAGAAATGGCCTTTTTCGACAATAAGCCTCGCAGTGCCAGCGTGAAGTCCATTGGTGCTACGGAATGTGTGGAAATTACGCGGGCCGACTTCGACAAACTGCTCACCCAACTTCCCAAATGGGTTGTTACGATGATGCAGAGTCTAGTCACCAGGCTTCGTCAAACCAATGAAAAAATTCAAGCCGTTGAGGCTTCACGGGCAAGTACTTCCGACAATGGAACTGTCACTGCAGCTGTCATTTTGCCCAATCAAAAATATCCGTACCAGCATGTCCTCAGGGTCTTTCGCATTCTACTTCTTGCTGTTGCCAAAGACGGCCAAAAGGAGGGGAAAGATTACGTCTTGGCACGAGAAATCCCGGCTAAGATCTGGACCGATTTCTTTGAAGAAGAAGATTTGCTGTTCAATAAAATACTTGAAACGTTACAAAAAACTAAATTTATTGAATTCAAACAGGATGCCCGAAAATCAAACGTCATCGCATTCACAAATCGGGGCGTTTTTGTTCATTTTGTGGAGTTCTTTGGTACCTTTGCAAAAAAACAGACTCCGCTCAAACCCTTTTGGAGTGCTGCCGCTGTTTCGTTATTTCAAGCGCTCATTGAAGCCACTGTCACGAGTGGATATGACACTATGAATGTCAGCTTCAAGAATCTGCAAAGCGATGTCAAATCCAAGGGAATCGATACATCGGGATGGAATCAAGCTGTTACGGAAATCGCCTGCATTCCCGATCTTAAGATCACTCCGGCAGGAGGAGACATCATGTTTCGAGTAGTGCTCAAAGAGCACAAAAACTTTGTAAACTACATCAAATTTATTCAGCTGTTTCTGGATTCAAAACTGGCCTAGCTCTGGAATTATTCAATGCTGAAAATACAGGAAACGTTGCAACAATAAATGCAATGAACGCAAAATCATCTTCCGAAGAAAATATCGGACAAAAACTGCGCTGCTCAAAGGATAGCATGGTAAAATGTGTGAAAAATGAGAGAGCAGAATCCTGCATCAAAAGATACTGCATTGGGGGGGGGGGGACAACTACGCTCGCAATAATGCTACACTTTTAAGCACGTGCTTAAATAAAAAAGGTGGATCTGTATGCTTGGGAAAAAGCCATGGCGACTGCAAGGGAATTTAGTAAATATTCCAAAGCCCAAGAAATTGACTTTTCCCTGTATTTTTTAGACTTTTTCTATTACTCGACCTCTAAATCGAGAGCAAGATCACATTTTAGTCTGTATTCATTTTATGAGAATTTTTCTCACATTTTGAGATTATTTTCCAAGAACATCTCTCCTAGTGTTTTGATTCAGAAGGAAAAGAAGTCGCCCCCTCATTTTTCAGTTGCAAGCGAAGTTTTTATTGATAAATAGAATCACAGTCACAATGAATGTGAGCATTAACCAATTGAATGAGGATCATGTCGATGAACTTTGGAATTTTGAAAACGATTTCTTTATCCGCCTTTCTTGCACTTGTTACGGTAGGATGTGGCGACGAAGCGTCTTCGAACAAGAGTGACCCGAGTATCGCTGTGAGCAAAAAACTCTGTAGGTACGTCGAAAATGGCACATCCAGAACAGGAATAGCATGCTCAAAAGTAAGTGACTGCCCCCCTGGCTTTGGACCAAAACCTACTGTTAATTGCAAATAATTTTACTCCTGCCACAGATATTTTCAATAGAACGTACATTGCGTGAAAGACCTCACTTTTGATCTAAAGAATCCCTTCATAGGTGAGGGATTTTTCTGTCATACTTTGATACATTCTCTGAATGTTCTCGCCCACGATTGATTTTAAAATTTACAGAACAATAAGTGTGGAATTTCAAAAGTCAATACACGGTCTGACCTCTAAATTGAGGAAGAATATTCGTTGCAATACGGTGGGATCTCAGTTTACTTGACCCGCTGATCTTCAACTACTTTCAAAACTTCTGCAGGATATTTGTCTTTCATTTCGTTGTATACTTGTTTTCCAGCAGCTACAAATTTCTGCATTTCATCTTTTGAAGGCAAGTAAACGTTTATTTGAGGCTGTTTTTTGAGAAGATAAAGTATCTTAAGATCTTCTACTCGATTGTCTTTCCGCTGGTTAATTCTCTCTTCCCAGACGACCGACGTGATGGCATTTCGTTGCTCTTCATTCATTTTATCCCACGCCTTTTGGCTCACTAGCGCGTAAAATACGCTATCAATGCGATCCGTTAACGTAACACATTTGTTGCGTTTGCATGCAGAGAGGATATCATAGGGGCAGTATGCATTTCTTTATATACATAGTGCTATGACAGTGGAAGAGAGCCTCAGTTAGGGCGTTGGTCAATGCTGCCGTTCCTGACTTGTCAACCATACACAATCCCCAAAGGTGCTCACAAAATAACCCTCATCATTTTTGGGATGAGAATGACCAAAATTATGAAGAATCTCGTGAGCAATGACGCCCGACCAGTATCCGATGTCATTCTTAAAGGCATAGGTTGAAGCATTTCCTAAGAAATCGGTATTCATAGCAATGCGCAAGAGGTTGAGCCGCGTGTTACTTTCACCGACGGGCGCCCTTGCAACGGATGACCGTTCGTTCGAAATACGAGCAATATAAAGATCTACAATTTTTTGCGGAGCCTGATTAAAACCAAAGGCACGGTCAAGCTGCAATTCAAACTCTTCCCGAGACTCGGGAATTCCGTGCTGCGAACGTTCAAATGCACATGTCACAACCGCTTCGCGGCTCTCATTGTCTTGCAGTATTTCATGCAAATTTCTCACTGCACTTCCAATAAATTCCTTATCCGCGTTTGCAAAAAACTCATCTGCAAACACACGGAATCCTTCAGCATGAAATAAAAGCGTATTGGGCATCAAATAGGCTTCATCGAGACGTAACAGATCACCCTTGCCACTTTGCCCTACAGAAACAGAGCCCACAACGAGTGTCCAACTTAAAAGTCTTGCCCATGTCTTCATGTTTAGCCCTCACATCATACGGCTAGCTGAACAGAAGCAAGAACGAGTCCAAGCCTTGGTGCATAGAAAAATTCAAAGTAACAGTTTGAAATAAGAACAAAGATCAGAAAACGTAACAAAAAAAAGGACGCCATTAAACTGTATAAAATTTTTACACATCACCAAATCTGCCTAGGAAATCCTTCATGAAAGTAAGCGATGGGTAGGCAATTTCTGCCGTGGCTGTATTCTTTGAGCCCGGTCTGCGTAAAACTGAATGGATTCAAAGAGTAGAAAAGCATCTCCGCTCTTCTACCGAAAGGAGCCTTGTTACGGAAATGAACCATAGCAAAGACAAAAAGGTCCTACTCTTGGAAGACGATGCAGACATTTGCAAGCTCCTGGAAATGTCATTCCGTGAATTTGAATTCATAAGTACGGATACACCACAGGGGGCAATTGCGACTTATACTGCACAAAAACCAGATCTTATCATCACCGATTTGATGACACCTGGTGGGGGTGGAATTGCATTTATGCGTTTTCTGAAGGCGCAAAAATGCAGAGTCCCGATCATTGCCATGAGCGGAGCAGAAATTGAGCCCCATGTTCTCGCCAGACTTTACGGAGTGAGGCATTTTCTAAAAAAACCATTTGAAATGGACGAGCTCGGACGGCTCATGCACGCGGAGCTTCAAAAGAACTGACTAAATGCAATTTCTGTAAAGAGAGTTCCGCCCGGCTCGCCCAAAACCATTCCGTAAGCAATACTCGGATAAAGTCGCACTCCTTTAATATCGATGTCCATGCGCACAGCGGCACTTGCGCTGTCGATATGAACAACGTCATTAAAGTTTTGATCCAGCGCCACTCCTCCACGTCCCAGAACGATTTCTCCGCGAATGGCCTCAAAATAAGATATGTACAGCTGGTAATCGATATCACTCCAAAGCGGAAACGAATAATCTGCAGTCGTCCGATAAGACCAGTATCCACTTCTCAGAGTAAACAAGCGACTGACTCCATAAAGAGAGTAGTTCAGCGCATTTAGTCCCTGACTCGCACCTTGCAGATATGTGCGGTAGGGTTGATAGATCTCTCTGATATTAAAACTATTCTGACCCAAAGTTCCCGAAAGAGAAGCTCTGAGGCTCACAGAATGTCCACTGTATGAAAAGGTGTTTTTTGCAGATCCACTCACCTTAGAAAATTTCAAAGCATTTAATTCTTCACTCAATCCATTTTTGACTTTGGCAACGCTTTTAAAGTTATTGACTCCCAAGCTTGCGTCGATATCCCACGTCAGATATTCGCCTCCTTCAATGCGTTTGTTGCGCATATAAAAAGCAGCATCAACAACGTTAAATGAAAGAGACGTCCCATATCCCAGCAATGTGGTCGTTTGTGGATCCAGTGCGCCTGGTAGCGTTGAAGAGCTCGTATGAATTTTTGCAAGCGAAGCATTGATTCCAAGTGCAAATGTCGAAGGTCGGATGCGATGCACAGTCGAAATTTCAGCTCCAGATTCTCGCAGGTAGTTGAGGTAACGCACTCCTCGGCTTTCGGGGCGCAGACTTCCACAATAGAAGGCTTCCCCATCTCTATCGCAGACGCGAAAATACCCATCAAATTTTTCCCTCGAAAATCCTTCAATCACAAAGGCATCAAAAATGCGGTTATTGATGTACTGCGCCGAGCCACTGATTGAGCCTGTTTCGAAATTAAATGCACCCAGCAGGGCAACACGCTGCCTTTCTATTTCATCAACAAAGGGCCAACTAACAACACCAAGTCCCCACCCACCTAACATTGGAGGAATGGGATATGGATAAGTAAAATGATGGTGATGGCGGTATGTAGCGTCTTCAAATACGACATTTTTAGGCGCAATTGTTGCTGTCGTGGGGGGAACTTGAATGGGCTTTGCTGCTTGAGAAGAAGCGTTTTCACCAGGATTTGCCTGACTTTCAGCGGCTGTTTTTGCACGATACTGCATTGCAAGACTTGCAAAGGGGGGCGTGAGTATTTTCCAAACGGGTGCTTGTCTCCATGCAGAGTCGGCCTTTAAGGTCGTCTTCCACTGCTCCACACGCGTTCGAATAGTGCTTGGATTTATTTTTTTAAGTACCCAATCGTAGCCTGTATAGTACCAGAGCGCAGCTTCGGAAGATTTTGGCATGGCTCGTAAGCCATCGGCCCATTCGGGAATGGGTCCAATGGGATTCAACACCCCATTTTGCAGTTCAGCGAGGCCTAAGACGTCGTGCCAACCCATTAAAATAAGGTGCGATCCATCAAGACGCGTCAAGGCATCTTTGATAAAAACTCTCTTCCCGGGAAGCACCACGGTGCTTTGACCATCCAAGCAGTAACGTTCAAGGGAAGTGATTTCAAAATCGCTGTCAATCGTTAAGGTAACGCAATTTGTTTCTTCAAATTTATCCTGCGCTCGTTCACGATTTGCAAAACGAATTTCATGATGCGAGGGCCACCTTTTAAGTAAACGCGTTTTACCTGCACGTGCATCAACGGCATAAAGAAGTGCTTCGCCTGCACTGCTCGCCAATGCAAAAGCCTTCCCTTGGCCCAAAGCTGTTACGGAAAAAACACGGACAGATTCCTGATCACTGCTGAACTTAAAATGCACGGGTTTTAAAAGGGACTTATCATTGACTTGAGAAAGTTTTCCTCGAAAGGGAAAGTAAACAAGATTGGTGCCCTGTGTTCCGTTCGAGAATTTTTCACGTTGTCCTGTCCAGAATCCCCCGCCCAGTATGGTTTCAGCAGGATGAACATCAAACAACGCACTGCCCCGAATGGAAAGTGGAAGGCGAACGATAGACTCTCCGGGTTGAAGGCCTTTCCAAAGGAGTGCGCTTTCATAGGGAGGCTCACGCAATGAAGAAAGAAACAAACCGTTCGAAGTTATAACTGTTGGAGGTGTCCATTCGGTGACCACTAAGCCTTGCTTGTGACCTTCGTCTACGGATGCAGGCATGCCTTGCAGGCGTTCTTTCCAAGAGGCTTTCAAGTCCTTTTTAAAATCTTCGTAAATTTCAGAGCCGTGCTTATCCCAGTGCTTGGAAAGCAGGGCATTTTCAGCATTGATGAAGGGGGGCGTGATGGTCTTATAAAAAAAATCGTCATTGAGTGAATACAGATCCTTGGAAGCCGTTCGTTCCGTTAAATATTTGACAAGCCTTCCGGAAGTCACATAGCCGCGCAAAAAATAATCGCCACCTGCATACAAAGAATGAAGCCTATCCCAGCTCAAAAAAGAATCGTATTGAGCCATGGCACGTGTGACCCCTGCGGTCTCCAATCGGCCTACACTTTCGGTCAAGTATTCCGCCAAACCTTCGGTCCACCATGAAGGAATCATGGCAACGCTAAAGGTGCGTCCACCAGGCCCCACTTGCGGATCCATATGCTCGTACATCAATCGATGCACCAGTTCATGATGATAGAGCGAAGCAGGAGATCCCGATGCAATTTGAAGTTCGAGGTTTTGCGACACAAAATTTGCAAAGCCGCCACCATCAGAGCGTGTGCTGACAATAAGGGGCACTTTTTCAAATCGTGAGACAAGGAAGTTTTTTCGTAATTTTTCATTTTCATTTTGTGTTTCGCCCGCAAGACGAACCCCGAGCAATAAACTCAAATCTGGATACGCGCTTTCAACGGAAGTCAGGGCATATTTTCCGACCGAAGGTGCGCGCTCGTCGTGATAAATAACGAAACGATCGGACTCAAGCCGTTTCCATTTGACATCACGCATATTGCCCGTGGATGAAAGCTGAAACCAGATAGGAACGGCATCTGAACGGATCGGAAAAAACGAAATGAGCAGAAGTGCAACCCACTTGTAATATCGAAAAAAGTGGGCCTGGGAATCGGGCATAGAAGTTCCTTTGATTTTCAGGAAGAATGCACCTTATCTCGTCGTTTATGTTGGGATACGGATGCTTTTAAGGCAATTTATCACGGATCATCTCTTGCGCACGGGCAAGATCTTCGGGAGTGTCAATACCAAAGGGCTCCTCTTTGGCTTGGGCAAGGAGAATTTTCCAACCTGCTTGAATAGCTCTGAGTTGTTCAAGTCCTTCGCGCAATTCCAAGTCCGAGGGTACAAGTTCTGTGGCAAAGGCCTTGAGATATTCCCATCTGTAACTGTAAACGCCCAAATGCTGCAAAAATGAAATTTCTTCGGTGACCTGTTGGGTAGCAACGGTCATCCATTCTTCCCCTGAGGCCCCTAAAATGGCGCGTGGCCAGGGCACGGGAGCCCGTGAAAATGAAAGCGCAATTCCCTTTCCATCCGAAACGACTTTAACAACCGAGGGCCTTAAAAAAAGTTTGGTGGACGTTCTTTCAAATGCCAAGGTGCCCATGGGAGCAAGAGGATTTTTCAGCATGCAATGGATCAGTTGGGCGCAATCTTCTAAAGAAAAAAACGGTTCATCTCCTTGAATATTCAAGACGAGATCCTGTTGCCTTCGGGGCAAATTTTCGCTTAAAAGTGCAGCATGAATGCGATCCGTACCGCTTGAAAGATCTTGAGATGTCATAACAACGCGCACCGGGAGCTCTTTTAAAATTTCTTGAATGTCAAGATGGTCTGTTGCCACAATGACTTCAATGGATGCAAGGACACCAAGTGAATATTCGGATTGCAACATTTTTTTGAGCTGCAAGGCACGTTCGGCAACCCACTCTATCATGGTACGTGCGCCTATTTTTTGCAGGGGCTTTCCAGGCAATCTTGTGGAAGCAAAGCGCGCAGGTATAGCAATGTAGAGCGAAACAGGGCTTTGGGATTTCATGGAACCTTCTTAAGTTTTCCCCCTGAGAAGCACGAGCGGGCGGTTCACACGGGAAAAAAATTTGGAAATATGTTAATCATTTGGAATCCCCTGCTTCTTCCCCATTCACTTGTCGTAAGACGCAGGTTGCAGAATCCTTTTTAGCAATGCCAATAAGTTACACAGGAGGAGGCCGCGTGCCAAGACCCTCGTCTGCGGTGGGTACCGACGGACTCCCACTTTGGGATACATTCGAAGCTATTTTCTTTTTGGGAGCGGGCTTGAGCGTTGGGCTCGTGCTCGGATTTTTATTCCCCTCCCTGTGGCGGTCGTTTCGTCGGCGCTTTCGAAACACATCTCGCTTTCTTCCCGGCGAATTTTCCCTTGAAGACTCTCAAAAAACTGTTTTGAATATCATGGGCCCCGAAGATGAAGATGGAGAAATAGAACCGACGACTTCAACTTTCAACGTTCAATTGACACAAGCATTTGTCATTGCGCGAGGGCAATATCAAGAAGGAAAGCTCAGGGACGCCGTTAAAACCTATCTTGAAATATTAGGAAATGTTCAGGTTTCAAAAACCGAAACAAACAGGGCCCTGCTGGAGCTTTCTCAGTGTTACCTTCAACTGGGACTGCAACAGCGCTCATTCGATCTTGCTTTTGAATTGCTCAATCGAAAGCCACGCAACGAAAAAGTTTTCGAGCATTTGCTGGCTATCGTAACTAAGTTTCAGCTGCTCGAAAAAATTCCGGGGCTGGTTGAAGTTTACAAAGGCGATCTTCCCAAACTGCGCAGGCTCCGGATCACCCATGCCTATTGCCAGTTGGGAGAAAAACTCCTTGAATTATCGCAAGACAACGAAGGCCTTTTGCGGGCACGCGAAGCGTTACGTTGGGATATTTCTTCGGCAAGAGCTCGCATTTTGCTTTGGACTGCGACTTCTAAATCCTTTTGGTTTAGCGGCGGTTCCGACGCTCGAAATCTTTGGATTGCGCTGGCCACCGATCTTGAAGCGCGGGTGGGGATGGGAATGGAATCAAATGTTTCGCCCGCAGCGGGCGCACAGCATCTCGCAGCCCTCTTTGCGCACCTGAGTGCATTGCCCGAGGCTTCTGCAGTGTATCCCACTATTCAGGCCGAGTTTGAAAAAATTATTGGCATTTCGACGGCAACTGATCGCAAATTGCGAGAACTTGAAAGAATTGTTGCTTATGGCTGCATGGAGCTGATGAGGCTTAAACCGTTTCACTCGGACAGTTCTTTACAGTCCATCTTGCGGCTTCTCGTTCCACAGGGGTGGACCTGGCTTTTGCAAAATTCTGAACAAATGGAAGCTAGCCTTTTGGGTTATTCAAGCCATCTTTGTAGCCGCTGTGATCATTTTTACAAATCATTTACTTGGGAATGTACAAAGTGTGGTCATCTCGAAATTTTATCGCCTGCGGTCAGAAATGAAAACAAGAATTGAATTCCATTTCCTGCCGTGCAATAGTCTGGCCCAAATTGTATAGCGACTGCAAAGCCTTCCGGAGAGTAGTGATTTCTCCCTTCGGAGCTTCACTTTAGTCTTCGGAGCATGGGATATGTCGACCCGCCAAGGAACCCTCACTCGAGCCATTGCCATTGATGCTTTGACTCACATTATGACTCGCCGTATTCACGCAGACACCGCACTCGAAAGGTTATTTGCGCATCACAAAGAGTTGCGGCCACTGGATAGGGCTTTTATTTTTGAAATTGTTTATGGCACCCTCAGATGGCTGTCCAAAATGGACTGGATCATGTCGCACATGATCAATCGCCCCTACTCAAGCCTCGATCCGCGCGTTGCAAATGCGCTGCGTGTCGGAACTTATCAAATCTATTACATGGATCGTGTGCCCGATCGTGCAGCTGTTTCAGAAACAGTTGAAGCCGTCAAAAACGTGGGAATTCCTCAAGCGGCATCCTTTGTGAATGCGATTTTGCGCCGAGTCTCAAGAAAAGCGGAATATTTTCCTAAGCCCGACAAAGAGAAAGAAATTTCCGAATATTACTCGATGCATTATGCTCATCCCAAGTGGATGGTCGACAGATGGTTAAAACTAGTTCCGCACGATCGCCTTGAATTTCTGCTTTCCGGAAACAATGCGCAGCCTAAAAATTCTGTGCGTATTATTAATCAAAATGCTGTTCCTACAGGCGAGAATCTCGCAACCTTTTTACTGCGCGAACACGGTGTCGAAACTCAATTTCGTCCACTCAAACACGTCTTGCGCCTTGCAGAACTTCCTCCGTTTCATTCCTGCGAGGCCTTTAAACAAGGCTGTTACATCGTTCAAGATGAAGCCGCTCAACTTGCAGCAAGCATCGTCGCACCGCAGCCTGACGATCTTATTCTTGATGCTTGTGCAGCTCCAGGTGGAAAAACAATTCACCTCGTTGACAGCGGTGCCCGCCCTCAAAACATCACAGCGTGCGACAATGCGCAAAAACGAATTGCAATTCTTCAGGCAAACCTTGAGCGCGTGAAGATGACCGAAGTCAACGTTGTCAAAGGCGAAGTCTTGGAATGCGTTGTTGGTAAGCAGTTCAATAAAATTTTGCTCGATGCGCCTTGCTCCTCCCTCGGGGTGATACGCAGACATCCTGAAATCAAATGGCTCCGCACTCCGGCGGAAATTGAAAAAAATGCAAAAGATCAAGAGCGCCTCTTAAACGGACTTGCTCCTCATGTGGCTCCTGCAGGCGAACTTATCTATGTGGTGTGCAGCAACGAGCGAGAAGAAACTTCAGACCAAATTCACCGATTCCTCGAAACACATTCCGACTTCGAGATTGCATCACTCGACGGACGCGTGCATGATTACTATAGAAAGTACGTCACACCCCGAAATGAACTGCTCATCTATCCCGGAAATCAGGATGATCTTGATGGCTTTTATGCCGTAGTTCTCCGCCGCCAGGGATGATTTTGCCAGTTTTTTTCGGCCCAAAGGCCGGGGCAAATTCTCTCATGCAATGCTCTTTTTCAAAAATGAATGTTCTCACTTTACACATGCTGCTCGTTTTTTCGTCCTCTCCTGTTTTTGGGCTCGAACCTCATTTTGACAACCCCACCTCCATCGATCATGCACAGCTCATGGCCAAGGAAGGTGAGCCCCTGCAAGATGAAGACGCTGCTGCTTCAACAAAATCAGACGAAACTTCTCCTGCTGAAATGACACCCCCGCAGTCCTTACCAACGCCCTCTCCCACTGTGCAAAAGCCCCTTGAGAACGCGCCTCAACCCAAAAAAAAGGGCCTTGAATTTCAGCCCACCTGGAAGCCCGATGGGCAATCTTTTGAAACTTACACTCAATTAAAAGATGAACTTATTGCAGCTTTTAGAGCTTCTAAGCTCAGAGTTGTCGTTGCAAGTCAGCTTTTGTCCGACGGCGACATCGCAACTGCCCTGTTTGCAGCGAAACTCCGAGGCCTCTTTGTTTCTGTCTTGCTCGAAGGTGGAGAAACCCATCGATTTGCATCCCGGCATGCCTATTTAGCTCAAAATCATGTTCCGACCTATGTGGGAAAAATCGGCCCGCTTGAGATGGGATCACCTTCACTTCTTGTGATTGACAACACGGCCTGGAGAATTTCTTGTCGATTCGACGAAAAAACCTTGGGCTCGGTCAAAATCGATCGTGCTTCACAAACGCTTCAAGAAATTGCCGCTTGGTTTAAACAGCCCAAAATCAAAATGGTGGATTCAAACCGAGCCCTGCCATATTTTCCTCGCGCCAAAGGTTCGACAAGTCGGGGCGCACTGGATTCTGCCTCTGCTAAAATCACAGGGAATCAGAAAAATCGGCAGGCTCCTCTGCCCTATAGGCTTCCGCAAGAAACCCGGCTTCAACGATTGAGAAGTGGCAAAGCAACTCCCGAACAAAACACACCTGTGTCTGGGAAAGAAACGCAAGCTTCACAGTCGCCCGCCTTGGAGTCAGATCTTTCGGAGACTCCTTGAGGCCGGAGCCCGCATAGAATGGTGGGGATTTCAATGCACAAGGGGTTGCGCTCCTGGATTATCAAGACATCGTACCTTCTACTCTTAACAGGGATGTTGCTTGGGTGCGGAATAGGCAGCTGCACAAAAAGGCAGGATATTCCCCCAGAAGATCAGCTTCACACCTATATTACTCGTGCAGTTAATATAGTAGATGCCGCACAAAGAAAAGACCTTGTGGATATGTCGACAGGCCCTTTGAAGTCGGCACTTGTGGGAGCCTCCGAAGAGACTTTTCGACGCGCCTACATAGAACGCAAGTATGACTTTCGTGGTTTTGAAATCATTGGCAGAAAAGATGTGGAAGATCGTAAAGAAACACTGATCGATTTCAAACTCATTTACAAAAGTTACCTCCCTGGTGAAGAGCCCAAGCTCATTCCTGTTACGGAAACCACAAACCGCGCAACCCTTGTCTACGAACACGGACGTTGGGCGATTGCAAAAGTGGAAAGTTTAGAAACGAATTTTGAGTGGGAAAATGGGCTTCCGGTCGGAAAAATGACCGAAGAACAGATGAAAAATGCAGACACTGTGAAAGAAGTTTCTTCCTCTCGTGATGATGATGAGTCGGAAAATCCTTCACCCAACGCTCCGGCCCAACCTTCGACGCCTCCTTAACATTTTCCACTTTTCGAATGACAGAAGGCATCTTTTGATCCGGGAGAAAGGTTCTTCCGGAAATGTAAAAAATCACGAGGCTTACCATGAAACGCATACTCATTGCCGATGCAAGCAAGTCAAGTCTTGTCATGACAAGTGAAGTCTTTAAAGACCACTTTCCGGGTGTGCAGGTCGTGGTTGCGCGCAATTCCGCCGATGCCATTGAACTCGCCAAAACGTGCGGACCCGTAGATGCTTATGTCATCGATTTTGACCTTCCGGATAAGGACGGCGCTCAAACTGCAGCAAAAATAAAACGCTTTTCTCCAACCCCTATACTCATCACGGGATACGATCGCCCCGAAGTTCAAGCGATGATTGAACGTGAACTTGCGGCTTATGATGACTGTCTCAGTTGGCTGCGCAAACCTGTCAAAGCTGAGCTTGTGGTGGAAGTTGCTAAAAGATTCTGTGAAGGAAAATTTCGAACTCAAAGAAGAATTCCCTGTTCAATTCCAGCAATTTTAGAATTGAATTTTAAAGGGAAACCGTCGTCTTCTAAATCTTTGATTCCTAATGAGGGTGTCGATCCTCAAGCAGGAACAAAAACTGAAGGCAGTAAAAACCCACGCGCACGGAATGAGGCCGCAAATGCCCCGCTTATGGGCAAGCTCAACGTGCCAGTTTTACTTGAAGACGCAAGCATTGGCGGAACCCGAATTCGCATCGCGAAACACCTGCTTGGCAAGGCATTTTCGAAAAAACAAGTGGCGCAGCTTGAGGCGCAACTTGCCATGGGCGAAGGCGCAACGCTTCACCTTCCGCACTTTGAAGAGCTGGATGGACTCAAAGGGATCGAAAAAGAATGGCTCTCTAAGTTTATGGCAAATCACGCGGGCGACAAAAAAGCAGTGAAGGGCAAAGAAACCAAGCCAGAAAGCACTTTAACTTCTCTGCAATCGACCACACAAGAATCGCTCGCTCGCAAAGCAGTGGCAAGCAATCCCGCTTTAAAGAGTAAAGTGGTGTGGCGCTCCCCTGGTGAAGAAGGCGAACTTTTTATTGGTCTTCAATCAGACAGTTTAGGCCCTTCAAGAAAGCTTTTTGAAGCTGTCCTTGAAATGTACACTGCCCAGCTTAAACACCAGCAAAGGTTCGCCTCTTAGTAAAGCTTAGTTCAATGAGCTGTTCTTTGACTTTTCAAGCTCTGTTACTCTCCGCACAACGCGTTCTGCAATTTCGGCAAACCGCACCCGCATTGGATGACCTTGCACCGTTGTGAGAGGCTCTCCGGAGTCACCTGCTTCACGGATTTCAGGCTGCAAAGGAATGTGCCCAAGAACGGGGATGTTGTACTTCACAGAGACGCGGTTTGCGCCGCCTTCTCCAAAAATGTGTGATTCTGTGCCACAGGACGGGCACTGAAAAGTCGACATATTTTCGACAACTCCAACGATGGGAACTTCCGTTTTGCGGAACATCACAACACCCTTTACGGCATCGAGAAGCGCAACATTTTGAGGAGTTGTGACAATAACCGCACCAGAAATGGGCAAGCTTTGCACCAGGGTGAGCTGGGCGTCGCCTGTGCCTGGGGGCAAGTCGATGACTAAAAAGTCGAGATCGCCCCATTCAACATCATAAAAGAACTGTTGAAGCGCTTTCATGACCATGGGTCCGCGCCAAATGACAGCGGAATCCTCGGGTGCAAAAAATCCAAAGGACATGACTTTGAGGCCATGGCGTTCGGGTGGAATAATTTTATTGTTTTCATTGACTGCAGGATCTTGGCTTAGGCCCAACATCATAGGCAAACTCGGGCCATAGATATCGGCATCAAGAATGCCCACACGATATCCCTGATTGTGCAAAGCGAGGGCCAAATTCACACTCACGGTGCTCTTGCCCACTCCGCCCTTGCCACTGGCAACGGCAATAATGCGTTTAACTCCTGCAATGCCGCGCCTTCCACCTGGTACAGGTGTTTGGTCGGTTTTTTTAGCCTGCGGAGGAGGAGTCTGGGGGGCACCACGCGGTGCAGACGAGGCAGGAGCTTTTTCTTTGCGCTCCATAAACACGCTGACGTCTGCGAGAGTCGGCCACTGTGAAACAAGAATTTGCCGAATTGCGCCCTCAACGGCCATTTTTGTTTTTAAATCGAGACCATCGCTAAAAAAACGAATTTGAGGACGGCCGCCTTCGAGAGCCTCGACAGCATGTGCCCGCCGACTCCAGCCAAAGTCGCCCATGGAAGCGCGGACCGCCTCAGGCAATCCGGATTCCATCGCATGAACAACTTCGAGAAGGGCTGCAGGCGTCAATCCGCCAGCCAAATCTGTGGAACTTTGGATCTTTTGGGAAATTCTAAACATTACCAGACCTGTTCTATGCCTTTCACTTCAGGGATGCGGCTGATGAGCATCTTCTCGACGCCTTCGTACAATGTCATTGCACTGGAAGGACAATGAGAACACGCACCGACTAACCGAACTTTTACAATGCCATCTTCGACGTCAACCAGTTCGATATCCCCACCATCCGCTTGTAGTGCAGGACGAACTTCTTTTTCAATGATTTCTTGTACCTTAGCAATCATATCTTTACTCCAAATCGCACCTAAAGCTGCTCGAATCAGCAAAGCGCTCCAAGCACTTCACAACTTATACATCGGAAGACTGGGGTCAAGCCGAAAGCTGTAATGTCTTACCAAACAAATTCAAAGAAATAAGGTGAAGCACCAAGGTCTTGGTGATTTTTTGCAAAAAAAAACCCGGCCCAAGGCCGGGAACATTCAAGCGGGGGCTTTTAGAATCCCCAAACGCCTGTCACGTAAACTTGAGTTTGGGAAGTTTCTTTTCCAGCTTCGCCCTTATCGTTTGCATAACCTTTGTTCTCAGTCGACTGATTTGCAACGTTCAGTTCGAGAAGAAGGTCAGCAACGGTGTAACCTGCACCAACTGCGATATGATTCACATCGTCTTTTTTCTCGTCGCTAGCAGAAAGGCCGCTGTGGCGGTCTGAACGCATCGACCAAGAAAGTCCGTAAGTGAACTTGTCGCCCGTTTGAACGATGTCGCCTACTCCAAACAGGGTAGAATCACCACCAACACCAACGCCGATCACACTTTCAGTTGTCTTGCGATCCAACTTTGAAATTGTTGCATCAGCTTCATCAGCATAGGAAACAACATCATACTTGCCGCCGCCTGCTGGAACGACAAACTTTGCCTTGGAGCGTGTAAATCCTGCCCACCAAACACCTGCCTCGAGGTTACCAAGGCTGTAACCAACGGAAGCTTCCGTATGGTTAACATTGCTTGTTTTTGCAACAACGGCGGAAGGAGATGCTGCGGCTTGAGCAGCTGCATCTAGACCCATTACAGCGTTCTTTTCAGCAGCATAAAAGACTTTTGCCTTCACGCCAGCAACTTCAACACCAGCGTTAACGATCAAAGCTTTATCAGGCTTCAAAGCTTCAGATTGCATTGCATAGCCAATGTTTCCTGGAGCAGCGTCATTCGTAATAACTGACAGTGCATTGAAAAAACCAACGCCAAAGTCTACGGAGCCGTTCTCTGGAAGCATGATCTTCTGGGAAATACGAAGACCGTCGTTACCACCATTTCCAGGAGCAACCACAGTTGCGTCAACACCCCAAGCATCAGCTCCACCGGGACGAATACGACCCATCTGAAAACTGGTTCCCGAAGGAAATACCCAGGTGAGGTCGGCACGGCGAATCCCAATAACATTCTTTCCCTTGCCTGTTTTTGCATCCAATGCATTTCCAGACATGTCGGTTTCAATCTGAGCACGGGCAATACCTGCGTTCACCTTAAGACCAGGGCGGACAAGTAAGGTCGTAAAGTCAGGATCGGTGCGACGGATTGAATCAGAGAGATTAAAATATGTCTGGATGACACCGTAGGGAACAATCATTTTCTCGACTTTGTCTGCAGATTTAACTTCTGCAGGCTTCGCATCTGCGGCAGCCGCAGCAGGTGCTGCAGCAGGTGCTTGAGCAAAAGCTGCGAACGGAAGCATAAGGGTAGAAAGCGCGATCGATCTAAGTACTAGCTTGCTCACGAAAAACCTCCGGATAAAAAAAACTATCACGCACTGATTTAAGCCCAGAGTGAGTGCATGGTCGCCAAGTTAAATTGATTCGTAACACCCGTCAAGTGTTGCACACAAAATTCTCGACCTAAAAACCCGCTGACTTTATTCATTTTTGAAACGAAGATATCAAGCTTTTAAAGCATATTCTCGATCATTAAATGCATCGAGTTTATTCAGAGTTGATAGATTCTCTGCGCCCAAAATTCCTGTTACAAAAATGAAAAATTCACACCGAAGGCAAAAGTGCTTCCAACGACATACACCATTCCCTCGAAAGTGAAAAGGAAGCTACGAGAGATAGTAACAAGTCAGCCTCAATTCTAAATGAAATTTAGCAACCGTTTCCAAAAAACCTTAACAACACTTGCTCCACATCCAACCAAGTCATATTAAAACGAATAAAAATGAGTACACAGCAAAGTTGCTAAAAAGCCTAATGTCGCCACATTGCCCAAATGGTAACATTTTTTATTTATGGCCTTAAATCGAATTTTTGTTTAAATACCAAAAAGTGTGCTAAAGTCTGATTGCTTCGAGAAGATACAGGCTACAACAGACACCTTCTGTGTTCCTTTTTCACAAAAAAGACATACGCCAAAGCATTCCATAAAGTTTTGCGGACTTTTTGTCTTTTACTATAAGAAGTGTTCTTTTGTTTAGATACTGGCCAAGAGTTCCGACTTTTCACGCAAATTCACACACAAGAGCGAGGCATTCCTTGCGAAAAATCCGTACAGAGCCGAGGGGACGCCCTCAACATTAAAAATGTGAGGTGCCCGACTCATCGGTTGAATTCTTCGGAGGGGATGCTTCCGGCGCAGGAGAGGCCGGAGCAGATTCTGCGATGAGCGCGGCTGCTTCAGCAGCTCTTCTGTTTTTCTCAATTATCTTAAGCGAAAAAACCGAGATTTCGCACATTAAATAGAGAGGAATGGAAACGATACACTGGCTAAAAATGTCAGGCGGCGATAAAAGCGCCCCGATAATAAACGCCCCCAGAAGCACAAACTTTCGATTTTTTGAAATAGAAGTCGACTCAATCATCCCGGCAGCACCGAGGAGAGTGATAACGACAGGAACTTCAAAAATAATTCCAAAAATAAGCACCATATTTGTAATAGAGTCGAAGTAATTTTCGACCGTCAGCATGACATTGGCGTATTGGGAAGCCCAGTCGAGAGAACCCGATAAAAACGCAGGAACAATGACAAAAAATCCAAAAGAGATTCCAAGATAGAACATAAAAATACTGGCGATCGTAACAGGCTTTGCCACACGCCTTTCGTGCTCGTAAAGGGCAGGCGAAACAAAAAGCCACACTTCCCGCACCACAATAGGCAGGGTTGCCGCAAACGCCATGGTCATGCTCAACTTAAAGTTGATGACAAAAACTTCCATAAGCCCAATTGCAATAAGTTCCGTGGGACGGCCTTTAGCGCGCATGTACTCTTCAAAGGGGAGTTTCAAGAATCGAAAAATATGATCCCAAAAAGCCATGGCTAGAATTGTAAAAAGCGCAAACCAACGCACAATGCGTACGAAATGCTTCCGCAATTCAAACATATGGTCGAGTAAACTCATGTCCGCCTGAGGGTTGTCACGCCCTGCGCCACGGATTTTTTGTATCCCACTTCCAAGAAGTGACGAAACCAGTTTCACCTTTTTCACAACCAAGGTTACTTCGCCTCCAACCAATTCAGCCCGTGCCCCACTTCCGCTGTTAACGGAATTGCGAAGGAAACAGCTCCTTCCAAGGCCTTTTTTACGAGTTTTTCGACCGCTTCACATTCATCCTTTGGCCCTTCCAAAACGATTTCATCATGCACTTGCAATATCATGCGAGTGCTCAGTTTTTGGGCCTTGAGCTCTTGTGAAACTCGAATCATTCCAAGCTTCATAATATCAGCGGCGGACCCCTGTATGGGAGAATTGATGGCAATGTTTTCCGAGAGCCGGGCTTCCATGACATTTGAAGAAAGGAGTCCCGGAATGGGACGAATGCGCCCTAGAAAAGTAGAGACATAACCATTTTCCACAGCGCTGCTGCGCTGCTTGTCGATATATTCTCGGATACGCGCATAGGTCAGAAAATATCGCTCTATAAATGCTTTTGCCGCACCCATCGAAATCTTTTGTTCCTTTGCAAGTCGCTGGGCGCCCATTCCATAAATGATTCCAAAATTCACGGCTTTCGCATTTGCACGCTCTTCAGAGGTGACATCTTCTGGAGCTTTATTGAGAATACGCGCTGCTGTTTCGCGATGGATGTCTGCTCCACGCCTAAAGGCTTCACACATCACCTCATCGCCAGAAAGGTGCGCCAAAACTCTCAATTCAATCTGAGAATAGTCTGCAGCGTACAAAAAGTGACTTTCTTCTGCAGCGCAAAATGCGGCACGTACTTTTTTTCCAAGAAGCGTCCGTATGGGAATGTTTTGCAAATTGGGATCATTACTCGACAACCGCCCCGTTGCTGTTCCCACCTGATTAAACTGTGTGTGGATACGGCCTGTCGTATCTTTTACAAGCTGGGGAAGCTTTAGAATGTAAGTGTTTAAGAGCTTCGAAAGTTCGCGATACTCTTGCACAAGTGCAACCACCGGGTGTGCAGAAAACTGCTCCAAAACTCCCGCATCGGTTTTAAAACCCAGGGTTGTTTTGGCCATCTTTCCCTTGTAGCCAATAGAATCTTGCACTTTGAGCTTTTCAAACAGAATGGCACCCAGTTGCTTCGGACTTGCAATATTGAATTTTTCACCTGCTTGTTCGCAAATCGCTAATTCAATCTCATTGAGTCTCTCACGAATTTCTTCTGCCAAAACTGCGAGATAGTCACCGTTGATGTGCACTCCGTTGCGTTCCATTTCTGCAAGAATGCGTAAAACAGGCATTTCCAACTCTTCGAACAGCTTTTGCAGGCCTAATTTAAGTAAACGCTCATGCAATTTGAGCCAAAGTCGAAACACGGCATCGACGTCTTCACAGGCGTAGTCATATATTTTAGCAAGGGGAACTTGTTTCATGCTCGTTACATTTTTCCCTTTGCCAATCAACTCCGAGGTCGGAATTTTTTGGAGGTCAAGGTAACGCAGGGAAAGCGCATCGAGTCCAAATTCTCCGAGGGAATCCACAAGCCAAGCGCAAACCATCGTGCACCCAATTGGAGCGTCGCCTAGACTCACCCCCACATTGCGCATCATATGAAGATCATACTTAAGGTTGTGAGCCAAAAGGATCGCTGTGCGTTTTTCGAACGCTTTGCGCAGTTGAATCCACACGTCTTCGGGTTCAAAATCCGCCGCCGCAAAGCCCGCACTGACATCCGACCCCGAAAGATGTCCTTCAAATGCAGGCACATAGTAAGCTGTACCTGATTCGAAACAAAAACTCACACCTATGGGTTTATCTTGTACGATATCAAGGCCCGTGGTTTCCGTATCAAATGCAAAAGCACCGGTACAGTTCACAATACGTTCACACAAACGCTCAAGCTCTAATTTGGTGAGAATAAGAGTATATTTTCGCTCTCCCCAAAGTGCAAGATTCCTTACTCTTTCGCCTTCTTTATCAAATAAATCAGCTTTTGGAGACTCCGTTGAATCTTCAAACAACGTACCAGCGTGATCGAGGTTTTTTTGCGGGATGATTTCGGGCCAGCTCGGCTCTGCCGGAGGTGGGGCTTCATTTCCATAAATGGACTTAAGCACAGAAGTCATGCGCAAAGCGTTCAATTCTTTCTTGATATTTTCGTTACCTTGAAAGCGTTCCCAACTGAAAAGAAGCTCTGAATCGATGGATTTATCGTAGGGCACTTCACAACAGATCGTCACAAGCTCTCGCGACAGAAAGGCGTTGTCTTTGCCTTCTTCTAAAAGGCCTTTGAGCCTCTTGTTCGCCACTTTGCCGAGATTGTCGTAAATCCCTTGCAGACTTCCGAATTCGTTTACTAATCCTGAAGCCCCTTTATCACCAATTCCCTTGACCCCCGGTACATTATCGACTTTGTCACCCGTGAGCGCCAAAACATCAATGACTTTATCAGGTGTCACTCCAAAATAATCAACGACATGTTGTTCCCCGACAATCTCATAATCATCGCCTTTTTTTAAGGAGACCATTTTGATGCGATCGTTCACGAGCTGCATGAAGTCTTTATCTGATGTTACAATAAAAACTTCACCCTCATTGGCAAACCGGCACGCGAGAGTTCCAATGACATCGTCACCCTCGTATCCCGCTTGAGAAACAGAAGGGACTCCGAAGAGTGGAAGCAGGCGTTGAATGAGGTGAATTTGAGGAATGATATCGGGAGGAGTTTCAGAACGGTTAGCCTTGTATTCTTTATACTTTTCATGTCGAAATGTAGGCTCGATTCTGTCCCAGGTCACAGCAAGGTGGGAAGGCTTTTGTTCCTTCATGAGCTTGACAAGAATTTTCAGAAATCCAAACACCGCACCAATGGGAACTCCATCGGGCGATGTGAGGTTGAGCCGACTCATGGCATAAAAAGAACGAAACAAAAGTGCCATGCCATCAAAAACAAACAGACGCTTGCCATCTGACATGTGTCATCACCCGATTGATTGAGGTTCTTTCACGTCTTCCTTTTTGTCTGCGCCCAAAACCGGGCGCATCAACGGAAAGAGCACAGTGTCTTTAATATTCTCGCAGCCGCACAAAATCATCACCAGCCGATCGATTCCGACACCCACTCCAGAGATGGGGGGAAAGCCATGCTCCATCGCTGTTAAGTAATCTTCATCGAGGGGCATGGTTTCTTCATCGCCCTCAGCACGCGCCTGCATCTGCTCTTCAAATCGCTCACGCTGATCGAGAGCATCCACAAGTTCGGAGTATGCTTTAACAAGCTCAACACCCACCACAACACATTGAAACAGATCGACGTACCGGGGATCTTGGGCATTGCGACGTGCGAGGGGTGCCATTTCTGCAGGATACTTCACAACGAAACACGGCTGAATCAGTTGAGGTCTGGAAACCTTTTTGTAGAGACTGTCGACGAGATTGGCCCACCCGAGTGACAGTGCATCCTCAATACGAATGCCTTTTTCCTTCAGAACAGCGAGCAAAGACTCTTTGGTATCGTGCAGCCGAATGTCGATGCCACAGTCACGTAAAATAAGTTCACTAAAATCGTGCACGGGCCAATCACCCGAAAAATCAACTTCGTGCCCTTGCACAACAGCCTTGGTTTCCCCAAAGACATTTTGAATGAGGTCACGCAACATGGAAGCCACATAGCCTCTCATGATATCGGCATTCCAGTAAGCCGCATAAAATTCCAACATGGTAAAATCTTGCAAGTGAACCGCCGAAATGCCTTCGTTACGAAAGCATCGCGAAAATTCAAAGACTTTATCCATCCCGGCACCAATAAGTCTTTTAAGATAGGTTTCGGGTGCAATGCGGAGCGTACATTCAATACCAAGAGCATTATGGTGCGTAACAAAGGGCTTTGCCAAAGCACCTGAGGCAAGCGTTTGCAGCACAGGGGTTTCAACTTCTAAAAAGCCACTGTCTTCTAAAAATCGACGCAAGCTTTTGACTGTAGAAAAACGTTTCTTAAAGACGTCCCGGCTTTCAGGGTTCGCTATGATATCAAGATAACGTTGACGGTAACACGCTTCAACATCTTCGAGTCCGTGAAACTTCTCGGGGAGTGTGCGAAGACATTTGTTTAAGAGCTGAAAGGACTCCACCCTCAAGGTGAGTTCGCCGGTTTTCGTAACAAACAGCTCACCCTTACATCCAATGAAGTCGCCAACGGCAACGTGCTCGGTAAAGCGCTGAAATACTTCGGGAGACTCTTCTGTCTTACGCACGCAAATTTGGATTTTTCCGGTGAAATCGTAAAGATGTGCGAACAGGATTTTTCCCATGGTCCGCATTCCAACGACACGCGCAGCAAGCTGAATTCCGGTTGTCCCCTCGGGGAGCTTTAAAACATCTTCGACCGAGTGCGTTTTATGATAATGATCGGCAAGATTATTTTGCTCACGTTGCTCAAGGAACTTTTTTTTCTTCATGTCGAAAACGGCATCTGTCATGGTGCGGCACTTCTCCCTAGGAACAGTCAAAACGGGCTTACCGCTTTGCCTTTATCACGAGGGCTTTGCAAAGGACAAGGATCAACCCTGCGACAACGATGCACGGGCCTACGGGCCAATCGAGTTCGAATCCAAGAACGAAGCCCCCAAGTCCTGCAACAAGGCTCGCCAGCACCACAGGCAACGCCACAACCGTGCCAGGCATGAATAAAACCGAAGGAAGGACGAGCAGGGCTGAGATCATGAGCCCGCCCACTGTAAACATCCCCGCGAGCACGATGGAAGTGATGAGGACCGGAAATAAACGCTCCACCAATCGAATTCGAAATCCGGCGATTTCTGCAAATTCGGGATCGGAAATCCAAGCATCCCAATGCTTTCGAAAACCGATGACGCCCACACAGGAAAGTAACAAGACAACCCCAAGAATCAGGGCGTCGTCCCATCCAAGGGTCAGCACATCCCCAAATAAAATACGATCCATGTCGATGCGCGTACCTTTGAGTCTCGAAACCACCACCACACCAATTGCAAAAAAACCCGACAGGGTTACAACAGAGGCGGCATCTTGCGGTGCCTTGAGGGTTTTTCGAAAAAACTCAGACACCAATTGACCCACAAAACCTGAAAACGCAGCGCCTGAAAAAAGACAAATCCAGAGCGGAAGCGAAAACCAATTCGAAAGAAAATATCCTAAAACAATTCCAGGAAACACCAGATGAGCAAGCGTATCTCCAATATAGGAACGCTCCTTGAGCACGATGATAGGACTCAATAGCCCACAGATGAGACTCACAAGAATCGTGCAAACAAACGCGATTCTAGCAAACTCAAACTCAAATAGACTGCTCCAAACTTCCATTTCAGCGACTCTTCTTCCACAGATATTAAAAATTGCACTGAACTGTGCAAAGAGCACGGTCGTGGGTGCGTTCAAAAACCACTTTTCCCGCGATCATCTCTTCGAAGTTTTCGAGGTGATGCTCAATCATGAACACACACACATTCTTTTCAAGCGTTAAATTTTGAAGCGTTTTCATCAACGTCCATTGACAGCACCGATCAAGGCTTGCAAGAGGCTCATCCAAAAAGAGAAGCTTCGGCGGTGTTACGATAGTGCGTGCAACCATGGCACGTGTTTTTTGGCCCATGCTCAAATCGTGAAAGGAACGTTGCGCGTACCCATCGAGTTGCCATTGCACAAGAAGTTGTTCAATGCGGGCCTGGGTTTCAGGTGTGTTTTTATGTTGAGGACCAAAGCCCTGTTTCACAAAATCCTGCACAGTGATGTGAAAGTAACGATTGACTTTGTGAAATTGAGGAACGTAACCAATGCCCTGAGCCATATGCTGGGCGCCCTGAACAGGGGAATCATTTAATGTGACATTGCCTTGCAATGGCTTCATCAGACCAAGCCATGACTTCATTAAAGTCGATTTTCCACAACCATTGGGACCGAGAATGGCATAAATTCCAGGTGTGCGGATTTCTCCTGAAAAGGGGACATGCAAGGGATCGTTTCTTTGATACCCCGAAACTAGATTTTCCCACGTCAAATACATGTTACTTTTTTAATGCCTCAATAATAGTTTCCATATTCTTTCGCCACATGGTCAGTGTCGTTTCTGCGCCTGAGCCCTTGGGACCGAGTCCATCGGTATAGAGCTGGCCCCCAACCTGAATTTGACCTTCTTTCGCGACGCTTTTAACAATTTTGTCATCCGCTGTGCTTTCGAGAAAGATCGCCTTGATGCCCTTTTCTTTAATATGGCGCAAAACGGTTTTGATCTGGAGGGGTGTTGGTGAAGCCTCGGTCGAAGTACTTAAAATACTTTCTATTTTGATGCCAAACGCCTCTGCAAAATAGCCCAAAGCATCGTGATTCGTCGCAATCACACGCTTCTTTTCGTCGATCTGCGCCGCGTACTTTTTAAGCGCCTCAACTTCAGCCGAAACTTTGCCCTGAAATTTTTCAAGGCAACTGTCGATGAAATGGCCTTCATGAGGAAGGCGCTCTTTGAAAGAAGTTGCCATCTTGCGCGCCACTTCCTTCACCAAAAGGGGTGAATGCCAAACGTGAACATCAACATCCCAGTCTTTGGAATGGCCAGCCTCTTGATGCTGATGACCATGATGATGAGCCTGTTTCGTTATTTTATGAAGCGAAAGCCCCTGGCTCACCTCTATATAGGTTTTATTTTTTCCAGCCTTTAAGCGGCTCATCCACGTTTCAAAGCCCTCTCCGATAAAGAACACCAAATCTGCTTCTGCAATTTTTGCTCTGTCTGAGGGCTTGAGTGAAAAGGTGTGCGGATCCACTTCCGAAGAAATAAGCGTTGTTTCGTCGGCGAAACTTTTTCCGCAAGTGACTTCAGAAGCGATGTTCGAAAGAAAGGATGTCGAGTAGACAACTTTTAATTTCGTAGCCTCGGCGTTTGCGCGTCCTGATAGAAACAGTGCACATGTCATTAAGGTGCGTTTTAAAAATACTGGTGCCATGGCTGGAAATCTTTCACCTTTTCGAAGGGAGTTAAAGTCGAACTGTCAGGCCGTCTACCAACGCATTGCGATAGGCTTTCCAAGCAGGAAGGAGCCCTATAACGAAGCCCGCACAGAGAATCAATGTCAAATATAGAATTTCTTGAACAGACAACATCTGAATAGGCAAATAGAACCCAAACTCTCGCTCGACCCAGGGCCTGAGGACAAAAAGAAGCATGTAAACAAGTGCAGTTCCGCTGAGAATCCCGGCAGCACTGAGCAATGCAGATTCAAAAACAAGTAACCCCGTAAGAGCCCAGGGCCCCGCACCTAAAGATCTTAAAATGGCCATCTCTCGGCGACGCCCACTCAATGAATTGTAGATGGAAATGAGCATCCCTAAAAATCCAACCAGCACCACACAAAAGGTCACAATTTTTAAGCCTTCCTCCACATAGCCAATGGTATTCCACAGCTCGCTTAAGGTAACACCTGGAACAATGGCCATCATGGGTTCGTCTTCAAAGGTGTTGATTTCACGTTGCAGCCGAAGGGTATCGATCCTATTTTTTGTCCCTAAAAGAAACGAAGTGATTTGTCCGATGGGAAGCTTTTCTTTAGAAAGCGAATTTGCCTCCACCCCTTTTCCAGTGGCAGGAGGCGTGCCATCCTTCCAATCGATATGAATGGCTTCCATCCCTTCGAGGGTAATAAAAAGCGCTCTGTCGAGAGGCGTTGACGTTCTTTTGAGAATGCCTGTCACAGCAAAGGGTTTGTCGTCGTGATTTAAAATGCCACGACCTTCTGTTACCCCGTGCGTGAGCGCCACACTCTGGCCCATTTTATAACCCAGTCGTTCTGCAACTTCTGAGCCGAGAATGACATCAAAAATTCCATCTGAAGGTTTGCCCTCGACAAATTCAATGCCTTTGTCTTGTCGAAAATGATAAAACTTGTAAAAATTTTCGTTGGTCGCCACAACACGAAAACCTTGGTGACTGTCACCTAAGGAAACAGGAATTGTCCATTTTACTGCAGGATGATTGCTCAGTTTTTCGTAAGACGCCCATGAGATATTATTGGTGGCACTTCCCATGTGAAAAACGGTGTAAAGTAACAACTGCACCGTTCCGCCCCGCGCACCCACCACCAAATCTGTTTTGCTAATGGTGTTGTAAAAACTTTCGCGTGCACCAAGGCGAACGCGCTCGACTCCCAGCAGAAGTGCAACACTCAATGCAATCGACACCACGGTGAGCACAGTCGCAAAAAGTCTGTTCCGTAAAGATTTGGCGGCAAGACTGAGTATGAGCATGGTTCTACCTCCCCACCTTATTAATTTCGGGCAACGCTACGCATCTTTCAAAGAGGGGCATTAAAGAACGATCATGACTTACAAAGATAAGCGAAGTGCCTACTGCTTGACACTGCTGGAAAAGGAGTTTCAAAAATTGTTCTCGATGATCAAAATCGAGCGCTGAAGTGGGTTCATCTGCGATGAGGATTTCGGGGCGCCCGAGCAACGCCCTTGCTGCGGCAACGCGCTGTTGCTGGCCCACGCTTAAATCTTGAACGTTGCGACCCAAAAACGGGGTTATTCCCAAGCCTTCTGCAAGCTGAGTCACGCTTTCGGAAAGGGATGCGCCCTGAATGCGTGCGCGTTTTTTTGCATTCATTTTACAGGGGAGCTCAATATTATCTCGAACATTTAAATAGGGTATGAGATTAAACATCTGAAAAATATAGCCCATGTGGGTTGCGCGAAATGCATCGCGTGCAGACCCCTTGGCTCCCACAAACTCAAAGTCGAGAAGCTTCACGCTTCCCTGGTGGACGTCTAAAATTCCTGCGAGAATTCCAAGCAGAGTGGTTTTTCCGCTCCCACTCGGTCCATACAGGAAGATCCTTTCGCTTCTGCTCAAAAGAAATTCAGGAATATCAAGAACGACCGCACTCGGATCATATCCAAATTTGAGATTTCGGATTTCTACCGCAAAATCTTTTCCTGTCATCTGTCACCTGCTTCGCCGGATGTACGCCTTGCCTCACTCAAGAGGGGACTTTAACTTATTGCAAAATGTTTGCAACTGAGCAATACCTTTCTTGAAGCCTCATTCGGCCTTTTCCTAAAGCGCAGGAAGCACATGACCCAAGCCCCCACTTGCGAGCATTCAAAACATAATTGCACTTTCCAAGAGCATTGTATCGCGGCTTTAAAAAATGCTGGCATGAGAATTACCCGCGCAAGGCTTGCCGTCGTCGAATGTTTGAGCAGCAGTCAAAAGCCTCTTTCTCCCAGACTCCTGCATGAAAAATTGACAGAATCGAGTGCCGAAGGCGACGCCATCGATCCCGTTTCCGTGTATAGAATTCTCGAAATTTTACAGAAGTTAGGTCTTATTCATCAGGTCTATCCAAGTGGCGATTATGTAAAATGTCATGATAGACATTCACCTCACGATGCGCCGGCTATTTTGCTCTGTAAAAACTGCGGCGAAACGACAGAAATTCATATCGAGCAAAGCCTTCTTGATCCCCTTATGCAACGTGCTCAACTCAGAGAAGGATTTCTTGCACAAGAAGTCATCCTCCAATTCCAGGGCCAGTGTCGCGCTTGTCTGGCAATTTCAAAAAAATGAATTCCGCGTGTCTTCACTCATCACTCAATGTCGTGCCACAAGGCGTCCTCAATATTGACACCAGCCACGGGCTCTTCTAGCGATGGAGAGGCTCATATTGTGAGCTGTTTTTACAGAGGAGTCTCTTATGAAACTGATCCTTACGACTTCCCTCGCACTTGCGTCACTCTCGTTCACCATTTCCGCCCAAGATCTACCGCGCCCCAACCAGTATGGGGACTACACACGAACATCCCATACAAACTGGGTCGTCGTCGATCGGGATCCAAGGGGTTTGAACTGCCGATTGCATGAAGATTTTCCTACGGATTGGTTTGCGCCCCACGCAATTTATCCACGCATGAACGTTTGGACCTGGAATATTGTGGATCGCTTTGTAAAAGGCACACACCTGCTTGCAAACATCTCACCTGCTGGATTTGCGACCATGGGGGATGAACGTAACAAACCGTGGCTTAAAGTCAGCATAGGCGACAACGAAGAGATTTGTTTTGTGAGAGCAAACTCTACATTTATTAAACCTGTGGCCCATCACTAATTCTTGTCCCACAAACGCAGGCATTTTGGGCGGAATGAAGCACTCAGCCACCCGATTTTTTCGGCACAAATCCCATGGCAGCTAAAACTTTTAAAACTTTTTCGACATCCTGAGTTTGCAGAAGCAGCGTGCCTTCTTCGACCGTTCCACCACATGCAAACCGATTTTTGAGATCGGTGCACAAATCTTTCAAACGCTCTTCGCTGCGCGCAAGAGGATCGCCAAATTCAAATAACACCACAACGGTTTTGCCTGCCCTTCCCTTTGTTTCACGCCTGAGCCGAACAGGCCCCTTCAAAGGGCGCGTAGGGTCCGAGCCAAGCGAGGCTTGCGAAGACGCAGGAGATGGAGATGGACTTTTTTGCTGCCCTTTCAGTGGAACCTTTTCCACGTCCCCCAATGATTTATCTCCGAGAATACCTCCACTCCATTCGAGCTTTTGAGGCTTAGGGCGTTTCGTTGTCATGCATCCCTCCCAAACCAGAATACGGAACTGTTACTTCACTTGTTTTTCATTCTCGGAAACGACTAAAAAGCCACGGTGCTTTTTTCCATCGAGGGTGTGCATGGCACTGTAAAGCTCTTGAACCGGAACCCAATGCCAGGGATTTAAATACCCAGCCACGTCTAAAACTAAAACGGAATCGGACTCCGCATCATAGGCACCAAGCGGAGAAATATGCCCGCCGGTTGGAGCGCCGTAAGTTGCTCCTTTAAAGTTTACAATCACAAAATGACTCTGATCTTTGAGCGCACTTTTAAGCTTCTCTCGAAAGTTTTGTGTTCCCTTTTCGACCTCTGCGTCAGCATGATTGATCTCAACGTTGAGTTTATAGGATTCCAACACTCCTTTGAGTTCGGCAAGAGCAAAGCCAGGGTCAAAATTCTTGCCATCATTTTCAGTTTCTGGGGTGACATTTTTAAGTTCAATCACCTTACGAGGTTTTACTTTCTCGGTCTCTTCATTAAAAAATGTATCTTGTGTGTACATATGAAACGGAAGCTGTTTCGAGCCCCACACTTTGGGCAGATTCACTTCCTGCGCTTTTTGACTAGGTACGTTACCTTTAGGCAGTCGCATGGCATTGAGAACCATGACCGAAGAGGCCACTCCACAGTAAAGTGGATTCTCTTGGGCTTCATAGACATGCGCGAGTTGCAAAAAATCATTTTTAAAAGTGGAACGAAAAAGTCTTTTTTGACCCTCTTCAGAGTTCCAATTCACGATTACTACAGATTTGTCTTTTGCAAACGTACTCGGTTTATAGGCAGCGTACTCTGCAAATCCGACTCTCGCACCCAAACTTACACTCAACAGAAACAAGGAAACGGTTAACTTTCTCATATAAACCTTTGTTGAATTCAATTCAAAATAAAAAAACCCTCACCGGCCCACAAGACCAGGAGGGTAAACAATCAATTTCTGGCTGAGAGATACTGCGCATGCTCATGAGCTTTGTCAAAGGACATTTCGAATCATTTTGCGGTTGCAAAGTTTCCTACAGGTTGCACGTCGGGAGCAGCAACCACTTTCTTTTCACCCACTTTTGCAGCAATCACTCTGGGCTCTGACATCGCCCGGAGCATACTTTTGACGTAGCCTTCTTCCTCAACCATGGGCCCATCGGACTCTTTACAAAGCTCCATGATTCGATAGTGCGCCTCTTTAAGATTGTAAAAAGGAATGCGCGCAAAGGCATGATGCATAGAATGGAAATTCAGACCATTAAAGAACCAGCTGCCGAAAGCACTTGTTTTGATGTTACGAGAAGCAAAAATCTGAGTTTCGAAATAGTTCCTGCGGTGCCCCCAAAGCCCATAGTGCTCAATGTGCGTACGAAACTGATTGATGGCTCCCACAATTCTTTCAAGAAAAAAGAGCCAAAAAATAAAGTAGCGTCCTGCAACTCCCATCTGCAAACAAGCAATAATAATTGCGGCATTTCCCACCACAAGGAGAACAGTATCAATGATGAGCTGACGTTTAACTGCGCGGGAGCGCTTTGAAAATTTAATGCCCTGGGCCACTGTTTTAATCAGCATACCCCATCCGCCAAACACGAAAATATTGAGCCAGATTTGATTTCTGTAGTACCACTTTTTCAGCGGTGTTGCTGCTTCGTACTCAGCAGCAGTCCACTGGCAACGCTCGGGATCTTGAGCATCTGTTCCATTCATTTTGTGATGAATTTTATGCAATTCGGAGTAGAGACCATGCGACCAAACGAGAGGAATAGCGACAAGCCGGGGCCATACTTCATCGAACCACTTTATGCCCGTAAGAGTAGTGTGAATTGCATCGTGAGTAAGGAACGTATAAGCAGCAAAAAGAAAGGATGTAATAATCGAAAAAACGACAAAAAGCAGAGTTGACTCGGTTGACATTGCAAGACTAAAAAAAATACCAATTGCCACTGTTAAATAAGCAACTTTAAAAAGTCCCCGAGCGGGTCGAGTCTCTTGAAGATCTGCGACTGCTCTTTGAAGCTCTGCAGCAGTCACGCTGCGTTTTTCGATACTCATAACGCACTCCTATGGCCATCCAAATGGACCCATCAATTGATTCTTGTTCGCAAAATGCACGTCTAAGGCGCCTGCAAAATTTCTATTCAACATCTAATCAGATTTTGAATATCTGGCCAACAGCAAAGGGTCAATGATTCTTACATCGTTTCTTAGAAAATTTCTAAACCGAAGAACTGAATTCACAGTAGACGAACCTTGTAGGAGAGTTTATATACCAAGTCGTCTGAAGTGTCCGCATTTTTTATGGCCGTGAACATGAGAAAAGGAAAGGATTTAGTGGTGAGTCTTTCCCAAAATCAAATTCATGGCTTTTTGCGAGACCTTACATTTTAATCCCACACCATGGGTATTGCCGCTATGCCGATTAGAAACCTGAACAAATGTTCCCTTTCAGTTCTCGGTGTGTCTCTTGTTTCGATAATGAATATTCTTTCCTGTAGCGATCGTAGCGTTGACAAGTCCGCTCGTTCACAAGAAGTGACATTAGGTGCGAAAGTCTATTCCGTTTTGTGCGATCGATTAGGAGCCTCTGCACTCTCTGAAGATGTCAGTGGACTTTCCTACCGAAATATTTGTCACCCACAAGATAAAACTGAATTCGCAGATGTAGTAAATGTCACTCTTCTGCCCTCACTTCCCGATCCTGAAGCTTTGCGCATTCGAAATTTAGGAATTGCAAAGCTCGAATCTTTAGCGCGGCACCGGCCTAAACTCATCCAAGCAATCGATTTTTTACTCTCGGGTAAAACTTCTGATCTCGTCGGTAAGGAAATTCCACTCCGCGAAGGCGTCGAAATCTTCTTCAAGAATTCACTTTTAAACTGGAATCAACAAAGTGATACGGGTCTTTCCTTGGTTCACTCCACAAAAACCCTGGGCACACTCTTCGAAAATCTCTCCGAGAAGCCCGATTTAACAGATACACTTTCCCGCGTCTGGGGCCGACAAGGATACCAACCTTTCGATAAATCACTCGCTTCTTTGCGTCCACTTTTTGCGTATCCAAGGTTACGCGAACTCACGTCAAGCCTGCTGCATGTGCGTCAAAATGTTTCCGAGAAGCCCTACCTACATCAGTTTATAGAGCTTTCAAGTGGCGAATTGGCAAGGCAAACAGTTCCTCTAAATAGTATGCAACAGATGGGAACTTATCTGGTGACAGGAACGCCGGGCAAAAACTCACGTTCACCTTTTCAAATTGCAACAGACTTTCTCTTAACTCAAAAAAATGACTTTCGTTTAAGCACAAAATCTTCTCCTCATTTTGTCGCATTGCGAGATGACCGCGGAACCGCGATTCCTAAAGGTAATATTCCAGGTCAACCTGGAACCGTTCCTTCACCCTTTCGTGACAACAATAATGATGGATTAGCTGATGTCGATGAGCATGGGGCCCTAGAAGCAAATGGACTCTTTCTCACTCCGTTCGTAACACGCGAGGACAGCAAGGCAGTCAATGCTGATTCCACAGGCAAGCGTTTAGGTTTAAATGAAGTTCCTCTTTTTGAATACGTTGCGCTCGATGAAACCGTGCTCAACTTCGCATTGAAGCATTTGCTGAGCACCCTCGACGTCAAAAGCTATGGCCCTTCATTATTATTAGACACCGTTCAAGGCGCTACGGTCTTTCTGGGAGATCGCATTGAAGGCGCAACTCCTGTTTCTTTAGACGGCCCTGGATCAAAAGTTATTCCAGTTCAAAAAGTAGACACCACCCAGTCTCCTGCCGCAGACCTCTTGTATTTTGTGGGAACCTTCCTCGGCACTCCCGAGCGAGCTGATTATTTAGAATTGATGCAAAAACTCATCAGTGAGCACGAGCCCGTCGTTGCCAAACTCGTCACTCAAATGCGCAGTGCCTTCACAGATCTTGACGCGGTTTATGGCGATAAAAAGCTTCCCAATTATGATTTTTTTTGGCGCGAGCTTTCTGTGGCTTTTGGGAACGTCGCCCAGGAAATGGACTCAAAAGCAACAGGTCGAACTCTGCTTGAAGATTTTATGCTGTCGTTTTCTGACGCCCGCGTCTTGAACTACACACAGCAGGGTCGCAATCAATTGCTCTTTAAAGATCGTGTGACTTACAATCCCTTGACAGTGAGTTCTTTTGATAGCGCAAACGACGCTTCGAGGCTCATCAATGTCGATGCTCAATCCTTTAAAGCCCCCTTTATTCCTGTCATTCGCACTCCGGGCATTCCCTCCGATTCCCCCGATAATCGCAGCGCCTTTCACAAACTTTTGCAGATGGTTCACGACACCAACAATGTTAAAACTTGTAATAAAAAAGGTGCGAAAATTCACGTAAAACGTCCTGGGGGATTTGGGTTCGAAAAAGTAACATATCCGCCTTTTGGAAACGGTTTTGATCGCTGTGAATTTTTTGAGATTGAAAACCTTTCCACTTATTATACGCGCTCAATCATTGGAAAAGCAGAGTCTGGGGCCAAAGACCCTATTCTCAATAAAATGTCTGAATTCCTAGAAAAGTATTTGGGCCTTTCTAAAGACAAGCTTTTCGAGGCCTCCAGTGGAATCAAAGGATTTGGGAACAGCCCTTCGGTTTATGCCGTCAATCGGTTTGTCTTTTTCGGAGCTGAATCTCCTTTTTACTTCCGAAATGGCTCTAAACCTGCAGATCTCGATCCTTATTTCGATACATTAAATGCACAAACAAACGAATTTTTGAGAGATCTCATCGACGCAACGCCTTCGGCGGTCTGCCCTAAAGATCCTCGAACGGGTGAAAATATTTGCGCCACCTGGGAAGACACTCTTCGAGGCAGAAACCCGCAAACGTCTTTTCACTGGGAGTACGAGGGCTACTACGACAGCATTAGCCCTACAATCGAAGCTTTTTATGCCCATGGTAAAGAGCCCCTCTTCTTAGACCTTGTTGAAGTCTTGCATCGCCACTGGGCAACCCCGCTGCACGGAAAAGAATGCGAAAAGAAGGGTGATTATATCACCAACCCTCGCTTCTGCGCTGAAACAGGACTCTCGCTTTTAGAACCCTTTATGGTTCGACTTTTGGATGAAAACCTTATTCAAACCTTGCATGATTTTACGAGCGCACTTAAATCCATTCAAATTTCGTCGCAAGCATTTCCAGGCCGCAAGCGCGATGGAATCGAAGTTGCTGCATCGCTTTTTCGATTTTTAGTTGACCCTTCTGTTGCCACTGAATTGAATATGTTAGATCGCAAAGGCGAAAAAACTAGGATCCTCAATGCGGAATCAAAGGCAACAAAGAAGCTGACAGGTTCGGATCTCGCCTACGAATCCATCATGAGCTTTTGGAATAGGTTTGACGTCAGCAGTGGATTTGCAAACATCCCACAGCGGCGCCAGTCTCTGAAGAAGGTCACGAGCTTTCTGGACGCGCACTTTTTGAAAATCGATGAATCGAAAGGAACATTCCAATTCGAGAATCGAAGCGCCCTTGCACTTTTCAAACTCGGAATTTCATTTTTAAAAGACGAAACGGAAACCCGCTGCCCTAGCGTAAATCAGCAGGGCTACTGCAATGCCATTCGTGAAGCCATAGTGGATGAATTCCATAAGCTTCTTGCAAAGCCCCTTGTCGCACTTTCAATGGAATTTACTGAAAATATCATCGCTCGAAACGATACACGCACCGAGATTGAAAATTTTCTGCAGCATGTGGGCAATGAACAATCCGGCACCGAAACAAGCTTTCATGACCTGTTAACTTCTGTGGCAGACCTCATGCAAGTTTTTAAAGATAAACCCACCGTTGTCGCGCTCACAAGTTCGATCTCTCAGGCCGCACAAGAAACAGACAAAAGTGGACGCAGCCCAGACACCATTTCAAATACTTTTGTAAAACTCTTCGAGACCTATGCCAATGATAAAGAACTCGATCCTTATCGAGCTTTAGAAAAGGTGGCGAGAAATGCCGTGACACAGCTTCCAGGCCCATCGGCTCAGTCTGAAACACCCTTTGAAATCATCCGCAATGCGTTCTTGGATGTGAACAGAGTCGACTCCTCGGTCACATTGGCGCCTTTAACTTCACAAGACTACAAACAAGCCATTGCAACCGTGAGCGAACTTCTCATTAGCGATAAGCGCGGCATGGAACAGATCTATCGCATTATTCAGGACAAAACCTCACGATGAGAACATTCCAAAGCCGTTTCTTTAATCGCCTGCCGTTCTTGCTCCTTTGTTTTGTTGTCCATTCACCTGCCCAAGGTGCTGGAATGTTTCTTTCTGAGCGAGGTGTGCGGGGATTGGGTCGAGGGGGAGCCTTTGTGGCTGGAGCCGATGATCCACAGGCCATGAGCTACAATCCTGCTGGATTTGCATTTGCTCACCCTGGCGCATATGCAGATTCCGTTCTTTATAATTTTCAGGGAAGTTATACACGGCGCACACAAACCCAGCAGCGCGATCCCAATACCCTCGAACCCACGGGCGTGCTCCTTCAACAAGATGCCCAAACTGTCCAGAGCACTTCAGGTGTGATGCCCATTCCCACTCTCGCAGCAGTATTAAAGGCCCCCTTGTTGGGGGTCGAAAGCACTTTTGCTTTGGGAATGTATGCGCCGTACGCGCCCTTGACGAGTTACCCACTGACTTCAAATGGCGATCCTTCTCCTCAGCGTTACTCACTCCTCTCGACAGAAGGATCAAAGCTTGTTTATTTAGGCGCTTGGGCCGCCGCGCCGGTTTCTGAAAGAGTCGCAGTGGGTTTCGGCGTTCAGATTTTAGCGGGTACTTTTCGCTCAAAAATGGCGTTGTCTTCGTGCATTCCCGAAAACTGCGCTCCCGAAAATCCTGAATGGGATGCCATCGTAAATCTTGAAGCCAAACCCATTGTAGCTCCAACGGGAAACTTGGGTGTTATCGTTAAACCCATCGAAGACATTAAGGTGGGCGCTTCTTATCAATTCGCAACACTTATCAATGCACCCGCACAACAGAAGCTCGATAAACCTTCCTCCCCCCTGTTTGAAAACGCAAAGCTATCGGGGAGCAAGGCACGCATCAAATTTAAACTTCCTTGGATATTGCAAACGGGCATTGAATGGTCACAACCTCAATTTAAAACTGAAGTTGCTTATGTCTATGAGGCCTGGAGCCAACACCGTTCCATCGATATTAAGCCCCAAGGAGTCGAATTTCAGGGTGTTTCGTTGTCTCCTCATAATTTTCCAATTCAAGATGTGAACATCGATAGAAATTTTGTTGATGCATGGTCGATTAGAATGGGAGGTGAGTATTTTATTGATGCTTGGGGCTGGCTTAAAACCTTGAGAGCCGGAATTGTCTATGAGAAAAGCGCTATCCCCGTCGATTATATTTCCGTTGCCGCTCTGGATTGGGATAAATACATTGCCTCTGCTGGATTCGAAACCGCATTGGGGCCTTGGTCTGCTCATGCTGTGTACGCTCATCTTTTCGAAAAATCTATTGTCGTAGACCCCGGAACAGCGAAACAACGTCAATTAAACCCCATCCGTACCCAACGCCAAACTGAAGAAAGTCCCGCTATCAATGGCGGCAAATATACCGTCGCTGCAAATATTGTAGGCATTGGTCTTACCTACCAAACGGGACCATAATTGCCGCACATTACCGAAGAGAAATGATTGCTAGAAGGCAGACAAACGTTTTTGACAGATTATTTAGAATGGTATGGTTTTTTTTCTCAGAAGAGTGTCGAACTATCTGAAAGAGAAACTTATGCTGGCAAAAGATCAAAACCGTTTGCATTCTCATCCTGATTCCAGTGCTTTTTTACAGAAATCAACGCACTCCCTTGCACGCTCTGCTTTTAACCAGCAGCAGTCTTGGTCAACTTTTGTCACCATTGTTCATGATAAAATTGCGGGACGAACCCGTTTCCACATGCATGAACTGCATCGCAATTCACCTCTCTTGTTTCTCATTGAAAATGAAGTCGAATGCTGGGAAGGTGTGCACTCAGCAACTGGAAATATCCTTACTGGCAATTTGCTTGTTCGCCACAGCACTTTACTTTCAAGTATAGCGCTTTTGAATTCTTTAAAAATTGCATTGCCTGAATTGGTTAAGTTGAGCAAAGTTTCAGCTTCTCAGCATCAGACTTTTCGGTCTTTAGCAGCAGATCAGAGGTTTGAGCTGTTACCTCCCAGTGAGGTGCATTCTTGGCACGTCCAAAATGAAGAGGACATTATCCAGCAACTTGAAACGTCACGCACCGACGGTTTAAGTACGAAAATTGCCTTGGAGCGCCTTAAAAAGAACGGTGCAAATGTGTTTCAAAAAACGCAGAGGCGCTCAAGGGCAAAGATTTTTTTGGAGCAGTTTCAGAATCTACCTGCGGGTCTTTTGACCGGAACTGCATTGCTTTCGGCGGCAACGGGCGGCATGGCAGAAGGCGCTGTTGTCCTCGGTACGGTATTACTCAATGCATTGATTGGCAGTATTACCGAAGAGAATGCCGAGAAAACCATCGCAAGCCTCAGCGGTGATGTTGAGCATTCTGTTTCATTATTTCGAAGTGGAAAAGTACACTCCGTTCCCGAAAGGGAAGTGGTTGTTGGAGATCTTCTCATCCTGCGACCCGGCTGTTACATTCCTGCTGATGCTCGCCTGATTGGCGTCAACCAACTCACCATAGACGAGTCTGCACTCACGGGCGAAAGCATGCCCGTTGCTAAAACTCTTTCGCCACTCGCCCTAGAAACGCTGCTCGCAGACCGCACCAATATGGTCTATCGCGGCACCTTTGTCACAGGCGGAAATGCACTGGCCATCGTGGTGGCAACAAGCCACAGAACTGAACTTGGCAAGGTTCAGGCCTTACTCTCGACCACCCAAAAACCAGAAATCCCACTCGAAGGGCAATTACGTGTGTTGGGAACACAACTTGTTTATATTGCAAGTTTAGCGTGTGGGGGCGTGTTTTTACAGGGGTTGTTACGCGGATATAAACCCCTTCCCATGGTTAAAACTTCCCTTTCGTTGGCTGTGGCAGCAATTCCCGAAGGATTGCCCACGTTGGCAACCACGATGCTCGCACTGGGTGTCCGAAACATGCGGGGCCTCAACGTTTTAGTGCGCCATCTGGGTGCGGTTGAGGCCCTGGGCGCTGTCAATACCATCTGCCTCGATAAAACAGGAACGCTCACCCTCAACAAAATGGCCGTTTCTTGCATTGCTCTTCCAAGCAAAGTTATTCCAGTGAGTGGTCATCATTTTACAGAAGAATTTGGCGCCCTGTCTAAAAATCACCGGGATGATTTACTTAAACTAGCACAGATTTCAGTTCTATGTAACGAAACAAAAGTCACTTGGGAATCCGGTCAATGGATGCTCGATGGCTCTGCTACAGAAGCTGCACTGGTGCGTTTGGCACTTCAGTTGGGCATGGATACGAACGAATTTCGGGAGCAATTTCCACTTCAGGAAGTGGGCTATCGTTCCGAAAATCGACTCTTCATGACCACTCTTCACAAGGGCCCCTTCAACAAGAAGTTACTTGCCGTTAAAGGAAGTCCCCAGGATGTCCTTGCGCGTTGCCATTTGATTTTGTCTGAAGGTCAAATTGTTCCTTTAAGTAAATCTCTTAGAAAATCCATCGCCGCACAAAATGAAAAATTAGGGAAGTCAGGCTTAAGGGTTTTGGGATTTGCTTACCTCGAATCAGAGCTAGAAATTCGTCCCGAAGAAAAGGGCCTCATTTGGTTGGGGCTTGCGGGCCTCAATGACCCTCCAAGGGAGGGAGTTAAAGCAACGATGAAAGCCTTGCACGGTGCGGGTATTCGTACCCTGATGCTCACGGGTGATCAGTGTGCAACAGCTCAAAGTTTGGGTGAAGAACTAGGCCTCAGTAACGGTTCTCCACTGCAATTACTGGCAGCATCTGATTTTGAAAATTTCACAGACGAAGAACGCACCACAAAAATAAAGAGCACGCACGTTTTTGCACGCGTAACACCATCTCACAAACTGCAAATCATTCAAGCACTCCAAGCGGAAGGTGTTATTGTTGCCATGGCAGGTGACGGCGTAAATGATGGTCCGGCATTAAAGGCAGCAGATATCGGCATTGCTATGGGAGAACATGGAACAAAAGTAGCCCAAGATGTGGCCGATGTGGTGTTAACAGATGACAATTTAGAAACTCTCGTGAGCGCCATTAAACATGGCCGAAATTTATACGACAATATTCGCAAGTCGATCCGTTTTGTTCTAACTACAAATGCCAGCGAACTCCTATTGATGTTTATTGGACTGTCAACAGGCATGGGACAACCTCTAAACTCCATGCAACTTCTTTGGATAAATCTGGTGTCGGATGTCTTTCCAGTCCTTGCACTCGCCCTTGATCCTGCCGAAGAAGAAGTCATGCAAAGAGCGCCCCGCTTTGCTCAAGAAAAAATATTGAACCCCGCAGATTTGTCGAGAATCTTTTTAGAATCCCTTGTGCTTACGAGTGTTCCACTTCTGACTTATGCTTACGAGCTGCGCAAAAGTGGCCCCGGTAAACGCGCAGAAACCATCGCCTTTACGAGCTTAACGGGTGCACAACTTTTGCACACCCTAAGCTGCCGCTCCGATAGAAATTCAATTTTTAATGGAAGTCGCACAGAAGGACGCAGCCTTGTTCCTCTTTCAATTGTCACAGGAGCCCTCTTACAAGGCTTGGCAGTCTTTGCTCCATGGACACAAAAGCTCCTGGGAACAACAAAATTAGGAACCAAAGATTTGCTAACTTGCGGAGCAAGTGCATCTTTAACGTTCCTCATCAACGAAGGCATCAAGCAATATCGAAATGGACAGGGTCGAACTCAACAAACGTAACATTTGGAGGTGTCAAATGGGAATGAGAGAGAATCAAGTTTTTGGAATCGGTCTTGGACTCGGCATTGGCGGCGCATTTGTGGCCACAAGACTTATCCCTACGTTATCAGGGGCAACGCGCCCACTTGCAAAGGCCACTTTAAAGTTTGGAATGGCATCCTTTGAAAAAAGCCGCGAAGCTTTTGCGCACTTCGGCGAAACATTCGACGATATTGTTGCAGAAGCGCGTTCGGAACTCCGCAACAAAGTAACAAATTTAGAATCGAGTTATGGTGATGGAAAAGCCATCGCTGCCGAGAATGAAGAAGCGGCATCCTCTGAGCTTTCTACTCAGCCGCTCAGCGAGAGATCAGGAGAAAGGGCGGGCGCAGCCTCGCAAGAAGAGGATGCGGAAATTGCCTCAAAAGAAAAAGCAAAAGGAGCGAATCCCAATGGCAGCCATCTTCGATATGAGGCCGGTAAAAAACCGGGCCAAGGCCGTCAACGCGATAAGGAGGCGCACTGATGCTTCCTGAAGCCTATGTCACACACAACATTGTCGGTCGAACCCGAATTTCGATTCCCTCTCAAAAAGGCAATAGCGTCTTTTTCGAAAAAGTAAGGCAAACCCTTTCGGAAAAGAAAGAACTCAAGCAGGTGAAGGCCAATGCCACTACGGGAACTCTCTTGTTAGAGCATGAAGGCGATTTCAAAACGCTCGAAAAAATGGGTGAGAAGGAAACGTTGTTTCAGTTGTCACCTTTAGTCACCCACCGGGAAGTGAGTGCCCGAAAAAGAATTTCGCGACCGCTTCACATTCCTTTGTCTGAACAGATCTCTCAATTTATCGATGCCCTCGATGGAAGAATTGAGAAAAAAACCGATGGCACCGTCGACATCACAACACTCATGTTTACTTTGTTAGGTGCGGCTGGAATCTATCAAGTGAGCAAAGGAAACATCCTGCCCGCAGGATTTACACTCATTACATACGCTCTTAATTTGCTTTCGAGCCGACACTTCGAACGCAGAGTTGAGTCTCAAACTTAACGATTTCAGCTTTAATAAGCCGACTTCGTCAAGTGGGGCAAAATCTTTTCAACATCTCCCTGCTGCATGGCATCACGAAGGTAACACTCGTATGTGCCTGGAAAATGATCTAAAGCCAATTCTGCGTTGTTCAAAATCCAAGTGATGAGATTTGTTCCTTGCGAACGGCGTTTAAATTCAACCCAATAGGGCTTGTCTGCGCTTTCGGCGGTTGGCAAAGGACCATGCAAAATGCGGTCGCGGTCGAAAGCCATCAAGAGACCCTCATGGGCATAACGTAGCTTCCTGACAACGCCTTCCGTAATTCCTCTAATCTGGTTCGGCAGTGCATCGGAAAATTCCCGAGAAGCAATTGCGGGTGGAGGGAGCTTTGGCACCACATCATTGTCATTTACAAATCTGTAAATGCGCCCCGGCATTTGAGCATTCAACCACTCGACAAACTCCTCGTCACCTGTGCGTGGCTGCCCGAAGGTATATACTCCTTCCACTGAGGTTCCAGCAGCTTCTAAACGCGCCGCAGTTAGAACTGAAAGGGAAGCTCCCAAGCTGTGCCCACTGACCCAAATCTTTTGATCTGCGTCCTTGAATTCTCCAATGATATTTTCGATATTTGCCCACCCGGAATCGAGTGATTTGATAAAACCTGTATGAATTTTGCCCGGAAACCCATATTTCGGACCGTTTCGCAAACCGAAATCCAGGTTATTGATCCAATCTGCAACTTCCTGAGAACCCCGATAAATGACAAAAACAAACTGGTCATTTGCTGCAACAAATCCCTGGAGTCCTGTTTTTTTCACATTGAAGTATTGGTACTTTGGAAACCCCAATGATTGGACTTCATTTTTTAACTGAGAAGAGTCGGGCATCGCATTGTAGGCAAGATTTGATAAGCGCATCAACCAATAGGCATTTTCAAGGTGGACTTGCGTGCCGTCACTTTGGAAATGAAATTCTGCGGGTGGCGTACAGGTCTTTGACTTTTTCTTAAGGTCTGAAAAATCCCACGCATGGGAGGAAGAATGCAATGGAACCACTTGAGATTCGATAGGGAAGGACTGCTCTTCTGCAAAAACTTTTTGGGACAAGCCCAGAGCCGGAAGTAACGTGCAAACGGAAATCAGGAACGATAAGCGAAAAAGACGCAAACCTTTTAAACCCATGCGCACCTCCACTAGTACAGGCCAAGTCGAATGAATTATCGCTCTTTTGGCTGCATGGATAATGGTAAGACGAGTAAAACAAAAAAGGGAATGCGCTCACGTCAACAGGGTGACCGAAGCATAAAATGACAGGCAAAGCGTTCCGCTTATTAAATTATTGAATTATGAATATCTTTATATACATGTATTGCGCGCATAACAGTAAGAATTGCGGGATCATGGATGGTAAAATCAGGATCTATTCCAAGGTCATCGTCTTGGCAACAAGGCATCGAAACGGCATGCACTCTTGTTTCCTTGTTCAAACTTAACGCTTGTAAAGAATGAGCAAGACTCGCATGAGAGTGGACAAATACCAAAACGACAGTCGAAAAATCCGCAACTTCAAGAGCACATTCTTCAATCATTTGAGGTAACATGCGCAGGCGATCGAGGTGCGCAGTTTTAGAAAGCAGCACTTCCCAATCGCGTATCAAGGCAGGATCTATCGAGTAAACCATCCATTCCGTCATATGAACAAAATAAGTTGCTGTGCGTGGGCAATGCCCATCTCCAATCACAACAACCGCGATGTCTTTTTGCGAATAAGAAAGTTCAAGTCCTCGTCGCACGGCTTCAAACACACCCATTGTTTCGGAAATTTCTTTTGCGCTTGGGTAAAATCCTGTTGCTACAAGTTGTGAAGCGAATTCAAGCTTCAAGAAAAAATCGATGTATCGCAGACGTGAGCTCCCGAAAAATCATTTGGACGCGCTATTCCCAGCGTTATAAGATGGGTAGTACGGGGGTTTGTGAAGCCATCAGGTTTTGGAGGGTTTTATCAAAGTTCCATGG
>JBIIEI010000103.1:0-18414 GCA_044237915.1 Silvanigrellaceae bacterium | reverse complement strand
CCACAGATCTGAAGGCCTCCTCCTTCTCAGACTCCCCAAACATCTGGAAACCGTTTCCACAGATCTGAAGGCCTCCTCATTCTCAGACTCCCAAAACATCTGGAAACCGTTTCCACAGATCTGGAGACCTTCTCTTCAGACACTCCAAACATCTGGAAACCGTTTCCACAGATCTGAAGGCCTCCTCTTCAGACACTCCAAACATCTGGAAACCGTTTCCACAGATCTGAAGGCCTCCTCTTCAGACACTCCAAACATCTGGAAACCGTTTCCACAGATCTGGAGACCTCCTTTTCAGACTCCCCAAAACATCTGGAAACCGTTTCCACAGATCTGGAGACCTCCTCTTCAGACACTCCAAACATCTGGAAACCGTTTCCACGGATCTAAAAATCATAGAAATGAAGTTCAAAAAAAATAAAAAATTAGTGATTTTAGATGGTTAAATTTAATGGCGGCTCATTTTTATGATTCTTACGGACGCAGGCATTCTGGATACGAAGTCCTCTTCCTGCGCTTGCGTCTCTACAATCTAGGCAGTAGGCGCGCTTGAAGTTGCAAATAGCTGCATTGACAGAGTTCTGAGGAGAAGCACTTTCAATTAAAACAGATCTCAATTTTAAAACAAAAAAAATGGAACAGAAGTGCGCGTTGATTGTTCGCAATGAGATTTCATCCAAGAATTCGTAGCGCACGATTCTCAATAATTCATCTGATGAAGGTGCTGGAGATGGGAGTTGCCATAAATCACACCGTGGTGTGCATGATGAAACTGAATCCAAAGCGATACAAAGTGATGGCCGAATATTTAAATCGGGAAAAAATCATGCATTTTTAGCACTGTCATGGCCAACTCAAAGCCATAATTAAACAAAAAATCAAAATAGACCAAAAAAGCCACGTCCGAACTTACTCTATTTTTCCCATATATTTTATTTTATACATTACATATATACATGCGATATATAGACTAATATATACATATATTTTAGATTTATTACCTTAATTCCCTCCCATCAATCGATGAACTTCTTTGGTCTTCACTTTAACGCGCAGTGGCTCGTTGTTACCTTGACGCCAAAGTCAAACGATGAGAAAAATTTTAAGAGGTATCCTTCAAAAATATAAAAGACTTCCGCATAAATAAAATGAAGATACCGTTCACTAAACGTCCGATAACAGAGGTAAATACTATGCACTTTAAGAAAATACTCTCACTTTGCTTACTCTCGATGTCCGTACAGGCCATGGCCGATACAATTATCTGGGACGCAGGTCGTGCAACGAGTGGTGGTTCCAAAATTCTTGACTCAGGTCCTACAACTGCAGCATGTGCACGATACAATCCCAATCGCCCCGAGTTGGGCGGCGTTCAATTTATCGCGAATGGAGACACTGTTTCTATTCTGATGGACACTGCAGCACTCAATCTCGGATTCGGAAATCGTTCCGGAAGAACAAACTGCCGCATTGTGATCCCTGCAAAAGTAGCAAAGGGCGTCTATTTTGCAGAACTCCAAGAAGACATGACTTACGGAATTGTTAAAAGTGCGGGCGCAGAAGGAAAGATTTTCGCAAGTACTAAATTTGCCGGTTGGCAAGTTCCCTATACTCCCTTTACGCTCACCTTTCCAAAGGGTAAGCAAGTGAATATACCGAGTGACACTGTGACCAACATCACGGACTGGACCGTAAACACCGGCAGATTCTGTGGACGAAATCGCAGCGGAGTCGCTGTAAACTACATCGCGGATTTTGTATTGCAAGGTATTAAGAATAGCTTTTCAGATACACTTATCATGTCCGTTGATGGACTTGACCTCAGATTTGAATCCACAATTGCTTGGAAAAAGTGTGACCTTTGATTCCCGACATCTCCGGGATGCCTTGAATCAATACCTTTTGGCATCCCTGTTCGAGAACGAGTGACTCTCACGAGGTCCTTTGTCTTCCATGGGACGGGCCTCGTTGACAGTGAGATTCCTCCCCGAAACTGCGCTTCCATTGAGATTTTTAATCGCGTTTTGCGCGTCTTCTTCCGTTGTCATTTCTACAAAGCCAAAACCCTTTGAACGCCCTGTGTCGCGATCGACGATGACACGTACCGAAGACACACCTCCAAAGTTGGAAAATATTTGCGTGATATCGTTCTCACCAAACGTAAAAGGGAGATTTCCAACATACAGTTTAAGACCCATGATTGCTCCTTTGAGCTAAATGACTGTGAACGGGCGCGAACAGCGAGTGAAGCCAACTTCATGCCATGCACTCACTCTGAGTGAATATAAATGCGTACTGTGCATGCTGTAAACAGAAAAGTCTAAGTGACGTAACAGGATATCGACATACATTCAGAGTACTTTGATCGCATGAAAAAATATTGAACTGCATTATCTAGTAAATAACCAATTGTTCGAGAATTAATCAAAAAATCCTCAATCTAAAACGAATGAGGAAACTGGAATGAGGGCCCCTTCAAAAAATGAATCCTGTTTGTCTGCATTTATTGCTCGACACGCTACTCATTAAATTGACTTCAAATTTGCATAATGCGATGTCAGTGTAGGCCCTACATCAATATTTCGAGCAGAATTTTAGAAATCTTTACCGGTGAATTCAATTTCACAAGAGGAGCACCTGATGATGTCATTCGCAAAAGTAACACTATTCGCTTCATTGATTGCAAACTTTTCAGCCAGCACAGCGTTAGCAACTTCAATTGACTGGAAACTTGAAGCTGCCCGCTCGTCAGGCACACTCATTTTTGACAACGGTCCTTCACTTCCTGCCTGCCCAATGCAAGGGCAGCGAGCACCTGGAAGCGCAGGAGTTTCTATCATTGGAAATGGGAATGATTTCTCAATTTCACTTCCCGACACAGAATTGGACTTAGATCGATGGGAAAAATCAGGCAGATTTAATTGCAGAATTGTCATTCCCGGAAGCGTACAATCTGGATATGCTATCTCTGAAATTGAAACGACACTGAATTACGGAATTCACAAAGGAAAAGGAGCTGAAGGAAAAGTCTCAGTGGGCTCACGACTGGCAACTGTCGGAACTGCGGAACCTACGGTCATTACCTATTCTCCATCTGAAAGCACTTACCTTCCCAAAGAAGTTCTCGTTGATTTGCATGATCTTTCTGCTGAACATTCCAGATTCTGCAATCAAAGAAACGAAACAGCAGTCAATCTTGTTACCGACGTCGTTTTTCAAGGTGAAAAAAGCCGCAGAAGCGAAATTCTGACAATTTCCTTAAAAACAGTTGATGGCTACAAGCAAAATCTTGATGTGACTGTGCATACTAAAAAGTGTGCATACTAAAGAGTTTACTTGGGAAGATTTGATACCTTGCCCTTCTGCCCTTGCTTCGCTTTGTAAAGCCCAGAGACCAGCAGAGGGAGAAGTGGGAGAAAAAGAATTGCAAGACTACTCACAGTCGAATTTTCCGTTGCAGCGATAACTCCACACCAACTGCTGCTTGAAGATCTCCTCGCTGTACTTTTACCGGCATCGGTACTTTTTTCGGCAGGAGTTCCTGCGCCCCGCCCATTAGGAACTGTGACTTGCGCTCCATTGGCCGCACTCTCAATAGAACTTTCTTCAATGTATTCCCGTGCCGCAAAGATCTGAAGAATGCGTTTCTTTAAGCTCGGGGCGTCTTCTCCGTTTGCAGCTGAGTAGACGTCCGTTGCTTGAAGAAGGGCGGTAATGGCATCCACATATTGAGCATTTTCCTTGACGAGATCGATGCTGTCCCAAACAATTTTATCGAATTTGTAAATGCCATCCTTCCAGGGACCTAACTGGGCACGAATTTCCCAAAGCGCAGAACTCCAGAACTGCCCCGCTTTGTGCGGAGGAGCATCAAGATAGTCACGCATTGAACCTTGGAGGGAACCTTCACGAAGTGGACTTCCACTTTTGACAATGCTCTCGCCTAATTTATTGTTTCCAGTAATCGCATATGTGAAATAGTCCGCGAATCCTTCATGCATGGCTCCACTCTGGCCACTCACCGATTTTATCGCGCGAAACACGACGTGATGCCCAAATTCATGCATGAAGACATCCGAGTCCTTCCCCAAATACATAAGGGTTCTTTTCACTCCCTGCTCTGGTTCCCAGCCTGTCCCTATCACCATTTCAGGTGCGCCCATCCCTCGCGAACCAGAAGGCAAATACTGAGCATTATCTGGAGTAGCACCGCCCTGTGGCAACAGGCTGAGCGAACGCACATAAACTTTGAGGTGAGAACCTGAACTTTCTCCCAAACCCAAATTCAGCTTCTGGCTCCCCCAAGCACCTCCACCTCCAGATTCCATCAATTTACGGTACCAGTTCACAGATTTCGTAACAGAATAGTAGGCGACCAACTCATCGTAGTTGGGAGACTCAAAGGAAATCCCACGAAAGTCCCCTCCTGAACTTTGTGCATTTTGTGCACATTGCGAGGCAGGCTCTTCTCCAAAACAGTTCACCACGCGAAATAATTTATGGGTGAGTCGACTGCCATCTCCTTCTAAGTTGGGAAGCACGAGATCTTGTTTCCCTTTGGTCCCTGATGCCACACTATTTTCATCAAAAAGATGAGCTGACCCCTCAACATGAAAGGCAAGCGGATGTTGCTCTAAAATCTCTCCAGAATCGGCGCTGACCAGCACTCGGAGCGGCACTGTAGGGCCTCGACCAACATCTTCCTTCGCCGCAGAAACGCTAAATTCAAATGCGCTTTGCAATCCATCTTTTGTAGGTAAGTAGACTTTTCTGAGGAAGTGGAATCGAAAGGAGTGAAATTCTAGCTCTTCTGCAGCGTTGCCTCGAGCTGAAGCTTCATCCAAAGAGAATGCGCTGACCCGGTGAGGCCCCTGGGATTCGCTCAACCAGAGAGGAAGATCACCAACCGCCCAACTGACCGTTTCTTGAACTTGGGCAGAAAGTTGAAATTTGAGGGAAACACCAAGTATAGGAACCCCATCGAAATGAGGAACAGCAAGCTTGTACTCGCCGACCCCTGATGCAGGGGACAATAAAGTGGACTTTTCCCAGCGCAGTCGTGGGACATCATCCTGACGACCATGCATGAGTTCAAAAAGTACTTTTCCTTCTGAAGACTCTGTTCCCTTAAGGCTAAGCGTTGTTAATTGAGCCAGTCCATTTCCAATTCGAACAGGCATCGTAACTTCGTATCGCTCAGTGTGGAGCCAATGCAAAGCCTGGGGAAGGGGTGACAATTGACTTGTTTGAGCTGCAGATCCCGAAAGTGTACGAGGCGACCAATGTAGTGGGGTAGGACTCTCCTCTTCATCAGAAGGACTTCCGCACCCCAAAAGAGAAAAAGTGAGGAGTGCAAAAACAAATTCCTTCTGACAACAGTGCGGCAGCCATTCACGCTTCATGTCAAGTCACCTGTTCAAAAGATGTCTGCAAATGAATTCTTAGAGTTCTATCGACCATTCGAATTCAGGAATTGAGCTTATTACATCGCTTTTTTGGATAAAAAAAATCCCCTCCGTAGAGGGGAAATCAAGAGTTACTTTTGAAGCTCACCCTTAATGATTGCGACCGGTAAGGCGCTCGCATCAGGAGCGTCTCCCAAATCGAGCTTGTCGAATGCAATTGCAGGTAACTCAGGCATTGCTGCTGTTGAAAGTCCAGAACAATCCCCAGCGGATTTTTCTTTTAAGAACTGCGCCATTTCCAAGGGCTTAACAAGGTAACTTGCATTTACACTATCTGTAACTTTCGAACCTGCTTTGATACTGAACTGTGGCATTCCATGACCTGAATTATTTTGATCCCAAGGAATACCCCAAAGCTCACCGAAGCCACCGTACTGAAGCATGAATTTCTGCCCGTAGAACTTGCTTCCGGAACCATCATCGTTGGCTGCAGCATGTGTGTAGAGAAACTGCAGCGGCTTATCGAAACTGACCACATTATTGGCAGGATCTTTCAAAACTTGGAACTTGTTCCACTGATTAATTCCCGATTCCCAGCGATAGTAAACGCTAATTCCCTGTGAGAGTTCCCAAGGGTTTTTAGACTTCTGGGAAGTCGAAAGTGCATCATACACAGATTGAGGAATCAGTGATCCCGTTGAAATCCACTGATGATTTCCTGCACTTTCTTGCGAAATACTAGGTAAAATAAAGGCGACTCCGCCTGAATAAATATTATAATTGTCCGAATTATACGCGTAAGTCATAAGTGGCGTGCTTGCGTTATCAGCTGTCGTATTTTTTGCATTCCACTCTTTAGGGTTCAACATATAGGGAGATCCACTTGAAAAATCAGCTGCTGCCAAATTCATCTTTATGCAGTTGTCAAAGCACACAAGGGCCTCGGAAGGCGCAGATGACGTTCCCGATACTACTTCTTGGCTGTGATATTTGACTGTCAAACTATCGCTCTGTTCACCACTTCTGATGTAAAATCCTGCCTGAAGTGATTCAACCCAGAAGTTAAATCCACCCCATTGGTCTGCGGTAACAACCCCCGACGCATCGACACTTTGACTCCCATTGTTGCCCCATGTGACTTTCCGCACTTTATTAAAGTTCGTCCCGTCCCAATTGATGATGTACTGAGCATTCTCGTCTTGACTCCACATCTGCAGATCGACACCCTTGAGTTCGCCAAGCGTAATGGTTTGAGAAGTATACTTGACCAGTTTTCCAGGAGCTCGCACTACAGTGTGTGGAGTTGCTGTTTTGTTACCATCTTTCCATTCCACCTTATTTACGGTTGTCACGCTATCAATCCCAGATTCTTCAGGTGCCCAAACACCCCAAAAGCTTGCATATCCCTGATATTCAGTTCCATTGGAATTAAATTCAATGGGAAAGCCCGAGTTCAGTTCTTTGCGCGATCCCGTCGCCTCATCATAGAGGCCATAACGAAACACTGAATTTGTAACTTCGTTACGACTTAAACATTTTTCTGCAGAAGCCCCATCTTGCGTGCCTTTGCGGTAAACCAAGTTTGCATCGAACGAAACATTATAAGCGTATGATTTGCTGTGGGGACCGAATTGCTGCGAAGAGGCCGTTGCCATCCTGCCGCCCGTACTTTCACCCGTTTCTGCATTGATGTCGAGATTTGCAGTGACTTGAGTATTCTCGGAACCTCCACCTTCTTCAAATTTTTGCACGAACTTCAAAATAACTTGATTTTCGACATCTGGCCTTGCAGACTCAATATAACCACCAGACGTCGAACCATCTCCCATGTTGAAAGTCATTTTAAAGATTCCAATCGGGTTGGTTTTACTAGAACCTTCCGCAATCTTTAATTGAAATTTGATTTTTTCATCTTTCTCATCGATCCATCCATTGACAACCAGTGGCTTATTTTCTTCTCGTAAAGATTCCATCATGAATTGTGTGACTTTAACTTCACGGCTTGAATTAGAACTTCCGCTACCACCACCACTGCCACCACCACCTTGACCTCCACCGCCACCACCACTTTTCCCGTCTTTTTCTTCGCAAGCACTTTCATCAACCATCGCAACATATTTGCCTTTATTGACCATATCTGCATAGCCTGTTGAACCGATCATGCAGAGAATATTGCTCACTTGTTTGAGCGCTTCCATGGAATCTTCTTGCACAAAGACAGTCGTGGTGTCTTGAGAATACTGTGTTTCATTAAGAGAAAGTGCCGTGGCGGAGCCGCCTTTTACAGGAATCAGAGAAAGTTTAGTAGTCAATTTGAGATCTTTATTCGCTGCGGTAACAATGGCACCTTCAACGCTCTTTACAATAGATTTTGTGGCTGACGCTGCGGGTGCTGTTTCCTCTGCAGTTTCTTCACCAGAACTTGATTTCGATTTTTTACCACAGTTTGCAACAACAGCTAAAATGGTGACACAAGCGACGAACGATCTATAACTTTTCATGGGGACACCTCTTACAAAAGAAAAAAAAATTGAGTTACTCACAATTAAGAGTCGAATTGAGTCTGATTTCTGGTACTTTTCATTGTTCGGTCAAGTCGAAAAATCATTTACAAGAAAATCGAATTTTTAAGTCATTTCAGTTACTTGTGAGATATTACGATTGGGAGGACAGACTTTGGGGATTTGAAATGTCTTGAAGTATTGGGGATTTTAATCATTGGAAATCGAATTATAAAATTAAATTTACAAACGGTGGACTTCATTACAAAATAAGTCTTAAACCCGCCAAAAGAAGGGTGATGTCGGAACGAGAATCAGAAAGGGTGCTCTCCTGGGACTGCACAGGATCTGCGACAGAAGGACGCTTCGACTTGACTATCTGACTTGTGAGAGAAAAATCGATGCCTGCAACATATTGAAGTGCCTGCACAAGTAAGTACGCATATTCTAGACCAAAATTGAGATGAAGACCCGAAAGTGATGCGCTTGAAAGCGTGGATATGCTTTCACTTCCAACTTCTGTTGTTACTTTGTTCTGAGCACTTCCCATGAGATAAGCGAGAGCACCATAGGGCGAATAAGTCGAACTTCCCCTCACATAGTGGTACGCCCCAAAAACTCCCGGCTCATAGCTCGAGACGCTCCGCACATCGGTGGCTCCCGAGCGATGCGATGCATACGAGAATTTTAGAAAAGCACTTGCTTCGACTGCATCTCCAAAAGTCATCCCAACGCGAAGGGAATTGTTGGGCCTCAACAAAATTCCGCCCTGGGTCTCAATGTCGGCAATGGCATTGGAAAGAAGATCAGGAGCAGACCCCATGATAAATCGAATTGAGAACCGGTTTAAATAAAAAGCAAAATCAAGATGGCCTGGGAATGCTTCGAAAAGTGTCGATGAAGATTTGAACTCTCCCTCTTCTCCTTTGACCTTGTCGACGTGTGAAGACATCACTCCTTCAAGCGCACTGAGCGACAGCTGAAATCGGACCTTTCCAGCTGTCGCAGATGAAAAAGCATTTCCATTGTAACTTTCGGAAGAAGGCGTGTTAGATGAGGGGGAATTTGTCATTGCCGTGCATGCCGAGGTATCGCCTTTGTCGCAGGCTTTTTTCAGAAATTTGTCTGCTTCTGCGGTGCGACCTTCTTTTTTTTCGATGGCAGCAACACCTCGGCAACTGCTCACATCACCCTTGTCGCATGAAATGGTCCACGCCTTTTTTGCACTTTCAAAGTTTCCCTGTTTGAATTCCTGCCTGCCTAAACTCTTACAGGCATTGATACTGCCCTTGTCACAGGCGGCTTGCAGATCGACAGCTCCTACGGCAGGCTGCTGCCCCAAGGAAACAAATGAATGAAAAAGGCTCTGCAGGGCGAAAAGAAATGCAACACATTTTTTGGCAGGTAACACGGTTGATTCCCTCTCTCGATCACCGACGGAACGAGCACTTCGCCTAGATCCATCGGAAGGGAAAAAACGAACAGTAGGCCAGGCGTCAATCTCAGGAGAGGTAAGAACGCGCATGTCTCATATAGCGCCCCTTCACTTTCTTCCAATCTCAGGTTGAACTTCGCAACAACATCGCATACGTAAAGATTCCTCGAGACACTCCCCTATTTTGCGCTTCTTTAGATGTGGGAAATTCGAGATCGCACTGCGATCTCAAGCCTTCTGCAATGACTTTCAGCGGTTTTATCGGATCTCCATTAATCTTGACAACATTGGTAAAGATTTCTATGGTCGGCTCAGCATGCAGCTATAGACGATGCCTGCTTTCGCTTTTGGGGTTTCCAGGTATGAACTTTACGTCTCGCAGTCGATACGCCATCAAAATCCTTATGGATCTTGCACACCACGAGGGCCTCCCACATGTGGGGCGCCAAGGTATTGCAGATCGACATGGCATACCTACAAATTACCTCGACCAAATCATGCTTCGCCTCAAACGCAATCGCTTGGTGAAAAGCGTTCGGGGAAGGTGTGGTGGGTACAGACTGGGAAAACCATCGGAAAGTATAACGCTCTGGGATATTTTTACTGCCGTTGAAGACAGTATTTATCCCGTGAAATGCCTCGAAAAAGCTGAATCTTGCGATTCACATGCGACATGCGTCTCACACGATGTTTGGTCTGAGGTTTTTGAGGCCTTTAAGAAACCCTTGGTAAGCCTCACGCTTGAACAAGTTGCCCGCCGCTGGCCCGAGAAAGATCCGGGAGTTTTACGTGGCATTTTGGAATGCGAAGGCGGCAAGGGACAGAAACGAAAAGATAAAGTAACAAATGATGGCCTCAGCAAAGCTCGTGGACTACAGAGCGTGGTCGGAACTTAGGAAGGTGATTTATGTCACAAACAACGCATGAACAGTTTACCAACCGCGAATATAAATACGGTTTCATCACTGACGTTGAAACAGCTGATTTTCCACGGGGTTTGAACGAAGACATCATCGATATGATCTCAGACCTTAAAAATGAGCCCGATTTTGTTCGAGAGTTCCGAAAAAAGGCTTTCCGATATTGGCTTAAGATGGTTGAGCCCACGTGGGCCCATGTCAGCTATCCACCCATCGATTTTAAGGCTTTGCGCTATCACTCTTCACCCAAGAAAAAAGCGAGCCTTAAAAGCCTCGATGAAGTTGATGCGGAAATTTTAAAGACCTTCGATCGGCTAGGCATTCCACTTTCGGAGCAAAAGCGCTTGACCGGTGTTGCCGTAGACGCCGTATTTGACAGCGTTTCGGTTGTCACTACGCATCAAGAAGCCTTGGCAGAGCATGGAGTTATTTTTTGCTCCATCTCAGAAGCCATGCAAACTCATCCTCATCTCATTAAAAAATATATGGGATCCGTCGTTCCCTACAAAGACAATTTTTATGCCGCCTTAAACTCTGCGGTATTTTCAGATGGCTCTTTTGTTTATATTCCCAAGGGAGTTCGTTGCCCCTTAGATCTCAGCACCTATTTTCGAATTAATGCCGCCGAAACGGGGCAATTTGAAAGAACACTGATCATTGCCGAGGAAGGGAGTTACGTTAACTACCTTGAAGGCTGTACGGCTCCGATGCGTGATGAAAATCAGCTCCATGCCGCAGTGGTCGAACTCATCGCCCTCGAAGGCGCAGAAATCAAATATTCTACCGTACAAAACTGGTACGCAGGCGATAAAGACGGAAAAGGTGGAATTTATAACTTCGTAACAAAGCGTGGGCTCTGTGCCGGCAAGCGCTCGAAGATCTCTTGGACACAGGTTGAAACGGGATCTGCAATCACGTGGAAGTATCCAAGTGTTATCCTTCAAGGTGACAATTCTATCGGAGAATTTTATTCAGTTGCGCTGACCAACAATAAAATGCAGGCAGACACCGGCACAAAAATGATTCATATCGGCAAAAACACCACAAGCCGGATTGTTTCAAAGGGTATTTCGGCAGATCAGTCGGTCAATAGTTACCGAGGACAAGTCCGCATCTCTGCATCGGCAGAAGGCGCACGCAATTACTCGCAGTGCGACTCGCTCCTCATTGGTAACAAATGCAGCGCCAATACTTTTCCTTATATTGAGGTCAAGAACAAAACCGCCATTTTGGAACACGAAGCAACAACCTCAAAAATCAGCGCCGAGCAGATTTTCTATCTAAAGTCTCGAGGAATTTCAGATGAAGAAGCCATTAGCCTCCTCTTAAATGGATTCTGCAAAGAGGTGTTCAAAGAACTCCCCTTAGAATTCTCGGTCGAGGCTGTAAAGCTCTTAGAAATGAAGCTCGAAGGAAGCGTCGGTTAAGGTTAAGGAACGGAACAGAGTATGTTAGAAATCAGAGATTTGCATGTCAGAGTTGAAGGTCGAGAAATTCTCAAGGGTTTGAATCTTACTGTCAATGCCGGTGAGGTTCATGCAATTATGGGGCCCAATGGTTCTGGTAAAAGCACTCTTTCAAAGGTGATTGCTGGACACCCCGAGTATGAAGTGGCTTCTGGTTCTGTGAACTATGAAGTGAACTTTAAGCAAAAAAATCTTTTGGAAATGCCACCCGAAATGCGTGCTCACGAAGGCGTCTTTTTGGCATATCAATACCCTGTGGAAGTTCCAGGAGTGCCAAACTCTGTCTTTTTGCGTGCCGCATTTAATTCCATTTGCAGGCATCAAGGCGTTGAGGAAATGGATCCCGTTGACTTTGACGGATTTCTTAAAGAGAAGGCCAAATTTCTTGATATCGATCAGACATTCTTAAATCGTTCTTTGAATGTCGACCTTTCTGGCGGTGAAAAGAAGCGCAACGAAATTCTTCAAATGGCAGTTCTTTCGCCCAGGCTTGCTCTTCTCGACGAAACAGACTCCGGACTTGATGTGGATTCTTTGCGCATTGTTGCAACGGGCGTCAATAAACTCCGAACCAAACGGAACGCAATCGTTTTGGTCACACATTATCAACGCATTTTAAATTATATCGTTCCCGACTTTGTTCATATCCTTCACGATGGTCGAATCATCCGCTCAGGCGATAAGAATCTCGCACTTGAAATTGAAGAACGTGGGTACGAGTGGATCCTATCGGAGCAGGGCTGAAAGATGGTGAACGTGACTAATAATAACATCGGCTTTGAAAATTTATTTCAAGTCCTTCACGAGCGAAGCAAAAACGAACCCGAGTGGCTTAAACTTCAACGACTCGAAGCAAAAAATCTTTTTTTGCAAAAAGGCCTCCCTGACAGACGTTACGAAGAATGGAAATACACCAGTGTTTCCTCCATTGCTAAAACCACATTCCAAACCCACTCGGGCCAACGAGATGTCGCCATTGTCTCTCAGCTTGAAAACTATTTCTCTGAGAATGATCTGACTTTCGTTTTTCTTGATGGACGCCTCGTTCGCACTCCTCAACAAAACCTTCCGGTAGGTGTGCAGATCCGTGGCATGGAAGAGTTTGTTTTGAAGGGTGGCGATTTTTTAAAACCAACTTTAGGAAAAGATCTTGCGCTTGCACAAGATTCTTTTGAGCTCCTGAATCAAGCTCTTTTTAATGATGGTTACGTTGTTCAAATTGCCAAAGACTGTGCTTTACCAAGCCCTCTGCACTTTGTCTTTGTGAGCACAAAACAGCCACAAAGCCATGCTTATTTCTATCGAAACCTTATTGTCCTTGAAGAACATGCCCAAGCAAAAATCATCGAATCTTATGTGGGCATTGGGGACAGTCAATATCTGAATTCAAGCTCAACCGACATACGCGTCGGCCGCAATGCCCGTTTAGAACACTGCAAAATACAAGCCGAAAGTTCACAGGCATTTCATGTGGGCCGTTGTGCCATTTCTCTTGAAAGAAATGCAAGCTGTGAAAGCTTTAACTTCGATTTTGGGAGTTTACTGGCACGAAATAATCTCGATATTTCGCTCACAAGTGAAGGCGCCGAAGCCATTCTCAACGGATTGTATGCGCTCAAAGGCTCTCAGCATGTCGACAATCATACCACCGTCGATCACATGAGCCCGCACACGACAAGCTCTCAGGTTTACAAGGGCGTGCTCACCGAAAAATCCCATGGCGTATTTGATGGCAAGATTTTTGTGAGAAGAGATGCTCAACAAACAAGGGCTCATCAGCTTAACAAAAATATTCTCTTGAGCGAAAATGCGGAAATAGACACTAAACCCCAGCTCGAAATCGAAGCAGATGATGTGAAATGTTCACATGGTGCAACGGTGGGGCAGTTAAATGCGGATGAAATTTTCTATCTCCGAAGCCGTGGAATTAGCAATGAACAGGCAAAAGCGATGCTATGCCATGCCTTTGCGAGTGAAGTCGTTTTTGATATAAAATGCGATTCTGCACGCGAAAAAGTCAATTTCTTTCTAGGCGGATTTTTTCCGGAGTGATGGTCATGCCTTACAACTTTGATTTTGAAAAAACACGAGCCGATTTTCCCATTCTTTCCCGAGAAGTGCATGGGCGACGGCTTGTTTACCTTGACAATGCAGCGACCACACTGAAGCCACAATGCGTGCTAGACGCAGTAACAGAATACTACACTCGATTTACAGCAAATATTCACCGAGGCGTTCATTTGCTGAGCGAAGAGGCCACTGCACTCTACGAAAGCACCCGCACCAAGGTGAAGTCTTTTCTCAATGCTGAAAGCACCTCCCAGATTATTTTTACTTCGGGAACCACCCAGAGCATTAATCTTGTGGCGCAGAGTTTTGGTCGCTCGCGATTAAAAGAGGGCGATGAAATTATCGTCTCTCAAATGGAACATCATTCCAATATCGTGCCTTGGCAAATGCTGTGTGAGGAAAAAGGCTGTGTTCTGAAAGTCATTCCCATCGATGACTCAGGTACTCTCGATTTGAATGCATTTTATTCGCATTTGAACGAACGCACGAAGCTTGTTGCGCTCGTTTATGTTTCGAATTCTCTGGGCACGATAAATCCCGTTGAGCAAGTGATTAAAGCCGCCCATGAACGTCACATTCCGGTTCTCCTAGATGGGGCGCAAGCTGTTGCACACGTGGAAGTCGACGTGCAAAAACTCGACTGCGACTTTTTTGTTTTTTCGGCACATAAGCTTTTTGGACCCACAGGAGTCGGAGTTCTTTATGGAAAAAAAGAACTCTTAGAATCCATGCCTCCAGTCATGGGCGGCGGAGACATGATTCGCTCTGTTACTTTTGCTAAAACAACTTATGCTGCGCTTCCTGCTCGCCTTGAAGCGGGAACACCCAACATTTCGGGTGTCATTGGCCTCGGTGCAGCCATTGATTATGTCCAGAGCATTGGATTAAAGAATATTGAAAAATATGAACAAGATCTGCTCGACTATGGCACAGAGCGCCTTGCCAGCATTCCCGGTGTGCGCCTCATCGGAACTGCCCTTGAAAAAGCCTCCATACTTTCGTTTGTCGTAGAAGGCATTCACCCTCATGATCTGGGTTCACTTCTTGACCAAGAAGGAGTGGCAATCCGCACCGGACATCACTGTACACAGCCTGTGATGGCGCGTTTTGGCATCCCCGCTACGGCACGGGCCTCGCTTTCGTTTTACAATTCAAAGCAGGATATAGATGCGCTTGTTTCTGCTGTTCAAAAAGCCAAGGAGTTGTTTTCGTGAATTCGGCAATCAATGAGCTTTATCAGCAAGTCATTCTTGAACATAACAAGAAGCCTCGGAACTTTAAGCGGCTTTCAGATGCCACGCATTGTGCAGAAGGATACAATCCTCTTTGCGGCGATCACATTTGGATCGACCTGAAAATTGATGCCCTCAAGGTCCTCGAAGAAATTTCTTTTGACGGGCAAGGATGCGCAATCTGTAAAGCCTCGGCCTCAATGATGACTGTGGCACTCAAAGGAAAATCAGTCGAAAATGCTAAAGCACTCTTTACTGAATTTCATGACCTTGTAAAGGGCGAACTCAAACCCGAACGCGATGCCAATCAACTTGGGAAGCTCACGATTTTTTCGGGTGTGTGGCAATACCCTTCGCGAGTGAAATGCGCTGCACTTGCTTGGCATACGATGAATGGCGCACTCGACAACGTACAAAGTGTTTCTACAGAACAGGAGGGTTGAGATGGGAGTAAGAATACTGACACAGGAAACCCCTAACCCAAATGCCATGAAATTTATTTTGAATTTCGACGTCAAACGGGAAGGAAAAGTGACCTTCACCGAGTCTGCACAATGCACAAATGTGCCTCTCGCTAAATATCTCCTTGAGATCGAAAACGTCACGCAGATTCACTTTTTCGAAAATGTCATCACTGTGACGCAAAATGGAAATTCGCCCTGGGAGCAATTGGGTGCAAAGGTCGAAGTGGTTATTTCAGAAAATATTACTGCTCATGATATTGAGTTTGTTGCGGAAGCAGAAAAGAAACGCAGCAATCTTTCGCCAGAGCTTATAAAAATCGAAGAAATTCTCGATCGCACCATTCGTCCTGGACTACAATCGGATGGTGGAGATGTTCAAGTTTTGAGTCTTGAACGTAACATCCTCTCTATCCATTATGAAGGAGCTTGTGGTTCTTGTCCAAGTGCGACAGCAGGAACTCTCAATGCAATAGAAGGGATTCTTCAAGACGAGTACGATCCGAACATTCAAGTGATTGCAGTCTAAAGTCGAGAATTCCAACTGCGCAAAGCGCTTATCGACGCGGCTTAAATCCTACGGGTGCCATTTTTTCGAGCGCGGGTGGCTTAATCATTTTTGCAGGATCTGTCGCCTGAATCAACTCATATCCCGTTGGAGCAGAAATGATAGTGGTATCAATTGCGTAACTCCCCGCTGCATCTTGCTTGAAACACTGCCGAGTAATAATGCCCCCGTGCTGTTTCGTCACAAATTCATTGCTCAAAGAAGTATTTCCTGCATCAGGCAAATACCATTTACTTTTAGTAGCAGCGCCACCTTGTTGTGTGCGCTCAAAATAAGTTCCAAGGCTGTCTGTTCCGGATGTTGCGGTTCCCGATTGCCCATTTTCGGTATTCAAAAAGGGATGGTAAAATCCAGAAGGCTTGAGTGTTTTATTTTCTTTTAACGCCATGCGCACGCTCATCCCCTGCATTGATCCTGCACCCTCTTGGTAAGCTGCACCCGTGGTACCGCAACCTTGCAGTGTTCCATCATCCGCAGCTTCAATATTAAAAATCATTCCCCGCGCAGATTCTGAATAGTTGCCGCCTGGGTTTTGCCAGTATGAAAGCGTTCCTTCGTTGGTATCAGGATTGACATCAAATCCGATGAAAAGCACTCCATCCACAGCCTCATTCGCTTGCGAAACGGGTTTGCCTGCAATGACATAGTTTCCGGAAGAGTCCGCTCCGACATTGAGATCTAAAACTCCTTCCGCCGAGAAAGCATTGGCAAACAATTGTTCATTAATTTTGGCATGACGAAGTTCATATTTTACCCGAGGCTTACCGTCAGCATCTTTACTGCCTGAATAAACGATACTCAAGGAATGGATCTTGGTCGAAGTGTCTTGCTGAAGGCCCAATCCCCCGCCCGGTGCTGGCCCACCAGCGGGGCCACCTGCACTCGGTACTCCTGTCCCGGGACCGCCCGCAGGACCGCTTCCCGTTGGTGGCGCACCTGCGCCGGAGGCTCCACTGTTCGGCCCTGTCGAAGGACTGCCTTGGCCTTTGGAGTTGTCTTGGCCTTCAAACGAAGTCCAAAGTGTTCCATTGAACACTGCAGCATCTCCTTCGGCCCCAGGTGAGTGAACCAAATGAACTGTTCTCTTGACGCCCATCGGTTCTTTCATGACAATATCTGTTCGATAAACAGCACGTCCCTCAACATCATCGAGGCGTTGAATGGTCGCTATTTCCATACTCGGGGCACCTCCCCCTTTCATGATAGCGCCCATGGCGGCCTTGAGATCGATGGTGGCTCCCACTTCAGGGAGGTCTGTTGCAGTCCCACTTTTTCGCGCCTGACACAGCATGGTTTGGACCATGCCCGTTGCACGATCGACGTTATCAACAACATCTTGAATTTTTGAGCGCGCAAATGAAACTAAACAGGCCTCTCCTTTGGAATCTTTTCCATCCAAAGTACCCATGGTTTTCTTTTGGCCACCTGCCTGGGACTCGCTATAAATAAGGTCCTGATCAAATTCGTAACACGTGACAGTGTCTCCAATCTTTTTTTGTTTCATTAGAATAGGAGCCACACAGCTTTCGCCTTTGCCACTCATTATTTTTTCAGCTTCTTTGTGCTTTTCTTTCAGAGATTTATCTTCTGCAACTTCATCCTCTGCCAAGGCAAGTGCTGCTTTTGAATTTGACTTTGGAAATGCAGTAAGTGCAAGACCCGATGGATAGGCCGTTGTGAGCTTATTCACAAAACCTTCAACTGCAGCGGGATCAACGGTTTTAAGAGCTTCTCCGGCACTTCCACCCGAAGCTCCAGCGCCGCCCATTTTTCCGCATCCGGAAACCAACAGAAAGACTAGAGCTGTTTGAGTAACTAGTGTCCATCCAGTTTTTGCTGTTTTTGTCTAACTTCGTTAGACGCAGACTGTAAAAAGAAAAAGTTTTTCAGGCCGTCACGTTGTGCCGGTGCACAGAAAGCTATGTGAAAGCGTTTTTAAAACCCCTTTCCAGCTGCGGCAATGCAGGCAGCCTCTGCTTCGATTCTACGATGCTAAAAGCATAAAATTGTAAGCGACGACAGCACTCCAAACATATGCTTTGAAACCTTCTAACCCTTTCCACGCTGCCCTACCAAGCCCATATCCACGTTTGAGGGCAGAGATGTTACTTTCGATTCCGGCCCGCAACCTGGCGAGTTTTTTGAATACGCTTCGACTTTTGCACATTTCTTCAGGATCCATCGCGCATCTTTTGGTGAAGCAAACATCTTTGACACCGCGTTTTTTGGCTTCAATCACATTTTCTTTTGAGGAAAATCCACCGTCACATGTGGTTTGACGTGGGTAACGACCATAGAGTTTGCTCACTTGTTCCAGGAGATCCATGAACTTTTCACTGTCGGCGGGATTGCCTTC
>JBIIEI010000015.1:0-70115 GCA_044237915.1 Silvanigrellaceae bacterium | reverse complement strand
GAAAATCAAAACGAAGAAACGCTGGAAAAATGAAAGCGACGGATTTTTAAGGAAGGCATGACATAAAGTCCGTTGCCTCCAGCCATACGGGGCAATCCCAAAAGTTTCGACTCTGTGGTAATGGCTTCAGCAGAAGAAAGCACACTGAAGGGATTCTCGTGCCAGCGCATATTTCGAAGGGGTCGAATTATTTTTCCATCCTTCACTTCGAAAACGCCATCGCGTGTCATCCCTGTCAATAATCCGTTCATTTCGGAAACGATACGAATATACCAGAGGCTTTCCACGTAAATAGCATGTTCTGTTTTTGAAATGAGTTGTTCCATTGTCTCATAGCGATCGATGCCTAAGTCTGAATTTGAAGTCAACACCATGGGCACACCATTGCTAGGAAGAAGGCTCTCATTGAGCCCTGTTTTTTTCGCCCAATAAGGTGACACACAAAGATCTTGAATACGGCCCCCACCAATAAGCCGCAGGGAATTAAAAAAACGGCCGTGCTGATTAAAGGGCGCATGTGAATATCCAGGAACAATGCCTTCGGGGTTCATGCAATAAGAGAGCTCAAGTCCACCTGGAAAAACAAGTTCATCACGCACTCCTGAAAGGTATGTCCGTCTCTCTTCAACTTTTCTTTGATCAAAAAGTTCATAGTAAAGTGTCATATATAGAAGATCGCGCACAGCCCGTGGCCCCAAAATCACGCAGTAGTCTCCAGCGCTGGGAATGCCCGGCCCTTCGCTCAACTGACAGATTTTAAGGGCGTGATCCATCGCTTGATTGAGCTTATGAGCAAAGTCTTTGTTTTGTGATGCAAGACAAATAAACTCACCCGTTCCTGCCGCTCCAGACTGGGGGTTGTCTGCAGTCATTTTTCCAAACAGCCCCGCATCAACGGTGGTGAGTTCAAATCCAGCACTGTCTACAAAAAATTTTTTGAGTTCTGATATTTCTATATATCCTGAAACGCGCAGCCCTAAATTGCGCACAGGTGAAATTGCATTCTCAAGGGCCTGATACACCTCTTGCACGGGAAAGAGATCATCAAGGTTTTTCTTTGAAGCTTGCCACACACAAGTCATTTTCGCAGTTGTTGGAACAACAAGTTCGACATCTATGGGCTGCAACGCTAATTCTTGTCTAAATTCTCGAATTTTCGCTAATAGCTCTGAACTCGAAGTCACATCACAGATAAAACTTCCAAAGCGAGAATTCAACCAACCGCTAAATACAATCGTTGATTCTTCATGGCTCACATTTTCTCGCGAAATTAAACTCCGTCCGACGCGCACGCCACGAGAGTTTTTGACGATCAGTTCCAATGTGAGGTGATCAAACCCTTCAGACTGAGCACCTTTTAGAACTTCGCGTGAAATCTGCTGAAGTCTTTCAAAATTCATACCACTCCCTTCAGAATCCAACACGAATGTTACGAAAGCGTGCGGGTGATGCACCGTGCATCATTTGCGCAGTTTGCATGGGATGTCCTTTGCCACAGTTAAAGACACCATGCATTTCCCATTCTGAAGCGTCACAAATGGCGTCGCATGCGCTCCAAAATTCGGGCGTAATAGACTGGTAAATGACATCTCGCAAAGGTTCGCAAATCTCGCCCTTGCGAATGCGGTAGGCCATATCTGAACCAAATTGAAAATTATAGCGCATTTGATCTATGGAAAAACTGTCGCGTCCGAGCATCAAGATCCCGTCTTTAGTATCTGCAATAAGCTCTTTAAGCGACAAAGGTGTTTTACCAGGTTCGAGATAAAGATTAGGAATTCGAACGATGGGAGCATCCGCCCATGTCATGGAACGGGTTGTTCCGTTCGCACGCTCCTGATTTATTTCATGGGCACATTCTCGATTCGTGCCATAGCCCACTAAAATTCCTTCTTCAATGATTGGAAATCGCTGGCACTCCACACCTTCATCATCATATCCCACAGATGCCCCACCAAAGCGAATGCGATTGTCGGCGGTAAAATTCACAAGTGGGCTTCCATAACGAAACACACCACGCTTTTCGAGGGTCGCAAAACTGGCTCCAGCCAAACTCATTTCATGCCCCAGAACACGATCGAGTTCTGTAGGATGCCCAACGCTTTCGTGCATCGTAAGTGCCAAATTATGGCCGTCAATAATTAAATTGTATTCACCAGTGGGCGCCGTTTCTGCATTGCATTTAGCTAACGCATCCGCGGCTGCAGAAATTGCCTTTTCGGGAAACTGTGCGCACAAAAAATGCTCGAGCCCTCCTGCCATACTGGGAGAAACAAGCGTTCGATAGCTGCTCGTGCCATTTGCAACAGCAACCACTTGCTGTTGAGCATCTACAACACAGTGCGTGCTGAGGATTTTTGCACCTTCACTGCTTGCAAACCAACGCCTCCAAGCATGGACATTCATGACTGCCGTAACGCGCTTTACACCGGTCTGTGGGAGTGCCCTTTCGGCAGTCTCGCGAAATAATTTGGAGAGTTCTTCAACATTGGTAGAAAGCGGACAGACAGCAACCGGGGTATGATGTGTTGCGATGTGTGCGGGCTCAGCGGCCCATTTATTCATTTGAAATGCAAATCTTTCTGGTGTTACAGCTGCAACTCCCTTTGCTTGTGAAACAGCCCGCATGACACAGCGCTTCACACCTTCTTCCGATAAATCAGAGGTGGCTGCAAATCCCCAAAATCCTTTCATCAGGATTCGAATTCCCACTCCTGAGCTTTTCTGCAGCGCATGGCCAGAAACGCTGGTATCATGGACACTCAGTTCGCGATAATAATCTGTGCCGAGGCGTAAATCTGCATAATCCGCACCACTTTGACGCGACAGCGCAAGGGCAACTTCAAGCAGCCGTTCTTCGGCATCCTGAGAGGCAACAACCGGAGCAAGTAACAGGGATGAGGGGAGTTGCTTTTCAAAACGCAGCAGATCAGGAGGTGCCAGTCGCGAAAAATCGAAGGATCGAGAGCCGGGGGGCGCAACCAGTCTGGGGAGAACTGACGACGACATACAAATACCTCCAAAAAAAGGGAGTGCGCCAAGACTTATCTCGCCTCACATTGCAGAAGTCAAACAAACGGGTGCATGCAAAATGTTGCACACCCCAGAAAAAGCGGAAAATAATATGACTGCTACGACATGGGCCTTACAAAAACTCTATTCGCTTTCTCTCAAAAGTCATTGGAAGAAATTCTTAGATTGCACAAAACACCCGCAAACTAAGCAAGAACAGCTCCTCAAATCTTTTTTGAAAAGAAATGCGAATTCAGCATACGGCAAAGCTTATGGATATGAAAACATCACGTCGATTTCAGAATTTCAAAACAAACTCCCCATTGTCAGTTACGATGAACTCGAACCTTGGATAAAGCGTGCCGCACAAGGCGAGCCTTCGGTACTCACAACCGAAAAAATACTGATGTTCGAACGTACAGGCGGGTCGACTTCGACGAACAAACTCATTCCCTATACTCAAACGCTTCGGCTTGAATTTGATGCTATGAGCAAACCCTGGATGGCGAATGCACTGAACAACCTCTCTGGTTTGTATGGAACAAAAACGTACCTCTCCATTTCTCCGGCTACACGAGGTCAAGAACTCACGGCAGGTGGAATTCCCATTGGTTTTGAAAATGAAACCGAATATTTAAATCCACTGAATAGATGGCTCTGGAAGCAGGTTTTGGCGGTTCCCAGCGAAATTGCACGGCAAACTGATATGCACGCTTGGAAGTTCGAAACATCCAAATACCTCTTAAACTGTGAAGATCTCGGACTCCTCTCGGTCTGGAGTCCCACATTTTTGATCCAGCTTTGCCAATTTATGGAAGCTAACCTCGATTCACTTTTGCCCAAACTAAACCCCAAAAGAGCGCAGTTTATTACCGCTCAAATGAATAAACATGGAAAATTCGTGGGCGAAAGCATCTGGCCACATCTTGCACTTTTGTCGTGCTGGACCGACGGAATTTCTGCACTCTTTATTCCAGAACTGAAGAGTTATTTTCCAAAAGTTTTTATTCAGCCAAAAGGTTTACTTGCCACAGAGGGCGTTGTTTCGTTTCCGTTGCTCGCACCTGCCGAAGAGGGCAACGCTTCCCCTGCCCTCAATCTCGGTTCAGTTTTAGGAATTCAGAGTCATTTTCTAGAATTCCTTGATGCCGACAATTTAAAGAATCCTGCCGTTCTGGCCCATGAACTGCAGATTGGGAAATTCTATTCGCCCGTCCTTACAACGGGTGGAGGCTTGTGCAGGTACCATTTACGAGATGTGGTGAAGTGCAATGGTTACTTTCAACACACGCCGCTCATCACTTTTGAAGGAAAGCTCGATCGCACCAGTGACCTTTGCGGCGAGAAAATCAATGCACGCCAAGTGGAATATGGTTTAGAATTGGCGCGCACTGAACTCGGGATCAAATGGTTTTTTGCAATGCTTGTTCCCGTACAAGCAACCCCTTCCCACTACCGACTTTATATCGAAACAGACTCTTCTGAAGAAGTCGTTCGGCGCGCCATTCAAATCCTTGAAGGGCATCTCAAGTCTGGACATCATTACAATTATTGTCTTTCGCTGGGCCAACTCAAACCGATGACTTTTCAGAAAGTCACAAACGGTCATGAATTGTATACAAAGGCCTTGCTAGAAAAAGGTCAGCGCCAAGGAGACATCAAACCCACATCGCTTGACAGTCGATTATTTTGGCCTGATGTCTTTGGGGCTCAAACAGAAATACCCTGAGTTCCCCACACACCCAACGCGGTAATAAGAATGGTTCCCGCAACACGGTACCATTTGGTGAGGCCTGATCCCCAGAAAAAAAGCGTTTCGAGAACCACGTTCAGCACAGCAAGTAAGGCTGCTCCTGGAAGGATGCTATCCTGAAACGAGCCTACAACGTAGACAATTCCAACCCAAAATGAGAGCGCAGTCATCAGGTAACGGTGCAGATCCATGCCTTCTGGAAATTTTGGGACTCCAAAAATATCAGCACGTTCAAAAAAAACCGCAGCGCCTGTTGCAATTTGAACACAGCCAAAGAGTAATAGCCCAAAATTTATCATATTTTCAGAACTCCCAAAAAAAGAAAAAAGAACGTAACGTGTTACTTTTGCCTCTCTTCTTGATTTCCATTCATGAAATATTTATTTGGCGTGAAGTTCTTGCACGGCCGCTTCCGCAGCACTTCCAACATTGCGGATGGGTACAGACGAACGAGGCGCTTCGTCTCCCTCGAAAGTGTAGATTTTCACTGGATCAAGATGCTTATAGCGATAACTCTTGATTTCGCAGTATGCAAGCCGTTGAAGCAGAACATTCGACTCATAAAAGGGTGTTTCAGGCACAAAAGGCGAGACATCTTCCCGAAATCCCAGGGACATTATCAAGTGCGGAGAACTGACGATCCGTGAAAGATTTACAAAATTCTTTGTTACGTTAAGGACGTCAATTGCTCTTTTCTTTTCAGCTTGCTCTGCCATTCTTCTGTTTTCAGCGACCGAAGCAAGCAGTTCGTGCCTGCGCTTGAGTTCCGCTCGCCAGTCGACAAAAAAACGCTGCTGTAAATCCAAACGTCCTTTTAAAAAAGACTTGATGTACTTTTCAATGAGTGACGTGACTTCCTTGGGATGAAATATAAATGCACCGGTGAGGTAACACATTCCTTCAAAACCAATGACCCTGCCTTCAAAAATCTGATCGGCATCGAATCCTGTAAAAGTGAAATCTGGCAGAGCATGGGCGACGTAGTGCCTGCCCGCCAGCAAATCTCGAACTTCTAAAGTATCGCCTTTTTCTTTTCGCCCAATAAAAAGTGACTTTCGAAAACTTCTTAATTGCTCGAAATCATGCAAGGCATCGACCGACAGATTTTTTTGCGCATTGAGTAAAAATGTTTCGAAAACCGTTGAACCCGAAAAGACATCAGAAAGTCTGTAGTCAAAAACAAAAAATTCTTGAAAGCAGCCCATCCGTGCTTCGTAAAAATGGTCGTCATCGTTCACTTTGCCAGTGGCAATCGCATACAGTTCACGGGCCATGTCCATCTGTTCTTGAAAATCCGGTTGACAGGAATATTCAAACAGAGTGGAAAGCAAATCCCGCAACTTTTCCGCACTCATGGGTTCTCCAGAAGTAACAATATTCAGAGGTTTGGTGTGACATCAAAGATCCGAACCGAGACCACAGAATAATTGAAAACCCCTGCAAAGGGCAGTTCAATGGGGAGTGTGTATCCTATTCTCTTGACGGTTTGTTCGATGGACTGATCTTTGTCACTTTCATACTGCACGAAAATATTTTCGAGTGCGAGATGAACACCTTCTTTTCTTGCAAGACTTTGCATTTTGCCACGGATTTCAGCATCGGAAAGTTTTGCCACTTGAGAATCCTTGCACTGTTGGCGAAGGATTTGGGCAAGATGTGATTCACGTAACAAAGTCGGAATGGCAGGCAGAAAAAAAATGCAGAGTCCGACGACGGATGCAATGGCGGTTCGCATTTTCGTCAGACGAATTTTTTTCATTCGACATCAGAGAGGTTAAGAATGGCCATAAATGCTTCCTGTGGAATTTCAACGTTCCCCACTTGCTTCATGCGTTTCTTTCCTTCCTTTTGCTTTTCGAGCAACTTACGCTTACGGCTGATGTCTCCACCATAGCACTTTGCTGTGACGTCTTTACGAAGTGCGCTCAAAGTTTCTCGTGCAATCACTTTAGCACCCACAGCGGCCTGCAGGGGAACTTCGAACTGTTGACGGGGAATAACGGTACGCAGCTTTTTGACGAGCAGACGACCGCGCTCATAAGAACTCGCACGGTGCACAATACAAGAAAGCGCATCCAGTGGTTCACCGCACACCAGAATGTCGAGCCTCACAAGGTCTGCATCTCGGTATTCCAAAAATTCGTAGTCCATGCTGGCATAGCCTCTCGTCACACTCTTTAAGCGATCAAAGAAGTCGAAAACCATCTCGTTGAGTGGAAGATCATACTGCAACATCACCCGATTTTGCGAAAGATACTCCATCTTATTCTGCACGCCGCGCCGTTCACTGAGGAGCGCCATGACAGCCCCCAGATAATCTTCGGGAAGGTGAAAAGTCGTTTTCACGATGGGCTCTAAGAATTGCTCTATTTTATCGGGGGAAGGTAACAAGGAAGGATTGTCGACACGAATTTCTTCGCCCTTTGTTGTCTTTACAATATAGACACAGGTCGGAGCCGTAAAAATAACGGTCATTCCGTATTCGCGCTCAAGACGCTCTTGAATGATTTCCATGTGCAAAAGTCCGAGAAATCCGCATCTGTAGCCAAATCCTAAGGCCACAGAGGTTTCTGGTTCATAGCTTAAAGAACTGTCGTTGAGAGACAGTTTTCCGAGGGCATCTTTAAGACCTTCGTACTGATTGGTCTCCACCGGAAACACGCCTGCAAAGACCATTTGTTTTGCTTTTTTAAAGCCGGGGACAGGTTCTTGGCTTCCATTTTCTGCGTGAGTGATGGTATCGCCGACCCGTGAATCGCGCACTTCTTTAACGTTGGCAATAATGTAACCAACTTCCCCTGCACTCAAAGATTCCCGTGGGAATTGCTTCACGCACATGGTTCCAAGCTTGAGCACTTCGAATGTTTTGCCCGAATGCATCATTAAAATGCGATCGCCCACAGTGACTTTACCATCCACAATGCGCACTAACGAAACAACCCCTTGATAAACATCGAACCAACTGTCGAAAATAAGGGCGCGCAAGGGCTGATCCCGTGTGTCTGCCGGCGGCGGTACGTGTTGCACCACAAGTTCAATGACATCCTTAACACCCATACCTGTTTTTCCGCTGCAATTCACAGAATAGGTCGTGTCAATTCCCAACTCTTCTTCAATTTGAAGGCACGTTTTTTCCACGTCTGCACTGGGAAGATCGACCTTGTTGATCACCGGAAAGATCTCAACATTGTTGTCCATGGCAAGGTAAACGTTTGCAACGGTTTGTGCCTCGACACCTTGTGTGGCATCCACAACCAAAAGTGCGCCTTCACAAGCGCTTAAGCTCCGGCTGACTTCATAAGTAAAATCGACGTGGCCTGGGGTGTCGATAAGGTTCAGGGTGTAAGTGAGACCATCTTTTGCTTTGTACTGCAACGTTGCAGTCTGCGCTTTAATTGTAATCCCGCGCTCTCTTTCAAGCTCCATGGAATCCAAAATCTGATCCTGTTTTTCGCGATCTGTAATTGCACCCGTCATTTCAAGAATGCGATCTGCAAGCGTCGATTTCCCGTGGTCGATGTGAGCGATGATACAAAAATTACGAATCAAATTCGGTTGCGCGTTCATACGTTCAATGCCTTTCGTCACTTCCTGCCACACCCCAATTCCGCTTTGATGCGGGCGGGAAAAAACAAGTTTTTATGCGTTAAAATCCAAGGCCTTCGAGTTGGACTCAAGATTGCGCTTTGGAGGTCCGATACCCTAAAGGCGTCCGTTACAGCGAGGTCAATGCCTTTGTGTAACATCATTCTACCCCGATTGGAGTCTGGATGCTCATGTCTCTACTTCATAGGCTACCCTTAGAGCAAATTGACGCGAGACAATTCACATTTCTCCTCTTCTTCCTTTTAAATTTCACAGGTTGCAAATCAGCTCCATCAGAAGAATCAAAGAGTTCAAGGGAAGTCATCGAAACTGCAACGCGCTCTAAACTCACTTTCGAACTTCTCCCCGTCAACTCAAGGCAACGGCTTGTCGTGCAAAGAAGCACTTACTCGGATGGACTGGTGGTTGAAACTCTCGCAGGTGTCGTTTTGCATGCCGCAGAAGATCTCAAAATCATCCTTTTAGAAGATTTCATACCTACTCCGACCCGAGGAAGTCGAGACCTGAAACCTGAGACTGCGAAACAAAAAGAACCAGAGCCCGTGCGCGTGCGGATCTCATTGCCCAACAAGCCTTTTCAGGGTGTTAAAATGAAACCGACACTTCAATTCCTTGAAACTTCTGGGTACCATCAGTTCAAAGAGAATTTTGAAACATATGTTCCAAGCTGTGAAAAGGGAGACGCCCTGGGTCTGGCTTATGTCTCAAATGACTCGCTTGTGAGGCGCAAAAATGTTGTTTCCTTAAATGATAAAGAACACGAGCCAGGAACAAACCAAACTTACTTCGCAATTGGAAATATCGTTTGCATAAAAATTCAGGAAATCAACGAATGAGTGAACGTCATTGCGAGATTCTATTGGAGTTTGTAAGATTCCTTTCGGGTGATATCTGGAGGGAGCAAGAATTTGCAACCTTGCGAAAGGATGTCTTCTTCTGTATTCAGGATTTCACAAGATCACCTTGAGCTTGTATTTTCTTTTCACTCTTGCGAGAGAACTCCCTTTGCACACTTTTTCGCTGCCAAAAATTAGACTTCTGCTCATCAGCGCCACTCTGATGTTGCTCGGTATTTTTGTTGGGTTTTACGAAAAACGCACGGAAATACAAGATAAAAATGTGCTTACCCAGTACTCCGAACTCCTTACAAAAGAACTTTGGAGCTATAGTTATCAAGGTGCTGCACAGAGTTTACGCATTATTGCACGTGCTGAAGATTATTTATCGATCAGCCTTTATACAGATGACGGAGTGCTTTTTGCCGAAGCCAATCGCCCCAAGGCAGACGGGTGGATCGATCCCACTCTCACATCACTTGGATTCACTCGCATTCGCAGCTTTAAGAGCCCACGCATCGTTTTTAACAATCAAGAATTAGGATGGCTTGAAGCCACAAAAGTCGACAGAAATTTTTCTCTCTATATTTATGCACTCATTACTTTGTCACTGTTTTTCTCTGTCGTCTATTATGCCGTACAAACAAACTTCAATCGTCGAAAGCTCAAAGAACTCACGCAATCACTCATGAAGCGCGTTGCAGAACTGAATACTTCCAATGTAAAGCTGATTGAAGCCGAGCAACTCAGAGGCCAGTTTATCGCCAATTTTTCCCATGAGCTTAGAACACCTCTCACACTCATTCTTTCGCCAATGGACTCCCTCCTCTCTGGTTTACACGGAAATTTATCAGGAGAACAAGAGCGCATGCTCTCGACCGTTCGAAACAATGCCGTGCGCCTTCTGCAGATGATCAATGGAATCCTGGATTTTTCAAAACTTGAAGCAGGTCGTTTTGAAGTCAAGCGAGAAAGTGTCGACCTTATTAAGGTAACCGAAAGCGTCGTTGCAGATTTTCAAACCATTGCCCGTCAAAAGAATATTGATCTTCGCTTGGAATCGGTGCAGTTTCCGCAAACAGTCAGCATGGATCGCTATCTTTTTGAGCGTATTCTTTTTAATTTACTTTCCAATGCCGTCAAATTTTCAAAGCGTGGCGGAAAAGTCAGTGTTACCTTGAAAATTCATCAAGATGACCTCATTTTATCCGTTTCCGACTCCGGCATAGGAATCAAATCTGAAGATAAAAAGCACCTCTTTAAACAGTTTCATCAACTCGAAGGAAGTTCAACACGGCGATTTGAGGGAACCGGGTTGGGCTTGGCACTGGTCAAAGAATTTGCAAGTTTATTAGATGGAAAAGTGACCGTCGAAAGCCAGGAAGGCAAAGGCAGTACATTTAAAGTTCAGGTCCGCGCTCCGCGCACGGAAGGGGCAGACGAAAGCTCTGCATCGAATGCCCCTAAAACCTTTGCGCACTTCCCCGTCCTCCCTTTTGCAACACCACCATCTGAAAAACCAGAAATTCAATCACCGAATCATCCGACAGCAAGCGAACCAAAACTAATTATCGCAGAAGATAATGCAGAGCTTGCAGCTTATCTCGCTTCACTCCTCTCTGATTTTGGCAAAGTGCGCATTGCCCGCGACGGAGATGAAGCATTAAGCCTCGCAAATGAGTGGAACCCCGACCTCATGATTCTCGATCTCATGATGCCCAAACGCGATGGTTTTCAAGTCTGCAAAGAGCTTAAAACAGGAAGTGTGACTTCAAAAATTGCGGTCATTATCCTTTCTGCGCTCACACACCGCGAAGCTTTGCTGATGGGTTGGGATGCAGGGGCTGATGACTATCTTTTCAAGCCCTTTCACCCCGAAGAAGTTCGAGTGCGCATTCGCTCGCTCATTAAAGCACAACTTGAACGCAAGGTGCTCGAAGGCATGCGCGATCGAGCAGAACATGAATTAAAGCGCTCAAATCAGGAATTGGAACAGTATGCTTTTGTTGTCTCCCATGACCTTCAGGCACCTTTAACTGAAGTTCTTTCGCTCGGGCAATCACTCTTAAGCGCCATTGAAAGTTCATGGGACAACGCACCCCTTCGGCTCTTGCAGTCACTCGTCCATAAAGCAAGCCGCATGAAAGCGCTCGTCCAAAACATTCTTGCACTTTCACGTCTCGAATCCATGGCACCCACGCCCCGGCTTACGGATACAGGAAAAGTCCTCGAACAGGTCATCGACGATTGTCACACCTCCATCGTGAATTCATCTGCAACAATTACCCATACCGAAATGCCAATTCTCGTCACAGACAGCTTGCAGCTTGGACAAATTCTACAAAATCTCATTGGAAATGCCCTTAAATTCAAGCGGGAAGAATCCCCACTTATTCACGTCTCATCCAAACTTCAGCGCAATGGCACAGACACGGGTTTTTGGGTGTTTTCTGTTAAAGACAACGGCAAGGGAATCGATAAAGAATATCTAAACGATATTTTTCTCATTTTTAATCGTGTCGACGTTGACACTGAACCGGGCTCTGGAATTGGCTTGGCAACGTGCAAAAAAATCGTTGAAAGACTCGGTGGAAAAATCTGGGTTGAGTCTGAAAAGGGTCTAGGTTCAACCTTTTACTTTTCACTCCCCGCTGAACAATCCGAGAAATTAGCTCCACCTCAAGTGGCCAGTACCCAAACAGCTCACAATGAAAAACCCACAGATAAAAAATCAACTCCCTCCAAAAAAATTGGGCCCCCAAAACAAAAATTAGTCGTCGTCGTCGATGACAATTCTATCGTCCGATCGTTCTGGGAAAGCGCACTTCCCGCCGATTCTCTCAAAACTTTCGATAGCCCTGAAGCATTTTGGAAATCCATCGAAACAGGAAAGTTACGTTTTGATGAAGTCTCATGCTTCGTAACAGACTTTTTCTTCAAAAATAATTCTGTTTACACAGGCGAACACTTTGCAAAAGAACTGCGAAAGGCGACACAAACTCCGCTCTTTTTGAGTACCGATGCCGGTGAGGTCTCAAGCGAAACCCTTGCACACTTTGAAGGACTCTTACCAAAAGGCCCCGACGGAGTAAAAATACTTGTGCAGTGGCTGCGGCAAAAAAATCTTTAACTGAGGCTGCTACTAGACTTTCAATGCGTTTAAAGAAACAGCGAAAAACAAAATATTGACTGCTTTAGCCTCTAAGATAAGTGCCAATGATATCATGTGCTGAATTTGAACATGCCATCGGCTACCCAGGAGTATTTACCTTGCGATTTACGCCAAAATCCGTTGTTCTTATCTCGATCTTCAGTACATTTTCTTTTCTTAATTCCTGCAAACTTCGCCGTTACAATCAAAACAATAATTCGACAACTAAAGGTTACGTGAGTGTAAAGTCTGAATTCTGGCCAGTGGGACGCCCCATTTCGGTGTGTTTCGTCAATCCAACTGCAGAAAATTCCAAAGGTCGGGCTCAACTCAAAGCTATCGTAACAACTGAATATAAGTTTTTGTCGGTAGAATTTGAAGGCTGGGAAGCTTGCACTGACAAGGACAAAGGCCGAGGAATTCATGTCTTGATTTCCGACACTGTTGAACTTGGACGTCCTGCAGTGGTTGCTACGGGCATGGGAATTGAAAAGGTTCTGAGAACTGAAAACTGGAAAGACGGTCAAGCGCCTTACAATGCCCTCATGAACACAACCTTCAAAAACTACAGAAATGACGTGTGTGGCAAACAACCCGAGATCTGTCTGCGCATGTACGCGCTTCATGAGTTTGGTCATGCGCTCGGGCTCGAACATGAACATCAACGCCCCGACTCCATGTGCGATGCCGGATTCGTCGATCCCAAGTCAACAATTGACAATGCATCTACACATCGCAAAGGGCTTTGGACCCCCTACGATCCCGATTCCATCATGGACTACTGCAAGACCGCGAGCGATATTTTAGCGGGTCGTGCTTCCGTACTGAGCGAAGGTGATAAAAGGATTCTGACAGCTCTATACACAGATGAAAAACTTCCAGTGGGTATGACTCGACTCCAGTACGGCACCGCCGAAAGTCTCGAGAAGTATGCGTCTCTGTTACTTGAGACCGCAAAGGGTGCATCGATCCTCGCATTCGGCGAAGGAGCCCATGGCATTGCCAGCTATCACGACCTCATCGGATTCGGGATTCAGAATCTGATTGAGAAAGGAGGAGTGAGAGTTGTCGCGTTAGAACTGCCGTGGATGCAGATGGAGGAACTAGCCAAAGCTGTCAACGATCCAAAAATACCCCTTCAAAACTTTAAATTCTCTCTGAATTCTTTCAGTTCGCCCGCAGCTTTAAGGCTCTTGGGAGAAATCCGAAATTGGAATGTTTCCCATCCCAACGATCGCGTTATTTTGGGCGGATTCGATGTGCAGCAGCCCGTGCCCGACTATCAAGCGATATTGGGTTTCCTCGGCACACCCGAAGGCTCCAAGAGCGGAGTTGTAGCCACAGATCTTGATGTTTGCGCCGGCGGTAAAGGATATGCCCATCATGCAGAGTGGCAAAGAAAAGATGGCGGACAATTGCCAATTGCAAAACCGGCATACGAAGGGTGCACCAAATCGCTCAGTGCCATCCGGAACACCGTGCCACCCAGCGATTGGAGACTTCAAGCTCACGTTGTTGGCTTCCAAAGTGCGCAAGATCTCGCTTACGGAGGAACAATTGCCGACCGCGCAGAGCAAAGAAAATTCATCTATTCAAAGCGTGATGCTGCGATGAAAGTTATCTGGATGCTTCATACGTCGAATCCTTGGGCGGGGAAGAAACAAACGGCATGGATGCATGTCTGGCATGCTATGAAAAACTCAGATCGTATTTCGGACTTTAATGCTCCAAGTGTGGGCACATTAATGTCGCGAGAACTGGGTGAACGGTACAAAGTAATGATTGCAGCAGCGACCGATATCGAAGACGGAGGGAAACTGCGTCCCGTCCGCACAACACCCGCAGTGCCTTCTTTTGAAAAGACGTGTACATTGGCAAGGACTCCGTTCACCTACGTGAACATAAATACAGCGACATCTCTGTTTCCCGCAGGAAAGCCTTTTTCAATTGAAACACATGGTGGAAATATTGTCGCAACCATTCCCCAGGGTGGGTTTGATGCCGCGCTTTGCCTTCCTTTTGCGCCTAAAGTGAAGCCATAATATTGCTTGCATTGATATCACGTTTAAAAAATTCAACCTGCACGCTCTTAATCAACCTGCACGCTCTTAAATAATCCGTCAGGGCGAGGCGCGCGAGGTGAGAGCTGACGCAATGGACGCTTTGGTCCATGAGGAAGCCGAATCCGATGCGCAACAAAGCCATGGCGGATTATTTAATGCGTGCCCCTAAGAGCTGCCTAAAGCAGCAGGAGGCTTCGCACGCCCAACAAAACCTGTTAATACGATAAGCGTCACGACGTAAGGTAACATTTGAACAAACTGAACTGGCAGAGGCCGTTCTCCGAAAAGAACAACTCCTTGTAATTTTCCTTGCAAGACATCGGCAAACGCAAAAAACAAGCAAGCCAATGCAGTTGGAATAGGGCGCCATTTTCCAAGAATAAGTGCCGCCAGAGCCATAAATCCGCGTCCAGCAGTCATGTTACGAGTATAGGATGAAGACAAAAAGAGCGAGAGCGTTGCCCCACCCGCACCTGCTAGTAATCCGCAAAAAAGCAGACTAAAGTAACGCACTTTGACAACAGAGACACCGGAACTTTCGAGTGCTGCGGGCTTTTCGCCGGCAAAAAGGACCCACAGTCCCGACACCGAGTATTTCATCCAGACTTTAATCAGTATTACGATGAGTGCTACAAACAGATAAGGAAAAAATTCAAAACGCGCTTCCAACGGAAGTTGCGGGGTGCGAGCGGTGTCGGAGTAAAATATCTTAGACAAAAAAGGCACAAAACCCATGGCTAAAAGATTAATTGCTGTTCCTGCGACGATCTGATTCGCTTTAAAATGGATAACAAACACGGCATAGAGCAGTGACAAAAGCGCACCTGCCCCCGCACCTCCCAAAAAGCCGACCCAGGCCGAGTTCGTCAGAGCTGCAATACAAGCTCCTGCAAACGCGCCCACGATCAATTTACCTTCCAAACTGATGTTCACAACCCCAGAACGTTCGCTCAGGAGTCCACCCATTGCTGCACAAATCAACGGAAGTGCGGCGCGCAAACTAGCTATGATTGCAGATTCAAAAGCTTCCAGTTCCATTAGGACTTCCCCTCCTTTATGGATTTTGAGTTTTGAGGGGGCTTGGCACGGCTTTTTATGAGTTTGCTCCATAGCCCATCTGCCGACAGACTCAGAATAATGAGCGCCTGCAAAACCAACGCGAGATCGCGGCTCATATTAGAAAACTCAAAATCAAGGTCGAGTGTTCCCTTATGCAAAGCACCAAATAAAAGCGCTGCAGGCACGATTGCTAAAGGCTCTGAACGTGCAAGAAAGGCAACAGCAATGCCGGTAAATCCATACCCTGGAGAAAAATCGAGTCGAAATCTTCCCGAATTTCCCATGATTTCGACCACACCCACAAGCCCCGCAAGTCCGCCTGCAAGAACCATGGCTAAAATTTTCGTGCGAGATGTCGAAATACCACCGTATTCAGAAGCAGAAGCATTTTCGCCACAGGCTTTTAATGAAAACCCGAGGTACGTCTTTCGCAATAAAAATGCACAGACGCCCACCACAAAAATTGCCAAGAATAGAGCAGCAGTGACGGGTGCATCTTGAAAAAAAGAATACCGCTCAAGTAGAAATGCATTTCCCACAGGACGACTTTCAGGGTTCTGTGATGCGGGATTTGGAATTAAATTCAGCGCAACCCAACTTGAAAGTGCGGCTGCAATAAAGTTCAACATAATTGTAGTAATGACTTCGTGGCTACCCCTTTTAACAAGGAAATAACCAGGAACAAACCCATACAAGCTCCCACCGACGAAGGCCATAAAAATACCCAGTGGAATTGCGACAAGTGGAGACAGTTCAGGAAAAAAAATCCCCACCGCTGCGCACGCCAACGCTCCCATGGTGAGCTGGCCTTCGGCTCCGATATTAAACAAGCCGGCTTTAAAGGCGATGGCAACGGAAAGCCCGGTAAAAATCAGTGGAGTTGCGTAAAAAATGGTCATTCCAAAATCATAGGGCGAACCAAATGCACTTTGGGCTAAAACAGCGAAAACCTTCAGCGGATTTTCGCCAGCAAGCAAGGTAACGAGGAATCCTAAAAGAATCCCCGCAAAAGCTGCAACGATAGGACGTAAAAACCTCATCGAATTCCTCCACCCATATGGAAACCGATTTCCGCAAGGTCGGCCTCGTTACGTAAAAATGAGGCTGTAATAGATCCCCTTGACATGACATGGATGCGATCTGAGAGCATCATCACTTCGTCAAGATCGGCAGAAAGTAACAAAATTGCTGTTCCCGTGTCACGCAATCGCAGCAAGTGTTCGTGTATAAATTCAATGGCGCCGATATCAACACCACGCGTTGGATTGGAAGCAACAAGGACTTTTGGTCTGAAAGCTGTTTCTCGGCCACAGATAAATTTTTGTTGATTTCCCCCCGAAAGAGAACCTGCAAGGGCGAAAGGATCGAGGGGCCTCACTTCAAACTCTTCTAATATTTGCAAGGTGTAACTGACGAGCTCTTTTTGCTTCAAAAAACCGAAGCGGGAATGAAATCGACTAGCTTCGCATCCCAAAAGCATATTCTCCCACAACGACTTATCGAGTAATAAGCCTTGTAAATGACGATCTTCAGGAATAAAACCAATGCCCATTTTTCTCATCTGTTTGACTGAATAATGCCTAGCATCTTTACCAAGAATTTCAATTTCACCGCGCGTTGTGCTTTCAGAAAATGAAATTTTTGGATGTTGGAGAAGTCGTAACAGTTCACTCTGGCCATTGCCTTCGACGCCTGCAATGCCAATGATTTCTCCAGCGCGGACATCGATGCAAACATCTTTCAGCGGCAAGCCAAGTTTTGGTTTCGAAGACACAATATTTGCACAAAGTAGACTGCGGCCTGGAAATGCGCTGGCTCCCATCGATGCTTTGAGAGAGACGGGTCTTCCCACCATCAATGCAGCCAAGCTCTCCTCGGTGAGTCCTTCGACAGAACAGGAAGCAACGCTTTCTCCATCGCGTAGAACTGTCACTTCATCTGCAAGGCTTAAAACTTCTTTTAGTTTGTGGGTCACAATGAGAATTGTTTTGCCTTCATTGCGAAATTTTCTCAGGGTTTCGAAAAACTCTGTGACTTCGTGTGGCGTCAAGACCGCCGTAGGTTCATCTAAGACAAGGATATCGGCACGAAGATATAACAGTTTTAAAATTTCAATGCGTTGTTGAATTCCAAGCGGCAAATTTTCGACGGGCTGATTCCATGGGATTTCCCATTCGAATTCTTTAGCCAGCGCCTGGAGTTCCAGAAGCGTGCGCTTTCGAGAAAGAGGACGCAGCGCCTGAGGAATCAGACGAGACCCTGACGAAACGGGCTTCATGAGTAAAATGTTGTCGAGTGCAGAAAGCGTAGGTGCCAACAAAAAATGTTGGTGCACCATTCCAATTCCCTGCAACATCGCATCGCGCGGAGTACCAAAGTGCACAGCTTTCCCATTGACAAGTATTTCACCAGAATCGGCAGAATACATGCCATACAGAAGCTTCATGCAAGTCGATTTTCCAGCTCCATTTTCACCAACAAGGGCGTGAATTGTTCCTTTTCCAACAGTAAAACTAACTTCTCGGTTGGCAACGATGCTTCCAAATGATTTTGTTACTTTTTGAAATTCTACCGCAGGAAAAGCCAAGTGTTACTTCCCTTCTTTCAGATAAAAATCTGGTACTTTAATTTTTCCTGAAATAATATCAGCCTTAATTTGATTTGCTTTTTTAATAGTTTCTGCATCAAGTATTTTTTTATTATGCTCATCGATACTAAAATCAATGCCCTGATTTTCAAGCCCGAAACGCTGAACTCCGGCAGTAAATTTTCCTTGCACAAAATCTTTGCAGGTTGAATAAACCCCAACATCAACGCGTTTCAGCATGCTTGTTAAAATAAAACCAGGCTTTAACGCATTTTGATTGGAATCAACTCCAATGGCAAACTTTTTCTTTTCTTCCGCAGCGTCAAAAACACCCAGCCCCGATGCACCGGCGGCCGCATAAATCACATCGACGCCCGAACTGTATTGACCCATTGCAAGTTCTTTCCCCTTGGGAGGATTGTTCCAGGCAGAACTTGTGGAACCGATGTAATTTGAAACAACTTGTATTTTGGGATTGATATGCTTCGCCCCAGATTCAAAGCCAAGCTGAAAACGTCTGATGAGTGGAATTTCCATGCCACCCACAAATCCAATTTTTCCAGATTGGCTCTTCATGCCTGCAATAGCTCCCACCAAAAACGATCCTTCATGTTCTTGAAAAAGGAGCGACCGCACATTAGGGCCGTCAACTTGAGTATCAACGATAGCAAATTTCACATGAGGATACTTCGCAGATACTTTTTTCAGGGCCTCAGCCTGGGCAAATCCCACAGCAACAATGAGGTCATATTTTCGCTCGGCGAGAGTTCGTAACAACGGTTCGAAGGCGTTATCATCGGTCGCCTCCACCGTTTTGGTTGCAATATTAAATTCTTTTTCGGCTTGACGAATACCAGCAAAAGCAGCGCTGTTAAAAGACTTGTCGTCTTTTCCGCCTTTATCAAGAACAAGCCCTATCTTCATTTCTGAAGGCTTTTTCGATTGTGCTTGTGCTGTGGGAAAAACGTTCAATGAAATGAACAACAATGCGGCGAGAGAAGGAAATCGACTTTGAATCGGTGACATATGATTCTCCTATGCGAAACCCACTTGGGACCTACCATAGGAAAATGCCTTTCTTCAAGGCATAAAACGTAAAGTTTACATCAATTCGAAAATTAAAAATTCTTGACGAGATCAATCCACTCAGGATGTTCAATAAATGGATTTCGATTGCCTTGGAGCGACTGAATTTTTTGTGCTCTTTCGCGCTCTTCTTCGAGCACAGGATATTCTTTGGCCCATTTGCGCAAAACGGCTTCTTGTTTATCGTCTAAGGGCAGACGGTACTCGATAGAAACATAGAGCATTGCACGCGCTACAATTCCTTTGTGAGCTTCGGGCGGTTCGAACCCGGCTCCAGAGACCTCAAAAACACGACCTTCTCCATGTGGCTCACCCGGAATGTCAACAAAGGGAGAATTGCCTCGCATTGAATTCGCTTCAATCTGGCAGGGAAAGAGGTGATACAAATCCGTGCGAGCTTCTGAATAGCGGGAGGAAACCTTCAACTTGCTTTGAGGCCAAGTGTGTTCGGTATTGACGCCGTCTTTGGGAATTCCGCGTGAACCCACTTCGTAAACATGATTGGTATAAACGCTTTGCACCGTTCTGCGGCCATTTTCGTCAAACACGGTATCGATTTCTTGAAACATGTGCTCACGGGCTTCTTCGTAAGAGAAAGTCTCTTTGTTCTCGTGTGAGTAGCGGTTGATAGAATCCTTGATGCAGCTTTCTGCACCGCCGCATTGGGTCGGATCCATGGTTCCGCCGGCTAGAGCATGGGGAACCCCGAGTCCCAAGCTTCCAAGGAGCAAAGCCAAAAGAGAGCCAACGGGCATTGGTTTCCACATCCCACTCATAGACATATTCTCCTTACAGAGGACCTACACAGGAATTCTCATCTCATTTCCTCAGGCAAATACGATAATTAATTAATTTTTGCAAGTCGCTTATAGCTTCATTAAAAAAAACTTATAGGAAGGCAACTTCTTACAATTTACAGGAAACTTCGCATTATTTGAGAACCTTGAAAATCGAACCTCGAGGTCTTGAAACAAAATTGTCACTTATTTCAGAAAGTATGGCCATATTTTGTCTGCATCAGACTGAGATGAGACTTGGCTAAAACAGATAAAACGCGTCCACGCGCTGTCCGAATTAGAAATCCTTTGTGAACCAAATAGGGTTCATAGACGTCTTCCAAAGTTGAACGCTCTTCATTTAAAGCAGCGGAAATAGACTCCAGCCCCACGGGCCCACCCTCGTACCTGTCTCGCATGATGCGCATAAATTCACGATCCATGCGTCCTAAACCCAAATCATCAATGCCGAGACGATTTAACGAGGCTTCTACAATTTCGGCATCAATACTTTCCTTTCCAGCCACAAGAGCAAAATCAAGAACTCTTCGTAACAACGCATTTGCAATACGCGGTGTCCCGCGACTTCTGCGAGACAGATCTTCAGCTGCCTTTTCGACGATGGAAATTTTTAACAGCCGCGCCGATCGCTGAATGATTTTTTGCAGTGCGCTGTCGGAATAATATTCGAGATGTTCAACAATACCAAAACGATCTCTGAGTGGAGCTGAAATGGTTCCTGCGCGTGTTGTGGCCCCAATTAAGGTAAAAGAGGGCAAATCAAATTTAACGGTCCGCGCCGTGGGGCCTTGTCCGACAAGAATATCCAATTTCCCATCTTCCATCGCCGAGTAAAGAATTTCCTCGACGTTGCTGGGGAGTCGATGGATTTCATCTATAAAGAGGACAGTGCCTTTTTCCAGACTCGCCAGGACGCCCATCAGGTCTGCGGCGCGTTCAATGATGGGGCCCGATGTCTCTCGGATGTTACATTCCATGGTTTCTGCGATGATGCGCGCCAAGGTTGTCTTACCCAAGCCCGGTGGGCCATGAAAAAGACAATGATCCAACATTTGCCCCCTCATCTTGGCAGCTTTTGTGTAGATCTTGAGATTATCGCAGACACGCTCTTGGCCAGGATATTCATCAAAGGTGCGAGGTCGCAAATCGAGGTGACCATCGTCTTTTTGTTTTGCAAGTCCCGAAACAGGAATGTCTGGTTCTTCGAAAATACGATGCTGATCATCCATCACTTTTTACCTTTTTTTTCGCGCCCCAACGTGGGACTCAGTTCGCAAAAACATGCCCCGAAAGCTTTCTCAAAATCTCGCGCAGCGAAGACTCGAGTACAATTTCTTCGCCATTTTTCCAGCGTTGTTCATAAGGGGCAAGCGCATCTCCAACCTGTTTATCTTTGTAACCCATATTTTGCAGCGCCGTGCGTAAGTCGTCCATAACACGAAGACTCTCAGAGCGGGCATCGGATTTCGAAACGTGTGAGAAAAGCGTCGGCTGGGGCATGTCTTTTTGCTTTTGACCCTCATTCGGCTTTGAAGCCGTGGCGGAATATTCACCCTGACGCGCCATTAATTTGCTGAGCTTGGGCTTGAGTTCCAAGACAAGCCTCTCGGCAGTGCGTGCTCCAACCCCGGGCACGGTGGTGAGCGCGGCGAGGTTATTTTCCTGAACGACATGGCACAATTCGATTCCATCGAGGGGTCCGAGCAGAGAAAGAGCGACCTTGGGGCCAACGGAGTTGACGGAAAGTAGGGATTCGAAAACTTTTCGATCGAACAGCGACGCAAAGCCAAAGAGCTTGATGGCGTCTTCCCTCACATGGGTATGAATGAAGAGCGAAGCCTTTTCACCACGGGGGGCAAGGGCACAGATGCTCGAGACAGGAACGACGATTTCATAGCCGACTCCCCCCACATCAAGAATGACGGAATCGGGTGTCTTTTCGAGCAAAACTCCATACAAAAATCCGATCATGGGCACTCCTGGTATGCAGATTTCTCCACTCAAGTCAAATTGGCAACACGGCCGCAAAACCACTCCGTGCTAGACTTGAAGGAACGATGGGGAGAAATTGACACGTTTTCAATCCTCAAACAATGCATGTTGAACAGAAGGACGAAGAGGCAATGGCTTTCTGGATCAAAAAACGAGAAATCGACAAAGGGGAAAACGAAAAGGAGTCGGAAAGCAGCGGCAAAGATAAGAAAAAAGACGAGAAAAAAGGCGCCGCCGCGAAACGCATCGACAACCTCCGTATTCCGCAACAACTCCGTATTCATCTCAAGAGTCTCGGAACGCAAAATGAGTATGCTTTTCTGACGAAAGACCTTTCTGCCACGGGTGCATTTGTCATTTGCACCGACGTCAAACGGTACCCTTTTCAAACCACAAGCACACTGCTGGACGCCTGTGTTGAATTAAAAACACAAGAATCTGTGGGATCCACAAAACTTCATTTCATTTGTAAGATTGCCCGTGTGGTTGAGGGCGACCCCCTCAATGCGCGCGTGACCTCGGGTTTCGGAATCCGGATCATTCAAATTGCACATGAGCAAAGGCAAATTTTAGAGCAGTTTATTGCGCGTCATGGTGCACCTGAAGTACAAACAGATGGTGGCTCCGATCGCCCCGAAGACCTTCAAGACGAAACGTCTTTGTTAACAAGTGCAAGCTAGTTAAATTTTAGATTTCAAACGAGGTCGTTCAAGTTTCATGCACACACCTCTCCCACCTGATGAAAAAGATTCTGATCAGAGTTTGCAAATTGCAAAACCAGAAGGTGCCGCAAAAAAAGAAGTTGCCTGGAAACTCCGCATGCGTCGCATGGTCGGCTCCTTTAAGCGTTTCCTTATTCAAATGAATACATCTCCGACAGATGCTGAATTTCAAGACTTGCACAAACTCACGCGATTTCCAGATAAACTCCGACTTGTCTGTCGTGAAACAAAGTTTCTTTTTGAAAAAGAAGATGTGAGTACGCGTTCTGCAAGCCTCACCTATTCCGTTATTCTGTCCCTGGTTCCCCTGCTTGCCATCGCCTTTACGATGTTTCAGTTCTTTGGTGGACTGAAAGTTTTGATGGATCAAACACTTGCTCCACTCATACGCGACAATTTTGGAAAACCAGGGGATCAAATTGTAGGTATCCTGCAATCTTTTGTTGAAAATCTTTCTGTCAGTACCCTGGGTCCTGTTTCCTTTGCCACATTTCTTGTGACTGTTATCTTTCTGCTGCTCAACATCGAAAGACATCTGAATTCTATTTTTCATGCGAAAAAAGAGCGTTCTTTTTTGCAGAGCTCACTCAATTATTGGGTGCTTATTACCCTAACGCCCCTTGTTATTGTCCTTTCAAGCACCAAATCAACTGAACTTTTAAGTCAATTCGAATTCGCGCGCGAACTGCTCGACTCTTTTGGAGTCTTAAAATTTATAACGTTTACCATTGGTTTTATCGCTCAAGCATTCGGTTTTTCATTTATCTATTATATGTTACCTGCGGAAAAGCCCTCAAAACGTGCGATTCTTATCACCGGACTCATCGCAAGTTTTTCTTTCGAGCTTCTTCAATTCATCAATGTTTTCTTAACAAAAAGATCTCTTTCAGATTCTTCTTCTACGCAAATCTATGGTTCAATTCCGCTGATTGCGGTCGCATTTTTCTTTTGGCTTCGCCTCGTTGCTCTGCTTCTTCTAGGGTGCGCATGTTTGGGTTCGGCATTAAATCGTTACTTTAACTCCGCCGATGGAAAAATCAAAGACACTTCGGGGCATCGAAAACCCATTCAACCCCTCTTCGATTGTTCGATGATTTTTGGCATTATTCTCGAAGAATTTGCAAACTCCTCAGAAGGAGCAACCAAATCAAAAATCTCACGCCGAACCGGCATGGGTAAAGTTGATCTTGAAAGCTGGACAAATTATTTACTTGATCAAAAACTTATTTTTTCAAGTTATAATGCCCGAGATACCGAATGCTTCTATCCTACACACAACGGACTGCGGTTTGCAGAGTCCCCAGAGCGGTTTTTAATGGAAGTTCTGCTGTGCCACTTTGGGTTTGATCTGAGTAAAATCACCGCTCCTGAAAGCATCCTAGAACTGCTTCCTGCAAAGGCGCTCGCGCCATTTACCCTCGAGATCATGGAACTCCTGCGCAAACGCGCTCTCGAAACGACATCAAGTGGTAAATAAGCTCCATGCAGCCTTCAGTTCGCGCTCGTAGACAGCGAAGGCATTGTCAAAGGTTGCATCGCTCATAAAATCGACTCCCGCAGCAAGCATAGTATTGAGTGCCGATTTCGAGCCACCTGTCTTGAGAAATTCAAGGATAATGGCGCGCGTTTCAACGGGTTTTTTCTCAAAGCGCGCAGCAATGTCTAAAGAAGCGCAATAGCTCGTCGCATATTTATAGACATAAAACGTCGAATAGAAATGCGGGATGCGCATCCATTCATGCGTTGTGAAAGTGCTTGTTTCAAATTGGGGGCCATACCATTCCACGTTCAAATCAGAATAGATCTTGCACAGATCGTCTGCAGAAAGTGCGCCTTCCCCATCTATCACTTTTGAAACTTCGCGCTCAAAGGCTGCAAATTGTACTTGGCGATAGACGGTTCCTTCCATATTTTTGAGCCGCTGAGAAACCACCTGCCGTGCAAGTGCAGTGCCAGGCATCATACGCAAAATATGCGAAGCGAGCATGGCTTCAAAAAGTGTACTTGCGACTTCAGCCACAAAAATGGTGTAATTCGACAGCTGATAAGGCTGAAAATTGCGAGAATAATGGCTGTGCACCGAATGGCCAAGTTCATGGGCTAGAGTAAACAGATCGTCTAAGGTACCCGTCCAGGTGAGCATAAAATAAGGTTTACTATCAAAAGTACCATAAGAAAATGCCCCCGATCTTTTTCCTTCATTTTCTGCATAATCAACCCATCGTTCACTGCTCATGCCCTTTTTTGCGATCTCTATGACTTCAGATCCGAGGGGCTCCAAACTGGCAAGAACCAACGAAACAGCTTCTTGCCAAGTGAATTTTGGTAATTCATCGTGGGAAAGCGACACGCTTCTATCATAACTACAAACCTTATCCACGCCCAAAATTTTCTTACGAAGCTCGACCGACTGGTGAAGCAGTGAAATATTCTTACGGGTGGCTTCAATAAGTCTGTCGTAAACAGAGACGGGCACATCATCTGGAAAGAGAGAAGATTCAAGAAACCCTGAAAATCCTCGCACTTTTGCATTTATCGCGCCATTCTGAAAGACAGAAAGGAGGTTTTCGGCGATTGTATTTCGCCATTTCGACACTTCTTTATAATACGAATCGGAAGTATTTTTACGCAACACGCGGTCGCGCGATTCGAGGTTCACTCCCAATCGACTATTCGTAACAACATGTTGATTGCCTTGTGCATCCAAGGCAGGTTCAAACTTCAAATCGACGTTGTTCCACTTCGAAAAGACATCTTGGAATTTTCGTGAAATCACGCCAAATTTCGAAAGGAGAGCTTCTTCTTTTTCTGAAAGAATGTGAGGCTTTTCTCGCAAAATTTCTTTTAAAGGAAATTCATATTCCTTTAAAATAGCTTCTTTACTGATCCACTTTTCGAGTTCTACTAAGGACAGCAATTCAGGATCAAGGAATGCGAAGTGCGACTGCAGTGCGGCGCTCTTTGCAGAAACGCGCGCAACCGCATTTGCGCCAATGGAATCTCCGACATCTTGAGTCAACTGAAGAAAGGCATAAACATAGAGATTTCCCAATTGCCGCTGCAGTGCGTCACGCTTCTTCAATGCTGCCAAAACAACTGCGGGTGAGGTTGCCAGTCGTCCTTTAAATTGGGATGTCAGCTCAGCTTCGAGAGCCTCTTCTTTCGGAAGATTGGCAAATTCTTTTTCCCATGCATCCCAACCCTCATAAAAAGAGGTGAGGTCCCAGGTTTCTTGTAAAGGAACATCCGATCGTTTTTTCAAGATTGCACTTTCCATTTCTTACTTTCCTTTCGTGTCAATGCACAAATCTATATCCCGTCATTTTCAGAGAGTACAGTTTGCTGCTCTCAGCTCAACTTTTCCTAGCTTTCAAACCCACTGCCGACAACTTTTTGCAGCAATGTTCGAGCCTACTTTGAGAGAGAATGCAGCTCAATAGCTGGAGAGGAGACATCGCATGCAAACGAAACCAGTGTTGGGTTGGATTTTAGCAGTTTTGTTACCGTGGGGACTTCAATCCTGTGGTGAATTCACAAATCCCTACAAGAAACGGGATGCGCGCTGCAAACTCGATTGCGATAAAAAAGCTCTGCTCACAGAACGCACCATGCCCCGATCCACTCCTCCGCTCAGCCTTGATTTAGTCGGATGGCTTGCCGTGATGGCGAAGTCTCAGCCCGACGAAGAAAAGCTGAGAGGGATGGTGAGCTTGAGTCCTTTTGATCTGATAACAAAAGTGATGTCGCAGAGCAAAAGTGACGTGAAACAGGCGCAAGATTTGGTAACACGCGAAGCAGAGCTCAATGAAAATGAATCTTGTTACCTCAAAGCTTTTCAAAATCCTTCGACGCAAAGCACAATTTCCATCACCATGGCGGCTGACTTTGGGAAGTGTGTCAACCTCGATAAATTAGGTGGCCTCGATGGCAAAGCAGATATCCATGTCTACGATGAGTACGAGCGAGGATTTCAATTCCAAGCCCAGAGCCCTTCGCCTCTTGTTCAAGCATCATTTACCCAAGCAACCTCTCCCCTTCAGTTGGAGCAACTTTCGCCTTTTAAAAGTTTGACAGACTTTTTGGGAAATTCGACCGAACCACAAGAAGTGTCGCTTCTTTATACCTATGGCGCTTTAGGAACCGACACCACCTTTCGAAACAAGTTTGCAATCAGCAAAATTCGCACGTGGAATATCCTGAGCTTGGGCGATCCGGATGCAAAGCTCAATTTGAATATCGATCCAGCAACCAACATGTTGAAGCTCAATGGAACGGTCTGGAACTTAGAAGGGCTTGCCTTAGATACACAGTCGAGCAGCGATTTTAAGGGCAAAGAATCCCTGGGCTTCGTTTCCACATATTTATTTGTCGACTTTCAGATTCATTCGCCCGGCCGTGCATTTGGCGAAAAAATGGGAATCTCACCAGATGCTAAACTGACCGGCAAGTATTTTCTCGTCGTCAACGACGATCAGTATGCATTTCGCTTTGAAGGATTCGGCGAACCCTGCCTCGTAAAAGTTTTTCAATTAGGGAAAGATGACTGGATAGCTGCGGGGAATCTAGATCTTTGCAAGGATTCTTCGAAAATTGCGAAATGAGCGAACTTGAAAGAGAAGATCTGCTGTGTTAGCCTCGTTTGTCAACTTAGAGACCTAATCCGTCGCATAAAGTCCCTTTAGTCTGTCCCCAGGGGGTATTCCTTTGAACCCTAATTACGAAATTCTCGAACAAATTTTGCGTCTAGACATTGAGGCAGGTGCCACAACTCTCGACCATCGAAATGCTCAGAAGGAGCTTCAAGAACTTGCCAAAAAGGCAAAGAGTTCCGAAGAGCTGATTGCTCGAACCAAAACCGATATGTCGTTTCTTGAAGGAGAGCTGCGCAGGCTTTTCAAAAGAATTGACGAACTCGAAGAGCGAAAGGAAGAGCGTTCCGGTAAGCTCTTCGGCGCTCGAACCGATGAGGAGCATCGCGGTCTGAAACGCGAAGTGGATAATATCGATAGAGATATGAAAGACACTTCAAAGCGTGCAGAAGATGTTGAGATGAAAATCGAAGGCTTGAAAAACGTCCTTCTGAAAGCAGAGAATGAGCTTTCCGCTTCACTCGCTGCCACAGCAGATGAACGTCATAAAGCCAAAGAAGCGGAAGGGCGAACCTCAGGTCGTCTCACCGAGATCAACAGCGTGCGTGGTTCTTACCTCACACGTATCGACGATCGCATTGCACAGCACTACGATCGGGTGGCACGCCTCACGCGCAATCCAAGTGGCCCTATCACACGTGTCGATCAGAAATCCTGCGGAAACTGCCATATTGGCTTGTCTCCGCAGCTACTGAACAACATTGCTCGTGGTAAGGAAATCGAAAATTGCCCGAGCTGTAACCATATTCTTTTGCCATAAAAAGCATCAATTTAGGGTTACTCTTTTCAAATTCTAAGAAACTTGGCTCGCAGTTTATAAATAATACTGCGACGCCTTGTGTTCCATGCTGTAGCGCAGCAGGAATTTGTCCAAAGATCTCTTGGTATTCTTATTTAAATCATCAAATTTGACACCAAATCCCAGCTGTGTATGTCGAACAACGACTCCTGTCAGCTTGATGGGTTTTTCCTTTTCAGCAAGCGCGAGCTCTAACGTGACCGGAGTATCGACGCTCGGTTTTCCACCTGTGCTTTCATCCAGCGAGAGGTGCATCCCTTCAGCCGACAAATCTAGACTGTGCGCTTGATGAGTGACATCTCCAATCGTCATCCTACAAACGATCGTCTGTTTGATGCGCTCAGAGCCACGATTGGCAATTGCCGTCAATCGTTTGATTTCACGCAGTATTTTGGGGCGAGGGGCAGGTTTAATCAGAACATCATCGGCTCCCGCCTCTTCTGCAGTTTTTCTCAGTTGCGGGGGCGACATAATGCTTGTGACCAAGGCCTTGATCTGAGAATTTTTTGATGCCCTTTTGACCGCCTGCACAATCTTGAGGCCTTGGTTCTTTGCGAAGCTTACGTCGATCATTATAAGATCGATGTGCTCATTTTGAACAATGTTGTTCACTTCTTGAGGAGTTGTCGCAGCAAAAACATGAAAACCGACTCCCCCGAAATAATTTCGCTCGATCTCCAGAGTCACTGGATGATCGTCAACGAGAAGCAGTGTGGGGTGCTCTTGGTCTTCTTGGTTTGGCTGGGAGGCAAGCGTTTCTACCGCACCCATGCTATAAACTCCTCTTCAAGGTGGAAGTCACAGACAGAATCTGCTTTTAGTTCGGTCGTCGATTTCTCAACTTTAGGAAACTCGACGAAAGAAAAAATCAGCACTGTGTTTTAGACCTCGAATTGGCGAATGCGAAAGGCACGCATGACATCTAATATCGCTTTCTTTGATTCAGGCCAGGGCGGACTCACCGTCTGGGAACCCGTCACGCGCAGATTCCCGTCCCTCAATACCCATTATTTAGGTGACAACGCCCGCACTCCCTACGGCAACAAAGGGCGAGACATCATCCAACGTTACACAGCAGAGGCCGTGCTCTTTCTTGCCAGTCAAGGCGCAGAACTCATTGTGGTTGCCTGCGGCACGGCCTCCAGTGTGGCCGTCAAAAGTCTGCAAAACCTCTTCCGCATTCCTATCATTGGAATCGTGGAGGGCCTCTGTGACGAAGCGATGCGCCTTGGCGATCCAAGTCGAACCATCGCAGTGCTTGGAACGCGCTTTACAATTTCCAGTGGAAGGTTTGAAGAAGAGCTTTTGCTGAGAGGCGCCCAGCGCATTTGGCAACGGGCTTGTCCACTGTTTGTCCCCATTGTGGAAGAGGGTGTAGCACCCGGCCCCTTGGCCGAAGCCGCTTCTGAAATGTACCTTTGGGATGTTCCCGAGGACGTTAAAGTCGTGATGCTCGCATGTACGCATTACCCCAGAATTGCACAAAGCATCGCAAACACTCTGCACCAAAGACTGGGGCGAGCCGTTATTTTACACAGCGCACACGGTGATCTTTTACTGACAGGACAAGCGAGTTTATTCGCACCCGATCCCATCTTCCTCGTTGAATCTTCAAGTGGAATTGTGAACCAAGTGGAAGCTTTTTTAAATCAACATCAAAATTCAAAAAATTTGCACGAAGGAAAACGGCGCTTGTTTTGTACCGATGCTCCGGAAAGATTCGAAAAAGTGGCACGGATATTCTCTCAGGATCCTCTTCCTGCAGTTGAGGTCATTCGATTTGAAACCTAAGTTTCGAAGCTAGGAAAGCCATGCTGGAATATTTAAAGCGGGCCGCAAGAGCTTGCGTTACGTTTTGCGAACATTGGTCGATTCAAAAATTTTATCCGCATTGTTGCTCACAAAACCCTGATAGTAAGAATCCCACTGGCGATCTGCTTTACACCCTTCGAGCGGATGACGGAATGCAAACTCAACATAGGCATAGGGAATTTTACGCACACCTTCTTGAAATAAAAAATGGATTTCATTTGCAAGTGATGCGCTCTGCTCAAGACGCAGAGTGGGTGTTCCCTTAATAAAGCCTCCACCTGCCTTATTCAAAGACACACCAAGTTTTTTCATCAAAAATTCATTGAATTGCTCAAGGTTTGTATAAGATTTCATGAGATGAACGCTGACTGTAAAATGATTGACAGCCGATCCAAAAAGCAGAGTCCAAGCTCCATATTCGCTTTCACGCAACAGGGTTTCATAATCTGAATAGGAGGGCCGTTTCCAACTTGCACCCTTCAAAAAGTAGGATGAGAGCAGTGCGCCCATTTCATGGGCTGCTTGTTTATCATCGGCTTTTACCTTTTCAGAGAGCGATTTAAGCTGCGCCAGTGGGCTTTGCACCACATCCGCAACGTAACAATTCACAATTTTTTGAAAGGAAGGGCTAAACTTTGCAATTTCGAGTTCGCTGATGAAAATCTTAGGGATCGTCTCACTGGTTCCATTCCTGGCCTCGACGGGAGGCTCCATCCAAAAAGCATTCAGGCATTTTTCATCAAAATGATAAGAGTCGCGTCGGGAATAGCCCAAAATCGAAAAAATTTCTTGAAGAACATGGGCTCCTGTGTGCTCACCCGGTAGGGCTCGAAAGGCCACATGGTCTTCAATCCAGACCTCACCCTGTTCACGCAAAGAGTCTTCGACCAGAGCGGCGTCTGGGACTTTATTCTCATAATCGTTCCAGAGGCGTTGAAAAAACTCTTTGCGCACACCATTCCACAGGCTCATTCTTTACTCCTCAACGCCACTTTTCTTGATTCTCATAGACTCTCCTTGAGACTCTACGGATTCCTTGGTAGGGAGACTATATCAGGAAATTGCATGATGCATCTTTTGTGAGGAGTAGAAAGAGCGTTGGAAGCACTTTGTAAATCCATCCGTTTTCAATCCCCCGTTGAAGAATGCAAAGACGAAGTTGTTCATCTGAATCGCAACGAGTACTTTTTCGCGCACCACCCAGCCGTTCAAGAAGCTCTTGCTCCTTCTGAAAATCTTGCCAGCCGATACGCAACCCCCTTCGAACATCAAGTGCTGCAAAAAAATCTTGCAGAAGTCATTTCGGTTGAAAAAGAGCATATTTTCTTGGGTCATGGGGCTGAAGATCTTCTTATCAAGGTCCTTGCGTTTTTAAGAATCAATTCCAACTCTGCCATTTTTGCAGATTTTTCGTGGTCGAACTATTCCAAAGTCTCTGAAGGGCTTGGGTACTCTATCCAGACCTTTCCTATAGAAGAAACATTCAGCACATTTTCCACACCCCTCGACGCATTAAATCATTTACTGCAAAATACGAAGGAAAAACACTGTGTGGTCTGCCTTGCCTCTCCTAATAATCCAACGGGACACACTTTAGATTTTCAAGAGCTCGAAAATATTGTTTCGGCATTTCCGCAGCACACGTTTCTGTTGGATGCCGTCTACGATCGCCTTCAATCGAGACTGTTGAGCATGGCAACGACCTACGCCAACTGCATCTTTTTTGGAAGTTTTAGTAAGTTTTTTGGAATGCCCGGTCTCCGCGTTGGATACGCCATTGGAAAATCCATTCCGCCCGGATTCCATCTCAATCTTGGGCTGCAACCCTGGAGCATCGAGGCTGCGCTAGCAAGTCTTACGCACCAAGATTGGTATCAAAAAAACCGCATGTCCATGCTCCAGTCTGCCCAGGCATTGCGCGCTTCAGCGCCTTCGTGCTTACAAGTCTTTCAAACTGAAGCACCTTTTCTACTTTGTAAAGTTAAAAAATCAATCGATTTACAAGATAAAAATATATTAGAATCCCTTGAAAATTATTCAAAAGTCAGACCAAAATACATCCAACGTCCCAATGGATTTTACTTACGCTGGGGATTAGGCCCTGAATTTCTTATGGCGAGAATCAGTGCTTACCATCAACAATTAGAAGAATGCCCGCTTTAAATATCCCGCCAGAGGCCATGGCTTCGCTAGAAGAATATTGATCCTCCCTGCTCAACTTCATCTTCGACATCGGAACCGTTTCCATAAACAACTCTTCTTACGACGTTACGATCTTTTGTGCTTGTGAATTGCGTTTCAACGCGATTCCAAAACTCTTCCGCAATTTCTGTGGGGAGCTTTTCATGTGCAATACAGCTCATGGCAAGAAAAAAATGATCAAAGATATGAATAACATTTTCGAGGCTCTGGCGAACGTGATCTTGAAATTGTAAAGCCATAATGACGGGTGCGAGAATCTCACTCATTTGCTTATCGCTTTCTGCAAGTCTTTCGAGATGCTTTGCAATAAGTCCCGACTGATTCTTCAATTTCGTGTAGCGCTCACTGTCGCCAAGTTGTTTTACTTTGTCGAAGTCGCCCACTTTGGCACTTTCAACCATCTGATCAACATAAGAGTTTGTCTCATCAAGAACGGTTTTTATTTCCTCGTTCTCTTTGGTTCCATCCTGATAAACGTTGGTCAGAATTTCACGAACATTTTTGGCTTGATCATCTGAAAATGTACTGATGGTATGAACTTTTTCGCCAATTTCTAAGGCAGCTCTTTCAGTTTTTGCAACGACTTCTTTAAGAATTGTGTCCGTAATTTCAATTAAATCTCTTGCAATTGCCACAAAATTGGCGTGCGTAAATCCGGCTTCAATATTCGTCGACTTTGACTGATTTTCTGCAGACATCTACCACGGTCTCCTGCCATGAGGATCAGAAATGAATACTGGTCACTTACGACTTCTTTTCCACATATCAAAAGCGCGGTAGAATTAGCTATTCTGAAGAAGTTGCAAAGCCATCTTGGGCAGCGAATTTGCCTGTTGAAGCACGCTTGTTCCCGCTTGCATCAAAATATTATTTCGCGTCATTTCAGCTGTTTCTTCTGCAATATCAACATCTTTAATACGACTATTGGCAGCACTAAGGTTTTCTACTGTGATACCAATATTATTAATTGTCGAAGTGAGCCGATTCTGAATGGCGCCTAAGTCTCCTCGAATTGCACTCACGTAGTCGATGGCCGATTCAATCGCAATCAGCGATTTGTGTGCACCATCTTTGGAGTCAATGCTCAATTCTTGAATTCCAAGCTTATCAGTATTTGCATCCGCCTTAAACGAATCGTAACTAATGCGGTCTACGCCTAGAATGTTATCGCCGCCCGTGTTGATCTGAAAATCAAGTGTTCCACCTGTTCCATCCAACAGCTGCGTTCCGTTAAAATCCGTGGCATTTGCGATACGATCAGATTCCGCCTTCAGGGCTTGATATTCATTATCAAGGTAAACGCGTTCCTTGGGGCCAATAGTATCTGAAGCCGATTGAACTCCAAGTTCACGCATACGAATGAGAATGTTTTGAATCTCATTTAAGCCGCCTTCAGCAACTTGAATGAGACTGATTCCATCGTTTGCGTTACGTTGTGCCTGCACAAGACCACGGACTTTTGAACGCAGTTTCTCGCTAATCGCAAGACCAGCAGCATCATCTCCCGCTTTATTAATTCGAAAACCCGAAGACAACCTCTCCAAACTCTGATCAAGCAGTCTTCGCGTGTTACGCATATGCCGCTGACCAGTGATTGACGAGATGTTGGTCATAATGCGGAAGCCCATAGTATTCTCCCGGCTCGTATCTCATCTTGACTATATCCTACGCCATTTTTGACGGTAGCAGATTTCTTGAGGGCACGTGATGTTTAACCTGTCAAATATATGTTGAGTGTGACGGAAATTTGGTATCGGGACGACCCATTTGTGGAAGCGAGCAAATTTACTTTGCAGCAGTTGGCACACCTTGACAAATACGACAAACCGTTGTTGGTTTAACATAAGCGATTATTTGAATTTTGAGTTTTCCATGTCAGCTCTTCGAGTGAAGTCCTCATTTCCCAGACGACCTCGGGGAAGCAGCTTTACTGAAGTGCGGCAAAGCAAAAAACGCACTCGGTATCGGAATTTCCCCAACATGGGTGGTGAAGTTTTTCCAAATCGATGGTGGGAAAACTTTACGACGCAGGTTCAAAAGTCCATGAATACCGTCTCAGAGGGAACATCATGAAAAAGGCCGACGAGAACCGCTACCCGCACAGTGCCGACCTGTTTCGATTCTGCAAAGAGGCTCTCAATATCAAGCATAACTTTGAAGTGAAGGTCATCGACCAACACGTTGGAGCAATGCTTGGTTACGATCCCGCCGACTGCAGCCATTGGAAAAAAGGCAAAAAGAACATCAAATCTTTGCAAGCAATAAATTCTATTGCTGGTCAACTCGATATTGATCCAAGATTTATTGCCGACATCGCAGCGGGCCGAATTGATCTTGAAGAATCAATTCAAGATTACAAAGGTTACGGCCCCATGCAGGTTTCTCCAAAATACTACGAAGATTTAAAACGGGAGTATTTTAAGAACCCTTCAAAGTTTGCACTCGCCGGGGATTCTCGCTCATTCGACCAAGTCGTCGATTTGCAACGTAACAAAATTTTGAATTATATCACTCAAATTCTTGAAAAGGCCGACGTTAAAAGTTGTCCTGTGATGATTCCCGAAATTGCAGTTACCCTTGAAAACATTACGCTGGAAGCCTCTACTTCCCTTCCAGGCGATAAGCTTGTTACGACAACTTTCGATGGGCAAAAGTACCTTGTGACCTATCGTAAAGGCGAAATGAAAGCACACCTTCGATTTTTGATCGCACGCGAACTCGGGAGAGTGTTTCTTTATCCCAGCCTCACAGATCAAGAGAACGACGAACTGGTTTGTGCTCGAATCAATCTCTTTGCAAGTCTTTTGCTGGCCCCCTCGTCGCTCTTACAGCTTGCGACGCGTCAATGCGATTCCACCCGTGACCTTTCCGGACAGCTCGCAGAGATTTTCTGGGTCAGTCGAACGGTCATGAACGCAAGGCTCAAGGATTTTTTCGTGCACGGGAATTGACCATCCTCACGTCCCTATCATAGAACCATCAAACATCACGTATGTTGCGTGATGTTTCTTTTTAGGATGGCAGAATCATGAGTTCGGCTATAGTTTATGCGGCTCTTTTCTTTGCACTTTGCTCTGGAGCCACTGCTGTGGCCTTTGCATTGGCTCGCAAAAAACTCCAAGATACTAATCAAGATCTCCAGGGAAAAATCATTTCCCTTGAAGCAAAAGGCGCTTCAATTCGGAGTGAAACTCGAAACGTTGTTGAGCAAAAAAAGGCAAAAAGGCCTGAAGATTCAAACTTATCAGAAGAATTGCTCGACCTTCGTAAGGAAAATTCTCGACAGAAAGATGACCTCAAAAAATCGAGAGAAGAGCTTCGCTCCAGGGAAAAAGAACTCAAGGATTCCAAGGAAAGTGTAGAAGGTGCTCTTTACAGCCTCAAGGAAGAAAATCGAAAACTGATCGAACAACTCAAAGAATTCGACAACAGACAATCTTCAAAATCTGTTCAATCCAACGAAGCTCTTGAACGGATGAAAATTTCATTCGATCAATCGAGGCGCGAGAATCAAGTTCTCAAAGAAAAAATCCAAGAGTCTGAGCGCAATCACGGAAAAGAGTCTGAAAAAATCGGAAACTTGCTCCAGAAATTGAACGCTGCCCAAGAAAAACAAAGAAACTCAGACTTGGAACTGCGAAAATGGCGGGATGCCGCAAAAATTTCCAATGGCAAGGTTTTGGATGCTCACCTCTTCCTGCGGTGGCACGAAAGGGCAGAAGCGGGACGCAAGATGTACCGCATGATGAAGCAACTGCGTGAACTTTCCGATCAGAAGCTCATGACTTACCAAGAAGGTGTCACAGCCCTCTCGGAGCATATTCTCAAAGAATTGAAAATTCCCGTCCCTACGCTTACTTCTCGCGAAGTGCGTGCCGACAAGCTTCTCGGAGCGGCTTGGGGAGCTTTAGTTGAGCGAAACCTTGCAAAAACGTCGCAAGAACTTCCCGACTCTGCTTCCACTTCCCATCTTCCAGCAACCGAAAATTCACTTCACAGTCAAGGAACCTGATCGGGTTTCCAATCTTGCCCACTCACACGCTCACTCTTTACCGATATAAAACAGCGGAGAAGATTTCTCCATCCTCGAGCGGGGCTCTTGGATTTGAAGTCCTTCTTGAAACTGGATTGAAATGGATAAGGTGACGGAACCAGTGACTGGAGCAAAAAAACAGATTTCCTCTCTGGATAAAGCGATTCGCCCCCTTTGCTTGGCGTCCTTGCTTGCTATTCTCTTGCCTTTTGCAGGGAATGCAGCGGAAAGGCCTTCGGAAACAAAACCGACCGAGTTAAACACAAACAGGGCTCTCAGCCGCAACAACAATAATGGCAAGAGTGCAAATAACGGATCGTTTGCTCGTAATGTCAATAAGAACAGTCCCCCAACGTTATGGAACGCGCAAAACTCTGTTCCTCAATCAGGATATGTCCAGAGCGTTGATCTCTCTGTGCCGCCTTCATTTTGGCCCACAACCATCGTCGCAAATACCTCGCGTCTGAAACCCGATTTGATGACTCTCAAAGGTCGCATCGAAGCATCGCGGAAATTTCCGGATCTTTCCGATCCCGTTGTTTTACGCATCTTAAATGCGAATCCCGAAGCCATCATCAACCAACTTGCTCTTCCTTCGTTGGTGGCAAGTCTGTCTTCGTCTGAAACAAAAAACGAGTTGTTATCAAGCTTTACAAAAAACGTCCTCTCGCGCGCACGGACGTCAAAGTTGACTTTACGGGCGGAAGATCTCGAGTGGATCGATTTAGAAAAACTAGCTTCGACGATGGCTGTAGATTCTATCGCCCCTTCAATGAAGCTGCAGGATTGGGCCAGCATTCGACTTACTGAATCTCAACGATTTTTAGCTTCTGAGCATTTGGGAATTCATTACAAAAAAATCAGTGGTGATATTGATCGATTTTTGGAGTCCGACAGCAAGGCATCCAATATCCCCCTTGAACTTTTTCTCCCTCAGCACATCCGAAAAGATTTTGGCGCGTTTTTTTCTTTGAAGGGTCGAAACTGTTTTGCAACGGCACTTTCTTTTGCTGATTCCCGTGTCGTGAGGTCGAAGCGCATCAATCTCATGTTAGAGCCAGGTCACGACCTTCCCATGATCAACAACGACGAATTCGCCCAGGCGCTCTGGCTTGGATACTACGAATTGAATGAAGAAGAACTCATGGCAGGCCTTAAACTCGGCGATCTCGTCGTCTTTTTTGATGCAACGGAATACCCCTCATTTATTTCGCTCAAACACGCCGTCGTTCACGTAGCAGATAACATTTATATTCATAAGCCCAGCAAGTCCGCAGCCTCTCCTATCGAGTTTGTGAGGTGGGAAGCGCTTACTGCAGCATGGTCGCAGCTGACGAAACGACTGGATTACAAGGTTTATCGAAAACTACCTTTAATCAAACGATATCAGAATCAAGACATTGCCATTGAAAAAATTCTCTGGAGCCATTAATCAGATGTCCTTCACACATCATACCCAACGGTGAACATTATGGCTTTTCAAAAAAAGATTCACACTCGCCCAGAAGGCAATGAGCGCAGGGACTTACCAAAGCCTGCCACCGGAAAGATCATCCGAAGTGATTCTTCAAATCGAAGAAGCGAGCCGGCTTATCCCATGACACCTCGCAAAAAAGATCCTGCGAGTGCTGCAAAGTCACCTATCGTTCCACGGGCTGTGCCCATGGCAACGCCCAGGCGCATGACTGTCAACCGCGAAGGTGTTCCTGAAAAAGTTCTTCACGAAACTCCGTGCAGAATTTTAGCGGCGTGCGGAAGCTGTCCTGTACTCGATGTCGATTACCGTACAACACTCGTTTTAAAATCTACTGATCTTAAAAATCGGTTAGCCCAGGCGGGCATGAGCACCGTACCGGTGATGGATTGCAATCCTTCTCCAGAACGGCTTTCCTATCGTCACACGGCTAAACTTGTCGTGTCCGAAGAAGTCCATCCCACGAAGGGACGATTTATTCGCATCGGACTTTACAGGCCACAGTCACACGAAGTGATTGACATCGGAAAATGCCCGGTACAAACCGAGGCACTGAACATCGTTGCAGGATATCTGCGCTATGCATTTAAAGAATTCGACATTTCGATCTACAATCCTCGCACCCGCCAAGGACTGATTCGCTATGTCGTAATCCGCTCTTCACGACAAACAAAAGAGACTCTCGTTACTTTAGTAACAAGCGAAGATGGTAAAGCAAAGCTTCGCCCTCTCGCACGCGATTTGCGCGAAAAAATCGGATTTGTCAAAGGAGTTCTGGAGCATATCAATCGAAGTGCAGGCAACGAAATCTTCAATCCTGAAGATTCCTTGGTCACAGATACCATAACAGGAAACGTCTTGCTTGCAGGCGAAGATTTTCTTGAAGATGATTTAGCAGGTTTGAATCTCAAAGTTTCCGCAACGAGCTTTTTCCAAGTCAACCCTCTTGTCGCCGAAAAACTTTATTTTCGCATTCAAGAGCTTGTTTCTGCCCATCGAGGAGAAACAATACTCGACCTCTACTGTGGCGTCGGGGCAATTGCATTGTCGCTTGCTCAACATGCAAAATCGGTCATCGGTATTGACGAAACACGCTCCAGTATCGCAGACGCAGAGCGCAATTCTCGATTTAATGAAATCAATAATGCGGAGTTCATTGCTGGTCGGGCTGAAGATATTCTCGCTGACATTCTTCAAAAACGGCATTTGAAAAGCATCGATGTTGTCACTTTAAATCCCTCCAGGCGAGGCTGTGCACCTATCGTTCTCGAGCAGGTTGCAAATTTAGCGCCAAGAGCTATCGTCTATATGAGCTGTATGCCCGATACCTTAATCCGAGATGTCAATATTCTTGCGAGTAAAGGTTACAAAGCACTTTTCTTTGAGCCCTACGATATGTTTCCGGGAACAAATCATTATGAAGTGCTCACGCTTCTCGAACGCACCCCTTAATCGCATTTTCAGGGAATGAATAATGAGAATTCTTGTCACACTCATCTCCCTGTTTCTTTTCGTTGCAGGGGGATTTCTCTTATTCAACGAACTCGTACCCCCTGGCTTTTCCATCACTGCACTCATGCCTTCGCTCCAACCCGAAACTGCAGATTCAGTCCCTCAGCTTCCTCCCGTTGTAAAAAAATCATCTCCACTTTTCGATCAAAAGCCTGCCATAGCTCAGCAAGATCTTCCCGAAAAGCAAGCAATGCATGTTCAAGAATCTCTGCGCTCCGCTTATGGCCGCTTTCAAACAGGCGACTATGAAGGTGCGGTTTTGCTTTTGCGCGAAGCATTTAAAAAAGAACCTGCCAATACTCTGGTAAAGCAAAACTTGGCGACAGCTCTGTTAGCACTTGGATTTGTGCGCACCCAGCAAGGTCAAATGAGTGAAGCCGAAGGCTATTTTGAGGAGTCTGCGCGCCTTGGAAATATTGATGCACAGACTTCCCTTGCCGCAGTTAAAATGAGGCAGGGTCACCTTGATGTTGCAGGGGGCCTGTTCGAAGACAATTTTTCCAAAACGAAAGACCCTCGCACACTGCGTGTTCTCATCGATTTAGCACTCAATCAAGATGATCTCGAAAAAGCGGAATCGCTCTCTACAAAGCTTGAATCTCTCGCCGTCAACTCGACTCCAGGGGGTGCCCCAGAAGACGAACTTCAGCAATTTTTAAAGGAACGGCGCGCACGTATTGAGGCAAGGCGCCAATTTTCTAAAAGCCAAGAATTGGTAGAAAGAGGATTCCTAGAAGTTGGATTCTCATCTCCCGAATTTCGACCTTTTGCTGAACCTGCTCTTGTTGCCGCAGAAAAAGCACTCGATGACCTTGCCGATCTCCTCGGACCTTTTCCAACCTCACAGCGACTGCGCATCCTCCTCATTGCCGATTCTTCCTTTCAGATGAATACGGGTGCGCCTCCGTGGGCGGGTGGATTTTTCGATGGCACCATTCGCATTCCACTGCCGCAAAAAGCAGTCCTTTCGAAATCCTCCCAAGACTCTTTGATTCGAGTCGTTCGACATGAAGCCACACATGCATACCTCTACACCTTTTGTGGCGATATTTTGCCCTCGTGGCTCAGCGAAGGACTTGCGCAACGGTACGAAGGCAAGTCGATCAATTCCGTCACCCAAGGCTTGGCAATGCATTCAGGTCGAAACTTTGAAGCACTTAAACCTGGCCCTGAATTTAATGAGAGCTTTGTTGATGCTAAACCTAAAGAAGTCGAACGATTATATAGCCGTGCATTTTTTCTAACTGAAGTTATTTCGGAATCAAAGGGCGCCACAATTTGGAAAGAAATACTCAGTCAGGCATGCCATCAAAAAGCATCGCTATATGGTGTTCTTGATCATCAATTAAATGCGAGAACTGGAACACAGTTATGGGAGCTTTTTTCACAGCCGCTCAAGGCAAAACTCTCGCTTTAAATATCATGCAGAATCTAATGAAATTTTCTTAAGATCCCTGCAAATAGATTCAAAAATAACCCGCCTTTGGACTTGAACAGGTGAAAATGTTACCTTAGATTCTCCCTGGGTGGGTACAGAGCGCAAAACTCCAAGTGCGAGCAGTTCGACAAGCAAGTCTTCATGAAGCGAACGTCCCATTTCTTTTTGAAGGGCCTCTGCAAGCTCCGGAATGGTCCACATTTCTTTATTCGCATTTTTCCGATGGCTCCGCACAAGCGCGCTCATCCAGGGATAAAATTTTGTTGATGCAAACTTCGTTTGACCATGTTTTGCAACATGCAGGCTAAAAACTGCGAAATCTTCGATCGCAGAAATTTTGGGCTGCATTAAACAACGCCCCAAGTTTCCGGCCTTTATTTCTTTTACAAGGCCGCCTCTCACAAAGCATTCAAATACAGAATCAAGAAATTCTGCCCGCACCAAAAGCACAGATTCCGCTTTCGCACAAAAACCATTGAGAGGAAAAACACTATTTTCTTCGAACGTCACGTTCGTCAACTTTGCTAAATGAGCCAAAAAACTCGCAAGCGCACTTGCATGATGGAACGTCGTTCCCACTTTTTCTAAGAGTCTTTTTTCTTGGAGTTTACTTTCGACATAACGCTGATCGACCATTTTTAAACGCGCCACTGCATCTTTAACAATGGCCTGAATCCAGGTTGGCACAGCTTTAAATGAATGCTCAACACTTTCTACCGGAATCACAACTCCTTTGACTTCCGAATAGGCCCTTGCACTGGCTGTGCGTGGCTCTCCCGAAAAGACAGTGAGCGTTCCAATCACCTCGCCGGGACCAATTCTCGTCAAGTTTACTTCTGTGCCTTCACGAACTCTATAGATGTCGACAAAGCCTTCCTTGAGAAAAAAAAGGCAATGGCTTTCATCTCCTTCTTCAAAGAGAACTTGTCCTGCCGAAAAAACGAACAATTCTCCTTTCACTCGTTACCCCACTTCAGATGCCCAGCCTTGCGGCAAAATCGACTTCAAAGCCTCAACAATCTCTCGCTTATTAAATTTCGCCACATAGGCGTCTGCTCCGGCTTCTTTAGCGCGTTCTTTATTCACTTCGCCCGTAAGACTCGAATGGAGAATGACGGGAAGGTCCTTGAGAGCAGGATGATTTCGAATGCGCTTAACCAGAGAATAGCCATCAAGTCGTGGCATTTCAACATCTGAGATGACGATTTGAAAAGCCTTGGGTCCATTCATATATTGTGTGTCATTGAGCGCATTCCAGGCCTGTTCTCCATTTTGAAATTCAACGACATCTAAGTGAATTCCACGCAACATCTCCGAAATTGCTTTTCTCATTGTTGGCGAATCGTCAACAACCATCACGAGAGGTTTTCCGGTCTTTTCTTTTCTGATGGGAATCGGATCTTGGATTGCAATTTCAGGGGAACGCTGGGAATGAGAGTCATTTTTGTTCCAAACCGATGCATTTGATGCCGTATGACCTTCAATCTCTGCCAAAATTTTTTCAAAATCTAAAATAAATAGAAATTCATTATTCTCAACCAACATCATTCCTGTGATGGTATTAAAGGCTTCACTTGATGGAGGCAAAACTTTATCCCAAGAAACTCTACGGATGCGTCTGGTGCTTGTTACGATAAAACCCGCTAGCCTGCGCGAAAATTCGGTAACGATCACATAAGAACCTGGAGAAACAGGTTCCTGTGAAAATCCAAGGGCCATGGCCAAATGGATCGCAGGAATAGGAAGACCGCGTAAATTGAACACTCCTAACACTTCGGGACTGGTGGTGAGGCAGGGCACAATATGCGGAAGTCGAATCACTTCACGAACTTTGGCAACGTTCACTCCAAATGTAGCGGGCTTGCCCTGAGCAAGTTCTCGACCAGGCACTGGAACAGGCACAGCCCCCCCTTTGGTGACTGTGAACTCGATCATTTCGAAGAGATTGCTCCCAACCTGCAAGACTGGCTTCACATTGAACTCCTGTTGCTTTGGAGGGTATCGGCGGATTCTCTTTCGAATTGAAGGATTTCAAGCTTTCCGTCAAAACCGTTGTCTAACTCGACACTCCGAGGCACGCAGGCTATACTCACTTACAGAAACCAGCGAGAATCTTTCACTTCTTGCTGAAAGCATCAAATCCATACACGCGAGGGATATTCAAACCCTATGGTGATCATAGTCGCCTTTATTAAGGTCATAAATTACTTACTTCAGTTCTATTTTATCTTGCTGATCGCTGCCATGGTTCTCAATCTTGTGCGCGCCGACCCCAGCAATCCTATCGTAAAGATGGTCACAGCCCTCACAGATCCACCCTGCAAGTGGCTCAAGCGAAAGTTCCCCAAACTTGTCGTTTATTCTGACACCTCAGTCATCGATCTTTCTCCTACGGTGCTCATGCTTGGCGTGGGGGCAATGCAGGTTTTTCTCACTACCATTGCGACAAACCTTTCCTATTAGTCTCATTTTACGCAGACAAGTTCCGATCCTTTCGACACGTGAGAAGTCTTGAATCAGCGCGTGTGATTCGAGGAGGTCGAAATGTATGGAACTCAGGAAAAGTCGAAAGAGATTCTGCTCTACGGTGTCATGTTGTTGTCGCTCTTGGGAGCCTCTCTCATTTCTTTCATTTGCCTTAAAGAAACAGCATTCGAGCACCAAAGAAACAGCAAGCAAAATATAGCGCTCAAAGACCACCTTGGCCAACGAAGGTCTTACTTCTTTGGCCACAAAGAGATTTCCGATCTCATGACTGGACTGAATATTATCTCTGTTTCAGTTGATGCCTTTCGTCAGCCTCTCGATGCGGACTCCCGCGAGAATGTCGCAGCAAGGCGATTCGAAGACGCAATGAAAGACGTCGAATTTCTATCGAAAGTCTCTTTGGGGATGGTCGAAGTGTATTCCTTTCCGGCCACTCATCTTCTCTTCGACAATGAAGAGCCCCTGCGCGCCCTCAAAATCGTTCGCCTTGGAATGAAAGATATTCATGCTGATGCTCGAATACTGATGCTCGGTGGCTTTATTTCACTTTTTTTTCTGCGGGATGTTCCACAGGCATCAGAATTTTTTTCAACGCTTATTCAAAAAGAAGGCTCACCGCCTTGGCTGATTCAACTTTCGACACGATTAAAGGCAGGAAAAGATCCTTTTCGAGAAGATCCTGAATCAGAGAAAATCTTAAAAAAGGTCATGGAAAAGAGTTTTCCCCGCGCTAAACAGTTCTTTGAAAGAAACAAGGAAACACAGGAATTATCTCCATGAAACCTCCTATTATGCAAGCGACAAACCTGACAAAGGTTATTAAAAATAAAGAATTATTCCAGGAAAATTGGCAAAAAACTCTTTGGAGTATTGATCATTTAGCACTCGACTCTCTTGGTTTTTACCTCCTTGCCGGGAAAAATGGCTCAGGAAAAAGCACACTTTTAAGAAGCCTGTTAGGCCTCGTAAAGCCCACATCGGGCGAAATTCTTTGGCATGGCAGATCGCATTTAAACTCTCAAGATATTGGTTACATTCCTGAATTTCCCATTATATCTCCTGCCGCAAAAGTAAAAGATTGGCTCAGTTGGATCACCAATCAACCTCTCTCAAGCCTGATGCGGATCGAAAACGACTTCGCAAAATTTCCGAGTCTTTCAATCCTAGAGTTCTTAAATGTTCCGGCCAATCGACTTTCAAAAGGACAACAGCAGCGTGTTCAACTGTGGGCTGCATTAAGTAACAATCCTTCGGGACTTGTCCTCGATGAGCCCTTTTCAGGGTTAGATCCCTGGGCTAAACAAGAGCTTTCCGACCTTTTGCTTGCAGTTCTTGCAGAAGGAAAATTCGTATTGATGTCGAGTCATGAAATTACGCAAAAACTTCGAAACGCTTGCACAACAAGTTGGATGATTGAAAACGAAACTGTAAAAATATCTCAAGGGTGTGTACTTCCATCCTGAAATTGTAAGGAAAAAGTGAGCAACATGAAACCTGCATCGATATTTAAACTTACTCTTTACGAAAATATAAATGGACAAATATTCTGGATTTCGTTCTTTGTGGCGGCAATTCTTCTGTTTATGCTCGCACTGATTTCCGACCTTGCACTCACTCATCAGGCTAGAATGCTGGATGCAGCGAGCTATTTTTCAATCGACATTATCAGCTTTCTCACGGCATCGATGCTTGGATCACAGCTTTTTTTCCGTGATTTTTCAAATCGTGGTCTCGCCGAAATTGCCATCCCTTCGGGAATGTCTCGGTCGAGTTTGTTGCTAAGCCGACTCTGTTCGCACATTTTTACAATGACATGCATCGTTGCAATCTTGATGATGGTGCGTATTTTTTCACTCTACATTACAAACTCACTTCAAGCTCAAGAGTTTCAAAGTACGCTGCACATGTTTGGGTTTGTCACCTTAAAAATGGCTCTCGCCTGCAGCGTTGCCACCTTCTTAGGATGTCATACGCGGCCTGCAATTTCTCTGCTTGGTACTTTGTCACTTTTCGCATTCGGACATTTTTCATCTGGTATTTCAGGTGTAAAAGCCCTTACAGAAGATGCGGGAAGCCTCATTTCTCCAACCATGGCATTTCTCCTGCAGGCTCTCAGAATTTGGAATCCAAATTTTCTTATTTTAGAATCTATGGGAGGAAAGTGGGAGAATCCTGCTTTTTCTGAATATCTCATGCGCTTTGGCTGGGGCACATCGGCAGTCTTTTTCTTTGTGGCCTTGGCGATGATTTCAGTCCGCCGCAAAGACATTGATGCGATGCGGTTTTAAAGCTCTCATTCGCTCACTTTCGATTCCATCGGATTGCTTTGTCGATGAAGTGGCAGTTGAAGTTCAATTCCACGACGTTTTATGGCGGCCCGTAATACTTTTTGTGTGTTGAGTTTTCCATAACGGGAGCTCGGAAAATTTTCGCAATCGCATGATGCTGGAGATTCTGTATTTGCAAAAAGATCCGACAGTGCTGTTCGATATTCTGATTGAGGCAAAATTCCAAAGTAAAGGCTCAGTGCAGAAGCGACGATAGGAGTCGCAAAACTGGTTCCAGAAAAATATGCATTTCCTCCATTTTTCGAACTCAGAATAAGACTTGCACCTGGAGCTGTCAGATGGACGCTGTTCCCAAAACTCGAGCTTGAAGCCTTTTCGCCATTTGTAGAATGTGAACCGATAACGATGAGATTGTCCAAATCATAGCGAGGTGGGTAAACTCCTTTTTTATCGAGGTTTTCCCCTGCATTGCCCGCAGCGGCAACAAAAACAACACCTTTCTCAGCAGCCGACGCAATAATGTAACGTTCTGCTAAACGAATTTCCTCAGGGATCTCTTCTCGATAGGTAAAACTTAAATTTACAATTTTTGCGCCTGCAGAAACGGCGTTATCAAGCGCAATGGCGAGCTGCAGTGCACCAAAATCTTCTCTTGCAGTTCCCTCAGGATCACCATTAAATGAAATTTTTATGGAGTGAAGGTGCGCATTTTTCGCGTAATTATTTTCTAACAATTTTTCTTCGTTTTCGATTCCTGAAAAAACACTTCCTATGGCCGTAGCATGGGACTGCCAATTTTTGTAAGAAAGATCGTGGGTCAAGTTCGTTTTCCATTTCAGCGCGCTCCACAGTGGCTGCGAGACAGGCACAACCCCAGAGTCTATAATTGCCACACGAACAGGTGCGAGTTCGATTCCCACTTTCAGGAGTTCAGATTCCGCGAGGTCAAACCTCGCTTCTTGAAAACTATTTAAATATTCAAAGCCCTTTCCGGATTCATTTAAATTCTTTTCTTTTGCAGCCTGGTGCAGATTATATTCTTTTTTTCGAGCTAAATTCATTGCAGATGCCAGAGCAGAACTCTCTCTTAGTAATTGAAAATTTCCACCTGATGGATAATTTTTTGCAAAGACGAGCCCGGGTACAGATTTAAATCGATAGACAATGCGCGCTCCTTGAGCGTTCAAGTTCTCATCGTCCAACGTCGTTTCGAAAATTCTGCCTGGAATTTTTCCTGCAGAAAGTGTGCGTTCTTCGGAGTCTAATAAAGCACAAGACTGAGAGAACAAGCCAAAAATAACGACGAAGGACCGAGATCCTTTTCCAGTCAAATGAGCGAAAAGACATGCCATTTGGTGATGCTTTTTTTTCGATTGTGTTTCTCGTACTTCAGTGTATTTGAGTTAGGGTATGCAATAGAAGACAACGACATGGATTTGACGAAGGTCCAAATGGCAGTGGCATTTAGAAATGGAGTCGATCTCGGGATGGTAACAGAATGCGCGTCCACAAAAACCAACACACCTTTTCAAGTGGGACTTGCGCCCATGGAAGGTGTCACAGATTTTTCTGCACGGCTCTGGTTTGCACTGGTTTCATGCCCCGATTTTTCATGGACCCCCTTTCTTCGGATTACCGAAAATTTTCCTACAAAGCGCATTTCTCCCGTTTGGTTTCCTGAGAATGCAAGCGGAGCATCGGCTCTTTCTCTCCGCACAATTCCACAGTTGATGTCTTCCTCAGCCGATGAAATTTGTCGAATCGCAGAACATTTGCTGAATTATACTGATTTTGTTGATATAAATTGTGGCTGCCCCGCTCCAACCGTCGTTGGAAGCCATGCAGGAAGTGCCCTGTTACGTGAAAAAGATTGCTTTTTAAAGTTTATTTCTTGCATTGAATCTCGTCTCGGGAAGCACCGATACAGCATCAAAATGCGCACGGGTTTTACATGCCACTCCGAATTTAGTGAGCTGTTAAATTGCTATTCTGGGATGTCTCCCAAGCAAGTCACCGTACACGGAAGAACGCGGGAACAGCGTTATACGGGTCACGCGAAGTGGGAACTCATTGCAGAGGCAGCAACTCGCCTCACAAATCCGGTGATTGGCTCAGGCGACCTTGTCAACAGTGCAAGTTTACTGAATTTTAAACGGATCGCGCCTTTGGTTTCTGGAGCTATCGTAGGGAGAGGAGCACTCCGAAACCCCTGGATTTTTACAGAGCTCAAAACAGGAAGTGCTGTCTGCATTTCAGCCAGAACCATTGTCTCTGCACTTGCCACATTTGCACTGCTGCATGAGCTTGAACACGCACAGCCGAGTAGCCTTGTAAAATGGGCGATGTCCAATCAGTTTGTGCAAAAAAAGGCCGCTGTTCCCGCCGAACAAGATGCCTGGTCAGACGTTTACGCTCAAACGGTCGAAGAATTTCGAGGAATATATATTCCCCCTCAAGATCTTGAGGTTGCACATGCCACACTCTGCAGAGTAAAGTTATTTTGGAATTATCTGCGGAGTTCGCTCCCCGAGCCTTTTTTTGAACCCGAGGTCTTGCGTGCAAAAACGTTGCCCGCCCTTTTAACGTCAATCTTAGCAATTGAATCTAAACTGGGTGATGAAATGAAGAAATTCATTGTTTCACACAATCCCAATCACAACTGGATGTACTCTGGATCAAAGCGAGATGAACCAAAAACCCCCGGAATTTCCGACGAAGCCTCCTGACGAAACCTCTGCGCTCTGGAATGCATATGCACACAAAAAGCGCACACATTCGAAATTACGGAACAGTGCGCTTGCAATTTTTGCACTGCTGTTACTCGGAATTCTTTTAATCGGCCTCTATATTGTGTTTTTTGCATAAATTCTAACCACCTGAAAATGGTCAATTCCTTGGCCAGCAGGTCAACTAAATACAAAATGATGTTGCGCAACTCACCAAGCTCTTTTATTGTGGAGTCAGGGAAGCCCGAATTATGGTTGAAGAGGGAGTACATGGCGAACTTCGAAAGAAAGGTCCTTGTCCTCGATTCTCGATTTGAACCTGTGAAAGTCGTCTCGCTCGAAATTGGTTTTGTCCTCCTGTACACACAGCGGGCTGAAACGGTCATCGAGTCGGAGCGAACCATTCGAACTGTCGCTAGAACCTATGAAGTTCCTTGGATTATAAGACTTCTTGGTTGTTCCCCTCGTCATAGAAGGCAATCAGCACCCCGTTTTTCTCGACAAAATGTTTATCTGCGCGATAGCTTTTCATGCCAATATTGCAGTTGGACGGGCCCCCTTTCCAATTTGACTCTCGATCACCTTATCCCCTGTGCGCGGGGAGGTCGAACCACTTGGGAGAACATTGTCACCGCATGTCGTCAGTGCAACATGCGCAAAGGCGCTCGGACTCCCGAAGAATGCGGAATTCGTCTCAAAAAGCTGCCGCTGCGCCCTGAATTCCACAGCGCGAGCCTCTTTGCCCTTCGCTTTGGACTCAACCGACAGAACACTCCGTCAGACTGGCTTCCCTATCTCGATCTCTCCATAACAGACCAGCTTCCACGCCATCTTGAAGCCTCCATTTCTTCATTGAATCAAATAGCTTCTTAATTTTGTTGAGCCATTGACAACACTTTTGTGAATTTCTGCCGATACTCGGATACCGAGGAGGTCAGGTAGGCTTGCGCTGGTTTATCGTGGAAAAAACTGAAAAACGTGGCCCCTTTACGAGCCAAGAAATAAGATCCAAATTACGCTCAAATGAGGCGACATTGGATACCCTCATCGTGAAGGAAGGCAGCCCACTTTGCCGAAAAATTTCTCAAGTTCCCGAAATTCTAAACCCCCGACCTGGCGAGAACTCAAGTGCGAGTGAATTCGATCAACAAGCTCCGCAAAAGACAACTATTTCGCAGCCGGAACTTAAACCTTTACCAGTAAAATCATCACAATCGATGTCCCCTTCTGCGCAGAAGGAAATCCAAAAGGAAAGTAAGCAACTTCCTAAAAAAATCGCATCCCCACCCACCCGTGCGGACTACGATAACAACCTCAGCAATGCTTTTGATCTGAGTGAAGTTGAGCATCAACCCACAAAACAGGTTCAACTCGCCAATCCGTATGCAGCGGAGGGTGGTTTTGGCTCTCGATCTCAGGAACAATTTGCATCGTCCGGCGCAAATAGAGAGCCCGTGGTTCAAAAAAATTTCAACAGGCCTCCCGAAGTTGCCAGTCCTCAACCCCCTGCATACGTTGGAACTCCCATTGCGTCTCAGGCGATGATTCCATCTTTGGCCAATGTTTTTTCCCAGCAGAATTCCCCGGCTTATGAGCGCGAGCGACCTGCGCCCGCCTATCACAATGAAAGTCCTCGAGGCATTCCCGTTCAACACCCTGCTCCGCAACGAGCAGGCCATGCCATGCCCCCACCTCAGCCTCCACAATATTCGGAGCAAGGGTTCAATCCGCAGGCAGCAATCGCGATGGAAGTGGGGCAAGGGAACATGGGTGTTCCTCAGCAACCCGCAGCCTATGCTCCCCAGCATCCTGCCTATGAGCCGCCAAATCACTTGGGGCATGGCCTGGTTGCCCAAGGCGGGCCGCCCCCAGCTCAGATGAATGCACCCCATCCACAATATTCGGGAATGGGTGGTGCAGCAGCTGTGGGACCGCAACCGACACTTCCTTTTAACGACAATCGGCGCGTTGTGGCCCGAGATGGAAGGACCCGTGGACCTCGGGAGCCTCGCGGAGGGCGCAGTGCACAACAATCGTCTAGTTCCCTTGGAATTTATCTCATTGTGATTGTTGCAGGAATAACGATGGGGCTCACTGTCTTGATTGGTTTTTTTGCTTCTCGAAAAAATTCGCGACCCATTCCATTTCTACAAGCCATGGGTCTTCAGCAAAATTCGTCTGCTGGGAATCCTGGGAGGTCGAAAAAAGCTCAAGCTCCTGTTCAGCAGGAACAATCAGCTCCCCTTGAGTTTCCTGCACAGGTCATTCAGCCTAGACTACCCGAGCCCGTGTTCAAAGAACCTCCGCCCGAAAAAACAAACCGAGCTCCCGAAAAACGAAGAACAGTTCCCGCTGAGACGAGGAGAAGCGAGCCGAGTTCCAGACCTAAATCCCCCAAAACAGTTTCATTGGCTGCTCGCAGAGCGCCTGAACGGGAGCCACAACCCTCAAACCCTCTTCCTTCGACCTGGCCTGCTGGGCCTGTCACGAATTTGAAGCAACTGAAGTTAAAAACATTCAAAGTGGTGAGCGTTGATGGCATTCAAATTTCTTCCGTCCCTCGAAGCTGCGAGCCTTGTAAACTCGAGGGAACATTGAATGGCGGAGGTAAAGTCTTTCTGGTCAGTGCTTCGCCAGATCCCTGGAATGGGGTCAGCAGTTCTTCGCGAAAAATCGCGATTAAGGGTTTTGTTCGTCGAGACGAAAAAGGTCGCTTTTCAATTATTGTTCAATCGGTAGTGGAAAGATAACTTTTTCAGCCGAAACGGCCTGAAATATAATCCCTAGTCTCCGACCGTCCGGCATTCTCAAACAGGCGTTTAGTCGGACCCGCTTCAATAAGCCTTCCTAAATAGAAAAATCCTGTAAAATCACTCACGCGAAGTGCCTGAGCCATGGAGTGAGTCACGATAACAACCGTGAATTTTCCTCTCATTTCATGGACAAGTTCTTCAATTTTAGCTGTTGCTATTGGGTCGAGAGCCGAGCAGGGTTCGTCCATGAGGAGAACTTCTGGATTTCCAACTATTGCCCGAGCAATGCAAAGCCTTTGCTGCTGTCCTCCAGACATATCGAGTGCGCTTTTTTTCAGTCGATCTTTGACTTCATCCCACAGTGCTGCAGCGCGCAAACTGTTTTCAACGGCTTCGTCCAATTCATTTCTTGAAGTGAGGCCTGCAATTCTGAGGGGGTATGCGACGTTTTCATAAATACTCATGGGAAAGGGATTGCTCTTTTGAAAAACCATCCCAATGCGTTTTCTCAATGTCGTAACATCAACCGTCGATTCATAAACCGACGACACGCCTACTTTAATGTCTCCACTTACCGACACACTATCGATCAAATCGTTCAATCTATTGATGGATCTCAAGAGCGTTGACTTTCCACAGCCGCTGGGGCCGATAAAAGAAGTCACTTGATTTTTAGCGATAGGCAACGAAATGTCGAACAAAGCCTGGCTTTTTCCGTACCAGAGACAGAACGAATTAATTGAAATTTGTGCATCTTGTTGTGCAAATTCTGGATGCAATAAAGGAGAACCAAACTCGGAAATCATTAAAACGCCCCCCGACCTTCAAATCTTCTTCGCAAGGTCGAACGAATTTTAACCGCAGCGAAATTCAGAGTCAAAACAAGTCCAATTAAAAGAAAAGTCGACATAAAAACCATCGGGCGACTTGCCTCAGTAGAGCGCGACTGGAAGCCCAAATCGAAAATATGAAATCCGAGATGCATAAAGCTTCTCTCCAAGTGTACATAAGGAAAATGAGAATCGACTGGAAGCGCAGGAGCAAGCTTTACAACTCCCGTTACCAACAGTGGAGCAACTTCACCAGCGCCACGAGCCATCGCGAGAATAAGTCCGGTCATAATTCCAGGGGTTGCTTTGGGCAGAACAATGCGTACGAGCGTTTGCAATCTTGTTGCCCCACAACCATAACTTGCTTCCCTCAGAGTTCGAGGAACAGAGGACAGTGCCTCTTCCGTACTCACGATAACAACTGGAACGGTCAGCAGTGAAAGCGTCAGACTCGCCCACAGAATTCCACCCGTCCCAAAAGTTGGGCTTGGTAAACGATCGACGAAGAACAACTGATCAATAGACACACCGAGTGTATAACAGAAAAAACCGAGGCCAAAGACGCCGTAGACAATGCTGGGTACACCCGCAAGATTCCCCACTGCAACCCTTACAAAACTCACAATGACGCCTTGTTTCGCAATTTCTCTCATGTAGACTGCGGTCAAAACTCCAAATGGAAGAATAGCAACTGTCATAATAAGGGTCATGATGACCGTCCCGAAAAGCGCAGGAAAGACTCCACCAGCAGTGTTGGCCTCCCTGGGCTCTTGCGAAAGAAATTCCCATCCCCGTGAAAGAAAAATTTTCATTTTCCCCGCAAAGGAAAGATCATTGGGGCGAAAAGCCCGCACGATTTGACTGACCGGAAACGCCTTCCCTTCGCGCCCAGCTGGACGAAGGGTCACTTGAAATTCTAAATCTTGTGCACGCAAAATCTGCGCTTCTTGTGAAAGTTTATCCGATTCTTTAGACAGTAAATCAATTTCTTGATCAATTTTACTGAGTGCCTGCGCTTGGAATTCTTTATCTTCGGGTCGCCCTCTGCGCACTACGCCTCGACGATCAATGCGGAGTTGTTCAATCTTAGCATTGACATCTCCAATTTTATTTTTTTCAAGTTCTTTTATTTTTTCAGTGCGTTCTTTAGATTCAAACATCAATTTTTGTAAAATTTCGGATGCATTTTCCTGCTGAACAGAACCATCGCGTACAATATCGAGGTGCCCAATAAAGGGGCCCCATTCCTGTCGCTCCACATACCACAAATCCGAAGAAATTTTGGTTTCCTTTAAGTCCTTTTCACCTACGAACTCAAACTCATTTCCTCCAAAATCTCGATTCGCAGTATAAATCATAAATTTCGCAAGAATCTTCTTTTCACTATCGGCATCTTCAACGCGCCTATATGGAACTCCAACAAATTCTCCTGTTGAAGTTGAATATTGATTAATCGTTTTTGGCCACAGCGCAAGGAGCCCCTGACTGACAACAATGCCAAATAAGCAAACCATCATAAAAAGAATGGATGCCATGGCTCCACCCGTCACCCATACCCATGGGATGCCTTCTTCATTCCCTTTTTTGTTCGGGCTCAGAGAATTCAATTCGAGGTCATCTGAGTCCTCTGGCGCTGGCTCCCCCGGGACATTGTGAAAGTTTCTCTTCTCAACAGTTGCATCAAGAGATGTCATAGAGCTTTATTCCTCGTGCGATACCTAGAGCGTAGAAACTCTGCAATGGAATTTAAAATAAAAGTAAAAGTGAAAAGGATGAGGGCAGAAAGAAAGAGTGTTCGATAGTGTGTCCCTCCCCTTGCTGCTTCCGGTAATTCCACTGCGATATTGGCCGCCAAACTGCGCAGTCCTTCAAATGGATTAATTGTCATGACAGCCGTGTTTCCTGTTGCCATCACAACGATCATTGTTTCACCGATAGCTCTCCCCAATCCCACCATGAGGGCAGAAAAAATGCCGCTTGCAGCAGTGGGCAAAACAACTCTTGCCGTCGTTTGCCAGACAGACGCTCCACATGCGAGCGACGCTGCGCGAAGACTTGCTGGAACCGCAGTCAGTGCATCTTCTGCAATAGAATAAATGATAGGTATAATGGCGAATCCCATGGCGATAGAAATGACTAAGGTGTTTCGTTGAGCGTAGGTACTGACAAGATTTTCTCGAAGGTCTGAGGTATTGGAAATTAAAAATCCAATTCCCAGGGAAACGAGTGGAGCCATCACAAACGCCATCGTTTTAAATCGCTTCTTAAATTTCTTAAGCGGGATACTCCAAAGGATAGACATGACAAAAGGTGTCAAGAGAATGCCCCACAATGCTGCACCACTTCCTTTGCCGCCCGCCAAAAAAGCTTTTAAATCTCCACCGAATGCAGTTCTCTCAATGAGTTCTCCGCACTTTATGAGGAACAAGATCACAACAACTGCGCCTGTGAGCATTCCAAGCAAAAGCCTCCGAGAAGCGTAAAGCCCACGGAGTGAAACATGAGTTGCTGAGTATTTACTAAACCACGTACCCAGTAAATAGAGGAAAAATGGCATACAAATACCAACAAGCACCACACTGACAACATTTTCTTCAACCCATGGGGCAATCACAATTGCGGCCATAAATCCAAGAACGACCGACGGCAAACTCGCCATCAGTTCAATCATGGGCTTGATATAGTTTCGGCTCTGGCGATCTAAAAATTCACTGCTATAAAGCGCTGCAAAAATCCCCAGTGGCGCTGCAAAAAGCATGGCAAATATCGTCGCCTTAAATGTTCCCCAAATGAGAGGAATAAAGGACATCTTTGGCTGAAAATCTTCAGAGCCCGAAGTTGATTGCCACGAATATGAAGGTTCATCATATCCTTCGTAATGGACTTTTCCAAAATAAGCTTTGGCAGACGCTTCGAGATGTGGTGCAAAAACCTCATATTGAAGAAGTTCATTTCCATTTCGAATAAAAACATGATTCCCTGTTGCCGAAAAATCACTGAGTGTGAAATTTCCGACCACTCCTGACCGCCCTACTTGACTCTGCAACTCGTTTACATCGGTATCAATAGCAATGCGCCCCGTCGTTGTTTCGAAGCCTTCTATTTTATTTCCCGATTTTCTGAGAACAAGACGCGCCTTGGGACTTGGAAGCAAAGTTGCCGCTTCATTTGTGAGGTTTGCGCAATTTTCGATCCAGAGAGGAGACATTTCTCGACTCTCGTTCGCTGTTAATGGCAATTTTCGAGAGTAGTAGCCCGCATCAATTGCAGCGCACTTTCCCTGTCCTCCGTCGATAAAGAATACCGTTCCGCCATAAACAGGAACCACCCTGCTGATTTTAGCAAATCCCTTGACGCGCAAGACCGTTCGGGGGTGCTCGAGGATAGTTAAATTTCCACTTTCATTTATTGCGCCGCGAACAATTCGTCCGTCCTGTAAAAACTGCCAAATTTCTCCGCCTTCAATGCGTCCAAAGCCGACAACTGTACTTGTGGGGATCGAAGCTGGAAATTCTCCTAAATTGAGAGTCCTCTGTACGCTCGATTCCACACCTGTAATTTGATTTTTTGTTTTGTTAAGATGAAAGGCCGCACGGACATTACCCGTATGCTCCTCAATCCAAAAAAGGGACTCGGTGTCCGATATTGTAAATAATTTGTGCTTATATGTTGAGATTGAATCTTTCCGAAAAAACTCTGGCTCATTTGGAAATTCAAGCGATGCCTGATATGTGATTTTTGGCTCTAGTTTTGCAACAGGGGCCACGAGTGAAGGTTTAGAATAAACTTTATTATCGAGAAGAGCAAAGCCATTATCATCCAAAGAGACGGTAAGGCCTGCCGAAAGAGATGATGTTTCTTCTTCTGTGAGAAACTCACGTTCAATTTCCAAACGTAACAAGTGTGCTCGCAAAGAAGAATCTGTGTTGCTTTTCTCAAGCACCAGGAGCGATGAGCCACCGCCACCCAAACATATTAAATCTAAATTATTTTTATTATCCAAAGAAAGCAGAAATTTCCCATCGCTGCTTTTTGTCAAATAAAAATGTTCTAAATTTTTTCGCTGCGCCAAATCTTGATATTCAATTTCACATTTTCCAAGCAGTTCTTCCTTAAATCGAAGAATGACAGGTGCCGTACTTTCTTTCAAAAAGGAATAGTTCCCACTGGTCTCGCCAACAACAAATCCATTTTGGAGTTTTTCTTGATATGAAAGTGGAAGTACAGTTGCAGCTAGAAAAATCATCATTCCTAACACTGCTACAATAACGCCAAGCCCTACAGTGGTAACCCCTATTGTTGCTAACTTATCCAGTACAAGAGCGCTTTTCTTTGTTTTCAATTCGGTCATTTCTGTCCCATACACTGCCTGAAATAAAAATCGATTATCGAAAAAAAATATTTACCTTCTGTCCGTTAACCCTTCGTAGAAATCTGGAGTTTTTCGATCTCTTCTTTGGCCATATCAGGTCGAAGCGGAATATATCCTTCTTTTAAAACAGATTCCTGACCTTGAGCTGAAAGAATGTAACGGAAAAACTCTCTTCTCAACGGATCAAGGGCCGTTTTTGGGCTCTTGTTAACATATATCAAGAGAAATCGAGAAAGAGGATACTGACCCGTATACGCGTTTTCAGTGGTTGCGGCAATGGGCTTTCCAGCCTTGTCACCCAAAGAAACTGCTTTGACACCTGGAGTAATATATCCAATTCCACTGTATCCAATTGCAAATTTATCGTTGCTCACAGCCTGAATCACAGCCGCGGATCCGGGCTGCTCTTTTACGCTGTCTTTAAAGTCTCCCTTAGCAAGAGCGTGCTCTTTAAAATATCCATACGTTCCAGAAGCGCTGTTTCGGCCATAGACCTGAATGGGTTTGCTTGCCCAATCACCTTTCAAACCCAGGTCGCCCCAAGTTTCAATGCTTTTCGATCCACCAGCCTTGCGCGTCTTCGAAAAAATAGCGTCGAGCTCCTGCATGCTTAAGCCTTGGAGCGGATTGTCTTTATGAACAAAAACGGCAAGGACGTCTAAAGAGGTTCTGACAGCAACGGGTTCATAGCCGTATTTCTGTTTAAACTTTTCAATTTCCTCAGCCTTCATCGGACGACTCATGGGTCCAAGTTGGGCTGTGCCTTCTGTCAAAGCAGGTGGTGCGGTTGCCGATCCCTTGCCTTCGACTTCGATTTTTACAGCAGGGTAGAACCTCCGCAGTCCTTCTGACCAAAGCGCCATCTCATTGTTCATCGAATCAGAACCAATAGCCTTTAGAGAACCTGAAACACCTGAAACAGGCTTGTACACAGGAAGAGTTCCTTGAGAAAAGGCAGACTCGACGTTGCAAATTGCAAGGCAGGAAATGAATCCCGTAAAAACAGCAGCGGACCGAAATCGAGATCTGACACTCTCTTGAATCGTCATAAAGATTCCCCTCAAAGTTGGAAGACCAAAAAAAATCATCTGTCAAAACAAGTGCAGGCTTCTGCATGCTGTACATACTCATTCTACTGGGATAGATATTGAGTTGCGAGGCGACGAATCAACGTCGGTTTGTGAATAGTTTGTGTCAGTATAACTCTCTCGTTAAATTCAGATCCTACATTGGGGTCAGCCAAAAGCCCGGGGAGCAGGGATGCACATCATTTGGAAACGACCTGATGGGTTTCAAAATGCCCAACCAGAAGATTTTAGACGCGTGTCACTCAGTAATGGAGCGCAACTGTGGCTTCATCGGCATGATTTGGATTGGTATCCATTCCAAGTAAGTGGCGATTGGGCAGGCCAAAGTTTAACAGCAAGGTTAAACCGGTTGGTCAATTTACTAGATGCCACAGAGCTAAATTGGAGAAAATTCCTAGAGCATTTCCAGGATGACGAACTTCACGATGGAGAAGGCTCCATTCATTCTGCAGCAAGTGCACTTCACAACTGGTTAGACCAAATCAAAACAGGAGCCAAAGGCAATACGTGGGAACTTGATATTGTTCAGTGCGCATTGGGCGATATTCAAAAGCGACTCGACCCTTTTCGCAAAGAAAAAGAGGAACCTTGAGCAAAGTTCCTCTTCAACATTTCTAGAAACATAACCAGCATAAAACTACGCGAGCTTTAAGCCAACTCGGGCAGCATACGCCTCAATTCCAATCTTGTTGATTGTCTTCATTGCAGACGTACAAACTTTGATCTTTACAAAACGTTGCAAGGTCGGCACGAAAAAGCGCTTTTCTTGAACGTTAGGAAAAAGTCGAACCTTCGTTTTATTGTTGGCGTGCGAAACACGATTGCCAACCATGCTTCCTTTGCCTGAGAGCGTACAAACGCGTGACATGAGTTAACCTCCAAATACATGAACCCTGATGTGTTGGCGAACCGATGAATATAACTGCATTCGCCTGGGCCTTAAACCTTTTTCACAGTTAAGACCCAAGTCATTAGCAAAATCGCGTGTTTCACGCAAGTCTCAAATTGCATCCTCGTAAAGAGATCTGATTCCAAGCATTGACAGGCTCATAGGAGTGCTCATATTTCCGAAAGATACAAAGTTCTGAGAAGACGAAGTTGAGGACCCCATGCCGGACGAGAAAAAAGAAAAAAATAGACCCCCGATGCTGAACAAAGAAGACGAAAACACCGTTGAAGAATTGCCTGTGGTGGCCGATTCGATATTAAAAGAATTACCTCCGTCATCTTTATCAAGCGACAGAATTTTTGATGAAGAAAATACGGACGAAAACTCCCATCTTCGCATCATTCCAGTTCGCAATACTGTTCTTTTTCCTCATAACGTGATCCCGCTGACTTCTGGAAAAGAATGGTCGATGGAAACGATCGATCGAGCCATCAAAGTCGGGGGCACACTTGGAATTTTAACTCAAAAAAATCCAGCGACTGAAAATCCAGGTCCGGACCAGCTGTTCGAAGTTGGAACAGAAGCTAAAATTTTGAAGGTTGTTCGCTTTCCCGACAACTCTTATGCTGCCGTTGTCCAAGGCATTCGAAGATTTCGAGTCGAAAAATATTTGAATGAAAAAAGTTCGACGCTGAAAGCCAAGGTTTCTTTCTTTCCTGAATCACAGGAAGTCGAAGACATTGAACTCATCGCATTAGGAAAAGGCCTTAAACAGCTCGTACAAAAGGCAATCACACTCTCCCCAAACGTTCCGGGCGAAGCTTCCCTTTTTATTGAAAATGTTCAAGATCCAGCCTACTTGGCCGACCTTGTTATTCCCTATCTTTCTGTTGATTTTGAAACAAAACAAGCCCTTCTTGAAATCGAAATCCTAGAAACCAGGCTTCGTAAAGTTCACCTTCTCTTGACGCGTGAAGTTGAGATTCTCGAAATTTCTCAAAAAATCCATGCCGATGTTCGCAATGAAGTCGGAAAGCATCAACGAAAGTACTACGTCCGTGAGCAGTTAAAGCTCCTCCAGAAAGAGCTGGGCGAGCTGGAGGGACGCACATCAACTCATCCACAAGACGATCCACAGAGCCTCAAAGAGAGAATTGAAAGTGGTCACCTTCCTGTCGAAGCACGGGAGGCCGCCCTCAGGGAAGTCGATCGGATGAGCATGATGCAGACGGGCTCTCCGGAATTTATGGTGAGTTTCACATACGTCAACTGGATACTCGATATTCCCTGGAATGTAACAACTCAAACTCCTATCGTCCTCAAAGAGGCCAAAAGCATCCTCAATTCTGAACATTTTGGCCTCGAAAAAGTTAAAAAAAGAATTCTTGAATACCTTGCAGTTTACTCGCTCAAACAAAGTTTAAAAGGGCCTATTCTTTTGTTAAATGGACCTCCAGGAGTTGGAAAAACCAGCCTCGGAAAGTCCATTGCAAAAGCCTTGGGTCGAAAGTTCATTAGAATCTCACTGGGTGGGATCCGAGATGAAGGCGAGATTCGTGGACATCGCAGGACTTACATTGGAAGTATGCCCGGAAAGATCATCGATGCATTGAAAAAATCCGGCAGCATGGATCCCGTTGTCTTACTCGATGAAGTCGACAAACTTTCCGGAGACTTTCGTGGAGATCCAGCCAATGCACTTTTAGAAGTATTAGATGCCGAGCAAAATCATTCTTTCATCGATAATTATCTCAATATTCCAGTCGATCTCAGCAAAGTCATGTTCATTGCCACAGCAAATAATTTACATTCCATACCAGGCCCCCTCAGAGACCGCATGGAAATTGTTGAGCTGAGTGGATACACGTTGGAAGAAAAAGCTCAAATTGCGAGCCGTCACCTCTTGCCCAAAGTCATTGAAGAGCATGGGCTGTCTGGAAAAGTTGAATTTAACATTTCAGATTCCGTCCTACGTGACCTTATCCAGTCTTACACGCGCGAAGCAGGTGTGCGCCAACTGAGCCGAGAGCTGGCCACCATCGCACGCAGTGTTGCTGTAAAAATTGTCGATGAGAATATCAATTTTCCGAATCTCAACAAAACTTCTCGTTCTCTCAGTTTAAAAATGACGAATAAAAATGAGTTGCACAAAATCTTGGGTGCCGCTCCCTTCTTAAATCTAAAGAGGGCAGCTGCATTGCCCGTGGGCGTTGCAACGGGTCTTGCGTATACACCTGTGGGTGGAGATGTCTTACTTATTGAGTCCGCGATTTCCGAAAAAGGGAGCGGAAAACTCAGTTTGACGGGTCAGCTTGGTGATATTATGAAAGAGTCTGTTCAAACAGCGCTTGCATATATCCGCGCAAACAGAAAAATTTGCGGAATCGAGTCTGACATTTTAGCAGAAGCCGATCTCCATGTTCATTTCCCTGCGGGCGCAGTAAAAAAAGATGGCCCCAGTGCAGGGGTTGCAGTTTTTCTTGCCATGGTAGGCCAATTTTCGAAACGCAAACTCAATTCCGATCTTGCGATGACTGGTGAAATTTCGTTGCGTGGAGACATCCTTCCTGTCGGAGGTATTAAAGAAAAACTTCTGGCCGCGCACCGCTATGGTATTAAACGCGTCCTCATCCCTCAGGAAAATGCGAAAGACCTCGAAGAACTTTCAAAAGAAGTCCTGTCAGAAATGAAAGTTATTGCTGTTTCTCACATGAAAGAGGCATTAGAAATTGCGTTTGGAACCGAAAAGAGCAACAAATTGAGCCTGAAAAAAAACCAGACTTCATCAAGTGACAAGCGAATATCTAAACGGAATGTTAGGAACTGATGAGACAAATCTACCTAGACCACAACGCAACAAGCCCTGCTTCGCCCGAGCACCTTCAAGCACTCACTGAGATCCTTGCTCGTAGCCCCGGTAATCCATCCAGTTTGCACACGCGTGGCAGAGAAGCGAATGTATTGATTTCTGAAGCGCGCAAGTCACTTGCCGCGTCCCTAGGTTCTTTTGAGCCTGGAGAATGCATTTTTGTTTCGGGTGGTTCTGAAGCAAACAATTTGGGAACCGCGGGAGTCTTGAAATGCAGCGACAGGCCGTTGTCAGAACAACATGTCATTATTTCGGCCATTGAGCATCCGAGCATCTCTGAACCATTGCGCTCACTCGCCGAATCCCACGGACTTCAAATAACCGTCGTGCCGGCAGGGCAGACGGGTTTCGTCTCTTGCACTGACGTGATTTCTGCCATTCGACCTTCCACCACTTTAATTTCTATAATGGCAGCAAATAACGAAACAGGGGCGGTTCAACCCGTACAACAAATCGGAGAATGGCTACATGGAAAAAGATGGAAAAAATTGGAGTCAGAGCTTGATGCTTTCCTTTCCCCCGAAATAAGCATGGAACACCTGAAACAAATCCATTTCCATGTGGATGCCGTCCAAGCATTTGGTAAGTTGAAGACAGTCAATTGGATGTCTTCTGGAATTGATTCGCTGAGTGTCAGCGCCCATAAACTCGGCGGACTCAGTGGAATTGGCGCTCTTGCACTCAGAAAAGGCAGGCGTTTTGCTCCTGCGATTTTGGGGGGGAGCCAAGAAAGACGTCGTCGAGCGGGTACAGAAAACCTCATTGGAATTTTAAGCTTTGGACTCATCTCAAACTCAATATCCCAATCACACTGGTGGGAGCACATTCAAAACATCCACACATACAAAATGCTCTTCTTTTCGGCCCTTCAAGAATGGGAAGCCCAAGGCTCTATAAAATTAAATTCTGCATCCGAAAATTCTTTACCCAATACCGTTAACTTCTCAATTCAAAATGCAAGTTTAAGTGGGGAAGACATTCTCATGGAGCTCGACATGGCAGGAATCTGCGCGAGCTCAGGATCAGCCTGTAGCAGTGGAGTTAATTTGCCTTCAAAAACTCTGCTCGGCATGGGACGAAGCACTGAACTTGCAAAAAATGCGATCCGTCTTTCCCTTGGGCCCCACTTAAAAGCAGAGGATGTGGAGTACACGCTCGAAGTCTTACAAAGACTTCTCAATCCAGGTAAATAAAATTCTTCCTGCAGAATTATTAATATTCTTTTAAATCTAGATAGTTAAATTGATAATTTAGAAAACCAAGGTTGCACAGCACAGCATATCTGATAACAGAGGGGTGTGCATTTGACTTCCTTCCACTCTTCAATCCGACGGGTTTCAAATGGAATCAGAACTCTTGGTTTTTTCTGGTAATGCGAATCTTGAACTTGCCCGAAACATCTGTCGCTATCTCGACGTTTCGTTGGGAGCAGCATTGGTCAGTCGATTTAATGATGGTGAATCTCGCGTTGAAATTGAAAGTAATGTGCGTGGTCGCGATGTTTTTGTGATTCAGCCAACCTGCTCACCCGTCAATGAGCATCTGATGGAACTCTTAATCATCATCGACGCGCTCAGAAGAGCAAGTGCTCAGCGCATTACTGCTGTTATTCCATATTATGGCTATGGCCGCCAAGAAAGAAAAAGCGCACCCCGAACTCCCATCACGGCAAAGCTCGCCGCAGATGTTCTTGAGGTTGCAGGTGTCAGTCGAGTTCTGACTTTGGAATTACACACAGGCGCCGTTCAAGGCTTTTTCTCAGTTCCTGTCGATCACCTTTTTAGTAAGCCCGTGTTTTACGAATATCTTGCAAAAAGTGATGTCCAAAATCCTATCGTCGTATCGCCCGATGCAGGTGGAGTAGAACGAGCCAGGGCGCTTGCAAAACTTTTGGGCTGTGGATTAGCGATCGTCGATAAACGACGTGACAAACCGGGCATCTCGCAAGTTATGCATATTATTGGAGATGTAAAAGATAAAACCGCCATTCTTGTCGACGATATTTGCGACACAGCGGGTTCTCTAACGACAGCAGCGGCAACACTCAAAGAAAAGGGCGCTGTGAGAGTATTGGCTGCAATCACTCATCCGGTTTTATCAGGTCCAGCCATTGAAAGATTGAATGCGAGTTGTATTGAAACGCTTTTTGTTACAGATACGATTCCATTGAGCGCAGAAGCAGCAAAATGTTCAAAAATTAGGGTGTTGTCGGTCGCAGAATTGTTGGGCAAAGCAATTAGGCGAATTCACAATGCGGATTCAATTAGCAGCTTGTTCATTTAAGAACCAAAAGCCATGAGTGGAAACTCATTCGTGCATTTCAAAAATGACACTTGGATTAGCCATCATCTTGGTGAGCAATTCAGTAACCTTGATAAATTCAATTTCCAAGTCACTAAAAAATGAATTCACTTCGACAAGAGGGCTACCTCTTTTCAAAGTCATTTCCATGTGAGAACAAAGCTCTTCCATCCGACGCGCACCAATATTGCCACAGCTACCTTTGAGCCTATGGGCAAGTTTTTGTGCTGTACTAGCATCGCCCATGACTAAAGATTTTCCAAGCTCTGGCACGAGGCGAGAAGTGTCTTGCAGAAAAATCGCTGTGAGTTCTTGAAGAAACTTTAGTCCTTCTTCGTCGCCTTCTAGACTCCCTAGTTCCCGAAGCAGATCCAGATCAAGCTGAGGTAGTCCTTGACCAAGCATGAAGTCTCCTCTCTGACACAATCGCAATTGCATCAAAAACTAAGAAAATTGCAGACCTATTTTTTTAGTTGAGCTGGTCTGTAATTCCACTTTACCTCCCACAACTTTGAATGCGCGTCGAAGTTCTAAGAGCCCTCTTCTCAAACTCTCTTCACTCACTTCACGTTCTCCCCAACACCGTTCCTTAAGTTCAGCCGGACTGATTGCAAGCGATCCAGCTTCAATAAGGCCCTTCAACATTTCGGTTGCCCGTTGTGACAATTGGGATTGCCCATCCGGCCCGATCAAGATGCGATGAGTGCCATCAAAGCTGACATTTCCAATCTGAAATATCAGCTCCTTTCGCTTTTCTGCCAATGTTTGCATGGCAGGAAGAGACTTTAACTGCAAAGTAGAAGGCCTGAGCGGCTTCACAAAAATCTCATCAACCTTCTCAGTCTGAGAAATGAGAGTCTGAATCTCGGGCGATCCATCCGCAGTCACAACTGCGAGAAATGCATCGGGCCAAAGGCCTCTAATTCTTGGTAAAGCATCAATTCCAGATTCAAAGGATCCAATATGAATATCAACGAATATCGCAAGAGGATGGTACTTTTCAGCCGATTCAAATAACTTGATCGCCGAAGAAAATCCCACCGAGCGTACTCTGAGTGACTGCTCGATCAATTTGGAGACCAAAGGATCATCATCTAGGACAACAATATAGTTAGAGTCCATCACCCTGCTCACAATTCTAAATTCTTCAAAAGCTCAGTAGACAAGATAGTTAGCTTTAGATTCACGTCTTTTCAAGGGTAAACTCAAGCTTTCCAAAATTCTGCTCACTGGAAAATAATGCAAGAACTCCTCCAAAGATAGGGTTAGACCCTCTTTCTTTTGCGAAAGCCATGGAGGAATATTTAAAGTTGGGTCTCATTGTTCGACACAAAGCAGCCCTGCCCCGACAACACCTGCGGAGTCTCCTAAGGCATGTTTTAAAACGGGTACCTCAGTTTGCAAAAAAGATTTTCGTGCAATTTCCTCGGAGAGTCCTTCATAAATCGTCGACTGTAGACTCATCCCTCCTCCTAATACAAAATAGTCGGGATCGAACAGATTCGTGAGATTAGAGAGAAAGTCACTCAAATGCCTTTTATACTGCCTAATCACTGCAACAGCCATCGGATCTTTGTTCTGATATAATTCAAAAATCCCCTTCGAAGAGACCTGTCCAGAAATCTGAGAGTATGTGCGCGCCTGAAATGCCGCTTCTAAAGCGGGCCCCGATAGATATTGCTCAGCGCAGCCATTTCTTCCGCAATAGCAAGGAAATCCGCCAGACTGGAGAATCGAATGCCCCACTTCACCCGCTCCTCCGCGCCGTCCTACAAAGGTTTTTCCTCGGATCACCACCCCTCCCCCGCATCCAGTGCCGAGAATAATTCCAACGCCTGTCTGCTCGTAAATATCCCTACCCTGCTTATTGGCAAGTTCAACTCCGGCTCCGGCAAGAGCTTCTGCCAAAGCAAAACAATTGGCATCGTTTTCAATACGTACAGGCAACTTTATTTGCATGAAGTGGCACAAATCTTCAGACAAGTGCTTTCCAACAAGAGCAAGGGTATTGCCCGAAAGCATGACATTTGTACTGGGATCTACAGAACCGGGAAGTGCAATGCCAATCCCGGTGAGTTGAGTGAGCGGCAAATTCGACTTCTTGCACAGTTCAACAGCGAGTGTGGCCATTTTTTTGCAAATGGATTCGTATCCAAGTTGCCTTTCGGTTGGGACTCTCTGCCGATCTAAGACTCTGAGAACACGGAATTTTCCATTGCCCAGTTGCACTTTGATGCCTGTCGAATTTTCAGGCTCTATGAGGTTCATCAGAGCTGCTTCGATCTTCGTTCCACCCACATCAAATCCAATGAAGTACATATTCATCCTTTTATTGCAATGCAAAACCTGGAGAGTAATCTATACATTTTACGTCGGCCAGAATTTCATACTCATTTTTTAAAGGAACATTTGATGGCGTCCACCCGAAGCGTCAAACTTCTTATTTCCTGGCTTACCATGGGCTGCTTCGCACAATCGATCGCTTCAGAACTTCCAGCTGCATCCGATGTGGACATCTCCAAAAGTACAAATTGGAAGCAGCACAAGCAAGGCTTTGAAAGCAAGGAAATTGAATCCAAACCTACGGGCGCTTCACTCTTTCTCATCAAATTTCATACGTCAAAATTCAAATTTCGAGTGATAAACTCAAGCCTAGAAGCAGGGAGACCCGAAACAATTAAAGAGGCAACTTTGAGGACTGGAGCACTCGCAGGAATCAATGGGGGTTATTTTGATGACAAATTCAAACCCCTCGGTTTGCTCATGACATCAAAGAAACAAGTGAATCCAAAACGAAAAGCAGACTGGGGAATCCTCACTTATTCAGGTCAAAAAGTTGCAGTCGTGCACAGCACTGAAAAACTTCCCTCCGATATCGAGGAAGCCCTTCAATGTGGTCCAAGACTCGTTATCAGAGGAAAAATTCCTCAATTCAAAGATGGAATTGCATTCAGAAGTGGAGTCTGCATTTTTTCCGATAAAGAATTTGCCTTCGTGGTTGCTTATAAAAAAGAAATATCATTAAAAGAGTTTGCCGAGTCCCTCAAAGAAGTAGGCTGCCGTGACGCCCTCAATCTTGATGGGGGAACTTCAACCCAATTTTATACTAAGCAGCAAGAACTTGAATTAGATTTGCCTGCACCTTACGGAATACCCTCTTCTCTGATTGCCGTTCCCAAGTGAAGTCATTAAACCGTAAACATTTTTAAAAAGGTCAAAAAATATGAACGCCATCTTCGACCAGATTTCGTCTCTTTCCGTGTCCCCCATTTTTTCTCATGTAAAGCTTGAAACAGGGCCGCAGAGTCTGACCTTTGAAGATGCGGAGCTCGCTTTTGATTTTGAGCCCTCTCTCGAAGAAACGGAAATTCTCCTGGTTTTGGTGAATGGCTATCAAAGAAGCCGTCTGGATTTTCGAGCATTTCGGAAACGACTCCGACAAACTTCAAACAAAATAGCGACACTTTCACTAGATAACCGCGGCTCAGGCGAAACAAAAAACAGCTTACCCAACATCGATGTCTTTCGAATGGCAAGAGACGTCGCACTGTTGGCAGCACTTTTTTCTCAAAAACTAAACTTACAAAGCTACTCAGCGCTTGGCATCAGCATGGGTGGAATGATCTGCCAAGCGCTTGGACATCAGAACAAGTCGCTCGAAAACCTGATCCTTGTCAGCACAACATCGGGCGGCAGCGGGCGATGTTGGCCAAACTCCATCTCTGCCCCTGAAAATATTCGGTTTGAAAAGTGGCCATCGGACAAGGAAACCCTTGCAATAAGAATGCGTAAATATTTTGGAGAAAGATTCCTCAAGCATTCACCGCTTCTCTTTGACCTCATGGTTTCAACTATGTTAAAGGCTTTTGAGAAGGCTGATCCCAATGAGAAGTCACAACTTCAATTTAACGCATCTGCTTTTTTCGATGGGACGACTCTTCTCAAAGAAGTCAGCGCTCGCACTCTCGTTGTTACGGGTTCGGAAGACAAGATCATTCCCAAGGAAAACTCTTATTACCTGAACTCTCATCTCTCCAACTCAAAATTGATAGAGTATGCCGAGATAGGACACCTCATCCTGATGGAAGAGCCTGAAAAATTTGTTGCAGACGTCGCTAGTTTCCTGCATTCCAAAGTAACGCATGAGGGGGACTCTCAATGAGTTGTATTTCAAATAAAAAATCAGCCCTAGACCTTTTTGAGCAAGACTGGGAACTGTGGTTTACAGAAAACGGTGGCAAGCGCTTTAACGCAAAACAGTTGCGCAATTGGCTGTTTGTCAGAAATGAATTCGATCCTAAAAAATTCTCTAATCTTTCTCCCAAGATGAGAGAATCTCTGGAAAATGATTTCGATTGGTCACTTCCAGCCATCGACACCGTTCTTTCGTCAACCGATGGAAGTGACAAGATTCTTCTCCGCATGCAAGATGGCAACCTCGCTGAATGCGTCTTAATGCCTTCTGAAAAACGTGTCACCCTCTGTGTGAGCAGTCAAATTGGCTGCCGCATGGCCTGTACCTTCTGCCAAACTGGAAAAATGGGCCTCACGCGGCATTTAACTGCCGGTGAAATTTTAGCGCAAATTGTCATTGCCAATCTTCGACTTAAAGAAAAAGGCCTCACATCTAAAGTTACAAATATTGTCTTTATGGGTATGGGCGAACCCCTTGATAATTACGATAATGTTGTCGAAGCCTGCAAAACGATGCTCGATCCCGCTCTCTTTGGCCTTTCAAAACATCGTGTTACAGTTTCAACTTCCGGACTTATCCCCGAAATCATGCGGTTAGGCCAAGACTTACCCGTAGCACTTGCGATTTCTCTCCATTCGGCCGATGAGACTCAACGTTCCGAAATGATGCCCGTGAACAGGAAATATCCACTCGCCGATCTTAAAAAGGCATTGCTGGAATACCCTGTTCAAACCAGACACGGCATTACATTTGAATATGTGATGATCAAAGGAAAAAATGATTCTGTCTTGCATGCAAAGAAACTCGTAAAATTTCTTCATGGATTAAAAGCCAAAGTGAATCTCATTCCTCTCAACCGCCACCCTGGAAATCCCATGGAAGCTGCTGAAACAGATGCACTTCGCGCCTTTCAGGAGTATCTCTCTGTTCGCTCTATTCCAGCCCCAGTGAGATACAGCAGGGGGCAAGATGTGAGTGCCGCATGCGGACAACTCGCATCAAAAAGACAGAGCGAATTGGATCTACCGCCGCGCACAGTTGCACTTGCAAGACGAAGAGAATACTTGGACAGCAAAAATCACTGACACTCAACTAATTCAGCGACATAAGGAAGGTTTCGATATTTTCCATCGAGGTCGAGACCATATCCAATCACAAAATTACGCCCAATCGAAAAGCCAATAAAATCTGGCTTTATGGGCACAGCATGAGCTTCAGGCTTATCCAATAAAGTCGCAATTCGAACGGATTTTACGCCCACTGTTGATAATTTTTTGAGTAAAAAATCCATACTTTTTCCAGAATCGACGATGTCTTCTACGATGATAACGTTCTTTCCTTCTAAGCCATCAGGTAGACTCGTCAGCAATTCAATTTTACCGCTTGAAGTCAGGCCTTCATAGCTTTTCAGGCGAATTGAAGCAAACTCAGTGGGCATTTCAAAATGACGAACGAGATCCGCAGCAAAAATGAGTGCACCATGGAGCACAACAATAACCACAAGTGTTTCTTGCGATCCATAAACATTATTTATTTCAATTGCCAGCTGAGCAACGCGTTCACTCAATTGCTGTTGCCCAATAAGGACCTGCACATTCATCAACTTTGATCCAACCTGAATCTGCATTCGCTTTTCCTTTTTTGTCAGCAGGGAAGTGTCATAAGTGTATCAAGCAGCAAAGTTGACATTGCATTCGCCGACAGTCGCCCGACATTCATAACATGTGAATGATCGAGCGCTCCTTGTATAAGTCCTGCGCCATAGTTTGTAAGACAGCTGAGGCCTGCAACCCGAACTCCCATATGCCTAGCGGCAATGGCTTCAAGGACGGTACTCATACCTACCGCATGGCCTCCAAGCAACTTAATCATACGAACTTCTGCAGGTGTTTCATAGGCGGGTCCGAGTACACCGTAATATGTTCCTTGATTGAGCATTAAATTGTTTTCCTGTGCCGTTTTTAGAAAACATTCCTGCCACTCAAGGTCATATGTTTCAGTCATATCTTGAAATCTTTTTCCAAAGCCTTCGCCTGAATCTCCGACCAAAGGGCTTAGGCCCGTTGCATTTATTTGATCGGAAAGAAGCATAAAACTTCCCAATGGCCATTCGGGTACGAGGCAGCCTGCAGCATTGGTGAGCACAATTCCCTTCACTCCCCAGCCAATCATTACGCGAAGATTATGCACAACTTCACCCGGAGAATTTCCTTCGTAGGCGTGGTTACGACCCGAAAGAAAAGCGACTCGCCTCGAGAGAACTTCCCCATTCGACAACGTGCGCTTGACATGACCTACGATCAACTCTCCAAGGTGGCCTTGCACATTCACTTTTTTGAAGCCGGGAATTTGATCGAATGCGAGACGCGAAAGTCCTGGAATTTGCGAAATGACTTCTCCCAATCCCGAACCCAAAACGACACAAACGTCTGGAGGTGAAGCATTCACATCCCAAGCTTTGAGAAACTGAACACTTTCCAAATAGCGATCGTAATAAATTCCCATTTCGGCTTTAAACTCCAATCTCAAAAAAATAATTTGAAGTCTATCACTGCCTAAAAAACAAAGGGGATTCTGTAAAAAAAAATCCCCCTGAGCAATAAAGCCCAGAGGGATTCTAATTTAAAGGCTGCTCCGTGCTACTCTCCCACACCTAAAGGTGCAGTACCATCGCCGCAGACGAGCTTGACTTCGGAGTTCGGAATGGGATCCGGTATTTCCCCGCCGCCATCAG
>JBIIEI010000102.1:0-18719 GCA_044237915.1 Silvanigrellaceae bacterium | reverse complement strand
TTTGCTCTGCTCTCCACTTCATTCAGAAGTTTCTTCGGACACCCTTGCTTTGTTGCCTACACATTCCCTCCTTCCGGGGCCGTGATGGGATTCCCCATTAGTTCATGATCATGCTGGTCGCACTTCGCACTCAATGAATGTCAATGAGTGCGAAATGTAAAAATAAAAGCTCATTTCAGTTTCGGAACAATCATTCACTCAAATATATACGCCAAGCTCTTACTGCAGCTCAAGCCATGCACGATCAAGCTTTTGTAAGGGATAATAGTAAACTTCTTTATATTTCCAATCTTCAAGAATGCGATCATTTAAAATCTTAAGGGTCCGAGTCTCAAGCTCTGGATTTTTGAATTCAATGACGACTTCCCCAGCAACGATAGCTGCCGCCGCACCTGGCTCCTCTGGTGATGATAGTCCGATAGATTCAGCGATTTTTTTCAGACTTTCGCCGGTAAAAGTCTTGCTCAATTCCGTCTGCAATTCGTCAGGCTTGGCCAATATCGTAACGGTGATCGCTTTGACTTCACTCAGTTCAATCACTCTGTATTCTGACGAACGTTTTAGTATGACATCACCCTTCAGTTGTGTCTCTGGAGGCGTGTCTTTATGATTTTTTGAGTCTGATTTATCACAGGATAAAACCGCACTATTCAAGAGTAAACAAGAAAAAACGAGTGATAAATTCTTCAAATTTTACCTCACACAGTATTAGACTTCACAATCCCTATTGTACCGTTTACTTATACTTGAACGCAAAATTATTCACGAATGCTAAAAGAATCCCTTCCCTGCACAACTTCCCACCTAAAAGAGACATTTTTTGTCGAAATATCGCCGCGCGTGCTGGCAAATATCGGCCCATCGGTCGCATGGGTTGTGGGTTCAATTCCGATGGTACGGTGATCGCGGCCATCGCCCCAACCGTTGTTGCACCACCAAATTCCCGTGCAAGGTAAACCCGTTTCTTGAGAAATCACGAGCGTCATATTTGCATTTTTTTTGTGCAAGAGTGAAACAATTTTTTTATCGGATTGTGCGTAGAATTTTTGTGCGGAAGGCTTCGCTTTTTCGGGGAAATCTTGACGGTAGAGCATGCCCTTTTTGATGCACATCTTCAAAAATTCAGCATTTCCTGAGAAGTTCCATTGCACGAGATCTTCAGGCGAGAGTTCTGCAAGAACGAGCACGTCTCCTTCTTCGGCAGAAAAAAGCGCGTGGGAAGCATAGAGGCTTTCTACACATGATGAGGTCCCGGCAATCTCAACGCTGTAAAAGGCTGGAAACTCGACGTCAAATAAAAATCCGCATTTTCGATCACCGAGCAAAGGTAACGAAGCAATAGAGCGCCTGAATTCAGCTTTTTGAGAAGCCAAGGGCCACACCGTTGTCACGTTACCTTGTGTGCTTTGCACTTCGGCAGTGCGGCCCCAAAGTTCGCCATGATCGCGCAGATTCCAGTGGGAGAAGCCTGAGACCGTGGGAAAGCATTCGTCTCCTCCAAAGGCTTCGCGTGCATCAAAAACGTTGTTTGCAGTGGGAGTGAGTGAGGCTTGTCTCTCACTTTCGTGGGGAACCACCAACAGATCGGTTTCTGTTCCCTGACCTTGCCACTTCAACGCAAGTAGTTTGCCTGTTCCCTTAGATATTTCGAGCACAAGATTGCCATTTTCAAGACGAACAACTCCATTTTTTATCATGAAACCTGAACTCCTTTTTGACAATCTTTAAGAATTTGCTCAAAAATACCCGACACTTCGAATTTTGCAATCTCATCCTTTTTCGCGGCAAGGATGTCTTTTTGCATTTTTACCCCATCTCGGCAGCTCGGACAGCCACTGACCACAGCGGCGGCAGGGGATTCCCTGATTTGATCAAAGAGTTTTTCCGAAATTTTGGTGCCAATTTTAGGATGTTTAAGTCGACCTGTGCCCGAAAGCCCGCAGCAATTGTCGTAGGCAGAAACACCTGCGTAATACATGCCGAGCAGTTCCATTTGCGCAGCTGTTGCTGCTTTGCTGTTGTGGCACGGAACTTTAAGGCCCACGGTTTTATCGCTTCGAATGAGACTTGCTTTTGCGGGCTCAACTTCCGAGGGAACCGTTTTTTTCAACAGGCGCATGGCGATCTCGGCGGTGTCTTGCACGTCAAACTTTAGCAGTTCCATATCAAAATCTGCGGCAATACCGGCACGGGCGCGAATAATTTCCCTTTTAATGGGATCCAACAAAAGTGCGCCGGTTTCGCGCAATGCTTCGCAGCAGGTGGGGCAGTTTGAAAACACCACAAACTTCATCGTTTCAAGAGATCCGGCTTTTTTCTGCTCTTCGCGCAAGCGTGCGATGCACTTTGCAATTTCGATCATTGACATCAATTGACTTTGTTTGGCTCGCTCATGCAAACCGTCTGCCTCGAAGGGGAATCCGCAGCACATCTTTTTTTCAAGATCGATGATGCGCGCTCCCAAGACCTCTTTAAAGTAATCATCCACGCTGCTGGTGGCACGCACATTTCCAAAGGTGTCCATGCAGCCGCGATAGCGGATGTAAAACTGGGTGGGCTCTGCGGTGGCGTGACCAATGGTGTCCGACACGTCCTTGGCCCTGCCTGCGGCATTGATGACGACAAAATTATCGGAAGCCTGAAACTTTACCCCTGCCATCGCGGGTTCGTAATGCGCCATCGCCAAAGTGGGCGGCACGGTGTAAGTTTTGAGCCAATCGGGCAGAAAAGAAAGTTTGCGCACAAGAGCCAGAAAAGGGCCCGCCAGCATCATAAAAAAAGCCAGCACCTTGTACGTTGCAGATTTAAAACCATCTTCGCCCATCAGGCGTTCGTACAAAAATCCCCACAGCTTTGAGCCCATGGAGGGCATTTTACCCATGGCATGGTAGGCCCGCATCAGGGGATGAATTTCGATATTCACGGGACATGCTTTGTCACAGCGCCGGCAATAGAAGCATTTTTTAAGGAGATGGGCGCTTTCTGCGAGCATCTGTGAAGTTAATGCTTGCACGCGCGAAAGAGACTTTTCATTTCCCGTTGCGAGGGTGCCCATGCGGGCCATGGCAAGACGTTCCATAAACATTAAAATGTTTCGCTTCGAAGGGAGCACTGAGGTCGTGCTTTTTCGTTTTCCTTCGCGTTCCAGTTCATGCTCTGCATCAATCACCGGGCAGATTTTGCAGCTGTTGCAGCGGGTGCATTTTTGTCCTTCGGCAATGGCAAACTGATCGGCAGGCAAAGTCGTGAGTGCCGTTGCAAAAGCCCCTCCTCCCGATACGAGAGTTGATTCTTTCGCCTTCAAATTCTTTAACGCCAAAGCAATTTCTTGGGAACTGACTTGCATGAGCCTTGCGCGGAGCGAACGCACATGGCTCGTGCGCAAAAACAATGTATCGGGATTAAAAAGATCTTTGGGATCTAAAATATCCTTAACTTTGCACATGCGGTCAAAATCTTTTTGTGGAATGTAGTTTAACCACAAAAAGGGAGCTTTACCTGCAACGCCATGTTCACCTGTAAAGCGCGCACTTCCGTAGGGGTCGCCCACGGGTGCCAAGCTTTGAGCTTTTCCAATGACGTTTTCGAGGTAGTCCCAGGCAATGTCTGCTTGTTCTTCATCGTAGAGATCAAATCCACCAATATTCCAGTGAATAATGGCGGTATGATTGGGTGTGAGGTGACCAAAAAGCACATCTTGTTTTTGCTCTGCACGGGCTCTGGGCATGCTCGATTCTACAATTTGCAAAACCTGTCCGAGATATTCGGTGCGGATTTCCATGTCGGTTTTGCACTTGGTCCGTAATTTTTTAGGCAATGCTTCACGCGGCAAGCGCATGTGTTCAAACTCTGCAATTCCCAGCGCCTGTTCCAAAGTGGGCGTGACTTCTTTTCGCGTGAGTGCGTTTGCAAACCCGCCCTCTAAAAGAGCTTTTGTTGCCACGGTCTCTACATTTTTAAAGGCTTGTTCACAAAATTCTGCGGTGGAGCCCTCGACAGCAAGAATAAGCACTGCTTCATCATCTGCCAAAAAGATACTTGGAAAATCTTGCAAAAGGTAACGGCGAATGCTGTTTCCAGACAGGATCTCAAAGTAGGTGGGCTGCTCTTCGGCAGGTAACAACTTCACAGCACGGGTGGCCTGCATCGATGCTTCCACGCTTGAAAAATGCCACCGTGCCCCCTTTAAAAAGGCCAGGGGTTTTTCGACTTCAAAGGTCACTTCATAGATAAATCCTGTGGAACCTTCGGCACCCACAAAGGCAGAAATGGGAAGCGTTGGAGCCCCTGCCATTTCATCTGGATTGGCAAATTGTTTATTTCCAACATCTGCATTTTGAGCCAGCTCGTTGGCCGCAGCCTTCATGCCCGAGAGCGGAACCCGCAGGGCTTGGGCATTGGGGGTTACACACGCTTTAAGGCGTCTGGATTCAATTTCTTGAAATCTTTTTTGAAAAGAGGAGACATCATCAATGCTGAAGAACTTGCGGGCCAAAAGAAAAGGCTCTCTTGAAATACAACTATTTTCTTCGTCATCGGTTGCAAAACAAAGGGCTGTTCCCGAGGCTGTTACGGCCCTTCCGTGCAAAATGACTTCAAAAGCTTTACGTCCGCCATTGCTTCCCGTGGCAGCAATCCCACCCGTGGCGGCGCGCGGAGTGTTGGGGTCACAACGTAACACGTACCCCCGTTTTGCAATGTAGGCAACGAGGTCCTTAAAGGGCACGCCTGCGCCCACAGACACTTCAAATTTACCGGGTGTCCGTCGGCTCGGGCGAATATCGGAAATGTGATCGATACCCCTCGGGCTTATGGTCACAGCGGGGGCCATGGGTGTCACACCCATATTGTAGCCGCCGCCTTCTCCGTAGGGAATCATGGGCACTTGATGTCTGTAAAGTAACTCCACAATTTCTTGCAATGCGCGGGGTGAATAAACGTGTATCACCGCTTCCGTGATGAGGGCTCGGTGTTCCATGCTGTCTGCAGAAAAGGCCTCTCGATCGAGCCACAGGGCCGAAAAATTTCCGACTCCGACGATTTCGACGATGCGAGATTCCAATTGTCGTAACTTTTTACGGATCGAAAAAGTTGCCAGTACCCTGTTTTGAATAAAAGTAACAAGGTCTGGGGGCAGGGACTTTTGCAGCTCAGGAAGGATCGTGTTTTGAAAATCTTCTGGAGTCACAAGGCTTGGAATGAACGTATGCGCGCCGCCGGAATCTCCTCCGAGAGTGGCAAAAATGCGCTTTGAAACATCCTTGGGCATGGGGGGCATAAGGCCTGCCACATCGAGCCAGGAATCCAGATTCTCAATGCTGGAATCGCCGAAAGACATGTTTTTTCTCCGTTACTTTCAGAACTCTTGAGTGGCCATCTTGTATTCAGTCATATAGAGCATGCTGCCGAGCACGCGTTCGCGCACCGCCTTAAGCTGAGATGCCTTGTATTGTTCATGGGAAGCCGGGCCGAACTTCGAAAGATCATAGCTGCTTGAATCCATGATCTGAATCTCAACCGGAAAATAGCGCGAAATTTCGGGGGGAACAAGCTCCGACAAATACGGATCATCGCGTTCAATGCCTCGGTAATGTCGAATTTGCCGCGAAAGAGAATCAACCACAACCCATGCAGGATTAGGCGTTCGCACAAGATGCCGCACGGTGAGTTGCAAAGAACGATACAAACTGCTGGAAAAGGCATTAAACCTTTTTGGAACTTCTTCATTGGATCCAAATGACCAAGGGATGCGCGAACACATCTCTTCAAATTCCTCGGGAGACACTGAGCCCATCGAAAAAAGATCTTGGGATATTTCCAGAAGCTTGCGGGCTTTTGCATAATTAAACAGTGAATTTCGAGTACGCAGGCCCACCACTTGATGAGGAATAATGACATCAGCTTCGATGAGCATCTTTAATATTGCTGCCACATCGGCTTCCGTGGGTGCCACAAAACGCACACCTAAATAATCAGACACTTCATCAACAATGCTATCGGGTTTGTGCAGGAGTTTTAAAACAATGCTGGTGCGCGACTTTGCCTCTTTCCAATCGACAGCCCGCAAGCGCACTTTTTCGTCGCGAAATCTCAAGACAATTTCATTTCCTTCATAAAAAAGCAGAGAACGTATGCGGCCCAAAATATGATCGCGTGCAAATTCAAGGTCACGCAATCTGCCACTGTATTCGACGTTGGCAATGGCATAAACCACCTTGAGCAAAGCGCATGCCCACAGGCGCACATAGCGCCTTCTTGGATTGCGATTGCTTGCCATGACAAGCAGTTTGCGGGGGTCGTCGAGCTGCAAAATTTCTGCTGGAACTTTAAATTTGAGGCTTTCTTCTTCATCGAGCAAGGTATGACGAATAAAAAACAAGGCTTCCAGGAAAAACTGTTCAAAGCCTTTAAGATGGTCGGACCGCGAAACATCAAATCCACAAACCTTTAAAAAATCCCCGGCGCGGTCGTGGGTATGGATATTTAAATTGCGCAGGCCGAATGCATTTTTGACACCCAGGCACACTTCAAATTCTTGCCATGGCATGCGCCAGCGATCGCTCATTTTCAGCTTCAGGGCTGCTGCCTGACTGCTTTCATCATCGTGCCGCTTCGCTTTGTGGACGCTCTCTTCACGCCTGATAGGTTCCACGCCCTTCCTCCCCCTGACAAAATTCAAACACTCGAAAAGGACACCATTCCATTATACTTCGCCCCAGTGAGAAAAAACGGGCGCGAGCCGCCCGAGATATATCACAGGTCTCGAAAATCGTGAAAGCGCATCCCGTGCGTAAACAGAGGATGAGAACATGAATGTGGGCCTACAATTTTTGTGTTTACTTGTTCTCTTGTTTCCCCTTGAAAACTCATTTGCTGAAACCGAGAAGCCTGCAAGCAAACCCGAAGTGAGAAATCTGACCAATCCCACACCCAAGGCAACCATTGAGCCTGAAGTCAAAATTCCGCCACTTGCGCTTAAAATGTCTTCACAAAGCGATTTCGAAGAACTCGATCCGCAAAAATACAGATTCTCGCTTTATTTCATGATGGGAACCTGGAATCGCAGGTCGTTTGAAATTACACAAATCATCAATCCACATTTAGCCAAGCTCAAACGCAGGCATGTTTTTATTGCGGGAGCTTTTTCCCACGATACAGCAATAACTCTGAGAAAATGGGAAAAAGAGGCCAAACCCCTTTTTACGACAGGCCTTGTGCATTCAGATTTTATCGACGCCTTGCAGAATCCCAAGGTGCCAACCTTTTGGCTGATAAATGCAAAAGGCAATATTTTGCAGCGTAAAGAACAGCCTACGAACGAAGACATTGAAGAAATTATTCGAACACTTTTCCGTTGGACCGAATTTTGACGGGGAAACATTTCCAGCGTTGACGACATGGAACACGCTTAAATAGAATTTGATTAAAATCACGTATTTTTGCATTTCAGGCAGAGGAAGGGGAAAAGACATTATGGACTTTATCAAAACCGCGTTTCATTTCGGCGGCCCGATTATGTACGTCATCCTGGCGTTCTTTATAGGAGCGATCTCACTGGGAATTTGGCGTGGATACTTGCTCTTTATGGTGTTCGACACACCAAATCCACAAGGCATGTGGTCGGAACTTTACAAGCTTGTTACGAATAACCAAATCGAAACAGCGATCCGTTTGTGTGAAAAATCTCCACGCAAACAGGTTTTACCCCGCGTCTGGAAAAAAGGTTTGCAGTGCGCAAGCCGTTCTTCAGAAGAAACACAAAATGCAATTGACTCTGCAAGCCTCGAAAGAATTCCGCTTCTCAACCGCTATTTGACTTGGTTTGGAACCATCGCAAACATCACGACTCTTCTTGGACTCCTTGGAACAATTATGGGTCTGATTAGAGCGTTTTCTGCGGTTGCGACTTTGAGCGGTGCAGCAAAAGCAACGGCACTTTCTGAAGGTATTTCCCATGCGCTCTATGCCACAGGATTTGGACTCGGAACTGCACTTTTCTGCATGTTCATTCATGGAATTATGACGTTCAAAGCCTCCAAAGTAACAGAACAGTCGGATGAATTCAAAGCAAAACTCATCGAGCTCCTTCAGATGAGAAGAGCAAATCTAGCTGCTAAATCTGGCGCGGCACAGGGAGACTAAAATGGGTCATTACAAGCTCAAAAAGAGGAGCAAAGGTCAGGAGGAACCTGTTGAAATCAACGTCACACCGATGATTGATATGTTCAGTGTTCTCAATACATTCCTCCTGATGAGCGCCGTCTTTTCTGCAACTGGATTCACTCGCATTGAGGTTCCGTTCTTTTCGAGCAAACCTCCGCCTCCCCAAAAGGAGTTGGATGAAAAGCCCGAAAAAGTGGTTTCAATTACTGTCGATAACGCAGACGTCACCATGGAAGTCGGCGTGTCGAACAATTCGAGCGGTGTCAAAAAAGACACCTACAAAACCGATGACGCTGGCTTGGATTTGATGCAGGCAAAGTTGTACGAGTTGCGCAAAGAAAATCCAAAGTTTGATAAGGTAACTATGATGACTGAGTTGGATGTGAAATACGAAACACTCATCAAGGTTATCGGTGCATGCAGAGAACTCAAGGCCGGAAGGCCCCCCATTCCCTGGCCTGCAGAATACAAACTCCCTGTGGGAGTTGATTCGGGGACCCTGATACCGAAAATTATTCTTGGGAACATTATTCTTTAGCGATCGAAGGAAGGCCTCCCATGGCATCAATAGCATCTGATTCGAAAGACAAATTCAGCCTGAACCTCTACCCGATGGTTGATATTTTCAGCATTCTCATCTGTTTTCTGTTGATGAATTATTCCACGGAAGGTCAAAGCGTTGAAACAAAGGCGAATCTTGAACTCCCAAAATCACGAGTGAAGTTAAGTCTTGATGAATCAGCGAGTGTTTCCATTACGAAAGACGAAATTGTCGTTCAAGGGAGTGTTAAAATTCCCATTGGAGCCGATGGTGATGTCCCTGAAAAAGACAGAAAGCAGGGCGCGATTATGCCTGCATATCTGGAATTTAAAAGGGTTCGAGACAGCAACGAAACACTCAAGAATCGAAATCAACTGTCGGGTCTTTCGCAAAAGGAACTGAACGTTCTTACGCTTGAGGCCGACAAAAACACCCAGTTTAAGCTCATCAAACGCATTATGCTGAGCGCACAGCAGGCCGACTTCATTTCCTGGAAGCTTGCTGTAGACAAGGCTGAAATCAACTGACATGAGTGAGGCACGGGGACGGGACATGATGAAGAACTTTCTCAAGCTCACAATCGCCACCTTGGTGGTTTTGCTGTTTGCATCGGGGGCCAAAGCCCAAGAGCAATTCAAAGACACTGAGATCCGGGTCATCAAGAACAAGGCATTTCAAAAAAGCCTTCGACTTGAGATTGGCGCAAACGGCGCTCTCATCATGAACAAGTCGTTCGTGTACACCCCGATGGGAGGGGCGCAACTCGGCTTTCATATCACAGAATCCCTCGGCCTTTTTGGCGAGGGGATGGCAGCCACCACATTTAAAGACACCGATTGCGAAGAACTCGGCAATAAATTTCAGATCAATCCCATTATTGAAGACATTACTTTTCTTGCGGGCGGTGGAGTTTCGTACACACCGATCTACGGAAAGTTTCAGATGGAAAGTGGCGAAGTTTTGTATTTTGATACGTTTTTCACTCTCGGTGGCGGAATCGCGGGCTATAAAAGAGACGAAGCGTTTTGCTATAAAGACGTCACTCAGTCTCCAAGTACCACTCCCGATGAAGACAAAGCCCCTGAAAAAGGGAATCAATTGCAGATTAATGTCGGCATGGGGCAAAGATACTTCTTTGGAAAACACATATCGTACAACTGGTCGTTACGATATATGACCGTTCAAAAACCAGTGAGTCCAAGTGCAGAAGGCCAAGGCGGAAACCTCCTCAGCGATGGGTTGGTGAATATTTTTCTAATGCTTGGCGTGAGCTACTATCTATAACATAGGAAGACAGCACGATGCTTTGTCCCGTGTTCAAAACTCCTTGTCGCAGGATCAGCAAAGGCATTGCTTTCGCCCTTGCCCCGCTGTCGATGCTGTTCATCATTGGTGTTCAAAATGCGCACGCCCAAGGGGGCGCCGCTACGAACAATCCTGCATATGTGGAGGCACAAAAGGCACTTCGGGGCAATGATCCTGTGAATGCTGCCAGGCTTTTTTACACTGCAGTTACAAGTTCAGAAGGTAGCACCAAAGACAAATCTGAGTTCGGCTTGGCAGAATCGTTGCGCAAGTTGGGCTTGAATTACAGTGCAGCATACTTTCATGCTCGCATTGTGCATCAAGGACCCAAGAACGACTTCTTTCGGAACTCCTTTGAAGCATTGGCTGGCATTAACTCAAAAACTCCACTTGGAAAGGCCAGTGTCTCTGGCTTACTCAATCAAAAAATAGACCCTCTTACCGTTCCTGCCGCAGCGCGTGGTTTCTTTTTCTTTTACAAGGGGCTTGATGCCTTCGATAAAAAGAATGTGCCTGCCGCCAAGGCTGAATTTGAACGGGTTCCCTCGCAGAGCCCCTACTATGGGCGTGCTCAGTATTATTTAGGAGTGATTCTCACGCTGACAAAGGACCTCGATGGTGCACTTTCGGCCTTTAGCCGCGTGGCACGCACCACGGACAGTGAAAGTATTCAACAGCTTGCGACCCTCAACCTGGGCCGCATCCATTACGAGAAAAAGGACTTCCGCAGGTCTTTGAGCTACTTTGCTCAAATGCCTCGCGATTCTGACCTTTGGCTTGAGTCTCTGTTTGAAGGCGCATGGGCGTTTTTTATGCTGCAAAAGCACAACAATGCCTTGGGAAATGTACATACTTTGCATTCGCCCTTTTTTGCGAACAGATTCTTTCCAGAAAGTTACATCTTAAACGCCATTACTTATTTACGTTTGTGTCGCGTGGATGCTGTTCGAAAGAGCCTCAAAAACTTTCAAGAACGTTACAAGCCGACATTTTCGGACCTCAAAAATTTGCTTATAAAGTACCAAAATCAATCAGCGGCTTTCTTTACCGTCATTGCGCGCTACAACAGCCAGGGCTCGCTTAAAGAATATCCTTCCGCCACGGAAGTCATCGACAACGTCAGCCGTTCAGATGCCTTCAAAGAAGCGCAGCTGGTCGTCAGATATGTCGACAAAGAACGAGCCTCCATCAAAAAGTATGGTGGAAAATGGGAAATGACAGGGCTGTCTGAAGTTTTGCGTACGTCTTTAGAAGGCCGTAAAACTGCGACAATTCACACAGCGGGCGAAGATCTCTATGACAGTGCAAGGCTACTTTTCAAGTATTTGCTTGATTTAAGTAACCAAACACAGCTCATCAATCTCGATCGATTAACATCCATTACCGACAAGTTCCGCGAACAGTTTGGAGAAGCTCCAGCAGCAAGTGACAACACATCTTGGGGCGAAGGGATGCGTCCGCTCAGTCTCAAAGATGAGCTGGAATACTGGCCTTTCGAAGGTGAGTGGTGGGAAGACGAGCTTGGTGGCTATGTCTACAACATCGATTCGCAGTGCGGGGCAAAAAAATCGGAAAAGGGTTCAAAGTAAAGGCTTAGGTAAAAGACATTATGAAAACAAATCTGCCAGGTACAATGTGCACCAGCCTCATCCTCTCGGCCATGACGAAATCCTTTTCGGACGTGTCATGGAGAGTCGGGCTCTTCGGGTCTATGCTTCTGTCACCCGTGGCAGCCTTTGCCCAGTCTGCGAGCAGTGCTCCACCGAAAAATTTGGGTGGAACGGGAGCCAATTCTCAAAAAATTGCGCCCTCAAATTCAGTGATAAAGGTTCAAGAACGAACCGATAATATTGTCGATAAAAAGAAGCAGGTAAAGTCGGCGCGTGAAAAACGCGAAGAGAAAAAGGGCCGCATTGGTCGTGATGAAATCGAGCGATACCAGTTGGAGAAAGGTCTCTCAGGGGCGCTTGACAAAGAAATCACTTACATGGAAAAGCTTTTACCTAAGCTTCCCAAGGGCAACGACCAACGACCTGAAATCTTGCGCCGCCTTGTTGAAAACTATCATCAGCGCTCACTGCTCTCCTTCTTTGAAGAGAGCAGAGACTACGATAAAGCCTGGGCAGCATGGGACAAGGGCGGCAGACGAGGAACAGAGCCCCTCTTAAGTCAAGATAAAAGCAAAGCGTGGATCAGCCGACTTATCCAACGCGCCCAATTGATGATCACTGATTATCCTAAAAATAAACGCATCGATGAAGCTTACTTTCAGATCGGATTTGCCCTCGACAGTCAAGGGCAACGCAAGGAAGGGGCTGCTTATTACAGCCAGCTTGTTGGAAAATTCCCCAACAGTAAGCGCGTTCCTGATTCCCACTTTGCCTTGGGTGAATTTTATTTCGACCAGCAAGACTTCAAAAAAGCGCTCACTGCGTTTAACGAAGTCCAACGTTATACGAGGTCGCCCATTTATCCTTGGGCAATGTACAAGATTGCTTGGTGTCACTTTAACTTGCAAGACTATCGAAATTCCATCGGTGCATTTAAGAACGTTGTGCGCCTTTCAAACAGTGCTGCGGGCCTCTCGGCAGCCGGAAAAATTCGTTTGAAAGAAGAAGCACTGCGTGAAATGGTCAATGTGTATGCCGAACTTGGTGTTGGAGCAGAAGCAGAGGCCGAACAATATTTTGCACAAGAAGGTGGAGAAAAATACTACGGCGACCTTCTCATTCGCCTTGCAGAAATCTTACGCGAACGTGGAGAATACGACCGCAGCATCCGGATTCTCAAAAAATTCGTGACAAAGAATCCCATGTCTGTCAAAGCTGCCGAAATTCAGATCCAGATCGTAGACGTTGCGAATCTCTTGCCCGACAAGCGCACCCTGTGGGCCGAGCTAAAAGGTCTGTTGCAATCCTTTGGACCCGATTCGCTGTGGGCCAAGAAAAATGCACCCGACAAAGGCTTCAAGGAGCTCTCGGAACGTATTCATACAGTTGCATTAACGTATCCAAAAAAAGTGCATGCCGAAGCTCAAAAAGAAGGAAACAAAGTCAAATTTGAGCAGGCTGTTACAGGTTACAATATTTACCTGACATTCTACGGAAATCGCCCCGACAGCATGGAAGTGCGCTTTTATCTGGGAGAAATCCAGTACAATGCGGGCCAATATCCAGACGCTGTACGGACCTTTACTCAAATTACGAACCTGAAAGAAAAATCTCCGTTTTTCCAAAAATCGGCAGAGTATCTTCTTTCTGCATCGTACTTACCCATTGAAAAAGAACTCAAAGATATCAAATCAAAAGCTGCAAAAGTGGGTCAGGCACAAACTTCGATTTCACCCGGATTGCAAAACTACGTGCGCGTTTGCGATCAGTTTATTTCGTGGTTTCCGAAAGACAAACGCGTTCTCGATTGTCAGGTCGACACTGCAGATCTCTATCTTAAATCAAACAATTATCCTGAAGCTGAAAAGCGTTTGCTCGTACTTGCAAAAACCTATCCGACACGGGTTGAAGGAAAAAATTCCGCAGAAGCGCTGCTCTTTATCAGCCAAAACAATAAGCCCAAACTCTTGGCTGTGTCTGATGATCTTTACAAAATCCCTCAGTATCAGCAAGGCGATCTTGGAAAGCGATTGGCACAGATTCAAGAATCGGGCAAGCTTGAGAAAATCAAATCTATTGAATCCTCGGGTAAATTTCTCGATGCGGCCAAAGCTTACGAAAAAATCGGGACCACAAATCCAAACAGCCCCGAAGCCGACAAATCCTGGTTTAACGCGGGTGTCAACTATCGAAAAGCGGGTGAAGCCGATAAAGCAGTTGAATGCTTTACGAAGGTTTACTCAAATTATCCTAAGAGTTCCGCCGCTCCCGAAGCCCTTTTGAATATCATTGATATGACTTCTGATAGGCTTCAACTCGACAAAGCTGCGCAGCATTCGATGATTTTTCTGGCTCGTTTTCCGCAAGACAAGCGCGCGCCAAAAGTCGCATCTGAAACCTGTTTCCTTTATGAAGCCTTAAATGACCCAAGCAATGCAACGAAAGTGTGTTCACAGGTCATGAATTCCAAGGGGCCCGACTCTGCCGAAGCTGCAAAGTCCCTGGCCGAGATCTACGAACGCAACGGACGTTACTCTGAGCTCCGTCAGATCATCGACAATCAAATCATGAGATCCAATCTCAACGCGACAGATAAGATTATCTTTCTGGCAAAAGCCGCAGAGGCCGATCGAAAAACCGGAAATGCAGGTGGAGCAAGGGGCCGTGAAAATCAAATCATGCAGATTTTTTCGAGCAGCCCAAGCGCTGTCCAAGGTGAAGCCTTAGCCAAGGTGGGCCAAATCGAATTCGATAAGCAGCTCCCTGTTTCGCAAAGATTTAACGAAACAAAGCTCCAAGCGCGCAAGCCCGATGGATCGGACTTGATGCAATCGATTCAAGCGAAAAGCGCCCTGCTTCAAAATGTCGAAGGCGCGTTTAAAACCGTCTTAAAAACGGGAGACTCGGAGTGGGGTGTGGCCTCGCTTTATACCATCGGAAATGCCTATGAAAAGTATGGATTCGAGCTGCAAAATGCTCCGATGCCTCCCGGCGCTCCTGCGGCTGATGTCAAGAAATTGAAGGACACCCTCTCTAATCTTGGAAAAGGACTACAAGAAAAATCGAAGGCGTTCTATTTGCAGGCTGCAGAATCTGTCACAAAATTTGGGGTGTATTCCGACTACAGCCGTAAAATTTCAGACGCACTTTCGCGCACGGCTCCTAAGGAATTTAAACGAGCCGACGAATGGATTCCCGACACCATCTTTGTGGGTTCACAGTGGGTAGAAGTCGGTGGCGTCAAAAAGGCTATCGATCAGCTCGGAGGCAAATGATGAAATACGTAACAATTCCCCTCAAAACAAAATGCTTAAAAACATTGTTTACAACGTTTTTTCTGGGGTTGTCTGTCAGTTCTGTGCTTCTTTTGACAGGCTGCGCATCGAGCGATGATAAAAAATCAGATTCCTCGTCTAAGAAAAAATCGAAGGCTGAGAAGGCAGAAGCAATGGCAGACGACTCTCCTTCAGAAAAACGCAGCACACCCCTGACAACAGGGAGAGCTGCGCTCGTAACAACGACATTAGGGAATGAAAATACCCTCGAAGGTTCTATTCCGGGGCAAATTTTATCGGAAGTTCTTCTTTCTCTCGATGAATTGGCACGAAAAGAACCCGACAACGTGCCCGTCCTGGTCACTTACTTGGGCCTTTTGCGACTGCACGGACAAAGCCCCGATCTTTATCTCAGCATTGAACGCCGAGCAGGGCTCCATGGCGCTAAAAATGTGTGGTTTACCCTTGAAGCAGGCTATGGCGCAATGCGCAGAAAAGAGTTTGCTTTAGCAGACTATTTGTTTAACAAAGCAGAGAAAAATGCGGCAGGAAATCCAACGGCCAAGGCCGCTGTCAATCATGCTTTTGGAGTGAAAGCGCTGCTCTCTGGCAAAACCCAAGAGGGAATTGCCGTCATGCGCAAAGCGGCCTCCGCAGAACCGCCTTTCCTTCCGAGCCTTCTCACGCTTGGCTTCCTGGGCCTCCGCTCTGGAGACTTTGCAGGTGCCGAAAGAAATTTTAGAGCCGCGACGGCTTCTTTTCCCAACAGTTTGAATGCCCGACTCGGCTTAGGAGCTTCCTTGCGTGCCCGAGGCAAAGTGGATGAAGCCATTCCGCTCGTACAAGGAATCTACAAAACGCGTCCAACGGATAGGCGATTGGCGTGGAATTATGCCCTGACACTTTCAGACAACCCCTCAACGGTTCGCGAAGCTCAGGCCGTTCTTGCCAAATACTTTGAACTCCCAGGCCAGTTGCCAGATATCGACGCCAAGGCAAATGCCCTGGCAAACAAACTTCAAAGCATGACACCTGCGACTCCAGCGGCGAGGGCCCCCGCAGCAGGAGCGCCCCCGGCTGCCAAGCCTCCAGCAGCGGGCGGAGCGGCACCTAAAAAATGAAATTGCACAGAGGGCTGTCTTTGCCCATGTTGTCAAAGCATTCACAGAAGGTGCAATTCACATAGAATACTCTGTGGTAAAATCTGAAAAAGACTCCCAATTAAGTAAACAACAGAAGAATGCACAAGCATTTGAAAATGAGGGCCGCCGAAGATGGGTCTACTTTTAAGAGCAAATAAAGTTGTGCAGGGAAGCCCTGAGATTCAAATCGACTCGGGCCATATCCTCATTGGAAGGCTGCCTTCCAACCATCTTGTGATTCCGGGCTCTCAGATCGAACCCATCCACGCCATGATTGAAGTCGATCCTGCCTCGGGAGACACAAATCTCATCGATATGGGCAGCGAAACGGGAGTCAGACACAACGGCAACAAGATCGATGTCATTCAAAAACTCTCTCCGGGCGACCTCGTTCAAATCGGTGATGTGCGTATCGAAGTTTTGCCCGCAGAAAAAGAAGAAGCGACCATTGTCAATCGTGACCACGCAGGTCGCGCCATTCCAAAAAATGATTCCGAAGATATGCCGCACAAGATGGTGCGCGCCACAATTATGTCTCCCGTGCGAGAGCCCGAACGCGGCAGCAGTCAAAACAAGAATCACCGCAGCACCAACGCATCAAGTCGTGGCCAAAGCAATGGCACGCCTGAAAAGGACGGCGCTCCTAAACTTCCAGCACAGGATCTCTTTGTCCCCGGCAAAGAACGCCCTACGGGCTCCACTCTCGAAGTCGTGGCCTTTTGGGACCAAAGCATTCTGGATGTCAGGCACTACGGCGGAAATGCTCAAAAAGATGAAGAGCCCCGCTCGAACTCGGTTTACATCGGCAATGAAGAAGATGGGCATTTGATTGGCGTGGGCCCCAATGCCGACACCCGCAATAAAAAACTTGCCGAGGTGCGCGGTTCAAAAACTTCGGTTCACCTAGATGCCGACATGCGCGCCCGCGTTCGCAAAGGCGGACGCTTTGAAAAAGTGCAAGGACCCAAAGATTTTAGTCTCGACAGCAAAGAAATTGCACTCATTAAACACGGGCCGGTCAGTTACTTTTTGATGAATGTGTCGATTCCTAATCCCACACTTCCCAAACTGGAAGACCTCGACGGCAAGCCCTTTATCTTTATGTTTGGCGCTGTCATCTATGCCTTTCTGAGCATTGGAATTTTTGGAATCTCGCAGATGGCTCCTGAGAATAAGGCAATTGATGAAGATCCCTGGGCTTCAATGCTCACCATCAGCACTCCGACTCCCGCTCCTGAAAAAAAGCTTCCACAACCCAAGCCCACCGTGGAAGTTAAAAAGCCTGCAGAGGTGAAGCCACCTAAAGTGGTCACGCCTCCGCCCGAGAAAAAAGTGGTCGCTGCAACGCCTCCACCCAAGCCTCCCGAGCCAGTAACAAAGCCCGAGAAGGTGAAAAAAGACAATACATCGTCTCTTGCACGCAACGAAACGAATAAAGACAACAAGAACAAAAATACCAACACCAAGGGCTCCAGCAACGAGAAGTTCGTGGGACGCAAAAACCCGAGCACCTCTGCCGGAAACGGTGGGGGAGCTGCAGGGGGAACCGCAGGCCAAAGCGCCGGGCAACGCGAGGGTAAAGAAAGAGACGACAAGATGGGCGTGGAAGATGGCAAGAAAAATGTGATGTCGGGTATCAACCTCGACAAACTCAGCGCAGACATGGGCAAGGTTTCGGACATGGATGGAATCTCGGCCATTGCCACAGGGCTCAAGTCTTCAGGTGGGGGAGTGGGCGGTGGAAGTGGTTCAGGCAAGAAAGGCTCCCATGGCCTTGGGGGACTCGGAAATCAGAACTCCATGGCAACCGGCGGACCCGCTGATGCCCTCAAAGGAATTGGGGGTGGTGCCGGCGGATATGGAGCGGGCGGACTCGGAGATAAAAATGGCGGTGGTCGTTCGATCGGAAGCGGAAAGATTAAAGCAAGCGCTGTTGTTGTGCCCGAAGGAGATCCCGTGATGGAAGGAAACCTCACCCGCGAGGAAATTGAGGCTGTTATTAAAGCCAACCTCGCACAGATCCGGGCGTGCTATGAGCGAAACCTGCAAGGAAATCGAAATCTCCAGGGCCGTATCGTTTCGAAGTTTACGATTGATGCGAGTGGAAGGGTTTCGGTTTCAGGAATTGCAAGCTCGACCATGAACCACCAGGGCACAGAATCTTGCATCTCAGGAGCGATCCGAAGGTGGAAATTCCCCATGCCGCGCGGCAATGGTGTCGTGCAGGTCACATATCCGTTCGTACTCAATCCAGGATCTTAATTCAGACTGATCTGAAAGGCACTGGTTCGTCATTCTGCAAGGACCTGCTCAAGTTCGGTTGCCTGTCTATTCGACTCCGCCTACAGATTTTCTTCAATTCCCACGACACAATCCGACAAAATTTACCTACAGCTTCATAAATCACTTCGTCAAAAAAACAATGTCATCCCTCAACATCCACATTAAAATTCCGACCTTTAATGCAACCAATCAGTTTCTCAACCGATAACTGAAGTAAAGAGTGGAGAGATTTCAGGTGAATGCTGATGAACGAGAAATTTTTGACATTTTTACGACGGGTGTGGCTACCATTTGATGTAGACAAAACCAAAGATCCATGTTACTTACCTAGCATAAATTTTGCGAGGTTCAAAATGAAGCCAAAGATAATTTCTCAAAGCGGCAAGAAGCGTACGATTCA
>JBIIEI010000164.1:0-5415 GCA_044237915.1 Silvanigrellaceae bacterium | reverse complement strand
ACAGTAAACCCAATGAGTTCCCCGCCCCCAGTTTAATATATTTTTTTACAAATTGCTTAAAATTAGAGCACCAAAATTCCTGCTTCACATGGAGTCAGGAAGGGGTGGGCATTCAGCGCGTCATTTTCAGAAATTGCGTCTTCATCAAATGCACCGGGGTCATCGTTGAAAGTCGGCGTACTCTTTGGCACTGTCATGGTTTTTCTCCACGAGATGTTGAAGTTGTACGAGAAGGGGATTGCGGGCAGATGTTTTGCGGAACAACAATCACACGATAGTATTTTTTGTTATCCACCATGTTTTTTTGAACAAGTCCCCATGCAAACCGCTCGTCCGAGTCGTATTCTGAGTCGGCAAGATTTTGGCCAGACTTGCGCGCTTCAGATATTGCAATTCGCCTGCTCTTTATGGCAGCTTCGTCCTCTTTCGTGAGTACCCCATGTCCGGCGTAAATTTCCCATCCAACATATGCATCCGACGAATCCGCCCCCATTTGACTCGGGATAGGAATGCGCATTTGGATAATTGGAGGAAGTCCAGAGTCGAAGCGTTTATGGGGAATATAGAGACCGCCCGTGTACTGATCCCAAGTACCTTGAGCATTGAAAAAGTATCCATATTTTTGGTCGGGTGTATGTACGCCCACCCAGAAAAGTCCAGGCTTACCCGCGTCCAAACCCGTAGTCGCGGAAAATTTGAGAACGGGTTGATTATTTTCGCATTTGAATTCTGCAATACTTGCCATTGCTGTCGTTGATCCAGCACAAATAATGGAGGTGAATATAGCCATTTTCATATCGTGCGATCCTTCTCTTGTTTCTTTTTGTTACCGTGAACAATCCAACACTTGCTTGCTTTTCCGTGAGCATCGCGAGTCCATCCGACACTTGCTTTCGCATAATCTCCTTCTTTGACAAGAGGTTTGTGGGAAGTTTTTATGAGCGTGATTTCACTTTTCGAAGTGAGTAGAATTGTGCTTCCGTTAGTTTCAATTCGAACGGCCAGCACCTTTCCAACCAGTGAATGTAACCGATGAATTTCAGCATCTTTGAATCTTTTTCCGGACCTAAGAGCTATATTTCTCGCCGCATTTTCTGGACCTTCTGCATCGATCTCTTTTTTTGCGGCTTGTACTTCTATCCACGTAAAAGCGTCATTTTGAAAGAATTTACTCGTGAACTCGATACCCCTGTCCTTCCACGCTTGACTTCTTTTTTGGACAATTTCGTTTATGGGATGACTTTGAATTTTCTCACCGAGTTGGCGTCCAATGATATCAATTAAATTTATTTTTTCGTCTTGAATCTTGGAATTAAGTTTTTCGATATTCAGATGTGCGAGTCTTACTCCGGCCTTATTGACACCGAGAAACATCTCGCTCCCTACCTTCATATATTTGCGTTCTGTCTTTAGGGAGGCGAGATCTCGGTCGGTGAGACAGAGCCGATTGCCATCAATCGTTTGGACAATAATTGACGACTGCCCTTTGGCGACAACTCGGTAAATAGCTGGGATAGCTTTGTCCGTAGAGAACATTGGGGAATTTATAGACTGGTCACGATATCGGATGAGGTCATACGCAAGCGCATTGCCTGAAGTTAATGTGCCGTTTAATTCTTTCACAGCTCCACATAAAATGAGTTTTTCGCGTCGTTTCTGTGCGAGCGACTGTACTTTTCCAGTAAAGGTTTTGGATTCACCTTTGACTGGTGCATCAAGCTCGCCAGAAAGCAAAAGGCTGTCGATAAAGTCTGTGCCGATTTTTCTTCCATAATCTTGAATTTTAACGAACGTGAATCCCTTTTTTGATGTCGTTGTCTCCATGGTAACCAGTGTCCCGGCCTTTAATAATCCGGTTCCTCGTTTTGCCTCCATGCTCGATGTCTGGGTAACATAGTGCAGTTGGCCGTCAACTCCTTCGATCAGTGTGTAGGCTCGTCCTGTTCCTTCATTCAATCCACTCCCCAGAACGCGGCCTGAGAGACGCTGACCAAGAGTTTTTAGCTCCGTCGTTACCATGGGGAGATTCGGGTCTGACAGCAAATGACGATGGTTATGAATTGTCTTCAATCGGTCTGTTGCAATTTGCGTTTGCCGTAGAGCACTCTCAAGGTTGGGGCTCAATTTCCATGATTTATTCCCCGTCTTTTCAGCAAGCCCCATAGCTGTAAGGTGTGTTAAGCGTCTGATGAGAGCTAATCTGTGCTCACGCGCCTCTAGGGCTTTTGGAATCGCATTCTCAAACGAAACCTCTGAGTCTTTGGAACGGCTCTGAAGAGTTCGATCTAAATCGGTGAATCTTTGTTGAGGAATTTGCCGTTCTCGCGCTTCTTTAATGTCTTTTTCGGTTCGATACCCCAGCTCTTTTGTTGCGAGTTCACCTGCTCGCTGGCGCACACCGAGTTTGATATAATCTCGTGACAATTGGAGCGCCTTACCTGAATCATCAAGGCCGCGGATAACGAGATGAACATGGGGATTGTCCGTGTTGTGATGATCAATCGCGACCCATTCAAGCTTCGTTCCCAGGTCTTTTTCCATTTGGTGAACTAGATGTTGTGTGTGCGTCTTGAGATCGACTCGTTCACCAAATTCTGGCGAGAGAATGAACTTAAAGAGATGGGGATCTTTTGCGTCTTCCCAGCGTTGGAGGGTCTGCGAGATAGCGACCTCTACACCGTCCGAGCCAAAGCCAAGCCCTTTCGCTGCTTGATTCTGTGCTCCTTCTCTTTCCAGATACCGTCCGTGCGCTCGCCAGCGACCCGCACCCTTGTTCAGCGAGTAGTTTATTCGGACAGCGACACGTTGATTCCGCTTATAAGCTTCGGGAGCTGAACGGACGAAGCCCCGGCTTTGCACGCTGGAACGACTTACTCCTGATTTCCTGCCTCGGAGGTCACGGAGCGCACGTTTCAACTGGTTAACGGCATTTGGAAGGCCGCGTTCTTCGCGGCTGCGTCTAGCCGGCAAATTCAATTGAACGCGTATATCGTCTTCCCTTTCCCTTGACACTCCAGCTCCCCTCAGTAGATTCGTGAACTCAAAATGCACACTATATCATATTATTTTTTCTATCAATGAATTATATAAACTGCTATGCAGCTTTCAACGAGTGTTCATGATGTTGTGGTTTAGGGGCGAGAGTGCTAGGAGCTATGATGTATCATGGCATTTAGCGCTCTCGATAACATCCTGCTTTGACAGAGAAAACAATTAAAGAGGAATGGGTTTTAAAAAATGTCACGAACTGACACTCACGAAGAGAAGGCCACTGAATCCGGTTCAGATAAGTCCGACAAAATCGTCTTAGGCATCATGCTTAATTTGTCTAAGTATTTGAAAAAATTCCGTGATGACAATGACTTTGTTCAAGATGAAGCTGCGCGACGTTTAGGTTTGAGCAAAGTCCGGTACGCAGAAATTGAGAGGCAGAGCCGCATTCCAGCTGACTATGGCTGTAGTCTCGGCCTCCTTGTCAAACTGGCTCTCGAGCAGAATATTTCACTTTCTCAATTGCTGGCAGAGCTTCAAGGGCATACCTCATTGGCTGAATCGGGAGTGGACTATACTCTTATTGAGCATTTGAAGACTCTTTCTCCTGAGAAAACTCTTGAGTTGGTGCAATTTTTGGGAAGTTCATCAAGTAAAATTGGAAATAGTTTTGAATGGCTCGTGAACGTAGGTTTAGATTTATACCGCTTGCCATACAAGAAGCGACTCGAAATTGAAATGGATATTCATCGCGCCCATGTTGAGTCAGCTGGAGCAGATTCCGAGGAAAAAGAAAAAAGGCGGCAAGAGATTTACCGTCTTATGGGTTCTTTATTAGAGACTGAAAAGAGAGACCTTTAAATTATTGTTCGTCAGAAAAGCGAAGAGTCTGCTTCTCTCCGTTTTTGTTCAAAAACGAGAACGTTTGATTTTTGGGATCGATGGTGAGCGGCCATTCTCTTGCTTCGTCACCATATTTATTGAGTAAAAATGCTCTTGCTTTGGCGAACAGACCGAAGTCTTTCTCAGATGAAAGAGAGGAATCAAGTTTAACAATAGTATTTCCTGTCGAATCTTTTGTTATTATTGCAACCCCTTGGGGGGCTTGAACCTCTATTACGCTATTTACAAATCCACTTCCTGCAAATGAATTCGGAGAATAGGCAATCATAGAGAGAAGCAAAACAGAACACCAGTTACGTTTCATCGGAGTCACCTCCCTTTTATTGTTATTTCTCAACCCTGCCAAGAAGGACAAGTCGAAATTGTTCACCATCAGGATCGTCAGGCAGAGCCATTGCTTCGTTTAGAATACCACGAAGGCGGCTGAAAAGTTCGATTCTTTTCTCTCGTGACATCGCTTTAAAGTTGCAGCTTGCGGCGATGGAGTCTTCGTTGGCGTCTTCATGCGTATACCGTTTTGCGATACATTCAGCGCGGTCAAGAAGTATGGGTGCCACCTGAGCATTGCTCATCCCTGGACATATAAGGTCGGTGTATTCCGTGGTGTAGCCGGACGGTGTGTGTTGAGCAACTTCAATAACCCCTGATTTCTCTAAACTTGGAATAATGAAGTGCGTTGTGTGTCCTTTCAACGTATCGAGTTCCCATTTGCTCATAACTCCTTCGAGCAGCGGTTTTTTACAAACGATATTTTGAAAGATGTCGATGAGTTCTGGAAAGTTAAGATACGTTAATATTAAGTCAATATGATTTGACCTTTCAACCCAAAACGGCTTTCGCTCTCTCATTCTAGCCTCCTCATCCAACCGGTCAGGCATATTGTAATTTCAATATGTTAAATATAGAATGTTTATAAAATACATTTGATATATAATAAGTCAAGCGAGAAATGTTGGCATGCATCGGTGTTTGCTCGAATTTTTTTAGATCTTCGGCCTTGCGTCACTGTTGAGGTTTTTATAGTGTTTCACATGTAGAATTTTACATCTCCTAGCGGCTGAGTATCGTCGCTCGTAAGCAGCCTAGGACGAATTATTTTAAGTAAAACTCCAAATTGAAGAGGCCTCATTATGATTCAGCCATTGGTCAAAGCCAAAAAGAAGCGCCGTTCAGTTCCTGAAGTGAACATGGACTTGTTCTCCAAGCGCATGAGCGACTATCTCCACAATCATCGAAATTTCGACAAAACAAAGGCAGAGATTGCGGATGAACTCGGGGTGTCGCTCTCCACTTACCTCCTCTACGAACGGGGGGAGCCTGGCCCTAAGGGTGTGCAGCTCTCATTTCTCGCCGCAGTGGCAAAGCGTAACGGGATCCCCTTGTCCCATTTGGTAGCGCAATTGGGGGACGAGGCTGCTCCTCCCGTGGCTGCCAATCGCCCAGCACTCAAAGAGTTCGTGGAGGAGTTCAGCTCGGTCTCGGACGAGGAACTTACCCTCTTTATGGCTAAGATCCGCGAGT
>JBIIEI010000163.1:0-5443 GCA_044237915.1 Silvanigrellaceae bacterium | reverse complement strand
CCAGAACCTTTAGCCTTGCTCCAACAGGAGCTTCGGCTTTTTTAGACGCTTATATCCTCCACATAAATGTGGAGGTTTTACGCTTGGTCTGATAAAAAAAAGAGGAAGGAAAGGGAGCGGAAGTTACAGAAACATTTTTATCCAAAACGATCAATCAGCTCATGGGATTCTCTTTTTACTTATAAGGACTTCGCTGAGGAAGTATCGTTATTTCGGTAGGGCAACCCGTAGTGGGAAATTCCATCACAAAACGCACGGCATGCGCGATATCTTCGGGTTGAATCATCTTATGTGCATCAAGGTTTCCTGAAGGCATTGAAGTATTCACATAGCCTGGGCTGATACTTGAAACTTTCACTCCAAACTCTCGCAAGTCTTCAAAAACCGAACCCGCCAATCCATTGAGAGCGTGTTTACTCGAGCAGTAAACTCCTGAGCCTGCAAACGACAGGTGCCCTGCAACTGACGAGATAAAGATCACCGAGCCATTTCCACTGGCTTTCAGGTGCGCAGCGGCGTAACGGGTTGCGCGCATCGAAGCGAAGACATTGACCTCAAAAATACGTTCGGCGTCACTCAAGTTCAAAGAGTCGATCCTTCCTCCACCAAATGTGCCTGCGTTGTTGATGAGAGAATCAAGTCCTCCAAATTTTGCAGCCGCATTTTCAATTGCTGCCTTTAAATGTTCATCAGTACGCTCTGCTAAATCGATCTGAAACTGCAAAACTTCAGCGCCATGCGAAATACAATCCCGTGCAACCATGTCGAGAAGTTCACTCCGCCTCGCCACTAATGCCAAATTATAACCGTGTTTTGCAAGGTCGCACGCAATGGCCGCCCCAATTCCTGAGCTTGCTCCCGTAATAAACACAGATTTCTTTCTTGAAATTATATTTTGCATATTCACCACTCCGCAAGGTTCGGACGCATGTCCCATTCAAAGGTCCAACAGCTTCGATCTTCCTGAACAACATTCAAGATGCTGCGCGCAATGGATTCGCACGACATAAAACGAGCCGCCGGAAATTGTGGATTGAGCGCACGAGTTCGAGGATTATCGATAAGGCCGTCGATTACCACATGTGCAACATGCACACCTTCTTTCGCCATTTCCCGAGCAAGACTTTGAGAATATGCCCGCAGTGCACTCTTCGCCACACCAAAAGCAGCAGACCAAGGCCCCGAAACAACAGATGCCGTGGCACCGACATTGATCACTGCCAAATCTGACGATTTTTTTTGATTCCACCTGGCAAGAACTTCGTGCGTTGTATAAACAGCGGAAAGAAAGTTGAGTGAAAGCGATTTTTCAAAATCAGTTGGAGTGAGGTCAATCACCCGATTTCCGCCCGTCCAAGTTCCGGCATTGTTGATCAGGGCAGCTATAGAAGCGTGGCTTTTATCGATCTCCTTAAAGCAATGAGAGACGTTACTTTGATTGGTGAGATCGATCGGATGGATCGTCACCGTTTGCTCAGATTTTGTGCCCATTTCGACTATTTTAGCCTTAAGTGCAACGAGGTCAGACTCCGTGCGAGAAATGAGTGCCAGTGAATATCCACGCTGCCACGATTCCAAAGCCAACGCACTTCCAAGCCCTTTTCCAGCACCCGTTACTATAATGCACCCTTTTTTGTTACTCATTATATCTTCCTATTTAAAATCAAAACTTGAATAAGAACCTGATCCGAGGATATTTTACCTTGCCATAAAATTTTGCAAGCCTTCGTTGTATGAAGGACCCGCTTGGCAGCTGAATAAGTTCTGGATCATCTCTCCCGCTGCGATTCCAATTTCAGGCCAGTTCGCAGCGACCTCTTTGAAGGCAGGAGGCAACCTGGAAGGGTTGGTAACGTAACGGTGAAAGTCAATCTCACGAGCGATATTAAAAGCTCGATAACAATAACTGTGGTGCGGATCATTCCAGTCTTTTGCAAGTCGCACAGGAAGCCAATCCCCCGCACCGTTTCGAAATCCAGTTTTTGCAAGCTCGATGCAACTGAGTGCTACAGGGTAGCCGTTTTGCAAGTTCATCTCAGGAAACTGCGATTTTTCAGTGAGCATCGCTGCAAATTCAGCCCAAAGCGTCATACCTGCTCTCGGATCTATTCCAAGATGGCTCATCAGTTCCACGCTAAAATCATCAGCTTGTTGCTCATTATTGTACCAACCCAGACGATGGGATTTCAAAAATTCCCCGCCTTGGACAGTGGAAGACCACAGGGAATCGGCCTCAGGTTTTACAGCTGAAATCCAACCTGTCAGAGTCGCCTGTTTTCCCCCTTTTAATTTTGCTGCAATTTTTTCTGAAATGAGACGCGCACCCGGATACCGAGAGTGCATCCACGAGAAAAAGTGATCTGCACAAAGCCTCGGCGCGGAGTCCAGAGATTCCTTGCAAATGCCGCGCATTCCCTTTTTAGTATCTGAGTAACGGATGTGAATTTTATCTGCAAAACTCAATAGAGAGTTAGAAAAGCCAGAATAGAATTCGGAGCGTCGTTTCGAGTTTTTAGGATCTTCAAGGGCCACAACGGAAGCGGCATACTTATCGCAAAGGTGCGGGGCAGCTACACGTCGGCATTGGAACTCTACCAGTTCATTAAATTTTACCGCCCTTTTGCCCACCTTCAATAGTTTTTTGTAATCTTGCTCCTTTTCAAACTGAGCACTCACCAGAGTCTGCGTGCCCGTGAGTGCGACAAGCACAGCACTCGAAAATTGCGCATTTCCAAAAGGCTCAGGCACTTCGTTATGAAGTGCGTCAAAAATGGCCTGCCTTGCTTCCCGTGTGACTTCCTTACCGTGCAGAGGCTTTGGAACTCCTGAACGCACATATTCGTCTTCACGGTAAAGATAACCATCAGATTCACTCCAGGGCTCATTTGCAGAACTTGGTCTTCCCTTGCTTCCAAATGCACCAATAATTCCATGCGCAAAAAGATAGCGCCCGAGTTCGTGAGCAAGCACTGTGATAACAATATCAAAGGGGCTATCAGCAAGGAGCCCTGCGTGCACAAAAATAAAGGGCATGACCTGATGAGAATCTAGCCATGTTCCTTGAACCCATTCTCCACATTCAGAGTTGACATTTCCGCCGATGAGTGTCCAGCTTTTCCAAGCACACTGTGCCTTTGAACGCTTTAGAAAGCCAGATTGTCTCTTTAGAATCTGATCGAGATCTTCAATATTTCCAGGAATTGTGCCTGCCGCATTCAAGGAATGTTGCAATGAATTCCTTCCCGCTCCTTCTCCAATGTTCACCGACACGTCGGCAAACTCACCCTGCTTCCATGCTTGTTCATTTTCTAATTTTTCACTTTGAGATGCTGAAGCAGGAGTGTGTTTAACCTGAAATTTAAAACGTGAAGGCAAACGCATTGCATGGGCATTCCACTCCGAACTTTTGACAATCACAACAGTGGGAGGTGGTGCCAGAAACGGAGCATTTTTTGACTTTGTCGCGGTCACTTTTGCTGTGTCGTAAAGGACATCTAATACTTTTTGCAATTGAGAAGTGGATTTTTCCTGATTTCCAGCAAAGTCACATCAAAAGGGGTTATTTTGTGGAGCAAAAAGCACATCAAATGTTGGAAGCTTCGACAAAAAGTCTTGGCGCTGTTCCAGTGTTAACTTATTCTATACCGAAGCGTCGGTCGATACTCCAGCGACCCCTTCTACATGCTTCACCTGATTGTATTTGCGATTTTTGAATTGCGCGGCTAAAAGCAGAAAAGAGACCACAAAAATTCTTCTCATTTGTACCAGATCTTTGAAAAGGGTGCATCAAAATGCAGTATATCTGCTGCATGCAAGTTTTTGGTCACTAAGAGAAATCATATTAATGTAACATGCTGAGTCGTGTGATGCTAGAAATTTTCATGGGAAAGCAGCAACAGCAGATTAAGGAGAAAAGTAGTAGTTCTCTTTCAAATATCAAGACTAGTGTACCGTCAAGAAAATTTTTCACATGCAGCTGCTTGCGTAAGTGCGTTTAGAAATTTATTCAAAGTCAGTGCTATACGCATTTTTTTTCAGTTCAAAACAGAACCTCGAGTCGATCTCAAAATTTATTTGATGTAAAGCTCAAGCTCATCAAAGGAACGGGACTGTTTCGAAATCACACGGGTTATGGCAACACCAATCTGGTCTGAAGTAAATTCACCATCGGACGCAAGAAAAATAGGCTTCTGAAAACCTAATTGTCTGAGCTTTTCAGCAAGGGCTGCGCCATTATCCTGCGCTCCCTCTCCAAAAAAGTAGTCTGTGACAACGCAACGCAGATTTTTTAAGAACTCTGGATTCATCTGCAAAACATGTAAGAATGCGGCCGGCGAGTCATAGGTATGCAGAATGAATTTGTTTTTATTTTTGAGTTCCCATGACTTTCGAAAAATGGACATGTCATCGAGGAAAACAAATTCGGGAACTTCCTGCTTTTGTGGTGTTAATGATTGCTGACAACGCGCATTCGTCGCATCCAGCAATAGCTTTAACAAATGTGAGCGAGGCAAAGGTTTAGGAAGCACAGAGTTAGCCCCCGCCTCAATGGCCACTTTATAATCATCCGCAAGGAAACGATTGGAGTGAATGCAGACGCGTGAATTTATACCTTGAGAGCGTAAGAGCTGAACCATTTCAAGGCCATTAAGCGATCCCAATCCAAGATCGACATCCAAAATCACCAAATCGGGCTGATTCACCTTACAGAAAGCCAGTGCTTCGGTACTATTTTTGGCTTCTAAAAGAACAATGAGTTGCAAATTCTTATCGATGCTTCTCATAAGCGTTGAAAGCGAATTTCGATAAACGGCTTCATCATCCACAATTAAAACAGAAAGCGGTTCCTCGTGCTGCCGGAGAAAATTTATCAACTCTCGTTCAAGCAAATGCTCCCGATCATTTGTATCAACAACCCCTTTCATTGAAAGGTGCTTACGCGCTGTCGCTAAATGCTCAACGAATTCATTTCCGCTCGCATATAGATGATCAATTCGGTACTGGCATAATTCAGTGCTGCATGGAATTGTAAAAAAGAATTCTACCTTTCCGCGAGGAAATTGCTCATCTTGAATTGACTCACACCAGATTTTTCCTCCATGAGTTGCGACAATTTTCTGCGCAATGGCAAGCCCCAATCCCGTGCCGTCCTTTTTCCCAGAAGTGAAAAAGGCATCAAATAGATTTGGAAAATGTTCTGGTGGAATATATGAGTTTTCATTGCCGATACAAAACTGAATAAAATTTTCTCCATCCATTTTTGTCTCGCAAGTTGAAAACCAAATTTTCCCTGAGTAACGAATCGCCTGAAAAGCGTTGTAACTGCACAACGGAGGACGCTATACATCGTCGTCGGCAATAGGCACATTGGGATCAGACTTACGAAAGGTAACGAGTGGTGCGAATTTGGAGGTGGTTAGAATCGTATCAAGGAGTGTGCAGC
>JBIIEI010000101.1:0-18955 GCA_044237915.1 Silvanigrellaceae bacterium | reverse complement strand
TTGTAAAATCCTTCATAAGCTGCGGTATAAGTGCGGTCCTGGAAGGATTTCTATTGTTTTAGATAATGCAAAATATCAGAGGTGCGACTTGGTAATGAAGCGAGCCAAGAGGCTTGGAATCGAGCTGTTGTTTCTTCCTTCTTATTCACCAAATTTAAATTTGATCGAACGATACTGGAAATACGTGAAAAAAACCTGTTTAAATTCAAAGTATCATCCAGATTTTAAGGCGTTTAAGAGTTCGGTAATCGACTGTTTACGGAGAACCAACGTCAGCATTGAGGTTAGAGCCGAACTTTCGACTTTGCTCACGCTAAATTTTCAGACTTTCAAAGAATCACAATTCCTGGCCGCGTGAAGTATATAAATAAGCAAGATAAAAATGTCGTCGATCTCTCAAAATGGGTTTCAGAGCCCAATGTGAAAGTCTTGGGCGCAAGAATTATTGCCGAAAAGGATGGAACAGCAGAGCAATTGGGTTACATTGTGACACACTCTTCTATTGAATATATAGGGCAATTCATTGCTCAAGTCCGGAAACGGATGATTTTGCTCTCGAGTTTACTGGGGATAACGATAGTCGTTGTCAATTTTATCGTTTTTCGGATGCAGGTTTTAGGCAGATTGCTCAGTTTACGAAATGCAGCAAGGTCGATGGCAGAAGGCAATTTTCGGAAAATTGAGGGAAAGCTTCTCAATGATGAGTTGGGTGAATTAACCTCTTCTTTCAATATCATGGCTTATCGCATTGAAAAGATGATCAAAAATAACCACATGCTTTCCGAAGAAACAAAATTAATTTCTTCAATCATTGAATGGGATAAATTAAGTAAATTAGTAAAGCAATCCTTCTCTCGGATCCTGAATCAGGATATTGAAATTCTACTTTCCATGGACACAAGTAAGCCTGCGCAGGCAGCGCTGTTTTATGATCTCGTGGATGAAAAAACAAACCGCGTCATTGGTCGTTTGGAATTTTTAAACATTGCTTCTTTTACGTTTGAAGAGAAAAGCATCATCGAAATGCTCATGGTGTCGGTCTCAATTGCAGCGAATAATATTCTGTCCATCCGGCTCGAAAAAGAGCAAGAAAGATTAAAAACAGAATTGCAGGCTGCAAAGATTGTGACAGATTGTTTACTTCCTAAAATTGGTGAAGTGATTCAATATGGCTCATTCGAAATCCAGGGATTTTCTAAATCTGCAACGGAATGCGGCGGCGATTGGTGGGGATATTTTCCCATTTCCCCCACGCGCATTCTGATGCTCATTGGCGATGTCACAGGGCATGGAGTGCCAAGTGCGCTTGTTACTGCCGTCGTGAAGGGATACTGCGATTCCTTTTATCAACGTAACGAAGTGTCTCCCAAAAAGATCATTGAAGAACTCAACGTCCTTGTTAAGAATTCATCCGATGGCTCGCGCCTCATGACGATGTTTGCTGCATTTATAGACATGGACAAACGGGAAATCAATTTCTGCAATGCCGGTCACAATTTCCCCTATGTCATTATCCACGACTCAATTGAAGGCAAGCCTAAAGTAAATACCCTCAAATCAAGAGGGGCACGCTTGGGATTTTATGACTGGAAAGAAGCGCGGGAGCACAACGCTTTTAAAGAAGAATCCATAGCCTTGAATCATGGAGACGACCTGTTGTTTTTTTATACCGATGGGCTCACTGAAGGGGAAAATTCCCAGGGCGAAGCCTTGGGGGAAAGAAGAGTTCGAAAATTGCTCCAAGAACTCGGAGCGAATGTCAGCCCGACCGATGTCGTGAGGAAAATGGAGAAGCTGGTTTTTGACTTTATGGAAGTCAACCCTCAGGCAGACGATATCACGTTCTTTGCCATCAGATTGCTTGCTGAAAATGACAAAATTTCCAATGAAAACTCCAAGAATATGCCTGACATGTTTCGTTTTTCAGCCACGAATGTATCTTAAACAAGTAGAGTTAAATCAGTACAATTCAAAAAAACGAATAACTTGGGTTTTCTAATTATAAATATTTTAGATAACAGAGATAAGAATATTCAACTTTCCTTATGACCGCATTTGGTCTAATTCCTTCTTTGTCAGAGATGACACTCGGCTTTTAACTGCATAAAAAAAAGGAATTTAATATGAAATTTATCATCACTTTGAGCGCGCTTCTTCTTTCTGTCACTTCTTTTGCTGCAACTTATGAATGCAAGGGCTTAGTCTCTGGTAATTTCTATGATTTGACAGCCATTGATGTGGGCGACGAAGAAGGCGAAGTCGTCGTAAATAACGGCGGAGCGCCCCAGCACTTTCCTGCTCACTACGACGAAGGCACAAGCGAAGATCAATTTATCTTTGGATTTGAGCTTTACAATGCAGGCGTAGTTCCTGAGCTTTCTGAAATCGTTATCGCAAAACCAAAAAGTCTTTCAGCAACTTCCACAACTGGTGTTGCTTCGTATTTTGAGCACGATTATAACTCGCAAAGCCACGGCTTGATTAAAGAAAATTTGACTTGCACGATCTCAAAATAAGTGACTTGCAGAATGTGCCTTTGCAAGCTCCCAAATGGTATTAAAATGAGAAAGGCGCCAAAATCCAAGAGGCGTTGGGGCGTGGATCTGCTGCCAGAGTTTCGGAGTATTGCTCGCAAAATGCGGGTCCACCAGAAATCACCCCAGTCAAACCCCACCGGCCTTTGAATTTGCGGTACACGGGTCCACCGGAATCTCCTCCGCACACTGTAGAACCCTCTGCAGGGCTCTCGAAGCGAAGGATGGAACGGTAAGTGATTCCACCCTGGTATTTCACGACTTCTTCGTAGGATGTAAAATTTGTTTTTCCCCATCTGAGGAATTTTCCATAGTCGAGACCTTCACTGGAAGAACTGCCGTAACCGGCGATAACAACACCGTCGCCCGGGGCAAGCTGTGAAGTCACAGGAAGGATGGGAACGGGGGCGAATCCCTCGGGCAGAGACTCAATGAGAAAGACGGCAAGATCGAGTTTTGGATGAAAACGGGCTTTGCCTTTTCCTTTTCTGCGAAACCTTGCAGTTTTAGCATCAGGCCCAAAAAAAACGACCACCTTGGAGGCATCTTCGTCGCCCTGAAAACAATGATGTGCTGTGAGGATTTTGTCTTTTGCGACGATGGTTCCCGTACATTTTGTAAATTGATCGATGACCAAGAGTACCGTCGATCGCTTCACAACAGCGGGTGCTTTTTTTAAGCTTTCTTCGGGCCTTGCAATTTGTGGTTCTGTCGTCAATTCCTTTTGAGGCTTTTCAAAGGAACAAGCGCTTATAAAAAAGAGCAACAGAGCTGCAAAATTCCTCATAGGCCTCCCTGCGGGTAGCGGGCGTTTTCTGTATGCAGGGGAACTTAAGTGAGCTTGCCAATTCGTTCAAGTTATTTTCTTTTATGAAACCTTCTTACATTTCAAAAAGAGTTTTCTCGACCCGTTTGTCTTCCCAGCGCTTTGTGCTTTTTCTCCTGGTCGTCGAGTCACGGGACAAAATTTCATTGAGTTTTTCTTTGCTCAGATTAAAGTGATCGTCCTTTAAAACCTCTTGAATGTCAAAAAGGAATTTGAGCGCTTCAAAGGGTGTGGTGTTATTCAGTTCTTTTTCTTGCAATAGCGACATTGCAATTTTCCAGGCGCAAGGTTCGTCTTCTGCCCGTTCGATTTCCGTCGGTGAAGTCGTTTCTATTGCCACATTGGATTCTATTTCGAGGCTTGTTTCATGTTTCGAAGCCGTCAATTTTTGCAAGATTTGATCGGCACGACTCACAAGTGAGGGGCTATGACCCGCGAGTTCTGCGACGTGAATTCCGTAACTTTTTCCGGCAGCACCACTTAAAAATCTACGTGAAAAAAGAATTTCGCGACGAGTGGTTCCTTCGGTTGATGGGATGTCTCTTTCAAGAACTTCCATTTGCATGGGAGCAATACCTGAACGTCCTTCTGCCACTTCAAGAAGTTCGTGGTAATGAGTTGAAAAAAGAGTTCGCGCATTGACCCTGTCGTGCAGGTCTTCAAGAATTGCCCACGCAATGGAAAGACCGTCGAAAGTGGAAGTTCCACGGCCTATTTCGTCCATGAGCAGCAAGCTTTTTTCGGTGGCGTAACGTAACATCTGCGCGCTTTCAAGCATTTCAACCATAAACGTCGACTGACTTTTGAGGGCATTGTCGCTGGAGCCAATTCTTGTAAAGATGCGGTCGCACACGCCCACAACGGCTGCCTTTGCTGGAACAAAACTCCCCATTTGGCAGAGCAGCTGAGTGAGAGCCACTTGGCGCATCACCGTGCTTTTTCCGGCCATGTTGGGGCCGGTAATTAAAAGTATTTTGGCATCACTTGTGCTGTTTCTGAGTACTGGAAAAGTGCTGTCTAAAGACTTCGTTTCCCCCACCAAGATGGTATTGGGAACGAAGGGCTCGCCTCCTGTTTGCAGGGCCTGCAAAATAGGATGAACGCTTTCGTGCAATGCCGTAACGTTTGCATCTGTCAATTTCGGTTTGCACCAGCCGTGGTCTTTTGCGAGGCCCGCAAAACAACGAAACAGGTCGAGCCGGGCAATAATATCCGATGCCTTGCCGAGCAATTCGACAAATTCAAGCACGCGGTTGCGCACGCCTTCAAAAAGATCGCGCTCAAGAGCGGCCTTTTTTTCAGAAGCTGTGAGGGCTTTTTCTTCCAGCTCTTTGAGTTCTTCGGTAATAAACCTTTCGCCCGTCGAAAGCGTTTGTTTGCGTAAAAAGTGCGCCGGGACGTGCGCAAGCTTTCCCTTTGAGACCTCAAAATAGTAACCAAAGACTCGGGTATAACCGATTTTAAGCGTTTGAATCTGACTGCGTTCGCGCTCTTTGCGTTCAAGCTCTAGCATCATGGCATCAAAGTTTTGCTCAAGTGCGGCAAGTTCGTCGAGTTCCGCCGAAAATCCGGTGCAAAAAGTTTTTCCGCCTTTTCCCATGGGCCAGGCGGGTTCTTCTTCCAGCGCAGTCGCAAGAAATGCAGTCAGAGTCTGCAAACTTTCGACGCTTTCGAGAGATTCTAAAATGTTTTGGAATGAACGTGCCACTTCGGAATTTTTCGCAAGCAGCGCCTGGAAATTGAGAAGTGCGCGCAAAGTGGAACGCAGCCACACCAAACCTTTGGCATCGATGGTGCCTTGGGCTGTTCTGGCCACCAGGCGATCGGTATCGGAACATGTTCGCAAATGGGCATGCAGCTCCGCTTCGAGGCCGGGATTGCTATAAAGAGCTTCAACGGCATCAAGGCTTTGGCCTATTTCATCGGTTTTGCAAAAGGGATAATTGATGCGTCTGGCAAGCAGACGTGCGCCTTGACCCGTCATGCATTTATTTAAAAACCAAAAAAGACTTCCTTTACGTTCACCCGTAGAAGTCTGGAAAAAATCAAGGTGTCTTTTGGTGGCCTCATCGATCATGAGGTGTTTTTTGAGTTCGTAGGGAGCAATGTTTTTCACATTTTGTAAAACACTGCGCTGCGTGGCTTTTAAGTAACTCAGAATTCCTGCTGTGACCTGCAATCCATTTTCAAGATAGGAAATACCAAACTGGTGCAGCGCTTTTTCAGGAAAAAATTCTTTAAAAAGATCGAGACAATTTCGCTCGGAGCGAAAGATCCACGGTTCTAGTGCGGTCACACGCGGTGGCTTGCTGCACAAATCACGTAGGAATTGTTGTGTTTGCATCACCTTGTCGGATGCAACTAAAACTTCTTTGGGAGCAATGGTGAGCAACTCTTGTCGTAACAGCTCTTCGTCGAGATCCGCTGTAATGCGAAAATCTGCGGTCGAAATGTCGATGAAGGCTAAAGTCCAGCCCTTTTTTCCACCGTGCAAAGCTGCAAGGTAACACCCGGTTGAGGCATCGGATTCATCGTCCCAATCGCCCGGAAGGGCGGGGGTTGCCACACGCACAATTTCACGCCGCACGATTCCTTTTGCTTGCCGGGGATCTTCGACTTGATCGCACACGGCCACTTTAAATCCCGCTTCGACACATTTTTTGATGGCAGCGCGGTGTGCCACCGCAGGTGCTCCCGCCATTGGAACGGGATTGTCGCTGTTACGATCGCGTGAAGTTAATGTGAGTCCACAGATTTCAGAAGCGATGATGGCATCGGCTCCAAAAAGTTCAAAAAAATCTCCCATGCGAAAAAAAAGCAAGGCATCGGGAACTTCGTCCTTCGCCTCGCGAAATTGTTTCATCATGGGAGTTTCAAGTTGCGCAAGCAAAATGCCCGAGGGGTGCTCGGGGCTCAGTCGCTCAAAAGCGGTTTTGAGTGGGGGACTCAGCTCGCGGCCTTGAAGGTGCAGAGTTTCTAAGAGTGCTGATGTCAGCACGTGCAGCGGATTAGCCGATGTCATTCCCACTCCTTTTGAAGTTTAGGGGGACCGCCAAAGCCGCGTGCACGAGGGCTGAAGAATTAGTCTCTTGAACCTTTACTTGCAGAGGCGCGTCGTGAGGAGTCCAAAATACGCTTACGTACGCGGATTGTTTTTGGAGTGACTTCGATCCATTCGTCGTCGTTAATCCAGTCAAGCGCGGTTTCGAGTCCCATACGGGTGATGGGGCTCAATTTAGTTGATTCATCCGTGCCTGCAGAGCGCATGTTTGTCAATTTCTTTTCGCGGATGGCGTTCACTTCAAGGTCATTGTCGCGGCTGTGTTCACCGATGACCATGCCTTCGTAAACTTCTTCCGTATCGGCAATAATAAGACGACCGCGTTCTTCCAAACCGTGCAGCGCATACTGCGTAGTTTTACCCGAACGGTCGGCGATCATCGCGCCGTTACTACGTGCAGGAACGAGACCACGGGAGGTTTCGTAGCCTTCGAGGTAACTCGAAATAAGGCCTTCACCCTTGGTATCGGTCAAGAACGTACTGCGGTAGCCAAGAAGGCCCCGGCTCGGAATGCTGAATTCCATACGTGTACGGCCATGGGAAAGGTTTTGCATGGAAACCATACGGCCCTTGCGGTTCGATAGCTTTTCAGTCACCGCACCTACGGAGTTTTCAGGAATATCCACAACAACGCGTTCAATAGGCTCAAGCACTTGTCCGTCTACAACCTTGGTAATAACGCGTGGGCGTCCGACCATGACTTCGCCGCCTTCGCGACGGAGGTTTTCCATCACGATGGAAACTTGAAGCTCGCCGCGTGCCTTCAAAATAAAGATTTCAGGCGACTCGGTTTCTTCGATTTTGAGTGCAACGTTGTGCATTGCTTCTTTGGTCAAGAATTCAAAAATCTTACGGCTTGTAAGATAGGTTCCTTCGCGTCCTGCAAGAGGAGACGTATTTACCGAAACTTCAACGCTCACGGTTGGAGGGTCGACTTCAATACGAGGAAGTGCTTCGGGTGCATTGGCATCGGCAATGGTATCGCCAATGGAAAGATCGGTTACACCTGTTGCCAAGATAACGATATCGCCTGCGCCAATGGTATCGACATCCGTCTGTTCAAGGCCGCGGTACGCGCGGATCTTGATAGCTTTTGCGGGGATGTGTTTATTTTCGGAATTGATGATGACGAGGTTCTGGTTCACGTTCAGTGTTCCACGTTCCAGTCGGCCAATTGCCAAACGTCCCAGGTACGAGTTGTAGCTGAGGTTGTTGATAAGCATCTGTGCCGTGCCTTCGGTGTACACTTTTGGCGGAGGAACGTGTGCCAAAACAACATCGAAAAGGTCGCGGAGATCTTCTTTTTTAACGTCCTTTTCGCGCGAGCACCAGCCATTACGGCCCGAAGCGTAAAGCGTAGGGAAGTCGAGGTGATGATCTTCGGAAGAAAGCTCAAGGAAGAGGTCGTGAACGGCTTCTTCAACTTCTTCGATACGAGCGTCTGCACGGTCGACCTTATTGATGACAAGCACCATTTTAAGGTTCCGTTGCAATGCCTTTTGAAGAACGAAACGGGTTTGAGGAAGGGGGCCTTCTGCTGCATCTACGAGCAAGATGGCGCCGTCGACCATCATAAGTGTTCTTTCGACTTCTCCGCCAAAGTCCGCATGGCCTGGAGTGTCGACGATGTTGATGCGGATGTCTTTGTAAACCATCGACGCATTCTTGGCCATGATGGTAATGCCGCGTTCGCGCTCAAGGTCCAGGTTGTCCATGACGCGTTCGGCAATGACCTGGTGCGCCTGGAAGGTTCCAGATTGGTTGAGAAGCTTGTCTACCAACGTGGTTTTACCGTGGTCAACGTGGGCAATGATGGCAATGTTGCGCATACCTTGGATCGCGGTCATCTATTTTCTCCTTAAAGTGTGTCGATGTGGCTATAGCCTTGCATTGAAAAAAGCTCAACCCTTGTTTTTGGAACGATCTCCGCTGAGCACCTCATCGTAAATTTCAAGCATGTGGCTCGCAGTCTTCTCCCAGCTGAACTTTCGGGCCTGGACATGCCCACGTTCAATGAGAGATTGTGCCAAATCGGGATTGCGAAAAATTTGTTCCATTTTATTGGCAATTTCGTCACAGTCGCTGGGATTTACCAGAATGGCAGCTTCACCGACCACTTCGGGCAGTGAAGAGTTAAAACTCGTGATGACAGGTGTTCCGGCAGCCATGGCTTCGAGTGGTGGGAAGCCAAAGCCTTCGTAAAAACTCGGATAAACAAGCATTCGGGAATCGGCATAAAGTGCAGCAAGTTCGGCGTCGCTGATGTAGCCCGCAAATTCGATTTCTTTGGCAAATTCCCCCAACTCGTAACGCTGTTCTGCAAACAGTGAGTTTTCGCAACCTACCAATATCAATTTGTAATCGCAATCGGGATTTCGCCTTTTGAAACGATTGAAGGCTTCTAAGAGTCCCGTTAAATTTTTGCGGGGTTCCAGCGAGCCCACAAACAATATTTGCTTGGAACGTGAATTCCAAGGCTTTGCTTCTTGAAAAAACAAGGGTTCGACAGCCCAATAGGTGAGCCGAATTCTTGAAATATCGTCGGTGAGCAATTCCAAAATATCGTTTTTAGAATGGTTTGAGTTGGTCACGACAAGACGCGCCGAACGCGCAATTTGTGGAACCAAAAACGTATAAATAAAGCGAAAGCTCGGGGCAAACCACGTGGGTTCAATAAGGAAACAAACGTCATGGATATTGACGATGCTTTTGTTCAAAAACAAGAGTGGCGCCAAGTTTGCGGGATTGTGCAACACATCCACTTTATATTTCTTAGCGAGTTTGGGCAGAATGATCTGTTCCCAAAAATGATTCTTTAAAATGCTTTTAGAAGTCAGATTCGAAGCAACGATGCGAACGTTGTCTTGCTGCCATTCCGGCGCGTAAATCTCGCTTTCGCCGGTAAAGAGTACAAAGTTAAAAGCGTGTCCTTGCGCAATGAGATGCCTGAAAAACAAGTACGCCGAACGCTGAACGCCCGTGCGTTGAGCCACAAGAAAGCGACCGTTGAGACCAATCAGTGGCCGGTTCGGATGCGCAAAATGGAGTTCGCTCATGGAGAAGAGCCTTCCAGAATTTTTTTGTAGAGATCAAAGGTTTCCTTTGCCATGGTTTGCCAAGAAAACTTTTTGACGAGCTCCAATCCAATTCTTTTGTTGTGTTCGATTTGTACGAAATCGGTAAGGGCCCGATCAAGTCCACGGCGAATGTCATCAAGATCTTCAGGATTCACATACATTGCGCCCTCCCCCATGATTTCTGGGAGCGACGAGCGATCGGAGGTTACAACGGGAACTCCACAGGCCGCAGCTTCAAGCGGAGGAAGTCCAAAGCCTTCATACAACGAAGGATAGGCAAAGGCTTTTGCAAGGCCATACAAAAGCGGAAGTTCATCGTTGGGAATGTAGCGCACAAAATGAATCATGTGCCTTTTGTTTGCCCTTGAAGCAATGTCGAGAATGCCATGATCGAATTCTGTCGCAAGCACAAGTGGGATGGAATAATTTCCGAGGCAATAGGCTTCAACCAGTCGCCTGAGGTTCTTGTGAGGTTTTTTATTGCCGATGGAAAGGATGTATTTTTCCGGCAGCTCATACCGGAGCCGGAAATGTTCCACTTGCTCTGGAGGAAACTCAGAAATCGGGTGAAAATTGGCATTGATTCCGTTGTAAATCACATGAATCGATTGAGTGTCGATTTTAAAGTAACTTGCAATGACCTCTTTTGAAAATAACGAAACAGTGATGATGGCACTTGCTTTTTTAATTTTTCGCGCCAGAAAAAAATTATAATAGATTCGGTGAAAGAGTGAGTAGTTTTCGGCAAGAACCACATGATTGAGGTCGTGCAGTGTGACCGCAAAACGAAAGGGAGTCAGAATAGGAACGATAAAACTGGGCGAGTGAAAAAGGTCAAACTTCAACTTGCGCAGGATGAAGAACAGCTCAAACTGACCAATCAGGTTTATCCAACTGCTTCTTAATATAATCGTCGAAAAATTGTGCGGAAGTTCACACTTTAAAAAAGGTGATGACTTATTCACCAGAAGCACAAAACGGTAATGGGTTCCCATTGCCATAAGGTAACGGACAAGTTCATCCACATGACGTGCAATCCCATGTCCTTGATTTTCAATCACAACGCGTGCGTCAATGACGATGGTTTTTTCCTGGCAAATGCTGTTCACTTTAAAAATACCTTGTTCTCTTGAAGAAGAAGGCCTTGAGATAATCAGAATGGCCCTCACCTGCGATCACGGTATGGTCGGGAGATTGTCGTCCTCTTCCCATCAGTACCCATCGCCCTTCACAGAGATTGTTTGTGACAATCGTATAAAGCTCTGATTCTTCCATATTTCGGCTACAGCTGCAAACGACGAGGATGCCATCGTCTTCAACGAGCCTCGATGCGAGTTTGGTCAGGCGACCATAGGCGCGGCGCGCTTCGGGAATGTGAGTTTTAGATTTTGCAAAGGCAGGAGGATCGGCAACGACGAGCGTATAGCGGTTTCCTGATTTGTCGAGCTTAGAAAGTTGTTCAAACATATCTCCATGCAGCGCAACGATTTCGACTGCACTCTTGGCATTTGCTGCGATGTTACGTTTGGCATATTCAAGGGCATCTTTGTCTTGGTCTACGATGGTGCATTCCGTAAAACCTTCTCTTGCAGCCACCGCGCTCCAAGCGCCCGCGTAAGAGCAGATGTCGAGGGATGAAGAATTTTGATGGGCCACACGCGGAAGCAGAGTTGCAAGCAGCGAAAGATTTTCGCGTTGATCTAAAAAGAGTCCCGTTTTTTGTGCACGCAGCGGATTAAATGTCATCGTTAAGTTTGACATTTTCGTTGTTACGAAAGAGGGATTAGCCTCTGTTTCTTGTGGTTTTCGAAGCCACCGTGTGCGTTCTGCGAGGCCGTCCATGGCGCGAATTTGGCCCGAACTTCTTTCAAAAAGTGCCTTCGTCTGATTTTGAAGGAGTGCTTCTGCAACGTCGGGTAACAAAAAATCACCCGAGGCAGATCCGCTCTGGAGAACACAAACTTCGCCATAATCATCGACAACGAGGCCCGGCATTCCGTCGACATCGCCGTGGCTCCAGCGCAAGGCATCACCCTTGGGAATGGGCAAAGCCTCTTTTTGAATTCTCAGTAAACTCAGATGTCCCCACGCCCACTTTTGAATTTCTTCATGACTCACCTGGGACTCTTGCGAAGGAACAAAAGATTCAGGAAGCAGGCGCACCGCAATGAGTGCGGATTTGCAGTAAATTCCAAATCGCGTCGTTCCTTGGATGCGCACCAGTGCACACTTGTTTGAATCGAGTAAGGCATCTGAAAGATGTTCAACATCATTGCTGAATATCCAGTAGCCCCTTTTTTTTGAGGAAGGTTTTTGCTTTAGAGTCTGAATATCAACAAGCGTCACATGTGCTCCTTGTGCAAAACCGGATAGTTCGGTTTTGGCCTTTTAGCGGGGGAAGACCTTTTGGTCTATTGGATAGCGAGATGTTTACTCTAGAAAGCCCCTTGGTTAGTATGTGCTTTTCCAAAAAAACGTCCCCAGGCGGGTGCCTTTTTCTTTGTTTGGCGATTTGCAATTTAGAGGATTTAACATGCTTAAAGTTATCACAAAGCCCTGCGACCTCAATTTTGATCCCCGTTCCATGAGTCCGATGCCCATTCCTAGAAACGTACTCATGGTCAGACCCACATACTTCAATGTCGACTTTCCGATCAATGCCCATATGCGAAAGGCGGACGGCAGCAAACACGAAATTGACAAGAACCTTGCTTTTGAGCAGTGGAATACTCTGAAGTCAACCTATGAGTCCTTGGGTATTCGCGTCAAAACCATCGATGGCGGAGTCGATCTGCCCGATATGTGCTTTTGTGCGAACCAAAGTTTTCCTTTTCTCGATCGCGTGGGTGCTCACAAAGCCCTGCTGAGTAACATGGAAAACGACACCCGTCATCTCGAAGTTCCACTTGTGGCACAAGCACTCAAATCAGAAGGCTATGAAACCATCGCACTTGCAGAGCGCGGCAAAGACACCCTGTTTGAAGGGATGGGCGACTGCCTTTGGCTGCCCGGCAAGAGGTTTTTACTGGGGGCCTACGGATTTCGCACCAGCGCACAGATGTACGAAAAAATTGTCAACTTCACAGAGGCACCGGTCGCTCTCTTTGAACTCAAGAAACCGAAATTTTATCACCTCGATACCTGTCTTTGCCTTTTAAATGACGAAACAGCACTGGCATGTCGAGAGGCATTTACTTCTGAAGGATGGGAGCTTTTGCAAAAAATCTTTCCGAACCTCATCGAAGTTCCCCTCGCCGAAGCCGATGCTCCAGGTTTTGCTTGCAATGCCCATTGCCCTGATGGCAAACATGTGATCATTCAAAAGGGTTGTCTTGAAGTTGAAGCAAAGCTTGCAAAAGCAGGTTTCAAAACCCTTGCGGTCGACACAGCAGAATTTATCAAAGGCGGCGGTTCCGTCTTCTGTCTAAAACTGATGTTTTTTTAACAGTTCTGAAAAGGGTTTATCCCAAGCAAATTCTTGCAGCCGTGAGTCAGATGTCATACGTTGCCCGCGGCTCCAGGTTCTGGTTTCCTAAGTCAGGAAACTGCAAAAGCTTTTAATGAGGAAAAGAGGCGATGCCAGCTCCCACCAATGATCAGCTCATTGCGTTCTATAAAGAAATGCTTTTGGGCAGGCGCTTTGAAGAACGTGCAGGTCAATTGTACGTACAGCAGAAATTTAGCGGATTTTGTCACCTCTACATCGGTCAAGAAGCCGTTTCAACGGGGTGTCTCAATGCCATCCGCAAGAAACAAGACTACGTGATTGGCGGTTACCGCGATCATGTTCAGCCCATGGTTTTAGGGATGACAGCCCGTGCCGTGATGGCAGAATTGTTAGGCAAGGTCACTGGGTGCTCTAGAGGAAAAGGCGGCTCAATGCACATGTTCTCTGCCGAACATCGCTATCTGGGTGGGCACGGAATTGTGGGTGGCCAGGCAGCCCTCGCAGCAGGGGTGGGCTGGAAAATCAAGTATTCCAAAGAAGACCTCGTTTGCCTGTGCTTCATTGGCGATGCCGCGATTAACCAAGGGCAATTTCATGAAGCCATGAACATGGCAGCCATCTGGAACTTGCCTGTTATTTTTATCATTGAAAATAATCTCTATGGAATGGGCACAGCGATCTCTCGCACTTGCGCTTTAAAAGTGCTGGCCGATAGAGCAAAAGGCTATGCCATGGACCAAGCAATCGTTGATGGCCGCAACGTCATCAACACCTATAAGCAAATGGGCGACATCATCGAAAACGTCCGTAAAACGAGCAGGCCCATCCTCGTCGAAATTCAGTGCTACCGCTTTCGCGGACACTCCATGTCCGATCCCGGAACCTACCGCACCAAAGAAGAAGTCGAAAGCGAACGTCTGCAAGACTGCCTCGAGCAGCTCAAAGCGCACTTGCTCGAAAAGAGCCTCGCCAAAGAAACCGATTTTGAAAAGTGGGAAGAGGAAGTGGCTGAGCAAGTCGAAGACTCCGTTACGTTCGCTCTGGAAAGTCCAGATCCTGAACTGTCTGAAATCTGGGAACATGTGCTTGCATAAAAGAGGTGCTTTTCAATGGCTATAATGACTTTGCGTGAAGCCCTTCGCCAGGCGATGACAGAAGAAATGGAGCGCGACCCTACGGTGTTCCTCATGGGCGAAGAAGTGGGCGAATATAACGGTGCTTATAAAGTTTCTAAGGGAATGTTGGCTCAGTTTGGGCCGATGCGCGTGGTCGATTCGCCAATTTCAGAGGCCGGCTTTGCGGGTCTTGGAGTGGGCGCTGCCATGACTGGGTTGCGACCCATCATCGAAATGATGACCTGGAACTTTGCGATTCAAGCCTTCGATCAAATCATAAATCATGCTGCAAAAATGCTTTATATGAGCGGTGGGCAGTTTAAAATTCCCCTCGTCATTCGAGGTCCCCATGGCGCTGCGCATATGCTGGGTGCTCAACACAGTCAGTGCGTCGACCACATGTTGGTCAACGTTCCTGGCATGAAAATCGTCAGTACCGTTTTGCCGGGTGACGCCAAAGGGCTTTTGAAGTCTGCAATTCGAGACAACAATCCCGTGATGTTCATGGAAAGCGAACTTCTGTACGGTTTTGAAGGCGAAGTTCCAGACGGCGAGCATCTCGTTCCACTGGGCGTGGGCGATATCAAGCGCGCAGGAAAAGACGTCACCATCGTTGCGTGGAATAAAATGGTCCTTTTTGCGCTAGAACTCGCTGAAGAACTTGCACAAGAAGGCATCGATCTCGAAATTATCGATCCGCGCACTTTGCAACCCCTCGACGAAAATCTCATCTTTGAATCCGTGCGCAAAACCCATCGGTTGGTTGTGCTCGAAGAAGGTTGGGGTGTTGCCACTTTGGGTTGCCACATCGTCGATCGCGTCGTTAAAGAATGCTTTGATGATCTTGATGCGCCTCCGGGTCGGGTTCACAACCACTTTGTCCCCATGCCTTATAACGAAGCATTGGAACATGAAGTGATGCCAACCAAGGAACGTGCCCGCGCTGCGATTCAGGAAGTCCTGTATCGTTAAATAGGACTTCCCTTAAGAGGACTTTGAATTATGGCAACTGTAATGGAAATGCCAAAGCTATCGGACACCATGAAAGAAGGTGCGATTGCGAAGTGGCTGAAAAAAGAAGGGGACAAGGTTCAAGCAGGACTTCCCGTTGTTGAAATTGAAACCGACAAAGCAACGATGGAATTTGAAGCTCCTGCAAGCGGCTTGCTTTTGAAGATCATCGTGGGCGATGGCCAAACGTGCGAATTAAATGCACCCATTGCCGTCATTGGCAAAGCGGATGAAAATTGGCAAGAAGCCCTCGATAAATACAATGACAAGAAAAAGGGCGGTAAAGCTCCTGCTCCAGCAGCAAAGTCAGCTGGGCAACCTGCTCCTGCAAAGGCTGCGAGTGCTGCGCCCGCTTCTCCCGCGAAACCTGCTCCTGCAGCGGCTCAAAATGCTTCTGCACCGGCAAATGTTCAAGCAGGAGATGAAGGACGCCTTAAAGCGAGCCCGCTTGCTAAAAAAGTCGCCGAAGAGAGCGGACTTGATTTGCGCTCGGTTTCAGGAAGCGGTCCCAATGGCCGCATCGTCTTGCGCGATGTTGAATCTGCGCGCGTCGCCCCTGCTGCTGTAGCTCCTCAAGCGGGAGTTGTAGATCTCTCGGGTGAGATGGAAAAAGTACCGTTGAGCATGATGCGCAAAACCATTGCAAGAAGGCTCACCGAAAGTGTTGTGCAAGCACCACATTTTTACCTCACCGTAAGCCTCAATATGGGAAATATTTTGGCATGGAGAAAGCAAACTCTTGCAAAGCTTTCTGACGATCAAAAGTTCAGCGTGAATGATCTCCTGATTTTTATCGTTGCAAGGGCTTTGAAAAAACATCCCAATATCAATTCTTCTTGGCAAAACGACTTCATTGCGCAATACAAAAAGGTCCATCTCGGAATGGCTGTTGCACTTCCCAATGGGCTCGTCACTCCCGTCATTCGAAATGCCGACAGTTTGAGCTTGACGCAAATTGCGCAAAAATCTCGTGAACTCATCAAACTGGCTCGTGATGGAAAATTGCAACCCGACGAATATTCGGGCGGAACCTTTACCATCTCGAACTTGGGAATGAGTGGCATTGAAGAATTTACGGCCATTATCAATCCTCCTCAGGCCGCAATTTTGGCAGTGGGCGCAACAATCCCAACACCTGTGGTCGACGAAAAAGGCAGTGTCGTTGTTCAAGAGCGCATGAAAATTACGCTCAGTTGCGATCACCGCGTGATAGATGGAGTTCAAGGCGCAGAGTTCCTGAAAACTCTTAAACTCATCGCCGAAGACCCCATGAATCTGTTCTTTATTTGAATCTTTGCGCGCGGTTTCATGCATTGAAACCTTGTGCTGACCCGCCCTTGGGCGGTTTTTTTTGTGAGCTCCAGAAGGATCCAGGACGAGATATGAAAGAAATAGAATCGAAATCTAAAAAGACAACACGAAAAGTGGGATCTGAACCTCAAAAAGAAACCCCCAATGCTGAGGGCACAAGGCTCAATGTTGTTTTGCAACAACATGGCATCGCTTCACGTCGGAAGGCCGACGAACTCATCGAGCAGGGACTTGTTAAAGTCAACGGCAAAGTCATTAAGAAATTGGGAACTCGCGTTCTTTCCAACGACAAAGTCTCTGTCGAAGGAAAGATTTTACGCACTGAAGTTCCCAAAATGACTCTCCTTCTTCATAAGCCCGATCGCACCATCACAAGCCGAAACGACCCCCAAGGCCGGGAAACCATTTTCGACCTTCCCTCTTTGCGCGATCTGCCTCGCAATGTTCAGGCCGTCGGAAGGCTCGACTACCGCAGTGAAGGTCTGATTATTCTGACCAATGATGGTGATTTGGCCTACGCCCTCACACATCCCAAATTTTCGGTAGAAAAGATCTACGCCGTGCTTCTGGCCGATGTCACGACTCCAGCAGAAATGGATAAAATCCGCAGAGGTGTTCAACTCGACGATGGCCTCGCAAAACCAACTTCTGTGCGTGTCGGTGGCCGCGTTGATTTAGGCTCGCCCAAAAAAGGCCAATGGGTCGAAGTTGTTGTAGGAGAAGGTCGAAACCGACTTGTTCGCCGCATGTTTGAATCTTTAGGGCTCAAGGTTGTCAGACTTGTGCGCACGGGAGTTGGTGATCTTACTCTACCCGAGAATTTAAGCCCCGCGCATTCGGCCCAACTGAGGCCTGAACAAGCTAAATATCTTGAGAAGGTTAAAAAGGCCATTGGCACGAAGCCTGCCTCTGCAAGCAAAAGTCTTGTAAAAAAGAAGGTGACCAAAACGCACCTTTCGGACGCAGACTATGAACTTGAAGTCGAGCGCCGCAGCATGGAGCTTGAACAAAGACGCCAAGCTAGAAACGAAAAGTTGGGAATTACGAGTGACGATAGCGAGTCACCCAAAATCCGCCCTCGCAGGGAAAACGCACTTACGATTCCTGCGAAAAACCCCGCTACAGCTGCTCCTTCGCGCATTCGAAAAAAGAGCGACGTCGAGGCTCCTGCTTCGGCCCCCGTGGCGCGCAAGAAAGAATCCGAGCCCAGCAAGCGCATCGTCCCGCACTCCGACGACAAACCTATCAAGCCCCGCAAGCCCAAGTCCTCCTGATTTCGTAAGCTTTTGAGTTTTTATAACTCGGCTCATGAATACCCCGCGATGAAGCAGGAATTAGGTGTCAAATCTGCGCAAGCAGGTTTGAATAGATCCTATGTAACGGTATATTGATTTCAGCAGCTTATCCTCTGTCAGGAATCAATCTATGCGAATTTCTTCACTGGTTTGCGCAAGTGTCATGTCGCTGTTCTTTCAGTTGTCTGCACAGGCTCGAGATATTGAAGAAATCAAAAAAAGCAAATTCCTGCGCGTCGGCATTCGAGACAAAGAGATCCTCTACAGACCTCAAGGCCCTAAGCAACTTCACACCATATTGGCAGAGAAATTTGCAGAATATTTAGGTAAGAGATTAAAGACTCCCTTAAGTCTTGAGTTTGTCATTGCTGCAGATCTTTCAACCTACTGGAAGAACGAAGCAGGCGAAGTGAAGCAGGGAAGCACATACACCCCTCGGTTTTTTAGTAAAGTCGACCTCTTTGCCGATATTCTCACCATGAATGATTGGCGCGAAAAACTCGCTTCCCCCGTGGTCGTATTACCGGTAAAAGAGGCCTTTCTTTGCAACTTTGCAGCCAGCGGAAGAATTACACCATTCGATGCACGCAAATATAATATCCGCATTCTGACAACCCAAAATTCGAGCTTTCATACCATACTCAAGGATGAGGGATTTACCGAAAAAGAAATTACTTTTGTAAAAGATGATGGAAATTTGATTGGGGCCGTTGAAAATGTCAGTGAAAAAGCATGTACTTTAATAGATTCGGATACCGCCATTTTTCGAGCTAAAGGAACACGGCTTGTTTTTGCCTCGCCCCTGCGCGATAAAACCCAAAACCTCGCCTGGTGGACTGCAAAAAAAGACACCCATTTAAATAAACATCTGCACGATTTTTGGAAAGAATTTTTAGACAGTCAGGAATGGAAAACCTTGTTTAAAGAAACCTATGGGGTCGAATACGCGCATTATATTAAGATTTTAGGTGAGCTCTAAACGGAGGGCTGCTTCAAGAAATCGACTATAGCTTCGTTTTCGGCCCCTGCCGCTTTCCTCACAGACTAATGCAAAAGCTCTGTGACTGGCCATTTTATTGACGTCGTGTTTGCCTTCGCTGCCGTGTCATTTCATTTTAATAAAATTTTTCTTCTTTGTATGCGTTTATTTATTTAAGTGCTATTTCGTTGTTTAGTGATTAATGGCACTAGGTTAAGCAGTTACTCTGTTGTGCCAATCACTTCTCTTGCCATGCAAACGTGGGAAAGGCTTAGGCCGCCTTTTTACGGCACGGGGT
>JBIIEI010000162.1:0-5533 GCA_044237915.1 Silvanigrellaceae bacterium | reverse complement strand
TTTGCTCTGCTCTCCACTTCATTCAGAAGTTTCTTCGGACACCCTTGCTTTGTTGCCTACACATTCCCTCCTTCCGGGGCCGTGATGGGATTCCCCATTAGTTCATGATCATGCTGGTCGCACTTCGGCATCAAGCTCTAAGAATCGCCCGCCTGCCGCATTGAGTTCTTTTTCATGCCAAACAATGACCCCTTGCAGGTCAACAATTTCCCACTGACCTTTTCGATTCTCAAAACGTAGCTGAACTTTTAAAATATCGCCCGTGGATACTTTTTCAATGCGGTTCGAGAAAATTCGAAATCCATCAGGTGAAACATCGGACAGCATCATTTCATAGGGAACCCCGAGCGAGGCAAAATCCACTACAGCTTTACAATACATCGGATCAACTTGAATTCTTTGACTGCGTCTTGTCATGGTACTCCCCCATCTCAACATCTGTCATCGACAAATACAGGGTCAGAGCTAAGGAGAAATCTTAAAATACTTTTAAAGTTACTAAAAGTATTCAGTTTTTTGAACGACAAGATCGCTCAAATCAACGTCTCTTTCGTAAAAACCCTGAACGCTTTTAATTTTGCCGGGCGTCAAGCTGACTTCCGAGCCTGATTTTCTAAGTTAACAGCGCTAAACCCCTTTAAAACACCAGAGAACAAAAAACAAAACAGCATCTTACGTGCATTCCTCATGGAAATTTCAAACGGAACGAATCAGATAAGCATCAAAGTCACAATGATAAAGGCACAAAATGAAACATTTGAAAAAAGATCACAAAGTGTCTGAAATCGTCAAGCTCATTGCTGACCTCATAAGCTCTGGGGCAGAGGAAGACGAAATCTTTCATCAACTCGGAAACATGGTTCCAATTCACGCAGAGGAAGAAGGCAAGAGAAAAAGGATCGTCCTCATTGCCAATGCGGGGCTCAAAGGTGAAGGAGCTTCTTGGAAAGAGGCTTTGAAGGATACCATGGAACACATGGTGATCTGCCAAAAAATAGGCCTCATCGACGAAACAATTGCAGCATGATCAGTACTTTTTTTCAGTCCACGAAGATTCAAGTGATGCAAGAAAAGAAATCAAGTCGTTTTTTTCGAATTCCGTGAGGTCAAGCGCAAAAAGCTCACTGCTCCCGACGCCTCCCCCTGGCGCACGATTGTAATGTTCAAGCACAGCAGGCAGATCTAAAAGTTGTCCTGCGTGCATATAGGGAGCCGTGCGTGTTGAATTTCTCAAGGTCGGTGTTTTAAATGCCCCCATCTGAGGCGCAATATCTTGGCGAAGAAAGCGAAGCTCTTTGCAATCCTCTGCCGAGGCATCGCTGTGTTTACCCAGGCAATTAAATTCATCTTTTATAACGACTTGGGCTCCATACCATTGCCCTTCGGAATGAAATTCGGGTTCGGCGGAGGGAATCCCTGTATTGTGAAAATGTTGGTCTGTAAATAAAGGGCCATTGTGACAATTGATGCAGGCCCCTTTGCCTAAAAAAAGCTTGAGCCCCCGTTCTTCCGCAAGACTTAAAGAAACACGCTGCTTTGATGCTTTTTGCTTTTGTTTACTTACGACTTGTTCAACATAGTCGTCAAACCGCGAAGGTAACATAACGAGCGTCCGTAAATAGGCTTCGATAACTTTACCAACCGCTGCAAAGAGGCGTTTCTCAAGATTCGAATTCTTTAAATTAGGGCGATCTTTGGTGAGTTCCTCGAACTCTTTTTGATAGGTGTTCATGATGTAGTGAACGACTTTTTCTCGCGTCATTCCATGTTCTGCGGGATGCACTAGTGGAGCCAAGCTCTGTGCCCAAACGCTGTCTTTGCTGCCATCCCACTTCAAAAAAAGTCCATAAGCTACCGACAAAAGAGTGGGTGTATTGCGAAAGCCTTCCCCTAAACCCTGGGATTTTACTTTTCCGTCTGTAAAAAATTTTTCGGGCAGATGGCAGGATGCACAGGACACCTGTCCATTGACACTCAGATTCTTGTCAAAAAAAAGCCTCTTTCCTAAGGCTGCAGCAACAGAAGAATCTGCAAATAAATTACCGGGGGAGCGAGGAGTTGGTGGCAGTGCTGAAAGGGACAGGGACTGCAAAACTTCGAGTTCGGAAGGCTCCCAATTGAGAGGGGCTCGACCAAGGGAAGAAACAGCTTCAATGCGAAAAAGCGGTGGCGCGAAGCGCGAGAAGCATAAAAGTACCAACGCCACGCAGAAAAACAGATAAATCCACCCTTTTCTAAAAAGATTTGTCATGGAAAAGTCTCCGTCTGCTTTCTCATTCCAGGCCCCAGCAGCAAATCAAATGTTACTTTATCACTTCCCAGAGGTCCTTCCATTGCGAAAGTCACGTTCCACCATCCCGCCATGTGAAACCTGAATCCCTCCACAAGAAAATTGCCATCATCTGTTTTTTTTGAAACCTGTGGTTGCGTCGGAAGCCCATGGCCATGTTGAGGCATGTCTCCATACACCTCAAGATTCACAATCGAAACAGGTGTTCCCTTGGCATTGCCAATAGAAACCTGCCACCCATGCAACTGATGCAATGGAATCTCAGCGACGCTCGGAGTAAAAGTAACAAGGTATTTGCCTTTTTCAGACAATTTTTTTCGTGCCGTATTGAGTTCTGCGGGGAGAGGCCCAGGACGCATTCTTTTTTGCGGATCGCTCAAACCTGGCGCTTCCAGTAACAACACACACCCTATCAGCAGCGGAACCACTCTCAGGAAGGGGACGTAACGCAGAATGAGCATCGCAAGCATCATACCACCCCCTTTTAACGTCGCATCCGAGGGCCTCTCGCCTGCAATCAGAAACGTTAGAATAGGATTAAATATCGGTTCCAGAAGGGCAATAAGACCCGCTTCGTAGGCCGGAATTTTTTTCAAACCCGAGGCAAAAAACATATAAGGAATCGCAAGCTGCACAACACCAAATACCGAAAGCAAGAGCACAGTTTTTGGGTCGGGAAAAGCAAGTAAAGAAGTTCCCATGGCGCTGTTATTTTCGGCAGAAAACAAGGTAAAAAGCAGAACTCCTCCAGCGGTCAAGAACCCCGCCCCCAGATGGTTTGCCGCCGTGAGCCACAGAAAATGCTCTTCTCGCAACCAACGCAACGAAAGACACACCAATGCGTAAGCCAGACCACTGGCAAGCCCCAGTAATATTCCAGAGCGCTCCACAGCATTTGCACTGGATTCACCAAGCACGATCCACAAGGCTCCCACGGCAATTCCAAGGGCTGCCAGATTTCCAAACACGCCGGGTTTTTCTTCGTGCGCAAAATACGGAATGCGCTTTCCAAAAAGATATCCCAAAACCAGGATCCATACGGGGGCCGTGGATTGTAAAATAATCGCGTTTGCTGCGGTCGTTCGAGTCATGGCCTCCACGTATGACAAGTTCATGGCGGCAAAAGAAAACACCATAAACAAAATCGACGACCGCATCCTCATGGGAATGCGTTGCACCCAGGCGAGCACAAACAAAACCAGACCTGCGCCCAAACAACGAAACATGGCAACACTGAGAGCAGGCAAGTCGAAATTTTTAACAAAAGCACCGCTGGTGCTCCACAGCACTGCGGCGGCTAGCACAAACAAGCGCCCCTGAGAGACGACAGAAACGGTCATGGGCTCCTCACACGTTGCAAATGTCTGTTGCAGCAAATAACTAGTGAAGTAAAAATGCTATCACACGACGTTCCAAGTCACTGCGGACTCCTCCTCATCGCAGTTTGCTCGTGTTTTTTGCCTTTATTTCGTGCTTGGACAAACGAACGAACGGCATCTGAAAACGGGCTTCCCGCGACAAATATTTGACTTTGAGTTATTCCCCACAACCATCCCCTCAATTCCATCCTCACAATGACGATGCCTCTCGGTAAGCAATGTCGAAGGAGGCGGACCATGTCCCAAAGTTACCTGCAGTTCCTGAAGTTTATGGCCCTTTTCTTCGTGACCTGCTGGGCACTCAACTGCACACCCCAGAAGCCCAAAGAAAACAACGAAACATCCGACACCGCATCGCTTGGAAACAACGCTGCATTGCTGAAGAAAAATGCAAAGCAGATCTTACTTAACATCAAAGATTGGAGCACACGAAATGCTGCGTTTCTGGAGCAAGCCTTGAATCAAGCGAGGGACACAAATCCGCTCACGCGCCTCGAAAAATCAGGAAACATGAACTTGACCGATGGCGCACAAAAGGGGAAGCAAAATGGCCTGCACCAGTACCTTATTTGCAACAGCCCCCTGCGAGGATTTTACGTCTATGGCTTGCTCGATTCGCCACTCGCCCTGCCTCTCCTCCAAAAATTTTCAATCATCAATACCGTCCCCGGCCTGAACAAGTTTGCACAAGGCGCAAGTGACAAAAACTTTTCAGTGATGGGGTACGCAGGAGTCGACATTGAGGAAGGCTTCAATTCGGGACTCATGTTGGGAAACGAGTTTTTTAGAGTTCCGGCAGTCGACTTTTATATGGGTGCAGGAGTTAACTTTGTCTGGAACGATCAAAAGGTTTACCCTGAAGTGTATGTTGGAAGCTTGCCCATCCCCATTCCTTATACCCCCATCATTTTCGACGCCGAACTCTATGCCATGACAGACTATGACGAAGCAGGTATCCTGTTAAATTATAGTCTGCCCGAGTTGCCGCCTATGGCGGGAGTTCAAATCGAACCTTCTATCGGACTTTATTTTGCATTTAGCCCTTCCAAAATTGCACAACTTGTAGATGTCGATCGCTGGACTGGAAAAAAATCCACCGACTGCGGTGAAGGCACCGAGCAGCCAGTTCCCGTTGCCGCACTCAAAAATAAGCCAGCCTTCGACGCAATGACCTTCCCCACACCCGAAGAACAAACGGCCTGCAAAAAGCAAATCACACGCAAAGACCTCGCAGGCAATCAGAGTTGCCACACGGGTGCCCTCGTCAATAGCTCTGCAAACATCCTTGAGTGCCTCAAGAAAAACGGCGGCTCAACTTGCCTCACAGCGGATAATCGCTGCGGAAAAGAATCAAAAGGAGCCTTCACATGCAATATCGAAAATGCAATGGATTGCCTGTGTAGCAACGGCGGCATGGCATGCTTTAAAGATGGGTTTAAGGTGAATAACGGTGGTACGGGTGACAAACGCGTGTGTTGGAGCAATCCAATTTAATGCCAGACTAGGCAAACCCTCAGTGTCACCTTAAGCTCCTCCTCAGGACACAAACGACACATTTCCGAGGAGGAAAAAAACATGCCACTCACCTTGTTCGCTACACAACGCTCTCCTTTTTCGCGCCGCATTACCGTTGCACTCCTCAGGCAAAACATCCCCTTTGAGCTGAAGCTTTTGGAACCCACAGAACTCTACCCTCCACTCCCCCAGCTCCTGTTGGCAAATCCCCTGGGCCAAGTTCCTGTCCTCGTCACCGAAAAGGGTGTGGCTACCATTTGATGTAGACAAAACCAAAGATCCATGTTACTTACCTAGCATAAATTTTGCGAGGTTCAAAATGAAGCCAAAGATAATTTCTCAAAGCGGC
>JBIIEI010000100.1:0-19320 GCA_044237915.1 Silvanigrellaceae bacterium | reverse complement strand
AAGATTTGAAAAAGAATCTAACTCATTTGATGAATCAGACAGACGACCCTGAGATTAAAAAGAAGGCTGAAGAAGCCATTCAAGAAGTGCAGGGAGCGCAAAAAGACGTTGAGGCGACGAAGAAAACTCAAAAGGAAATAAACCTCGAAATTTTGAGCGACATGAAAAATCCAGATAAAGTCAAGGATATTATTGAAAAGGCGCTTGAGAAGAATGATAAGGTTGGGGGTAAAATGCAAAACTTTATCGCGCAAGGGGGAGAGGAAAAATTACGGGAAGATTTTGACAGTCTCCCAGGCCAAGTTGAGATCTCTAGAAAGGGTGTAAGAACTAAAAAGTTACCTAACGGAGATACTGCAGTAGACCGGACCCCTCTGGGAAGAGAGGAGGGCAAAAGTACATTAGAAATTCAGAGGGATGCATTCAATACCGGATATAAAGACTATAAATTAAAAATAAGGTATGAATAAAAATCACTCAAAAGTCAAGGTTAAAAATGCAAAAAGAATTTGATAAATCTATTTTAAGAATTAGAAACAGTATTTTTGGTGAAACTGCCGATATTAGCTTAGATTTTGTAAAGAAAAAAAACCTCATTTATCTGCCAATTCCAAATGACACCCCGGATACAGATTATGAGTTTGATATAGAAAATCTTGAAAATAACGCCGAAAAATTTGGCATTAATGAATTCATAGTTATGTGCAAAGATTTTGATGTTGATTCAGAATATGAAAAAGAGTTTGAAAAGATTAATAAAAATGATGATCTATTTGCCTATAGAGTAAAATCAAAAAGAATTAATACTGAATTTTGGCCAATCTTAAGCGAGCATTATACTCACGTTCTTTTCTTTGACCTCGATTTCAAGTTTGTTGGATTGACAAGTTGCGACGACTACAGAGTATATGCTTCTTCCCGCGAAATTCTGGAATGCGTCACTGGAAAAAAGATCGAGGAAACTATCAAAGACTTTATTGAGTTTTTCACTCCAAATCTACCGGAAAATGCCAAACGATTTAAGAAAATTATGGATGTAAATCTTCAAAAGCATTATGAGTCTCTGGCAAATTATAAATAGTGCAAGTGTAAACAAGGACGCGCTCAATCCGCCCTAGGTGCTTTTTCGAATGATTTACTGAGTGACAATGCTCATGTGAACACTGGAAAAGATAGACTCAAAGGAAAAAATAACTCCACAGTGAGTCAGCATAATTCTATTGTAGCGAGCCTATTCGACGCCGTTTTTCAGTTTAAAGCAGACGTAAAATTGCCAACCGGAGTGGTGAGTGCTGGTGCAGTTGCACTTGTTGCGGCATCAAATAAAAATGCATTGCTTGCGGCGCAAGGTGCGATCCTTGTTTTTGGTGCAGCCACGATTGCAAAACTTGGGACTATCGCAGCAGACGCAGGTATGGAATCTGGTATCCTCGATGCCATCGAACATCAGTGGGAAGATTTGAAAAAGAATCTAACTCATTTGATGAATCAGACAGACGACCCTGAGATTAAAAAGAAGGCTGAAGAAGCCATTCAAGAAGTGCAGGGAGCGCAAAAAGACGTTGAGGCGACGAAGAAAACGAAAAAAGAGAGAGTCCATGAAATACTGAGTGACATGCAAAATCAAAGTGATGTAAATGAAATTATGAAAGCAGCAGAGGAAAATACTGAATATCCCGGAGGTCAAATGAAGAACTTTGTAAAACAAGGGGGGGAAGATCAACTTAAGAAAGATTTTGATAGTCTCCAGGGCGAAATTATACCCTCTGCCAGTGGCAAAGTTAGGACTAAAAAATTACCTAATGGCGATACTGCAGTTGATCGAACGCCATTGGGCCCTGAATTAGGAAAAAGTACTTTAGAAATTCAAAGGGATGCATTCGGAACAGGAAAAAAAGACTTTAAATTAAAGATTAGATATGAATAGAAATATAGCATAAAAATGAGTGTTAAATTTTATGGAAAAAGAATATAGCAAAGAAATTTTACAAATTAGAAACAAAATATTAGACGAAAAAGACGACTTTCGTATGGACTTTGTAAATAAAAATAATCTTATTTACTTGCCAATTCCATATGATGGTCCGGTTGAAGATGGTGATTTTGACATTTTAAATCTAGAAAAAAATTCTGAGAGATTTGGCATTAAACAATTTATTGTGATGTGCAAAGATTTTGATGTCGACTCAGAATGGACAAAAGAGTTTGAAAAGAAAAATGGAAATCATGGGCTATATGCCTATCGAGTTGAATCTAATAAACTCGACACTGAATTTTGGCCAATATACAGTGAGCATTATACTCACGTGCTTTTCTTTGACCCGGATTTCAAGTTTATTGCTCTAACAAGTTGCGACGACTATAGAGTGTATGCTTCTTCCCGTGAAATTTTGGAATGCGTCACTGGAAAAAAGATCGAGGAAACTATGAAAGACTTTATTGAGTTTTTTACTCCAAATCATCCGCTGAATGTAGAACGATTTAAGAAAATTATGGAATCAAATTTGCAGAAGCACTATGAGTCTCTAGCAAATTATAAAGAGCGCAATTAGGCCTAGTTCATCACTCCACCAGCTCCTAAGATTTTGCCATTCTCATCATGAGGCTTTCCTGGCTTTGCAACGTTTACTCGCTTTAGAAAAAGCCCTGATGCGGCAGGAAAGCCATTCGATAAGTTGGTCTGGTTTGACCCTGCTAAACTTCTCCGAGGCTCTGTTCTTGACTGATGGGACCACTTTACTGGGGGTGAAGCTCTCGAATTTCAGATTTTACGTAATAGCAGAAAATCCGGACAATGTCTTGAATATAGCGACACCTGAGGCAGAGTAACAGAGCTTGACTTTATTTTTACAGGAGGCCCGGCATGTGGTCAGGATTTCGTTCATTGCCTCCCTTGCTCGTCTTATTTATCCATTCAAATATTGATGCAGCTGATTTAACGTCTGTTGTGCGTTCGCTGCGGTTGCCCAAGGGCTTTAAAGTTTCTATTTTTGCCGACAATGTACCTGGGGCTCGCTCGCTTTCCCTCAGCCCAACAGGAACTCTGTTTGTCGGGACAAGAGCGGAAGGCAAAGTTTATGCATTGCCCGATAAAAACAAAGATCACGTTGCAGATGAAGTGATTGTTCTCGCCACGGGGCTCAACATGCCCAATGGGGTGGCCCTCAAGGATGGAGACCTCTACGTTGCAGAAGTCAATAAGATACTCAAGTTTCCCGGTGTAGAATCCAATCTTAAGGCCACAAAAAAGCCATTGGTCATCAATGACTCTTTTCCTAAAGACAAACATCACGGCTGGAAGTTTATTCGCATTGGACCCGATGGCCTTCTGTATGTTCCCGTGGGTGCGCCTTGCAATGTTTGCGAAAGCAAAAACGAAATTTACTCATCCATCGTGCGCATGAAAACCGATGGCACGAAACAAGAGATTTTTGCAAAAGGTGTTCGCAATACTGTGGGTTTTGATTGGCATCCCGAAACTCAAGAGCTTTGGTTTACCGACAATGGGCGCGACATGTTAGGTGACAACACCCCACCCGATGAATTGAATAGAGCAGAGCGCCTTGGGCAGCATTTTGGATTTCCATATTGCCATGGTCGCAGTATTGTAGATCCCGAATTTGGATCAAAGCAAAAATGCCAGGAATTTATTGAACCTGCGTACGAACTTGGGGCTCATGTGGCTGCACTGGGAATGAGATTTTATACGGGTAAAATGTTTCCCGCTCAATATCGTAACAAAGTATTTATTGCAGAACATGGGTCGTGGAACCGGAGTTCTCCCGTGGGATACAAAATTTCCCTTGTTGACCCTAAAATGAAAGGTTCAGCTGCTTACACAACCTTTGTTGAAGGGTGGCTTCCACCCAACGCTACGGGAACAGAAAAAGTGGAGGGACGGCCTGTCGATCTCGAAATTGACGCCGAAGGTGCCATGCTTGTTTCGGACGATAAACGAGGTGTCATTTATCGCATCACCTATGCTGAATAGATTCAATTAAGTGTCAAGTTGCTCAATGAATGGGATAGAATTCCGCTGTCGGAAAGGATCCTTCGCTATGCTTCTACAGCTTGTTCGAAATACGGAATGGGAAATGTTTGTCGATTTGCTGTCCCCGGCAATTTTTGATGCGGTGTCTCCGGGTGCGATCACAGAAGAAACCACGGAGCTTGTGGGGAATTATTTTCGCAAAGAGAAGTTTGAATCCATCAAAAAAGAACGCGAAGAATTCCTTGATGATTCAGGTGTGGATGTTCACATCGTCTCTAAAGCGATGCTACAAGATGCCAATCGAATCATCGATGCAAAGTTACACGGCGAGAGCGTCTTGCGCCTTTATTTTCATCAACTTTTTGTAGGTTCCCACACCCTCCTCGATTTGCGTACCGAGGCATTTGCAGCTCACACAAACAAACTCCTTTGGGCGCCTTCACCCATGTACATTCAATGGGATGCCGATTTTTTGCAGGCCATTCGAAAGATCTATGAAGGATTTTATCATTCCGATGGGGGCACCTATTTTGAAGGGGTTCATGAACTTAAACTTGAACCCGTGCACGAGATTTTTCGGGAAAGTTTTGGAACAGGATTGCAGAGTCAGGTCAGATTCAGCGTGTCACATTTTCAAGACTGTTTTCATCGCCTGTTTACAGAATGTCGCATCAAGGGTGTAAGGTTACACGCCAATTTTCTACCCTTTGGGCTCTATCTAGTGTCGATGTACGAGCATCTAGAGTCTCTCAATTCCCATTTTGATGTGCATTCCGCATTTGAGTCCGCAGAAGGAATCGATTGACAGGAAAAGCCACCATCCACCCGCCAAGAATATCCACGACATGATGTTGGTGCGTGAGGACAACTGATAACACAATTATGCCTAACCATAAATAAACAAGCGATTTTGCCGCAGTTGATTTCAAGTTTCCAAGAAGTGAGATCGAGCACAAAGTCGCATAGGTCACATGAAGCGATGGAAAAAGATTGTGCGGAAGATCAACTGCGTGAAGAATCTCGTAGCCCATTGACCAAATGCCTGCCACAGGGAGTCTTGCAAAACTCAACTGTGCAGGGAAAAGCAGAAAGATGACTCCGGCAATCAGGGTACCAAGTGTCATCTGATGACACAGTGCCTTTCGGCGCTCACCCTGACTTCGAATGATCGCCAATGCCACCATCGGATAAAGTGACACATAGGCGAGAAGCATGGGCGGCACAAGTGGGATGGTGTTCTCCCAGGAAAAGGCAAGAAGGTAACGATGAGGTCTAAGGCTCGTGAGGATGTTACATCCATTATAAACCAGCAGCCAGGTGACCAGCCATACCAAAACATAATTCACTCAGGAGTCCTATCGCTCAAGTCCACTGTCGCTCGCGTTGCATTGCACGAACACATCATCTGTGCTTTTGTTCTCAACAAACAGTAACAATTGAATTCACCTTTCGCAAAGGTCAGAAACAATGCGGGGTCTTGAGATTCAGAAAACCGAGAGGACGGCGACTCACAGCAAGATGTCTGCGCCAGACTATAGAATATGCATTGCTCAGTCAGAATCGGATTTTGAAGATGTGTTTCGTTTGAATCATGAGATTTTTGCAGAGGAAATTCCACAGCATCAAAAGCAACCTGACGGTCGTCTCATTGATGCCTACCACCATCGTAACACCTATTTTCTCGTGCGTTCCGATGAAGAGCTTCTAGGGATGATCTGTGCGACACATTACGACGGCACGCGCTTTTCCGTAGAAGGTAAACTCAAAGATTCAACCATCATTGATCACCTGCGAGGGAGTGCCATTGAAATTCGCCTTCTCGCTGTGCGTCCCAAGGCACGAGGAACTGCGGTCATCATCACGCTCCTCAGATCGCTTGTCGAGTATTCGCTTGCCCAAGGCTTTCGCATCGGACTTATTTCCGCAGTGGAGCAGCAGGAACGGCTCTATCGAAAGATGGGTTTTGAAGCCATTGGGGCGCCCGTACAGTCGGGGGCGGCCAGATTCATTCCCATGAAAGTCGAGTTTGAAAAATACCTGGAGTTTGCAAAATCCTACCCTGCCTTTTCCATGCCCGGCACTCAGGGGGATGCAGGCCATGGCTGAGCAACCTGTTTCAAAACTCCTGACGCCGGGGCCGGTGACGGTCCATCCAGCGGTTCTTGAAGCCCTTGCGACTCAGTCGCCTCTGCATCATCGCAGTAAAGCGTTCTCAAGCCTTCTTTGCACCATTGAAGCAGCTTTTCGCCGCATCTTCCAAGTGGATGATTGTTACCATGTGCTCATGCTGGGCACCTCAGGTACCGGAGCGAACGAGGCCATGGTGAGTTGCCTAAAAGGGCAAAAACGAAACACGGTTCTTGTGCTGTCCAATGGGCATTTTGGCGAGCGACTGTCAGACATATGCGCTTCACTCGGGATTCCTTCACGCACTTTATCCTATGCACCTTCTCAGGGAATCGATCTTGATGAAGTTCGGAACACTCTTCACGTCCATGAAGAAATTGGTGCAGTCCTTCTCGCACGCCATGAAACAAGCTTGGGACTTCTTAATTCCCTTGAAGCTCTCTCCCAGCTCTGCGAGCAACACGGATGCCTTTTTTGCGTTGACATGGTGAGCTCAGTCGGCGGCGAGGAGTCTTCTTTTGATGGAAAAAACTCTCCGGACCTCGCCGTTACGGTATCAGGAAAAGCCATTGGCGCGTTTCCAGGTGTTGCCTTCCTGCTTGTAAAAAAGAGCGTCGCCGAACAACTTCTGAAGAATGAAAATCGACAAGGCTACTATTTCGACCTCGCCCGGGCTTTGAAAAGCTGGAATGAAGCCTGCGAGTTACCATTTACCCCGCCGACTGTCTTATTTCCTCCTCTTCTTGCGGCGCTTCGGGAAATAGAACAAGAAGGTCTTGCCGCAAAAATCCAACGGCATCGTGAATGTCTTGGCATTTTGTCGAACTTCCTTGAGAAACGAGGCTTTACTCGTCTTAGAGTTCAGAATGCTTCAAGCACAACGGCAACATTCTGTTACGATCAAAAGTCTATTTCTGAGTTTGAAACTCTGCGGCGTGAATTTGAAAATCAAGGTTACAGCATTTACCAGAACAGCCGTTACCATGCGCCACAGCACCTCTTTCAGGTTTCGACGATGGGCTTTTTGTTGCCCGATGAAATAGCAACGCTTGTACATCTCCTGATGAAAATACCGAGGCCCCCATGAGCTTCAAGCTTCTGAAAGAGAAGATCAATTCCCTCATCGCCGAGAGCACTTTGCAAACTTTGGGCCGTTGGCTTCCCCTCGAATTCGAAGGACTTGAAAACCTTCCCGAGAAGGAGCCTTTTCTCCTCGCATCCAACCATATGAGCTCGCTCGACGGGCTTATCCTCTGCAGCATTGTCTATCGGAAAAGACCTATTTCCCCCGTGACCACGCGAGGTCTTTTCGTTCCACCACTGAGCTGGATTCTCAACAATGTACAAGCCATTCCGGTAGACAGGGCAAGCACCAATCAAGCAAAAACCCTTGATCGCATTCTTGAAGCCCTGAAATCAAAGCCCGTTTTAATTTTTCCCGAAGGTGGGCGAAGCGTCGAAGGGCGGATCCTGAAGCCCAAGCCAGGCGTAGGTTACCTTGCTGCACATGCAAAGGTCCCAGTTTTTGCAGCAGTTATCGAAGGGACGCAACATGTTCTTCCCAAAGGGGCCAAGTTTCTCCATCGCCATCCCGTTAAGATTCGCATCGGAAAGGAAGTGGATTTTGGGACCTTTGAGAGATCGACACTCCCGCTAAAAAGCACGTACCAGGCAATGGCGGAAAGAGTGATGTGGGAAATCGGGGAGCTGAGAGCAAGTGAAAAGGATTTCTGAAGGAATCGATTAAAGCGCATTCTGTGACTTTAATTTTTTCTGCAAATCCACTGCACGCCAAAGGTACCAAGCTGCAGCACTGCGGTAAGGCTTCCAGCGTTCACTATGGGCATCCATTTCTTTGGGAAGTGCAAGTTCTGAAAGCCCGTAAACGTATGAAAAACCTTGGCGCACCCCCAAGTCCGAAGACGGAAACACATCAAGCCTGCCTAAAGTAAACATCAAAAACATTTCCACGGTCCATTTTCCGATGCCGCGAATTTGAGTCAGAAGACTCACAATTTCTGCATCCGAAAGGTGTTTAAGGTCTGAATTTTGTGCAGGCACCAGACCTTCGAGAGTCTTGCTCGCAAGGTCTTTGAGGGCGGCAGTTTTGGCACGCGAGAGTCCTGCAGAGCGCAGAAAATCATCTTGTGCTGCAACGATAAGTCGTGGTTCAAGTGTCGGAGCGGGAGCGAAAAGTGCAATCAGGCGGGCATGGATCGTGGCTGCCGCCTTACCCGTGAGCTGCTGATACACGATGGAGCGCGCCAAAGCCTCAAAAGGAGACTGTTCGGATTCGGCAATCAGAGTGTAGGGGCCTGCTTCTTTAATCACCTTGCCCAAAAGTTTGCATTTTTGAGTGAGCTGCTTTGTGATGATTGCAGAGCTTGGATGAATAAGCGCATCAGGCATCTCAATATCCCTCACCTCAATTGTTAATGCTTGTTACTTTTTTCATCGAGCTGCGAAATCATCTCGTGCACAATGGCGTCGTTGTATTCGGTTGCCAATACGCTTTCATTATCCACTCCACCTGCCGATAAATACTGCACTGCCAACTGCAACAAGCGTTTGTCTGTTCCGTCTTTTAACTTTCTGACCGCCTGTGGAAAACTCAGCCATTGGCGTTTTTCAGAAGATCCTTGCAGGCAAAATTCTTCAGTAGGAACGATGGGCTGACTTTCCATCAGTGTGCAGGTGGCCCCCGCATCGCCTGCAGCCCAGTCAAAGGTGTCATGGTGGCGAAGTTTATTTGCCTGTGCAAACTGTGTGAGCGTAACCTCTTTGAGGTCGAGAATCAGGCTTTCTCCCGCAACCGAAAAAAAGATGAGATCATGGGGTTCATTCTTGAGCTTCGAAAAGATAATGACTCTTCTTTTCATCAGGGGCTTTCCTTTCAACGGTGAGGGAGCTTTTAAGACGATAAAACTCACACCTTTGCTTCAGGTTTTCTGATAGAGATATGCACGTCTCGCAATTGCCTTTCCGAGGCATCGCCCGGAGCATTCATGAGCAAGTCTTGCCCCTTTTGATTGAGCGGAAATGCAATAACTTCGCGAATACTGGGTTCATCGAGCAAGAGCATCACAATGCGATCGAGGCCGGGTGCAATGCCGCCATGGGGAGGAGCCCCGTACTGAAAGGCTTCCCACAGTGCGCGAAATTTGGTCTCAATTTCTTCTTCTGAATATCCGGCAACTTCAAAAGCTTTTTTCATAATATCGCGCCGGTGATTTCGGATGGCACCCGACGAAAGTTCGATGCCGTTGCACACGATGTCGTATTGGTATGCCAAAATATCGAGCGGATCTTGGGAGCTGAGGGCTTCAAGTCCACCTTGGGGCATGGAAAAGGGATTGTGTGAAAAGTCTATTTTTTGATCGTCTTCATTGAACTCGTAGAACGGAAAGTCGACGATCCAACAGAAGGCCCACGCGGAATTGTCGCGCAAATTCAATTTGTCGGCAATCCAGCCCCGCAGTTTGCCCCCAGCGGTGAGTGCTTTTTGTTTTTGAGTGCCCGTGATGAAAAAGAGGGCATCACCGTTTTCAAGGCCTGTGACTTGTTGAAGAGCCACACGCTCAGCATCGGTGATATTCTTAGCTGCAGAACCTTTCCACTCGCCGTCCTTTAAGGTGATATAAGGAAGGCCACCCAAGCCCTGTTCCTTGGCAAATGCGGTTGCATCATCAAAGAATTTTCGACTTTGTGCTGCGCCGCTCGGGACGCGCAGTGCTTTCAGGATACCTTTGTTTGCAAGGGTTTCTTTAAAGACCACAAATTCTGAGGCCTGAAAGACTTCTTCGACAGAGCGCATGGCGAGGTCAAAGCGCAGGTCGGGTTTGTCGGAGCCATATTTTTCCATGGATTCGCGGTATGGAATGCGCGGAAAAGGCTTTTTAACGATGGGCCTCTTCGAAAATTCTTCAAAAAGGTCGATCATGAGGGCTTCGACGGTCTTAAAAATCTCTTCCTGTGTGACGAAAGACATTTCCATATCGATTTGATAAAACTCACCAGGGCTGCGGTCTGCGCGGGCATCTTCATCGCGAAAGCAGGGCGCGATTTGAAAATACTTATCAAACCCAGAGCACATTAAAAGTTGTTTAAACTGTTGTGGCGCTTGGGGAAGTGCGTAAAATTTTCCGGGATGGAGTCTGCTTGGTACGATAAAGTCCCTTGCTCCTTCGGGCGAACTGCTCGTGAGGATTGGAGTTTGAAATTCATGAAACCCCAGAGCAAAAAGTTTGGTGCGGATGTACTGGGTGACCTTGGAGCGAAAAATAATGTTGTGTTGCAAACGCTCAGTACGCAGGTCGAGAAAGCGATACTTCAAGCGAAGATCTTCGCCTTCCACTTTTGAATTATTTGCAACGGGAAAAGGCAGAATATCGCTCGCAGACTCCACATGAAGTTCGCTTGCCTCAACTTCTATCTCACCGGTGAAGCGATCTTTATTGATGGCTCCCTGTCTTGCGATCACCTGTCCTTTGATCTGAATGACAGATTCGGAACGCAAGGCCGCTGCAGTTTCAAAAAACGGCATTCCAGGGTTCACAATCACTTGAGTGATCCCAAAGGCATCGCGCAGGTCGATGAAAATGATTCCGCCTAAATTGCGGAGGGAATTCACCCATCCCATCAAAATAACCTTTTGACCCACGTGTTCTCGCGTGAGTATTCCACAGGTGTGACTTCTGAGATTTCCCATGATGACCGTTCCTTGCTCTGAAAGTAAACATGCAAATTCTTCTTAGCATAGCTTCGAATCCCTTGAAACCGCAGCTATCCGCTGTATTCTTCCCTTCTGGCTATCCTGGTTTTGTTGAAATTAAAAGATTGTGAGGAAGGTATGGGTGCATTTACCGTATCCCAGTCGGGACAGGCTCTTTCGCAGAGGTTTCATCCCACTGTCGGTGGCTTTGATGAGTCTTGGCAGCCCATGCTTTCGGTACTGCTCGGAGCAGGCCGTGCGGCAGGCGCAGATATTGTGGAATTTTTTCTAGAGCGTCGAAACTCCCTCAGCTGTGCTGCTGAAAATGGCAGAGTTTCGAGCATCGAACCCAGTTTGGTGGTGGGAGCAGGGATCAGAGTATTTTTGGGAGCCAAAGATTGCTTTGTGAGCACAAACGATCTGTCTTTTTTAGGGCTGCGCAATGCTCTCGAAAAAGCGTTGTCCATCCTCGGCTGCTCGTTTCCTTCGCCACAATCCTTTCTTCCTGAAATTAACTTAGAACCCTTGCGCGACTATGGTGGCCGCAACAAGAAAAACGCCCTTTTTCAAGAGTGTTCTCCGCTGCCCGAAGTGTGTTCCTTGCTTTTGAAGTCCAACGAGCTTCTCAAAAAGAAGGTTTCTCACCTCGAAAGTGCCACTGCAAATTACAGTCGCGTGTGGCAAGAAGTGTTGGTTGCCGCAAGCGATGGTGTGTTCGCACGCGATGTTCGCCTGCACGATACCATTTCCAATGGAGTGGTATGCGTCGATGGTGCACATCGAACTTCATTTGCAGAACGAGATGGGGGCACCTCTAATCCTTCCTTTTTGCGCGCGCTGGATTTCGATTCCATGGCAGTCTCAATGGGAGAATCTGCGGGCCGCATGCTCAGAGCGGAATTTGTTTCTTCGGGAACCTATCCCATCGTGATGGCTGCCTCCTTTGGAGGGGTTATTTTTCATGAGGCGTGTGGTCATTTGCTTGAAACTACTCAAATCGAACGAAAAACCACGCCTTTTGCAGAAAGCAAAGGCAAAATGATCGCACATCCCAGCGTTACGGCATGGGATGAAGGACTGTCCCAAGGCTACTTTGGTTCCATCGATATGGATGACGAAGGCATGCCCGCCCAGCGCACGCTGCTCATCGAAAACGGTGTGCTCCGCAACTTTTTGTCAGATCGGGGCGGCAGCTTGAAAACAGGGCACCCGCGCACCGGAAGTGGCCGTCGCCAGAATTATACCTTTGCGGCGGCAAGCAGAATGCGAAACACCTACATTGGCGCAGGCGAGCACACCGCAGACGACATTTTTGCAGCAACCGGAAATGGAATTTATTGCAAGAGAATGGGCGGCGGGAGTGTAGGTTCAACCGGAGAATTTAATTTCGGCGTGACAGAAGCCTACCTGATTGAAAATGGCAAAGTAACAAAACCTTTAAAAGGTGCCACTTTGATTGGGACTGCCAAAGATATTTTGCAACGCATTTCGATGTGCTCCAATGACCTTGCACTTTCGCCTGGATTTTGTGGTTCCGTAAGCGGCACGGTTTTTACAACCGTAGGGCAACCGCATATCAAAGTTGACATGATTACGGTGGGTGGCCGCTAGAAAGGGAGTTCCCAAATGTATGATGTGAGCGTTCTTGGCGAAGATGTAAAAAATGCTGCTCAAGCACTGGGCATCGCGAAATTTGACTTGTTTGGTGGGACCACAAACAAGTGTTCAGTTAAAGTTGAAAAAGGCGAGCAGGTCACGGCGGCATCGAGCTTTCATGTCACCTTAAGGGTTTGGGATGAAAGAGGTAACGTCGGAGTTGCCAACACCACAGATTTAAGCCGCGAAGGCCTTAGTGTTGCCCTGAGCATGGCTAAAGAAACGGCTTCATTTTTAAAGCCCGAAGTATTGCCACGCTTTAGCCCTGAGTGTTTAAAACCCATTTCAAATATTCGAAACAGTGCTGAAACGATGGTTTCAATTCCAGAAATGACAACAGCGCTTCTGGCTGCTGAACAAAAACTCAAGGCAGGTCATCCCGCCATTCAACAGATTCCCTACAATGGTCTGAGTCAAAGCGAAAGAACGCAGTTTTATATCAACAGCGAAGGTGCTGTGCGTTCTCAAACGTTTTCGTCTGCAGTCCTCTATCTCTATTCTCGCGCTGAAGAATCAGGTCGTAAACCCCGCTCTGCGGGTTGGCTGGAAGCAAAAAACAGCTTTCGTCAACTGGACGTGGATGGTTTGGTGAAAAATGTATTGGAGCGAACCATCCGGCAGCTCAACTACCGAAAAGTGGAGTCAGGAACCTACCCGGTTGTTTTTTCGGCGCGGGCGTTTCTCGATTTGCTGGGCGCTTTTTCAAATATGTTCAATGCGCAGGGTGTGCTCGATCACCGCAGTTTATCAAAAAAAGAATCCTTGGGCACAGCGTTGGCATCCGAAGCTTTAAACCTTTACGATGACGCCCTTCACCCTGGAAATGTATCCCCGGTTGCCTTTGATCAAGAGGGCACTCCAACGCGCAAAGTAACACTTCTCAATGCCGGAAAGCTCGAAAGTTTTCTGCACAGCTCGACGACTGCGGAAAGAATGGGGTGTGGACTTACGGGGAATGGAACCTTTGGTTCAAAAATCAATGTCTCGTCGCACTTCTATGTGGTGGAAAAAAATCCAGCCATTGCCAACAAACGTGATGTAAAAGACGAGAAAAAATACATTTTCGTAGATGAAGTGAACTCACTTCATGCGGGCGTGAGCGCATTGCAAGGCTCGTTTTCATTGCCTTTTGACGGATATCTTGTTGAAAATGGGGAATGGACGAGCATTGAATCGGCAACAGTGGCGGGTGATTTTCGAGAATTGCTCAAATCCATCTTTGGGATGGGTGACGTTCCCGAAACAACCCCGAGCGGAGTGTGTCCTGAAATTTGGGTCGAATCACTCAAAGTGACGGGCGAAGAGTGATTAAACGACAAAGGTTTGGTTAGGAACGGAGCTCTTTTCGTTGCTTTTCCGTTGAGCCATGCGAAAGCTCAGTTGCTCCCGTGGTAATTCGGCTTCAAATCTTTGAAACGTCGGAGCATTCAGCTCTTCCGCTAAATCTCGCACGCCTTCGATGTGTGCCCAGGCAGACTCACCGTCTTCTTTAGTCTGGGGTTTATATTGAAAAAACTTGTATATAAATGAACTTAACATGATGGTCTCCCCGTCTTTGTGTATCACTCTCGCCCGCTTCACTTTGCTGACTTCAAGAAAATATCGTCAAAGAGGGTCTTGTTTCCAGATACGCCCCCATGTATTTTCGCTGAACTGTACTGGTGATTTTATTTAAACTGTACCTGGAAATATTTTTCCGATTTAATTCGATAATTGTTTGTAATTATAGATTTTTGTGAAGAAAAGGTGAAAAAATGTCGACTGGCCGAGCATTCAAGGTGGATCGCGAAAGTAAGACTCCTTATGCACAACAAATCTACATTCACTACGTGGATGCCATTCGCGAAGGGGGCATTCTTTTTGGAACAAAACTTCCGAGTATCCGCGACTTAGCTGAGCATCTTGAAATCAACAAAATCGCCATCGTGACTGCATATGAGCGACTTGTGGATGAGAATATGATCGCCTCCCGTCCGGGGAGTGGCTATTACGTCAGTTTTCGGCCAAGGCGCCAAACTGTACCGGTACAGTCAAATTCTCTACGTGCTCAGCAGACGCGCGATCACACATTAAACACACTTTTGCCACGGGTGGTGTCTTCGTCAGGACACTTCGAAAAAAAGCTCTTTCATCTGGGTGCAAGCCATTCGCCGCTCGATAACTTACCGATGGATGACCTGCGTAGTGCGGCGCGCTCGGTGCTTTTCGACTCCGCCGTTACAGACCTTTCCTACGGCCACCCCCAAGGTCTCTATGAGTTGAGGGAACGGCTGATGGCAGAGCTTGAACTGCGCGGACTTCCCGTCAGCGGGCCCGAACAAATTCTGCTTACCGGTGGTGCTGTACAAGCTCTCAATCTTGCCTTGGCTGTGCTGACATCTCCGGGCGACAAAGTGGCCACCGAAGTTCCCTCTTTTTCCCTGTTGTTTCCTATCTTGTTACAGCGTGACTTGCGGCTGATTGAAATTCCAAGGTCTTTCGACAGCATGGAAATCTCACCTGACAAAGAAGCTGAGCTGCGCAAAGAGCGGCCCAAGGTGATCATTGTCACTCCGACTTTTCACAATCCCATGGGCGGCGTGTTGCATACTCGCGAGCGGCATGCCTTGCTGCGGGTGGCCCATGAAATCGGAGCCCACGTCATCGAGCTGGATGTCTTTCACGGGCTCCATTTTGGAGAAATTCTGCAACCCCCACTTTCTTCGCTCGATTCATCAGGTCGAACGATTTACATTTCAAGCTTTTCAAAGGTACTGGCGCCGGGTTTAAGGGTGGGTTACATCACCGCTGCTCAAGATCTGGTTCAAAAAATGACGAATAAAAAAACGACCTTTGAAATTTCTTCGTCGAGTCTCGATCAGTACCTCATGAACGAACTCCTCAGTCGCGGGGTGATGCGAAAACATCTTGCAAAATCAAGAGAACTTTTCCGCTCACGGCGTGATACTTTTAACGCCATTCTCAAAAAACAAGCCCCTTCAGGCTCGCGCTGGACAGTGCCCGAAGGGGGAATGTTTCTGTGGTTTGAGTTTCCAAGGGGAGCGACCCCCGAAGAAATTGATCTTGTGGCGCGTGAACGCGGCATTGCCCTTGCTCCTGGTAGCCTTTTTTATCCCTCGGGTCGCGAAAGCATGGGCATGAGAATTAATTTTTCGCTGTTTGAGCCTGTGCAAACCACTCGTGCCTTGGAAATTACCTTTGGACTTTGGAGAGCGTCTTCGGCAAAACGATGGTCTACGCAAGGGGGTGATAAATGACGAGCGAAAAGCAAAAGTGGCTCACGTTAAACGCTCTGCCCGAAGGCCAACAGGCCCGCTTTGGATTTTATTTCCATGTGCCTTTTTGTCCACACATTTGCCCCTACTGCGATTTTGTGAAAACAAGTCGATTTTCAAGTAAAGGTGTGAAGACATTTTTTTCGAAATGTCTGACACAGCTCAAAGAATTATTAAATGATTTTACCGCGAAAGATGTGCACTGTACGGTGTATTTTGGAGGGGGCACGCCGGGCCTTTTTCCCGCGAGTTATTATGCAGAAATTCTCGAACTTATTTCCAAACGATTTATCATCGAAGAATGCACCATCGAAACAAACCCTTTTACCAATGCCAAAAGCAAGCTGGCAGAATACCGTAACGCAGGATTTAACCGCATTACATTAGGAGTTCAGTCTTTGCATGACGCCACTTTGCAAACACTAGGCAGGCATCACACGGCTGCACAGGCACTGCAAAATGTTGCTTGGGCACGGGAAGTGGGCTTTGATGAAGTTCAAACAGACTTGATTTATGGACTGGCAAAAGGTCTACGGCCCCAAGGTTTACATGAAGAAATACAAGCTTTGGTGAAGTGTGGGGCTACTGGAATTTCGGCCTATGCTTTGAGTTTGGAAGAACGCACGCATTTTGCAAAGAGTGGCTATGCCGACGATGACATTGCCGCCGACGAATACGAAGTCTTGTATCAAGAAGCTACGGGTCTGGGGATGAGGCAACTTGAAACCAGCAATTTTTCGTTTTTTGAAGCACGCCACAACAACATCTATTGGTATGGGCAACCGTATTTTGGCATAGGAACAGGTGCGCATGGTTTGTTACTTGGTGATGAACATGCTCCCTATGGGGTTCGCTATAAGGTCGGAGATCTGCTGAGTGAGCGCGCCCCAGGTGATGACTCCCTTGAATTTGAATCCCAGGCAGACAAGCTTTTTCAGTGCATTTACGAACCTGCGCGAACACGTTCTCAGTTTATCGATGAAATGATTTTTACGGCGCTCCGTACACCTCAAGGCCTGCAAATGAAGTGGCTGCAAGAATTTATTGCAGTTGATATGCAGAGCACTCTTGAAAAAGATGAAAAGGTTTCGAAGGCGTTGAGCAGTGGAGGCATCTTTTTTGATGAGGCTGGTTTGCGGCTGGATTGGCGTGAAAAAATTCGCGGCGATTATTGGGCTGCGCATTTTTGTTCAATGCTGAACGATAATAGCACGCGCTCAAGGGAGTGAGTGGTTTCGGAAGTAACGGGTACAAATCCAACGTTAAATTGGAGAGTGTTCAACCGGCTAAGCAGAAGCCAGAAAACAGTTCATATCCATATCACCACTTATTCTTTGAACACAGGGCTATTCAATTCAAAATTGTGTTGGGATATGTGTGTCTTACAAGAATCTTTTCATCTTGCAGAGAATATAATATGATTAATTTACAACATGAAATTTCATTTTTGAAGAACCATTCCGAAGTCGTAGAAGCTACGGACTGTCAGTATTGGACGGTTAAAAATGCTTATTTTGAAATGGGAGTGGATTCCTCATTGCCAAAAATGTTTGTTAGAAAATCCGTATTGTTACGTTTAAAAGAAGCTGCAGAAAAATTGCCGACTGGATACAAAATCGTTCTTCTTGACGGCTTTCGTCCCGTCAAGCTTCAGCAAGGATTGTTCGATTACTACCACAATATTTGGGAAAAGACCCTTAACTCACGAGATCTTGCATACTCACATGTCGCAAAATACTTTGTTGATCCTCGAACGCTTTCGGTAGGTCAAATCTCGCCACATAACTCTGGCGGAGCAATTGATCTCACACTTTCAAAGGATGAGATTATTTTAGATTTGGGTTCTGAGTTTGATGAGATGTCCAAGAAATCTGAAACCTCATTTTATGAGGTACATGTTGATTCAAGCAGTGATGCGAGAATATATGCTGAAAGACGGCTCATTTTGAAGAACGCCATGCTTTCATCAGGATTTACAAATTACGAAGAAGAATGGTGGCACTATGATCTTGGTTCCATTTTTTGGGCAAAGCATTTTGCTTCCTCCTGGTTTTACGATTCCATTGAGAATGAAGTCATCGATGCTATGAAATAATACTGAATTTCATCATGAAATGTATGCATGATAAAAAGAAAATAATCACAAACCGTCTTTATACAGGTAAATTATTGCTGGCTGTGAGTATTCACATTATTTGACGGTGACATGAGCGAATTATTTGGCGAGGCGCGAGCCCCGCTTTGATTATTTCCCTGAGCGCTTAGGCTCAAATTTACTAAAAGGTACGTGATCCACTTGTGCACTTTGCTCTGATTGGGGTCCTAGGCTTCGCTGCTGTCATTTTCCAGAGAGGATGTCTCAATTTCCAAAGTGATTGTCAGTAGTAATTTTAATATGTTAGAAGATTATGAATAAATACAACACGTTGAACGTCTCTGTTTATTAAACAAGACAGCATTTTTTATATTTTTTATTGCTTCCACAGGGGCAAAGTTCATTTCTTCCGATCTTTTTCTTTTTTGACTTGAATAGCTCCTCAAAATACATAGGAACTTCTTCTTGCAATGGGTCTGAACCGAAACATGCCCACCATTCCAGCGCTTCATGAACAGAGGCCTCACAATCTTGCTTGAGTCTTTCAAAGTTGGCGGCGCGCCATGAAGACGATTGTGTGTTGAAACAATCAAGGCTCACAATTGATGTATCAAGAATATCCTCTGAAAAAGCCCTTTTAACCAACGCTAAGTGCTCCGGTGCATTGAGCTCGCAAAGTGTTGATAAAAGCGCAGCCGCAAAGGTGTAGTCGTTTTCCTCGTAGCCGGTACTCTTTCTGTTCCGAAATCGTTCAAGCTGCAGCTCGATGTAGCCTGCGATTTCGTGTCCAAAACTCTCAATAGAAATGTCTTTGTAAGCTGCAGCAACCTCAAGCGCCTTTATACATTCCCACCGCGCATAAATGTTGGCTTCGGGATTTAATAATGCTTTGCGAATACCCGAAAAATCTCCATTGCTAGTGCGATAAAGATCAATATGCATCCTTTCGGTGACGTAATCTCCCAAGGAATCAACGACGGGACTTGCATCTGGTAAATTCACGATTTCCAATAAAAAGCTGTGACTTCTTTTTTCCTTTAAAGAACCAAGAATAGTGAGCGCATAAACGGGAAAGGCACCAAACTCATCGCTGTGAGGGGCTTCAGAATTTTTCCACAAATAAAGTTCTGAAATCAGCCGATCAACGGTCGTTTCGCTTCCGGCAGTGCACAGTTCCACGGCATCGCGCTGATATGGTGCCGGCATCTTTTTCAGTTGGACAATGATTTCATCTAAGTTCTTATCCAAAATTCTGCTCCCCCAATTTAGCCGAAAGTCAAGTTCACGCCCTTCTCTATCACAAGAGAAATCACGTTTCCATAAAGTGCATATAATAGCCAGGGGAAACGCATCTAAATTCCCAGCCATATTGAGATATTGAGAAATTCCAGTACATTGAGCAAATTCAATTTACAAGGAAGCGCTGAAGAATGCCTGAAATTTATGCACAATCCATTTTGCCGTT
>JBIIEI010000099.1:0-19435 GCA_044237915.1 Silvanigrellaceae bacterium | reverse complement strand
GTGAAGATAGGCGAAAGAAGCGCACTATCCAAGAATCACAAAATGTTATGACTCAACAGAGGATGGCATGAAGCAAGGGAGGGTGAAAAAAAGTACAATCCTCCATTTCCATCTGAACCAAAACACCCCTGTCTTCTGACGCAGGAGGTGTGCTACAGGATGAGAAAGCGGAAATGGCAATAACTACTGATGTTATTGATTTTTTGGCCAGTCAATCATTTTTTCTCAAGTTTTTATTTACAAATAGAAAAAGAGAGTTAATGTTCGTTCTGTATCGAGGAAGAAATCTTGCTAGGTTAGGAGTAGGCTATGCGTTATTGTCGAGCTTCGAAGAGATTGATCAGTTCCTTGGTTTGTATGGGAGTGGGAGCTTCATCACTCTTGAGTTGTTCCCAGCCCAGTCTTCAGAACGAGAAAAATTCTGAACTTCATTCTCAGGTCGGAAGTCCTATTCCCGTTTCCATCTCATCAGACAGCGATTTGTTTCTCAGCAATGTAGATGTTCCTCATGGCCTCCAGCAAGAAGTTAAGAATCAATTCCTTGCTGCTGTGAACCTCTATAAGAAGGCGTTTGCTGAAGTTGATATGGATGGCGAGCTGGCCCTCACCGAAGTTAATATTGTCAAGACAGGGAGCGAAAAACTCGCTGTTTCCGTTGATCTCAGCGGAAAGGTCACGACAAAAGCAACCCCTCCTGAAGGCGAAGCTCCCCTGCAATTAGAAGCAAACACGCTCTACGAAGTTGAACGCTCTAAGTACAATATCCAGTTTACCTTTCTCGACAAAAAAGGAATTTTGGGCGCTGGAAGCGAATACAGTGAAGTTATCAGAGTTTACCGCATTGGCCTTGAAGATTTAAATGGACTTGAAGTCTATGAGAATTTGCACATCAAATCCCTTGCAAAGCTTTCATTAAATGCACTTTCAGGTCTTCCAAATTGGCTTTCTCAGCTCGTTGCTCAGTTTTTCATGGATATCAATATTTCACTCAGTCAAAATACCGATTGGTCGCGTTCTTCCGAACTTTCACCCTCGATGTATTACCGAGGCAAAGGTAATAAAACAACTGAGTTTACCAGACTTCTTGCAAAAGATGTGGTCAAAAGACTTTGCTTGATGGCAAATGAAGCGCGTGGTGGAGGTGGGGCATCCTGCGAAATTACATTACCGGAATCGGCAAACGCACTGGCAGAACTTCAAGAAGATTTAAAGCTACAAACGGCAATGCCTATTTTGAATGGGTGCAAAAAAACGAGCCTCGTCGAGAACGGCGTTCCACTCTATCAATTCTATTTTATCGTGCCCAAAGGGGCGAATGTCTTTCTTCGCAACAGCAAAGCATATCTTTACCAAAAAGAAGATGGCGGTTGGTCGCGCTGGAAAGAGAATCGATTTTCGAAGTGGTTCACCGTTGAAGGAACGGCAGATCTTTCAAGTTGCAAAGGTGCGACTGAAAATGATGTTTGTCTACGTGGTTACTATGGATCCTTTTTCTTTGATTCCACTTGTCAGCAAATTTCTTCAGGCTCCCTCACACTTGGAGTTTCTGACCTCAATCAAAAGAATATTTTGAATTAACCTCATCCCTGAAGATGAGTCAGTTTTTTGGCTCATCATTTATCTCAACAAATATAATTAAAATGTCGATATCTCTTTGAATCCGCAATGGAACAGACTTTTAATTGTGCAGAAAAATGCGCAAAAAAGCTCAGTAAGGAGAAATTGACATGCTATCAATGTTTCAATCGATTGGCATGGTGACCCTACTCAGTTTATTTTTAGCAGAAAACAAAAGCCAAGCTCAAACTTCAAAAGATCCCAGTATCATGTGGCGAATTAAAGTAACTAACAATTCAGGCGTCGAGTACATCGATGAAACCGTCATTCGAAAACGTGAAAAAATCGCTGTCGTAAATGCGGATTTAGGCATCGAATGTTCGCTCGTTTTTTTGAAAAAGGCCACATCCATAAAAAGAACAAATGCCAAAGAAGTTCTCGGAACGACCGAAAAAATTTCAATGCAGTGCAAAATTGGCGAAAGTATAAGCAGTATGTTCAAGGAAGTAGAATGCAGTGCATTTTCGGATAGAAGTCATACGATGCACAGAGCAGATCAAAGAGTTATGTTCTCTAAAGTTGATAAATCAACGACTTTTACAATAGATATTGACGCAAGTTGTTTTGTTTCTGGTTAGCTAATTTTTTGTATAAATAAAAATGAGTTACTTTATTTTCCATCGGGAGCGACTTCGGTCGCTTTTTTAACGATCTTTTCCATATAGGCAGAGTCCGCTGCTAGAATTTGCAAATTCTTCCAAATTTTGCTTTTTTCCTCTGGCTTTAATGAACTCTTTTTCGAGAATGCAAGATAGTAGGATTTTGAAGTCATTGGTTTTTTATGGATTTTTATTTTCCCTTTAAATTCAGATTCTTTGGCAAAGAGTTCAGCCTGAGGCGCAATCATAACCACGCTGCCCGTTTTATCCCGGAGCAACTTTCTAAGATTCACAATGTCGTTTTTTGAGACGTCAACTTTGATGCCTTCACTTTCGAGATCTTTTGTAATGGAATAACCTTGGGGTGCACGAACAGGAGTTGGAATGAGCTTGTTATTACCCGCATATTCGACCTTTTCGTCATGGCTTGTTACAACAACATAGGCAGCACAAATCATCTTAAATTCTGAAGAACAGGCCGTGGATTCACTTTCGGTTTTAGGGGGGTACTCCAAGAATTCAGCGCGTTCCGCTTTGTACGACACACCAATGACCAAGTCAGAAATACCTTTGGCAGCGTTTTCTTTCAGACAGCGAGGAGACAGCTCTGTCTTAATTCCTGAGCGATTGAGGGCATCTTGCGTCATCTGCATGAGCATTCCTACGTATTTACCCTGACTCTCAAATATGTAGGGATACCAAGAATTTTGATCAAAGCAGCCGTTTGCAGACAAAGCTAACTTGGGCAAGACCAAAGTGGAAAGAGCTGAAAGTGTCGCTAGAAAACGCATTCCCTTCATTGAGACTCCTGATGCTTGATTTTGACGAAAGTGGTTTATGCAAAAAGGATAGCACTGAACTGAAAGAGAATTCAGGTTTTCAATCCAGCGCGAGGATGCGAAAGGTTTTCGGTGTCAAAATTTAGTCCCCAGCGATGGGGTTTCGGAGGGACAAAAGTTTGTTTTAGGGCCAGAAAAATTTGAGATCACATATCGATGCAGGCTAAAGTTTAGTAATATTCATCTCTAAAGTCTTGCGATTTGCAGTAACCGCTGAAAGTAAAGGATGGGAACACCAGATGACCGATGAGGTGAAACTGAATGCCGAACATGCTTCGTGGACCTTTCTCACCAATCATGCGCACGTGCTTATTTGTTTAGCAACAGAACCTCGTATGCGGCTGCGTGATGTTGCCGACAAAGTGGGAATTACAGAACGTGCAGTTCAGAGAATTGTGGCAGAACTTGAAGACGGTAAATACATTGTGCGGGAAAGGGAAGGTCGCAGAAATGTCTATCGATTAGACCTCTCGAAGCCATTTCGTCATCCTATTGAAAAGCATTGCGCCATTGGTGAGATCGTCGATTTTGTTATTGGGAAGAATCCACCTTCTCAGCGTGCGACTCAGGGCGATGAAGTTGACGAAGAGAGCGAATTGAAGTCGTAGCGATCGGATGTAAATGAAATGGCGTTTGCGCATTGGTCAGCATCTGCTTTACGGATTCCCAAACGGACTTGAATTTCTTTGGAATATTCTTCTTTACTATACGAAGTTCTGCCGAAAGTTCCTGACATCATTTGGTGAAGTGTAATTCCGTGAAATTTAGAATTGCAATATTTTCCTTCAGACTTTTGCCGGATCCAACGCTTATGTGTTCGCAAGGAATCTGTAGATGTTTGAGAGTGGAGTCCCTCTTGAGGTAAATTGGCTTCAGAAATGGACCAAAAATACGCAAGCATGGGGCTACGGTGCTGCGAAGCCACTAAAGAATGTGACCGCCCAACACCGCAGTCGGGGTGGTTTTTACGTAACAATGAACGCGTGCAAAGCATGCTTCCATTGGCTTCATAGTAGTTTGTCACTCGTTTTAAATCGTACATACTTGGCGCACCAAAAATTCCTTGTCCCCAAGAAACAACAGCTCCGTAAATGACTACAGCAACAGAATACTTTTCCTGCAAGACAACCATGGCATTCCCTAACACACAGGCGATCTCGGTTTGGGAGTCTTTCTGACTGCAATTTCTGCCGCGAATGTCTTGGTGCTGTGGAGGTACAAAAGGTGAATCAACTGGAAAAGGATCTGCTGTTTTGAATTTCGTTGCTCCCACGTGAGGATCGAGCAATTCGACGCGTGTGGGTCGGGGATAATGCGAAGGCTCTTCATACATTCTATAGGCAAGATAAACAGCGAGTTGAGCTCCGAGAGAATCCCCTGTTACCCGAATTTCTTGATTGTATTCGGGAGACACAGATTCAAAGAAATTTTTGAATTCCGTGACCAAAGTCTCGCCAACAGAGTGCGAACGATTCCAGATACGCTGCTCTGCAACCTTAGGGCAAGTCAGAGGCAGTGAAAAAAGGAAGGGGCAAGTCCCGAGGTCAAGGGCTGCGCGGTGCCAGCGAAAGATAAGGGTGTTAAATCCTGCTTTTCGCCATCCTTCACCATTATTAAAAGGGTCGAGAAACTCCTCGCTGGGAGTCCAGCCGTGAGCATAGATGATGGTTGGACGGTCTGAATGGAATTTACCAATAAGAGTCAAGCCTTCTGGAACTCTTCGGAAGGCATCGACCATGTAGTCTTTTAAAGCAGGTTCTGTCTTTTTCGATTTGTTCCACTGAATTAAAAAGTGATCTCGAATTGATTTTTCATAAGGGAATCCGTCATGTTCAGTCTGGTAAAAGACTTTCTGCCCTGATTCTTTATCTTTGACTTCCGTAATCCCATCTCCGAGACTTGAAGTTTGCAGACAAAGGATTCTGTTTGTTGAATTCAGAAAAGTTGGATTGCACTCACTTTGATCTAAGAGAGTATTGAGATCAGCACCTTCGAGTGCAAACCCATCTATGCAAAAGCTTCCCCAAAGGAGAACTGCAATGATCTGAATTTTCTTCAGGGTAAAAGGCATAATTCTCAGCTCCAGACTTTTATTCGCAATTTACTTATATGAATAATTCACCATTTTGAAAAAATGGATCGACATTCAAGTTGGGACGACTTTGGATAAGTCCGCTCCACTCGTCCGAGGTCATAGCGATAGGTAGTTAATGAAGTTTTTTGAGGTTTGCAACTGGGAATTGTATTGATGACGATTCTATGAATCTGAATGAGATTTGCCTGGGTGGGAAGAGCGCACGACTCTCAAACGAGCGGTCTTTTATCCTTAATGAAATCCGACGCTTTTGTAGACCTTGCAGATGTACACATCAGGGTGATGGTCGATGAGAGCGCCAATGGACTTTTTAACCCAAAGACTTCCAAGGTCCTTCTCAAACAGTCCGCCCTGAATCGATTTCCAGTAAATCCGATCATCTTCTTCTTGAAATTGCCGCGCATCTCCCAGCTTGCCTGACTCATTTAAGGAAGCTGTTTGCTTAGTGTGGGTGTATTTTCTCGAATGAATAGCTTGACGAAGAGTATCCTGAAGTTGCTTATGACGAGGAAAGAGAGATAAAAATTCAGAGGCGGCTTGAAGAGGAGGAGGCATGCGTGCGGCAAGGTCTAAATTATTGACGACTCTATAGATTGAACCTTTGAATGAAGACTCGAATTCATTAGAAAATTCATCATTTCCAATGCGGGGTTGTCCAAAAGTATAAACGGATTTTATATTAAAACCTTCTCTTGATAGGCGAGCAGCTGCAAGCTGGCTCAATGCGCCCCCGAGGCTATGTCCCGTGACCCAGATGGTTCTGGATTTACCTCCCATGGCCTCCAATGTACTGCGGACTTGATCATACCCTGATTGAAGAACTTCATCGAAACCTCGGTGGACTTTACCACGATAGCCCCACTGGCTTGCGTCAGATTCGGCAAGGTCAAAGTTTTCCATCCAATCAGTGAGATCCTGGGAACCCCGAAAGGAAAGAAAGAGAGTATCTTTCCAGAGCCCCACAAAGGCATAGAATCCAGTTCGGTCGACTTGGACGAATTTCCATTCTGAAAATTGATGATGTTGCAGCATGGGTTCGATGGCTTTTATAGGATAGTAAGAACTTCGCGCGAGCCACACCATCCAATATGCAGTACTTTCGGAAAATGATGATGCATCAGGATCAATTTCAAAAAGCTTCTTCGATGGAAAGCAACGTCGGCCAAAATCGAGCAATGGAAAACCCACGGGGCTCGTCGTTGCAAAAGACAGCGACAAATTCAGGAACTGACGAAATGGAGAATACAAGTTGCCAATTGGATCACTGTCACTCTCGTACTGTGGCTGTGAGTGATCGGTGGAAATTTCGGTAAGGGGTTGTTGCTCGGTTTCAACCAGCTCTGCTGCAAAAGAAACTGAAAATGCATTCAAAAGTGACAAAGTACCAAAAGCACAAAAAAGTCTCATTCCACTAAACCTTTTCTGGTCAGGTCAACGCACACGTATTTTAGTAAACTTGATGTCTAGAAATTATTTAACTACTGATAAATGCTTTAAGCAAGTTAGGGGAGGGAAAAATCGAAGTGCATTATATAAGGAAACAAGAAATCATTAAGGCTTTACATGCTCAGAAACGGTAAAAAGTGCAGACGGAGATACTTCCGAAACACCATTAGGAATTCCCATAGGTGCTTTAACTGTTACGGTTTCTGATGCCCCACCTGATTGTTTTGCTTGAAAAGTCAATGCTTTAGGAGCAACTGCGGTCTCTCCATTCATGCTTTCCCAAACTTTACCTTTCCAATTAAAGGAACGCAGTGAAAGTGAACAACCGCGGTCGCCTCGTTTCAATCGAATCTTTTCGCCGGAGACCTTTGTATCGTGCATAAGGATTTCTCGTCCAGACACACAATTTAAGACGTCCACGACAAAAGATTCAACATGCGGACCTTCGGTAGAAGAAGGTAACAACTCGTTGAATGCAACAATCTGGACCCCTACTTTAAAATCGAACAAATCTCTCTGAATTGTTGTGTCGGAGCTTTGTGTGTTGCCCGACCGATCTTGAGAAGGGACCTCAAGACCCTTCTCTTTGGGTTCCCCTTTGCCACACGATACGATAACTAGAAGAGCCAGCATCAAAATATGAAGTAAGTTTGAACTCATCAATTTTCGTTGATATCCTCGATAAAAAGTCCGCATGAAATCACCTGCCGATATTCATTTGCAACACCAGCTCAACCCTGGATGGGCATCAAGCAACCCAAATGTAACATCGGCATTCGACCGCAACACCTTTAGTGAAAGTTATAATAGTATTGGGGCTTGTGATAATCGTGTTGAATAACATTCTGAAATATTTCAATTATTTTGAGGAGCGGCCGTTGCCACCTGTGCCTGCACGGTGGCCATTCTGATGAGTCTCTCAGTGAAAACCCAACTGAATTTCTCAAAGTTTAGCTCTGCCCAAGATTGGAATGTGGAGTTAATGGAACGACACGTCATTTGAGAATGACGGATCTTTCACCTAACTTTCTCCATGGAATTAGGCAGAATTTATGAACGGACTTGTTTTGAAAAAAAAAAGAAGAGAATAAGAACAAAAATTAAAAATAAGAGAAAGGTTGGTCTTGAAACAAACTCCACTACAACTTAACTTTTGGATCCTATCGTCCAAAACCATTCGGGCACTCATTTTCTTGTTCTGCATTTCTCATTCTGAGTAAGATTTCTCATATTTTGTTAATAAATTATGTGTGCAGTCAAATTGTCTGAATTCTCAAAGAATACACTTGCTACTTTTGTCTCAAGCGGTAGAATATCGTTCTTACAAATTGCAATTCTTTAATGCAGTGATGAAAACTTTGAAAAGGAAGAATTCAAGTAGGATGTTTGGTGTGCACGATTTTATAATGCAACTATAGCACCACTGAGCAATAGTCCCATGATTTGAGAACACCTTTTGTGCAAATTACGGTTTTTGGTAAGACGATGCGCAAGGTTGGTTTTCTTTTCACAACGCAGTTACCAACTTTCAGGCAATGAAACTTTTTACCTGAGTTAGTGAGTGTTTTGAAGTGAAAATCTGCTTGAATCCGTAGATATGAATTTGCAATGGGTTTGCAAAGTAAAGTCGTGCCAAAATTTTTTCACAATTCTCCTTGTCTTTTTTGGGAAGCTTTGTTTATTATTCTGACACTTGGCTTGATTACATGCTGTCAAGAACAGTTGTCTAGAAAGAATGTTGTAGATTAAATTTTCAGAATCTGTAATGAAATGGACTTCTGATTATTATAATTGCGTATTTTTGAGCTGCTAAACAGCGTAAATTCTAACTCTGATTTAAAATGAAGAGTAGTGTGCGGCGCAAAAAAGTAGTGGTAAGTACAATTTTTAAACCTTTATATTAAGGAACTTGTTTAAAATGGACGATCTCATTAAAAATATTGGACTGCGCATTCGAGAAATTAGGCATAGTCGAAACCTTTCACAAGCGTCCTTGTCTGAGTTAGCAAGCCTGAGTCGTGCTGCCCTCATCCACATCGAAACTCAGAAAGCTGTGCCTAGCCTCGAAAGCCTCGTCAATCTTGCCTATGCATTGAGGGTTCAGGTCACAGACTTTTTCAAAGTGCAAAGAACTCGCAAAAAGAAAGCAGTTATCGCATCTAAGGTCCGAAAGCCTGCCAAGGTCGTCAGAACGACAAAGCGTAAGTAAGGTTTAAGCTCTTTTTAGGTTATTCATAAAAAATACATTTGGCAGATCTTGTGCCATGCGATTTCTTTCTTGGTTTTTCCAGAGCATGCGCATTCAAAGTGCGCTGCTCTATACGCATCCGAGGAAAATATTTCCCCTCATTTGCCTTTGGCTGTCGCTTGATAATATCATGAATTATTCGAAAATTGGACTGATAGAATTGCGCCAAGTTCTTATCTACTTGCGAACGTATTTTTTTTTTTTTTTGCTCAAAAAGTCATACGATGCATGTGAAAATCAATTTTTAAAGTAACTGAGATTGAAATTTTCTTTCGAATTTGCATTTGATGTTTTGGAATTAAGATTCAGCAGAGAGGCTCATCGAAATTATGGCTAAGGGGTTTAATAATAAAGATCATAAGCATTTGAATGAAGAAGTTTACACCAATTTCTATGAGGAGCTTGGCGCCGATCTGATGATGCAAATCATTGAAATTTTTCTTTCTGATTCTCCTTCTAAGATTGAGTCCATGAAGGCAGGATTTGCGGAAGGAAATGCAAAAAAAATTGCAGAGGTCGCGCATTCATTTAAATCGAGTAGTGCGTCATTAGGTGCGGATAGGCTTTCTGAGCTTTGTTCCTTGCTGGAGGAAGGAGCTCTCAAAAGCTCGCTGGAAACTCTCCAAACCACGTTTATGTTGCTGGAGCAAGAATTTTTGGATGTGTGTTTAGAGCTAAAAGGGAAAACTTCCTCGGCTGCTTAAATGAATTATTTGCGAGAAATTGTAACGTAACAAGTGTATGCTTGACCTTCTCTCCCGCACATAAAAAGTATGTATTTGATGTATTCTAATGGGGTTGATAGCAAACAGACATAATCTCCTCTTGAAGGTGTTTCTTATTATGCTGTTTTAGCCAGATTCAAGGTGTGTAATGGGAAACGATAGTTTTGCTGTTGTCAATCCCCATTAAGAATGCCATATTTCTAGGCCGCAGTAAGATTGAATTTTTTAAAATATTTGAACGCTCAGATTGCTTTTGGTACTTCGAGACTGCAAGGCAAAAAGGATGGCTGTCTATGCTGGCCTAGCAAAGGAGATCAATATGAAGTTTTTTTGGAGTGTGGTGTTGATGCTTTCGGCGAATGCCCTTGCTCAGGCACCCGTCAGTCCCTATCAAATTGCTTACATTGCTTTTCAGGGGCTCCTAAAAGGGCAAGGCATTCCGGGTTACGGCCCGCTTTGCCAACGCCTCGCAGAAAAAAAAATCACAGGGTTAGAAATCTCGAATGCGGCGACCCTTGCAGGTTTTATGCCTCAAGATCAGGCAACAGCTGAATTTAACGCACAGGTCGAAGTCCAATTGGGGATCTTATGTAAGGATGGGACGCGGTAGTTTTTCATGCAGCATTTTGTCGCAGTCATGAAATCTATGTTCCCCGTCAAGTTTGCGCCTGGGATGACCTGAGGTGGAAAGTCTTGGTTATTTAATGGTTTTCATTCGTCAAATTTTTCCGCCCGCTTCCCAATATCAACTATTTTGAACAAATGCAGAAGTTGGTGATGATATTTAATGACAAACTTTAGAAATTCTGATAGTCCTCCGATAGAGATTTCGTCGTCGAGAAGAGTTTAGTGGCAATGGGGCTCAAGCATTCTAGGCGATGTGCTTTGTCTTTTTTGGAGAGACGTCGTGGGTACTAAGTTATACGTTGGGAACCTTTCATACGGATGTACAGATGATGACCTTGGCAACCTGTTTTCACAGGTTGGAAATGTTTCATCTGTTAGGATTATTGTAGACCGTGAAACCGGTCGTTCGAAGGGTTTCGCATTTGTCGAAATGGAAACAGAAGAGGCTGCTCAAGAAGCAATTCAAAAAATGGCCGGCTTGAACTTTCAAGGTCGTCCTTTGACAGTGAACGAAGCTCGCCCTCGTGAAGGCGGCGGTGCCCCTGAAAGAGGCATGGGCGGCGGCGGAGGCCGTCCTAGTCGCGGTGGACCTCGCGGCGGTGGAGGCGGCGGCGGCGGTGGAAGAGGCGGTTGGTAAAACCAACCTCTTTCTAAGTCTGTAAGTTAGCTAAAGGTGGTCGTCCCAATTGGGACGACCTCTTTTTTGTAAAATTCGAATTTAATCACTATATTCCCGGGATTTCAATCGGCACAGAACTTGGTATCTTGCTCGAATTTGCGAGCTGCCCCTGTCCATTGTCACCCCAGCAATAGGCGTGAGATTTCAACTTGGCACAAGTATGGAACCAGCCTGCTACAATTTGAGAGACTTCTCCTGGAAGATTTTTGACCTCAATGGGGAATGACGAATTTAGAAACTGCCCTTGTCCAAGTTGACCCGCTGCACCTGCTCCCCAGCAAAAGACTTTTCCGGATTCTGTACGTGCGCATGTGTGTGCAGCTCCCGCAGTCACTTCAACTGCGCGTTGATGAAGTTTTGAGACCTGAACTGGAATAGTCGAGCTTTTCTTCCCATTTCCAAGTTGTCCACTTTGGTTATCGCCCCAACAGAATATCTTTCCCCCATTCTGTAAAACGCAAGTGTGACTTCGACCCAAAGCGATCTGCATTGCATCTGAAATTCCTTCAACACTCTGTGGTGTCGTTGCGAAAGATCCCCTCGAATTCCCGAGTTGCCCCAGGTCATTTTTTCCCCAGCACATGGCACCTCCTTCCTTGATGATTGTACATGTGTGAGAAAAACCCGCTGCGAGGTCTAAAACTTCGCTTTCAATTTTCGCAACTCTCGTCGCGCCATCCGAACGATTCTTGAGTGTATTTCCAAGTTGTCCAAACCAATTTGCTCCCCAACAGATCAACTTTTTATCTTCTGCGAGGCAGGTGTGCTCTCCACCGAGGGCCAAATTTTTAAAAGTTTTTGCTTGCAAAAGTGGAGTGGAGGGAAGCCTTGAATGTCTTTTATCTTCGAGTCCAAGAGCCCCGAAATCGTTCTTGCCCCAGCAGCGAATCCCATTGTCTTTGAGAAGTGCACAAGTGTGATTCTTCCCTGCTTTGACTTGAATGGCATGAAAAGATTCAAGAGCCACCTGACGAGGGATAGGATTGGTTGCAAGCTCGCCAGTGCCAAGTTGGCCAAAATCATTCCTTCCCCAGCAATACAGATCTCCGGCTTCTCTGAGTGCGCAATTGTGGTAGTGCCCCGCTACCAGTGAAACCAGGTTAGAATGAACGGGTAATTGAGGAGCTCCAGATTGAGGCGGCTTTTCAACAGGCGCATTTTTCTGAGGAGGTTCAGGAGTCTGCTCATGCTGAGCTGTGCTGGGAGGCGGCGGTTGAGTATTTTCTTTGGCTGGCAATTGCGGAGCAGATTTAGACTTGGGACTGTGAGATCCGCGACAACCTGAGATAAATGCAAGCAATGCTATTGCAATTCCAATGAATCTCATTTCCATGAAGCCTCCCATGTTCCCAAAGCAGTGAATGTTCTCTCCAATATTAAAGAAGTCTTTTGCAACTGCACCACCTAAAGTTGGGTGAGTGCCGTAACATTAGATTGTTGAAAGAACAGAATATTTGCACCAGAATATCAAACTAAATTGGAGGTTTCCGACATATAGAAAACAGGAGATGGTTCCTGTGGGATGTCACCAACACTTTTAGAGAGTGCAGAACTTCAATGGGGAGGAAACAATGAAAAACAGAGCATTAAATCTCTCTCTTCTTTTTTTATGGGCAGTGGTACTTCAGGTTCCTCCGCAGTATGAAGAATGTCAGTGGTCTGCAACCGAAGAAATTTGTGAATACAGCGAAGCGACTACTGGAGGAACAACGGTCGCTGACGAAGCTTTAAATCACAAGTGATTTTTGGTGTGCAAAAACTTCCACTTTGAGTACTTGTTCTTGGCTTGCAAGAGGTTGAAGGGTCTGATCGAAAAGGAATTGTTGGAATGGACATTCGGATTTGTACGGAGATTTCTGAGATTTTAGATGCAGACTGGAATGCTTTAGTTCCACTTAATTTTCCTTTTGCACGTCACGAACATTTTTTAGCATTGGAATCGAATGGATGCTTGAAAGATGCAAGTGGCTGGTATCCAATTTATATGACTGTGACTCAGAATTCTTTGTTGGTAGGGGCGACATTTCTCTACTTTAAAACGAATAGCTTTGGCGAATTTATATTTGATTTCCAATGGGCAAATGCATACCAAAGACGTGGGATTTCCTATTTCCCAAAAATTGTCTCGGCGATTCCTTTTACTCCCGTCACGGGATCTAAAATACTCGTGCATCCCTCTGCGAATCGACAAGAAGTCGCGAGCGCAATTTTAAATGCAACGAGTGAATTCATCGCTTCAAGCGGCGTGAGTTCCTGTCACTTTTTATTTCTTCCTTTTCATGAGCTTGAGCTCTTTGAGGGGGCTGATTTTATGATTCGTCACAGCTACCAATTTCATTGGCGCAATCAAAGTTACAAAAATTTTGATGATTTTCTTCGTGAATTGAAGCCTAAAAGAAGGCGTCAAATTCAACTTGAGAGAAGACAAATTAGCCAAGAAAATGTTGTCATCAAGGAATTTACAAAGTCTGAACTCACAGAAGAACATGCGATTGTTATGCATGAGCTTTATCTTTCGACTCATGACAAAAAAGAATCACCCGCACTTTTAACGCGAGAATTTTTTGTTGAAATTTTTCGAACCATGAATGAAAATATCTTGTTTATTGCAGCCATGAAAGATGGAGAGATTGTTGCAGCGTCTATGAATTTTTACGGAAATGCAGCGCTTTATGGGCGTTATTGGGGTTGCAAAGAGGATATTCGAAATCTTCATTTTGAACTTTGTTACTATAGGTTAATAGATTTTTCGATTCAAAGAAAATTTTCTGTCTGCGAAGCAGGCGCGCAAGGAACTCACAAAATTCCAAGAGGTTTTCTCCCCACTCTTACTTACAGCGCACATAAAATAATGAATCCCATGTTTCAAAGTGTCATTTCGAGATTTATAGCGCAGGAAAAAACTGAAATTTCGGCAATGTGCCTCGATTTAGAAAGTCACCTGCCTTATCAAAATCCGCAATTGACGGTTCAAGGTCTTCAACCAAATCTGGCTTTTGAATTACAATAATGTAACGGATATGTCACGCACATGTCATGGAAGAAATGCTAAGCTTCCTATGACTACTTTGACTCATCTAAGGTTTTGGTTGATAAGGAAACGGAGAATTACAATGGAAAAAGTGAAGACTCCACAGAACAACCCACGTCCCGCTGCGCCCGTCATTCAGCAGCCAAATGAGCGAAAAATTCCTATAAAAGAAATTGATCCGCCCTTTCCTTCAACTCACCCAGATTCACCAAGTGTTTTGGAATAAATTGTATTTTTTGCTCGCGAATTCAAAATGCAAGTTTTTATTCTCTGTCGCAATACCCCGATATGGTGCGCCCGGCATGATGGAATGTCACTCGTTTATTCACAAAATTGATATAGACTGAGATTGGAGTTCCGGTGCCGGTCACTCCTTCAAACCTTCCTGATCCGACATAGCGTGTCATAGACTGCGCTGCATATTGACTGTTTTGCAAGATATCGACTTCGAGTTCGGTTGCAGGTTGAAGGCTTAATTCAGCTTCTTTTACAAAAGAAGTTCGGTACAGCCACCACTCATTATTAATTTGTATAGACGCTTCGCAGTGCGTGCCAGGATAGGGCTCATCTTGTGGTTTGGGAGCCGATGCAAAGGCTTCAAAAGTGAAGTGACTGACAAATAATAATGACAAAATCAGGGAATGTTTTTTTGAAAAAGTAGTCATAAATCTTCCTTTGAGAAAGTTGTTCACAGAGCTTATTTAAGTCTTCGACCCTCAAGGCCTTCCCGTGAATATCACTTCCTTTCTGCATTGCCACCCCAATACTCTTCTAGAGCTCGACATTCAAACAAAGCTCTGCATTGGAGGTTGACTTTGATCTTTTGTGGGTAGCGCAGTATCGTTTCTCCCTCTTGGTTAGAACATCTGGATTTCTAAACTCTCATAAAGGGATAGTGCATGCTTAATTTCACGTTTTTTAATCCTGTTAAAATTGTTTTTGGAAAAGGACAAATTGCTGCTCTTCCTTCTTTATTAACAGGACGAAAAAATATCCTCCTTACTTATGGAGGTGGGTCCATCAAATCGAATGGCGTTTTTTCTCAAGTTCTTGAGGTGCTCAAAGATTTTGAAGTGGCTGAATTTGGAGGGATTGAAGCCAATCCACGCTATGAAACACTCATGAAAGCCGTACAAATTTGTCGAGAGCAGAAAATTGATTTTCTATTGGCCGTTGGTGGCGGATCTGTGATTGATGGTACAAAGTTCATCGCGGCAGCTGCAAAATTTCAAGGCGAAGAGCCTTGGGACATTCTTGCAAAGTCGGCTCCCGTCGTGGAAGCTCTGCCATTTGGAGCCGTTTTGACTCTCTCTGCAACGGGTTCGGAAATGAACAGTTTCTCAGTTGTCAGTCGGACAACTCCACCTGCAAAGCTTTCTTTTGCATCGGGCAAGGTGTACCCCCAATTTTCAATTCTGGATCCTGAAACAACGATGTCACTGCCCGAGCGACAGATTATAAATGGAATTATCGATCCTTTTGTCCATGTAACAGAACAGTACTTAACAAAAAATGTCAGCACCCCGCTACAAGATAGGCAAGCCTGCGCTGTCCTTTCTACTTTAGTTGAAATTGGACCCAAGGTACTCTCAGCGCCCAAGGATTATGATCTGCGTTCCAATTTAATGTGGTGTGCTACGCAGGCATTAAATGGTGTCATCGGTGCAGGTGCAGTGCAAGATTGGGCAACTCACCAAATTGGCCATGAGTTAACAAGTGCTTTTGACCTCGATCATGCTCAAACACTTGCTGTGATATTACCTGCTCTTTTGAAGCATCAAATCAGTAATAAAAAAGAGAAATTAGCACAGTATGGCAAGTGGGTTTGGGGCCTGCAAGGCAGTGATGAAGTTGCAATTGCAACTCAAGCAATAACTAAAACAGAGGTCTTTTTTAGAAGCTTAGGCGCCAAAACTAAATTGTCGGAATATGGAATTAAAGCGTCTGATCATGCTGGAATTGCGACGAGAGTCATGGCTGTAATGAAAGTTCCATTTGGGGAAAATCGTAACATTGGTTTGCAAGAAATAAACGAAATTCTAGCAATTGCTCAGGCATAAAATACTCTATAAAGTAACTTTGCATTTATGAGTGAGTTAAAATGCTGACGAGTTATTTTCTGAGAAACTCAACCGCTGCTTGGTCAAAGATTTTTCGAGCTTTGCTTTCGGGACGCAGTTGAGCATAAATAGTTTCACAAGGTGCGGGTGACCAAGTAATCGTTTCACGAGACCAGTCTGGAAACGCTTCTTGAGGTTCAAGGCCTCGTTCTTCGACTGCAAGCAGCTTCCAAGCTTTTGAAATGGCAGCTTCACCGATGTATTCAGAGCAAGGAGCCCCTTCCATAGAGATATCCTTGAGGCTAAGGATAGCAATTTCCGGTTCTTGTTTTGCCGGGGCTGAAACGCATGCCGCAGCACACATCCACAGTGAAATAGAAATCAAGAGTGTTCTTTTCATCATTGCTGAATCCCATTTCCTATTTGCCAAATATTTGAATTTAAAATAGAAAGTTCTCACTATTCCGTGGAAGCAATTTCTATACCAAAAACCTGTGAGTCTAAAAATGTGTCATTTCATGAACTAAACATCTTAGCTTTGTCCGACAACGGTTAATATTTTATGTGCACTGTAGAAAGCTCATGCAGCTTGATGATTCCTTTTTAGAGGACGAGTCTTGTTTTGCTTTTTATTGCAGGGCTTGTCTCGTTTAACATGTTCCTGAATAGAGAGATAAATTACGTAACTGGAAATTCATTCCCAAAAAATCAAAAAATATTTCTTTAGTCCTTTCAACTGCTGCCGATGTCATTTTACAGACACCGTCAACTGCGAAAAGGGGATTAAAGAAGCCATGCGATGTACAACGTGCCGAACACTCAGTGTTTTTTGCAAATGTCGTTCGAGTGAACGTGGATTTTCACTCGCTGAAGCGATGATTGCCATGGGAGTGATGTCTGTTGCGATGGTTGGGTTTTCTCAGCTGATGTCTCATCAAAGCAAAAACGCCCAGGCCTTGCAAACCTTGTCGAACATTGACAAACTTGAAGGTCAGCTCGATCGGTTGGCAAATTATCCTGGTACTTTAATCGCAAGCAGGACAAAATCAGCTGCAGGATCTGTTCTTCGCAAGTGTATTCGCTATCCTGAACCTGTTTTTGCGAATGACTGCCGCCCCACGAACGACACAGGGTATTTTAATATTCAACAAGTGAAGGATGTTAAAAATGTTCCATTGCTGAACAATGGGGTCCCAGTTTCACGTACAGGATATGCATTCACAATGTACGATCCCACCCTCAAAGATCCACTTCCCATTGCCGGACCCGGCGTATTTTACAGGATGGATGCAACGCGATGTCCGGGAGTGACATCTGCCACGGATGATTGTCCTTTAAGCGTTACAACGTGGATGCAACCCGTATGTCCTCCGATCAATGGAGTTGCCTCTGCTGGGCCGTGTAAAGCAGCGGATGCTGTCTCAGTAGGTTGGGAAATTCGACAGATGAGGGCAAGCAAAAAATTGGCGGGGACTCAACTTCGCTCGGCAGATACGAAAGGTAAAAGGCTGTTTCTTTTCGACAACAGTGCCTTTGTTAAACTTGACCCTGACAGAACGGATTATAAAACGTGTACGACAACTCAAAGTAAGACAGGAGCAGACGAGTTTGGTGCAGCCGTGTGCATGCAACTTGCGTGTCAGGCAGGGCAAACATTGGTAGGCATCAACAAAGATACCAAAGAAGCCATTTGCACTACCGCGACGGCATGTACTGCGGGTCAGATCTCCCAAGGGTTCGATTCTCGGACAAAATTGGCGAAGTGTGTAAACGCAAATCCCTGCCCTGGAAACCAAGTGCTGGTGAATATGTCGGGTGCCAATGTCATTTGTGGGTATCCCAATTTTTCACAAACTGCGGGGTTGTCAGCCATGTCGACATTGGCAGGAAGGGCATTCCAAGCAGACAACGCGAGTAACGCGGCAAATGCAAACAATGCGATTCGTGCAAACACTGCCGGTTTTGCAGAGAGCATTACGGGGGGAAGCTGCTATTCAGGCGAGATGATGATTGGCATTAATAGCAACGGTACTCCAAGATGTGGAGCAGTACCTGTGCCTCCTTCTCCGCCTGGCGGCGGTGGTGGTAGAATGAAGTGGTATACACAGATTGATTCTGCTCCAGATTCAGGACTGGGTGGCATTTCACAATGTGATGTATATAGCAACGTCACTGACCAAACCTGTTATACGGCAAATATTTTGTGTAAGTCCCAATGGACTATGGATGTAGGTGGCGTATCCCATCGTAGAGTCTTCAAGTGTAACTAGTGTCCATCCAGTTTTTGCTGTTTTTGTCTGACTTCGTTAGCCGCAGACAGTAAAAAGAAAAAGTTTTTCAGGCCGTCACGTTGTGCCGGTGCACTGAAAGCTATGTGAATGCGTTTTTAAAACCCCTTTCCAGCTGCGGCAAAGCAGGCAGCCTCTGCACAATTTCTACGATGCCAGAAGCATAAAATTGTAAGCGACGACAGCACTCCAAACATACGCTTTGAAACCCTCGAACCCTTTCCACATTGCTCGGCCAAGCCCATATCCACGTTTGAGGGCAGAGATGTTACTTTCGATTCCGGCCCGCAACCTGGCGAGTTTTTTGAATACGCTTCGACTTTTGCACATTTCTTCAGGATCCATCGCGCATCTTTTGGTGAAGCAAACATCTTTGACACCGCGTTTTTTGGCTTCAATCACATTTTCTTTTGAGGAAAATCCACCGTCACATGTGGTTTGACGTGGGTAACGACCATAGAGTTCGTTCACTTGTTCCAGGAGATCCATGAACTTTTCACTGTCGGCGGGATTGCCTTCTGCAATTTCACAATCAATGACAAGGTTACTTTTTCCTGTCGTGAAAAAAACTTTGTACCCAAACTCTGTGTCACGTCTGCCCTTGACGATGATGTCTGAATGTTCTTCGAAAATGGAAACGATTTTCTCACTGGAATGGACAGATCGTCCATCAATGACTCGCGCAATTATCTGAGCGAGAATGGCCTCCAAGTGGCACTCGACGTGCCTGAGTTGTTCAATGTGCTTCTGGCGACCTTTGGTCTCTGCAGGAAGTTGTTCGCATTTTTCAACAAGATCGCTAAGCTGTTTCCAAACATCTCCCACTCCAATGATAAGTTGAACGTAATGCACTCTTCGCTCTTCTTCGCCTTTGGCATTAAGAATTGCAAGTTGCACTTTTTTTCCTTTCTTGTGGCTGTATTTCATAGCACTCTTGAGGCCTTTTTCTTGCATCCAATGAACACATCGAGAAATGACGCGAAGACAATCTACAAGCAGCTTGGAATCCAGAGGGTGAGCAATGTTGGTTTCTACAACAGTCGCATCCATGCGAACTGTGCGACCATTTTCCAGTGCGCTTTCTTTTGCGGCCAAAACAGTCAATCGCTGAACTTTTTGCCATGTGTTCACGCTGATTCCTTTGATATTCGTCTGCAGGGCCGAATCGCTATAAGTTATTC
>JBIIEI010000098.1:0-19601 GCA_044237915.1 Silvanigrellaceae bacterium | reverse complement strand
ATCCAATCTCAACTCCGGATCGTGAAACTTTGAAGCGGTTCACAATCCGGAGCCTGGTCCCTCTTCCCGGATTCGTCAAACTTGGTGAGTCCACCAGCGCAGCTGGTGGTTTACCCTGCGAATTATATTTATGAAGCCAGCATTGATGAAGAGGATCATCCCAATGGAGTCATGGCTTTTGCCTACGACGTCACAGATCATGTTGTAGCCAGACGCGCTGCCGAGCGAAGTGAAAGTCGATTGAAATCAATTACTGAAGCCATGCCTCAACTCGTCTGGCAAACCGACCCCCAAGGAAATGCAACGGGCTTCAATCAAAGATGGGCCACCGCAACCGGCACCAGATTAGAAGAAAACCTTGGCGACTGCTGGATGCATGCCCTTCATACCGACGACTTGCCTCTCACTTTATCGCTTTGGCAAGCCGCACTGCAAAGTAAAAATGTTTACAGCTGCGAGCACCGTTTGCGCATGGCAGATGGAGCGTATCGTTGGCATGTTTCTCGTGCCGTTCCAATCTTCGACAACACGGGTGAAATTGCCGAGTGGATAGGAACCACCACAGACATCGATGATCAGAAAACCGCTGAAGCTCTGCGTGAAGCCAGCGAAGCGAGATTTCGCCAACTTGCAAATTCGGTTGATCAAATCATCTGGACCGCCGAACCCGATGGAATTCTCGACTACTATAACGAACGTTGGTACGAATTTACAGGCTTCAGTCGCGGTGAAATAGGAGATCAGTCGTGGACCCCTATTCTTCACCCAGATGATGTTGAGCCCTGCTTGAATACTTGGTATAATTCAGTACAAACTGGAAAACCATATCATATTGAATACCGTTTCAAAGAACACGATTCTACTCAGTTTCGATGGTTTTTAGGACGAGCGCTTCCCGTGCGAGATGAACATGGAAATATTACAAAATGGTTTGGGTCCTGCACAGACATCGACAGACAAAAACGGGCCGAACAAGAATTGATGGAAGTCAATCAGCGCATCGAAGCCGAAAAGCGAAAATTGGAAGCCATTTTTGTCGATTCTCCAGCCTCAATGGCGCTCTTGAGAGGTACCCATTTTATTTTCGAGAAAGTGAATCCGAACTGCATAGAGCTTGTGGGCGGGAGAGAACTTATCGGAAAATCTCTTCATGATGCCCTCCCTGAACTCGTTGACCAACCCTTTTTGATGTTGATGAAAAACGTCTATGCTACGGGCGTTCCCTTTGTTGCCCGAGAGATGCTCACCCGGCTCATTCGCCATCCGGGCCGTGCTCCTGAAGAGACTTATCTTGATGTGACATATACGAGGGTCGAAGATATCGAACTTAAACCTTACGGAATATATTTGCACGCCATCAATGTCACCGACAAAGTGCTCGCAAGACAACGGATCGAAAACCTTGCTGAAGGCTTAAGGGAAGCTGTACTTGCAAGGGATGAATTTCTTTCTATTGCCTCACATGAACTCAAAACTCCCTTGACGTCACTTAAACTTCAAGCGCAGATTTTTCAGCGCGCTTCAAAAAAAGGCGACTCCCGCCTTTACGAAAAAGATCGCGTCGATGCCATCATTACTCAAACAGAAAAACAGGTCGCTCGCCTGACAAGGCTTATCGATGACATGCTTGATGTTTCGCGCATACGCTCAGACAAATTGACGCTCGAAAAAGAATATTTCTGCTTTTGCGATTTGGTCAAAGAAGTTTGTGAACGCATGAGCCAGCAATTTGCAGAGGCAAATTATGCCTCCCCCATCATAACATTATGTGATGATTCCTACGGCGAATGGGACCGAATGCGCATTGAGCAGGTGCTCACAAATTTACTGACAAATGCCATTCGTTACGGGAATCGCGGCCCTGTTTTGGTTCGGGTTGAAAATAAAAACGACACGATATATTTGTCGGTCAAAGACAATGGGATTGGAATCTCTTTGGAAGCAAAAGAAAAAATCTTCGATCGCTTTGAAAGAGCCATCGATGCAAATGAGGTCAGTGGACTTGGCCTCGGGCTGTTTATTACCCATCAAATCGTCAAAGCTCATGGCGGAAAAATTTGGGTTGAAAGTGAACTCAACAAGGGTTCTACTTTTTTCGTCGCCTTCCCGAAAGGGAGCAGCTCCATATTGCCGAACGAGGACCATTGATGTCTGGTAAAAAAGTACTGGTTGTCGAAGACGACGTTGATGTCAGGCAAAGTATTTTACTCGCACTTGAGCTTGAAAAATATGAAGTCTTTGAGGCTGGCAATGGGCAGGAAGCACTTCAATTCCTCACCACTTGTACTCCTCTTCAAAAACCCGGCTGTATCATTCTCGACCTCATGATGCCCGTGATGGATGGATTAAAATTCCTCGAACTCATCACAACCGTCTATGCGGGCGTCCTTGACGATATTCCCATTATCATCACGACTGCCCGAGGAAACTCACAAGACAAATTGCAACTGCCTCACACGGTTGCCCGTATTCAAAAGCCTATGGACATTGATGAGCTTTTTGAGGTTGTTGAGAAATACTGCAAATGATTGTATTGAGCTGTGTGCTTAATTAATGCATTTCAATTCATATTTTTTGTTGCGAGTACTCCGTGTGACTTCAAAAGAACAACCCCCTCTTCCAGCTCAAAAGCAAATCTCAAAATGCCCCTGTGGTCACGACCGCAGCCACTTTATGGTCGAGCCCGAAAAAACGTACACAACGTGGGGATGGTTTTGGAATCTCTTTGGAGTGTCTGCAACCCCCATTTATATTCACTACCGATGTCGAAAATGCCACACCAAGTTCGACGAAACCTCCGACCCCGATATTTTAAAACGTCATATGTGAGCCGAAGTTCACTGCTTGGCACATTAGGCAAAGGACGATTCAAACTTTGTTGAATCGAGCCATTTTCCAAGAGCCTGAAGTTCTTTACGCACACCATCCGGATCTGCGAGCTGAGCGGCGTCCTCAAGTCGTGCACCGAGTTCACTGATGGCAGGAAATCCGTAGCTTCGTCCAGAACCCTTCATGCTGTGCCCGATGAGGCGAATGGACTCAAAATCATGAACATTCAAAGATGCCCGCGCTTTTGAAATGTCCTTTGCACGGTTCGCTAAAAAGACAGGCACCATGCGTCGAATAGCGCTGCCAAGCGGAATGACATTGGCATCATCTCCCTGGCCAGACTTCTGGGAATCTTGCACCACATTGCGACTTTCAAGTGATTCGACAACGGGAACTGGGAGGGCTTCCTTGCGCAAACAGCGGTGAATGATTTCTCGAAGGTAACGAAAATTAGGTGGTTTTCCCAAGTGAGTTGTGCATCCCGCAATGCGGCTTTTGTCGATATCTTCCTTCATAGAATTGGCGGAAAGAGCAATGATAGGAATCGCCTCACGGTTTTGTTCTTTTTCCCACATCCGAATCGCCTGGGTTGCGCTATAACCATCCATCACAGGCATTTGAATATCCATAATCACAACGTCGTAGGTGCCTTCACAAAATTTCTGCACTCCAATACGGCCATTTTCGGCAACATCGACATGGTAGTGAGGAGGTTTTAAAAAGGCTTGCATCAAGAGCTGGTTGTCTGCGGAGTCTTCAACCAAAAGAACGCGAACAACGCGCTCCACTTCAGGCGCTGGAACGTGGCCTTGATTCTGTGCGGCAGGCTCTTTATTCCAACCCGTCAGCGCGGGCCGCTCGGGCACGCGTGGGACCGAGCGTGCCGCTTCAAAGCGTAAACTGATGTAGAATGTGCTTCCCTTGCCGACTTCACTTTCAACCCAAATTTCGCCTCCCATCAGCTCAGCAAGTCGCTTACAAATGGCAAGGCCCAGCCCAGTGCCGCCATATCGGCGTGTGAGACTCGAATCGACCTGAGTAAACCTCTCAAAAATATGATCGAGTTTATCAGAGGGGATGCCAATTCCAGTGTCGGAAACCGAAAAAAGCAATGCACCTGGAGTTGAGCCACGCGGATCATTTCCCACCCTTAAGGTTACAAAACCTTTTTCGGTATACTTGACTGCATTACCAACGAGATTCATGAGAATTTGCATGAGAGCCTTGGGGTCGCCCATTAATTTTAAGGGAACATCCCCATTGATAACGCAGTGAAACGAAAGTCCCTTACGAAAAGCATGTGGATTTTGAAGCTCGCGAATGCGTTGCACCACAGACTCCAATTCAAAAGGGAGATGTTCAAGGTTTACAAACTCAGACTCAATGCGCGCCAGGTTTAAGATATCGTCCATCAGTTCATAGAGGTTCAAACTAGCACGTCTGAGAATCGCCAAGTAATTCTGTTGTTCCCTTTCAAGGGTTGTTTCTTCAAGGAGGTCAGCCATTCCAATAATGGCATTGAGCGGAGTTTTCACCTCATGGCTCATGCACGAGAGAAATTCTCCTTTCGATCGATTTGATTGATCAGCCACTTCTTTGGCTGTTCGTAAAGCATTTTCAGTATTTTTAATTTCCGTAACATCGTGGGCGGCAAGGTAAATCGTTTGCTCTTGTAAAAAAGGAACGGCGTTCCAAGACATCCAACGTAACGACCCATCCTTACAAAGAAAGCGGCTTTCGCAGGCTTTGACCCGACGACCCGCCAACAACTGAGCAATATAAGAACGAACCATCGGAGAGTCTTCGGCATGAAAAAAATTAATAAAGGTTGAATCCATGATTTCGTCGCGCGTAAATCCGAGGATGCTTTCCCACGCAGGATTTGCATCCTTGAATCCCCCATTAAAATCAATCACGGCAAGGAGGTCATTTGAAAGTGAAAATATGCGACGTCTGTCTTCTTCTGCATGTTTTCGTTCCAGTTCGCCCTCTAACCACTGAGCAGTCAGACGCAGCAGGGCCTTTTCCCGCGCACTAAAGCTTTGCCGCTCTTTTTGAAGAGGACTACGAAATGCGAGAACAGCATGCAATTTTCCTGCAATAAAGATGGGAACACCAATTGCAAGCACACTTGCCAATTGCAGATTGTTTTCAGGCAAAAGTTCATGCACAACTGCGCATCCCTCTTCGAGCTGATGTTCATGGCATAATGTCACAACTTCGGCATAAATCCCCCCCATGGGAAACAAGGAACCTGGCTTCATCAACGATGTCGGACCTCCGCATCCTTCCACAAACTCACACCAGTCTCCTTTGCAGGGCTGATTCATGATTTGAAATGGGGCAACAATCTCTGCTAGAGAAGAAAGTATTGGCCACCCCATTTCAAATCATGAATCTATTTTTTTTCACTTTTTTGTGTTTGATCCTCCTTGATCTTTGGAAAATCTTCGTCATCTTCTTTTTTTAGGCATGATTTTTTGTGCGGTTAAACTTGCAGTTTAGTCTTTTCAATTTTAGGCAGTTCTGTTTTGTCAGCCCGAATAGAACAAACTTTCAATGACCTTCCTTGGATTTCCTGCACAAAGATCGATAAATTTTTGAACAGATTTTTGGAGCTGATACCCCAGTGACACAACGATCGACTTCATAAAGCCTAGCAGTCGTGAACTTTTGTGCGACTGCTTTGGTAGATCGTCCTCGCCCAAAATGGCATCTTTGCACCAATGCAATCCATTTTCCTGGATCCAATGAGCACGCACACGAGCTAGAAATTCGAGGGGAGTTAGTGTTCCTAAGCCCTTGCTCGCAATAAAGTAGCGCGTCTCGCAGCTTGTTTTTTTACCTTCTGTAAATTCACGCGTGACGCGCAAAACGCTTCCGCATTTTGTGTATTTAGAAAGGGAGCGTGAAGGAAATGCTGTTGTCCGTAAGATTTCAATTGTCCTAGTTTCTTGCCGACCATGCGCTTTCTTCTCTGAAACAGTGGCTCTCATCGCACTCTTTGCCCAGTCCGCTGACTGGATTTCATTGAAGACTTTGCCTGCGTTTCCTTTGATTGCCGCAATGTAAAAATGCCCTTTATGCACAAGACCTGATATAAATCCAGGACCTGTAATGCCGGCATCGAACGTAAAAAGTCCTGCAGGAATTTCAGAGCCGTACATCGAAATTATTTTTCGCGCTGTGACAGCTTCACCTTCTTTATCAGGGCAGACCCCCCAGAGGTGCACGGTGCGGGTGCCTGCATTCATCATGGTCAGATCGATTTCAGTGCGGCCAGTCTCCTCACTTATGCACCCTTCTCGACGTTTTCCGTCAACGCAGTATTGAGTAAGTTCACTGGCCACCGTCGGCGAATCTCTCTGAGCTTCTTTAAAATTGTTTAGTTCTCGGAGGCGCAGTTCCGCAAGATAGAGTTGCTTGATGGCGTATTCGTCGCCTTTAGAAAAAAATCGACTCAATGTGGACTGCGACGGACTCGAATCAAAATTTCCTTCCAGCCCATGATCCTGTGCCAGTTGAGAGATCCATTCCCAGTTACCTTTAAGCCATGCAGCTCGTTGTCGCTGCCTGCGATTGCCCACAAATTCTGTAAAAAGTACACAAAAAGCTAGCAATGGAAGTGAATATCTCAAACCTTGAGATTTGCGTGTGTCACGCACTTTGGCGATACTTTGCGCAAAAAAGCATCCACTTGAATTACGGGCTTATCCATGAGAGCCTCTCAATCGTGGCAGAGTTACGTTATGAGTTTACAAGCGCAATGTACCTGCTACATCCCATTTTGTAAAATTGCTCAATAAAGAAACAAAAATAGATTCAGGTTTTAAAAATGCCAATTTCCTATTGGCATTTTTAAAACCTGAATCAGCCCTGGGTAACAGAATGTTTCTCAGGTCATCCTGTTCTCAGTGGTAAAAAATTTGACAAGTTTGCTGGAGTGATCTGCAAAAGGAAAAACTCAGGATGCCTCGCATTTAGGCTCGCAATGCCTCATGTTCTGAGTCAGGCAGGCCCGTGTGAGAAGAATTGTTGCCATAAAATTGAGAAGAGCCTGCGAGTCTGCTATTCTCAGCTCTTTCTCTTGCAAAGCTAACTTTGGATGCGATGATTTAATTGAGTCGAAAGGCGTGAAATGAAGATCAGTGTCCTGGCAGACAATCTGGCAGGGGGTGGGGCACGGTTAGTCGAGGACTTCTTGGCGAGCCTACGAGAACACTTGCCAGATGCGCAGATTCATGTTTTTTGTTCAAATAAGCTCAAAGTCGATCCCGTGAACGTAAAAGTTGAAATGGCAAAGGCACGAAATTTTTTTTGGGCACACGTTCAACGTTCTCGATGGGCACACAAAAAATCTGACGTAGATGTCATTTTAAACTTTACAAATTTTCCAACTTTTTCGTTCTGGCGGAGCAATCACGCGATTGAGTTGTGTCTGGTTCACAACGCATTTCTTGTTGCAGCGCAGCCATGCGACATCACACGTCCGTCAAGTCGTGAAAAGGTAACATATGTGGCCCGGGCTCTTTTCTTTAAGGTCTGTTTTTTCCTTGCGCACCGACGGTTAACTGTTATCCTTTTACAAACTGCGTGGATGAATAAAGAATTTCGAAAGAGGTTTGGCGAAAAGCTTAAAACGATGCACGTTCCGTTTGCACTTCCGCCTTCAAATTTAATCCCAGGGCAATTTGTGTTACCCGAAGTGCTCAAAGGGCGTCGTTACTGGTTTTATCCTGCAGGGCCTGAGTATCATAAAAACCACAATGTGACCCTGCATGTCGCCCGCAAATTAAAGGAAATGAATGCAAATGTTTGCCTCGTTGTCACTCTCGATCCGCTCTCAGCTCGGGCTCGTTTTCTTGAGCAAGCCATTCGCGAAGGGGGACTTCAAGAACACCTGCTCAACATGGGTTGGTTGGAAACGGACAGTGTCTCCAAAATTCTGCAGGCAAGTGAAGGGCTCTTCTTCCCCTCTTCGATCGAAAGTTTGGGACTGCCCTTTATTGAAGCCCTGTTAAAGAAGAAGAAAATTGTCGCTCAAAGATCAGGCGTGGCTGAAGAGCTGGCAGATTCCACCGTCTTTCTTTTCGATTTTAGCAGCGAAGCAGAAATGGATGCAGCAATTACCATACTGACTCGAAATCCCGAGTTGTCTGATGAAGTCACGGTGCCGACCCTTAAAGTCGTGGCTTCTATAGAATCTTATCTGCTTTATCCGCTCAGGCATTTGGGCTTTGATGCAGGCAAAGTTATTAATAAATCGACTTAAGAAAAGTGAGGTAACAGAGATGCGTGTGCTCCAACTCGGTCGATACTTCCATCCTCGAAAAGGGGGAATTGAAAGAGCTATAAAGGAAATACATGAGAACCTCTTGCTTAAAGGTGTTGACTCTCATGTCTTGACGACCAGTGAGCCTACAACTCCTCGTGGATTCGATCCCGCCGACCCTACCGTGTTTCGCTCAAGTCGGCTTTTTACTCTCTTGAGCACTCCCATTTCATTGTCATTGGTGAATCAATTTCGTCGTTATAAATTTCAGTTCGATATCGTACATCTTCACCTTCCCGACCCTTTGGTCACACTGGCCTTGTTTCTTTCAGGATACAAAGGAAAAGTTGTTCTTCATTGGCACAGCGATATCGTGCGACAAAAAATATCAAAAATATTGTTCAATCCCTTACAAAAATGGGCACTGAGGCGAGCCGATCAAATCATCGTCGCAACGGAAGTCTATGCGAATTCTTCGGTAGATCTTCAGCCCTATCTTGAAAAAGTATCCATCGTGCCCTTCGGGCTCGACTGTCGGCATCTTGTTCCTCAAGAAAAAACTCTGCAAGAGATTGATGCTAAATTTGCAGGTAAAAAAATAGTATTTTCCATGGGTCGGCTGGTTTATTATAAAAATTATAATATCCTTATTGAAGCTGCAAAGTTTTTGCCTGATCATTATGTCGTTGTTATTGCAGGTGGTGGGCCTCTCTTTGACGAGTTGAAGCAGCAAATTGAGACTTTGAACTTGCAGCAAAAAGTTTTTTTATTAGGCAAAATTTCTGATGGCGATGCTGCTGCCTGGTACCGTTCCGCTTCATGCTTTTGTCTCACTTCGCAAGTTCGATCTGAGGCCTTCGGACTTGTGCTTCTCGAAGCCATGAGTTTTGGCAAGCCCATCGTGGCGGTGAACATTCCAGGTTCCGGTGTGCCGTGGGTGAATGCCCATGGAATTACGGGTATTAATGCAAGTCCTAACAATGCTCGCGATGTGGCAGATTCAATTATTCAGATTCACAATGATGCAAATAAGTACAAGAGTTATTGCGCTGCCTCGCAGCAGCGTTACCAAGAACAGTTCAAACCCGAAAAAATGGCAACGATGATTCTTGAGCTTTACGCTCGGTTGGGAACACAAAAATGAATACTCGGCTTTTGTATAACAAAGGCATCATGTTAAATACTTTGCTGCAATGGCTCTCGTTGGCATTGATCATTGCATCTATATTTTGGTTGGTGGCTCTTAATGTCGAAGGGTGGGCTGGACAAGACGGAACTGAAACAATAAGATCCGGAGGCTCGTTGGCTCTGGGTTGCCTTTCGTTTTTGATCTGTCTTTTCAATCGTAAGCTTTTCCGCTCTACGCTCATCGATTTTACAATTCTTTTGGTGCATTTTTATTATAGCGCAACTTTTTTCTTCAGTGGTCTCATTCCGAGCCAGTGGCCTTACGGAGTTAAAAATCCTGAGCTCACCGTATTGTGGACTTTTATTTGCTTTATCATCGCTTTGATTTCACTGTGTAGCGGGATAATCGTTGGCGAGAGAGTCACTTTTAAAATTTCCCCACATTGGAGTTTGGCACGCATTGCAGACAAAACTCTGAACAAGGGCACGATTTGGTTTCTCATCATTTTAGGAATTGTTCAAACTGTTGCTTCGATGAATATGGGCCTTGGAAACTTAAAAGATCAAAATGCAGGCGCAAATATTGCTTGGATTTTTTCAATTATCTCGCCCACAACCATTATGCTGCTCGCTCAATGCATCTTCATCTATTATCGCTTTGTTTCGAAACGTGATGTAAGTAAACTGCTTTGGGTCTCGATTTTTTGTATTTTAATTCTTCAAGTGTTTTTGTCTTTTTTGGTGGGAAACCGCTCCTCCATCGTTGCGGTGGCTATGAATTTGCTCTTTTGTTACGCGGCGTGTCGAAATTTTTCGGCAGTGACATTTAAGAGTAAGCTACTAATCGTAATTGGCGCTGTTGCTAGTCTCAGCTTTGTTTTATTTCCCTTGGCAACATTCATTAGAAGTATAAAGAATGGAACCATTGACTTGACGGTTTTAGAACCCGCCATTGAACATCTGGTGTCTTTGTTTGATTCTCGGTATTTCTCAACTTTCATTGAGCCAGCTGTAAAAAGGCTTTCTAATTTTGGGTACATGTGTGTTTCGGTGGGAGCTTTTTTATTCGACCAAATGCCCGTAAACTCCGAAGTGATAGGATTTCAAAATTTTTTAAAAACCGCAATCAATCAAATGGTACCTACCGATCCCTTTGATGCGATACCAACTCAACTTACCCCTTCGTTTGTATTTGGGATGCGTCCACTCTCTGATTATAGAACATTCTATTTTAGTGAGCCTTACACTTTTGTGGGTATTGCCATCATTTTTACGTCGTACTTTTTTCCGCTTTATTTGATTGGATTTGGTTTTGTATTTGGCACAATCTATCGCCATTTTCGAGATCGTTTCGATCTGTTTTCAGTTTTTTGCAAAGTCACTATTTTTTGTTTACTCTCTATTTTTATTGGTGGATATGCACTCGAGCATATCCCTATATATATTTTTAATCATGCGCTCGTCTTTGGTTTTCTGCTTGCTGCAAGAACTTTGCGCCCACTCTTCATCGGAAATAATAATCAAATACACGCTGAAATTCCCAAGACCGAGCAGCTTTCGGAGGAGAATTCACGTTGAAACCGGCAAGTCCCAGAATTTTTTAAAGAGAGCGGCTTCTAAATTTACATCTTTAATGACGTCTTTAATTTTCGACGAAATATTTCCTCCTTTGCCATACAGAGGTTTGCTGGTTTGAACGGTCTGCAAAAATTCGGGTGTCAGAGCTTTTTTGATCGCTTCGACAATAGCATCTGTTTGTTCGATGCAGTGCAAAATGCTGTCTGCTCGCATGCGGCCTTTTTGCCTGTCTCCAATGTCCACTGAGGGTTTTGGCACCGAAGGCGCTTCAATAATTCCGCTGGAGGAATTTCCAATGACGACATCAGCTAGTTTTAAAGTGCTGAGGTAGCGTCTCTGACCCAGAGAAAAGAATGCAATGGCTCTGTTTTTATTTTTATCAACATAGGCATCAATCATTTCGTTGATAGTGCGGCCATAGGTGTCTGAGTTTGCCTTGGTAAAGATAATTCCAGCTTCGGGAAATCTGTCCAAGGCTTCCAGTAAAGACACCGCTGCCGCATGAATTGCCGCTTGGGGTAAGAGCGTGACAGGATGATAAGTGACCAGAAAAGTGGGGTTCCGAAGAGGAAAAGACAGAGACTCTTCAAGTTCTGCTCTTCCCATCAGTTCTAATTTTTCTATATTGTCGAGCCCTGGAGCGCCAAAATTGAAAACCCGTGCGGGATCTTCACCCATCTGAATCACTCGCCTTCGATGATCCTCTGATGATACAAAATGAAAGTGAGACATTTTTGTAATGGCGTGCCGAATAGCCTCGTCAATCACACCTTCTGTTGTTTCTCCCCCATGGATATGTGCGATTGGAATGCGTGCAGCCATCGCTGTTTGTGCTGCTGCCAGAATTTCAAACCTGTCTCCAAGCACAACAATGAGGTCGGGCTTAAGGTGCGAAAAGGCGTCTGCAAATCCAATGGTTCCCAAGCCCATCGACTTCGCAATTCCAACGGGGGTATCACTCGACAGAAGCATTTCAACTTTTGCTGAAATGAGGAATCCATCTTTTTCAATCTCACGGTAAGTGAGACCAAACTCGGGAGATGTATGCATGCCCGTTACAACGAGTTGTAATTCAAGTTCAGCATCGTCTTTAATTGACTTCATGAGCCAATATAAGAGCCCATATTCGGCTCTCGTTCCTGTAATAACGCAGATCTTTCTTTTTCTCGTCGGCATACCATTCAATCCATAGTTAAAAAGTGATTTTCACCTTTATTTGATCTCGACTTAGATAGCCGTCCATCCGCCATCTACTGCGAGGTTCTGACCAGTAACGTAACTTGACATGTCTGATGTTAAGTAAATGAGCGAGCGAACCACATCTTCCACACTTGCCATTCTTTTCAGGGGAACGATTTTTTCGTAGGCAGCCACAAAGCGGGGGTCTTGTGCATCGTGCACACCTCCCGGGCAGATGGAATTGACTCGAATGGAGTGAGACCCCAAGTACGAGGCAAGGTATCTTGTGAAGTTTGTGATTCCGCCTTTAATGGCGCTGTAAGCGGCAGGCATCGTCATGTTGTCGAGGCCGTCATAAACTGAAAGGTTGGGGCCTACGAGTCCGTAAATGGAACTGAAGTTCACAATATTTCCACTTTTTCGAGGGATCATGCGCAAGGATACCCGTTGCGTCATCAGAAAATAGCTATTGAGATGGTCGTCTACATTTTTTCGCCAAGAGTCGAAGGGAATATCTTCAAAGCGGAGATGCCAATCTGCCGTTCTGGGGTATGCGGAATTCACCAAGATGTCGACCTCCCCCAAATGCATCTGCACATCATCGAGCATCTTTTCGACATCGGTGACACTCAAACTGTTGCACTGAGAATAGGTGCGAATTTTGATGTTTGGGAATTCTGAACGAATGACTTTTTCAAGTTCACAGAGGCGGCCTTCGTGAACGTCAATCAGGGCTAAATGCGCACCCTCTCGAGCAAGAGCGAGGCATGCTGCGCTGCCAATAAATCCTGCTGCTCCCGTATAGACCACAACTTTTTGATTGAGTCCTAAATCCATTTTTTATTCCCCACTTCTGCAAAATTTACGATAAATATTTATGTACTTTTGCAGGTACACCAAGGGCCATGACATGCGATGGGATGTCTGTGACAACAACCGATCCCGCGCCAACAACGGACTCTCGCCCAATTTTGCGACCTTGAATGACGACTGCTCCGGTTCCCAGATGAGTTGATTCTTCAACGTGCACCGACCCACTCAGGACGCTGCGGGGTGCGATGTGACAATGAGCTTCGATGATGCAGTCGTGATCGATCATGGAACCCGTGTTGAGAATAACGTTCGCGCCAATGTGCGCTCCGATTTGAACGACACAGCCCGCCATGATCTGGGCTCCTTCGCCAATCACGGCGTTGTTACTCACGATTGCTCCGGGATGAATGACGGTCTGGAATTTGAATCCCATTTTTTTAAATTTTTCGAAGATTTTTTTTCGCAACAAGGCAACGCCAACAGATCCGACCCCATTCACGAGAGTGACAGCCTCGTCGTTCCAGCATCCACCTGCGTGTAAGCAATCATCTTCGCCTAGCCAGCTTATGACGTGCTCTTCTGAAAAGACTCGAATTCTAAGAGCATCAGGTTCGATTTCAGCTGCTTTGGGGGCCACAAAGCCCACAACATTTGCACCGGAAAGGAGTAATGTCTCGAGTAAGACGCGCGAATGCCCGCCCGATCCTAACAGCACGACCTTGGTTGTTGCCTTAGAATTCTTCAACCCAAGTCCCCAAAAGTAACAGGTTCATCAACTTGGATTTCGCGGCGAGCGGGCTTGCCCAAGACTTCCCAATAATAAGAGGGAGGAAGGCCAGATTCTGCCCTTTTTACCGTTAAACTTTCATGAGTAAAGGGCTCATCGATTCTGATTTTTCGGGTCGCAACGATCACTTTTCGTGCTATTTTTCGATTTTTGAGTTCCGAAGCCGCAGGAACTTTGAATCCATTTCCAAGTGAAAGAGTTGCAATCCGAATTGATTTTACCATTTCAGAGAGTTCGCTAGGTTCGAGGGATGCACGATGGTCGGGGCCCGGAAGGGTTCGGGATTTTGTAAAATGCTTTTCAATTACAGAGGCACCCAAAGCTGCCGCAGCTGTTGGTACCGTAATGCCTTCTGTGTGATCCGAATATCCCACGGGAAGGCCAAATGCTTCACGCAATGTGCGCATGGCAAGCAAATTAACATCAGCAATGGGCGCTGGATACTCGGTTGTACAGTGCAAGAGTGTAACTTTTTTTCGAAGAATTTGCTGACCTTCGGGTGAAGAAAGTGCGCGGCCAAACGCCTCGCGGCTTGGAGGTTCCGTGATTCCAAGGGCCCCGAAAGCAATCACCATCAAGGCTTCTTCGATGTCGCCAAGGGAACACATTCCGCTCGAAAGAATAATGTCCTTGCCTGTTCTTGCGATGTCGAGAATAAAAGGCAGATTTGTCACTTCGCCCGAGGGAATTTTAATGCGGCTCATTCCTACGTCGTTCACGAGGAATTTTAAACTGTCACTGTCAAAGGGCGTTGATAAAAATTCGATTCCCACTTTATCGCAATAATCTCTCAGTTCCTTAAATTGCCGTGGTGAAAGTTCAAGTTTTTTCAGCATTTCATACTGAGTCTCTTGATTTCCCGTTGTAGACTTTTGGTAGTCGGCTTTGGGTGCACTTTTAACAGCCAATTTATCTGCACTAAATGTTTGAAACTTTACAATATCGGCGCCCGCTTGGGCGGCAATGTCGATGAGTTCTTTAGCGAGATCCATTGATCCGTTATGATTAACTCCAGCCTCAGCAATGATCAAGATTTTTTCTTGTGACATGGATAAAGGACCTTTTATGGGGAATGTGGGAAATCAACGCGATCTCATTACACTTGATATTGATGCGGTGCTTTAACCGGATTCATTTTCAGCCACTCTGCAAAATTCAAGAGGCCTTCCTCCAACGAGACTTTACTTTCCCAGCCTGTCGCCTTTGTTAAAGAGCTGGAATCTGCAAGAAGTCTCTCAACTTCGCTATTTCCGGGTCTTATTCTCGACTCTTCGGTTTGAATTTCAAATGCGTTTCCAAAAAGTCGTCCAATTAATGTAACGAGATCTCCAATGGAAATTTCGTGTCCAGAACCTGCATTGTAGGTTTTCCCGAGAACCTTCGACAGATCAGTGGATCCCACTGCCAAAAACGCATTTACGGTGTCGGTGACGTAGTTAAAATCTCGGGTGGGAGAGATGCTGCCAAGCTTGAGTTTTTTATCTCCCGCAATGGCTTGGGCAAGGATGGTGGGGATCACTGCCCTTAAGCTCTGACGAGGACCATAGGTATTAAAAGGTCTGAGTGTCACCAAGGGGAGATTAAAACTGCAGAAATAAGATTCCATCAGTTTATCAGCAGCGATTTTACTGGCTGAATAAGGCGATTGACCTTGCAAAGGATGTTCTTCATTGATGGGAACAATGCGTGCGGTCCCATAAACTTCACTTGTGGATGTGTGCACAACGCGCTTTGCACTCTTTTTTAAGGCCGCTTTGGCAATGTTCAATGCACCACGAACATTGGTTTCAAAATAGCTTTCAGGAGCAACATACGAATAGGGAATTGCAATTAAGGAAGCAAGGTGAAAAATCGTTGCCTTTTCGGGAAGTGCAGACTCGATGAGCCCTGCATCACGAACATCTCCTAAAATAATTTTTAAATTAGAAGGAGCTTTGTCCGCCAGCTGTTGCAGCCATCCAAAATTTCCCATGGAATTATAGAGGCAAAGTGCAGTCACGTCGCAGCCCATTTTAACCAATGCTTCGGTTAAATGGCTTCCAATAAATCCGTCCGCCCCAGTCACAAACACAGGTCCATTGATATTGAATTGCATATTACCTTTTCCCAAAAATAGTCTCGTATTCGTCGTTCGCTTTTTTGTAGTCTTCAGGGTTGCCGACATCTAGCCAATATTCATGTAGAAAGAAGGCGCGCACCCTTTTTCCTTGTTCCAAACACTTTCTGATTAAATCGGGCATATCCAAATACTGTTCTTTTTGAACCATCTTAATAATATCTGGACTGAGCACGTAAATACCGCTGCTCACAAAGTTCTCAAATTCAGGTTTTTCACGAATTCCAGTGATATTTCCTTTGGAAACATCTACAACTCCAAAGGGAACTTTAGTGAGATGTGTTCTTACAACGCACGTGATATCTGCTCTTTCATCGATGTGGAAATGAACAACTTTATCAAAGGGAACAGTCGTTAAAACATCCGCATTGCAGACGAGCATCGGGGCAGCAATCTCTTCTGCAACATAACCCATGGAGCCCGCAGTTCCGAGCTGAAAAGGTTCTTTCAAAATTTTTATTTTGAGGTCAGAAAATTCGGCTTGATTCAAAAAACCTTCAACTTGCTCAGACATGTGGTGGGTTGCCACATAGAACTGTCTGAAGCCGCATTTGCGAGCCCTGCGAAGTAACGTACCAAGCAGGGGTTGATCTCCAACCATTGCAAGGGGTTTTGGGCGATCAGAAACCGCAGGACGCAGACGTGTTCCAAGGCCCCCTGCGAGAATAAAGAGGGGAGATTTCAACGGAGGTCTTGGAAACGGCGTTTCTTCTCCTTCCGAAAAGCGAATTTCATGGGCACCCATGATAAATACATCGAGCAGGCAGCCAGATTCATCAACAAGAGGAATTTCTCGGATTCCTTGTTTAATACAGATTTCTCTCAGTTCTAAGGTCGGAGCAGCGGCGCTTGCAATAATGGGAGTGAGATTTGCCGATTCAAAGGCAGGAGAGTCTAGACGAGCTCCCTCAAGAAGGGCCCTTCGGATATCGCTGTCAGTGAGAATTCCAATCAGTTGGCTGCTCTCATTTTCTAAGCAAGCCATCAGCGAGCCAGATTCCGTGATTGCTTTAAGGGCATCTTTTAAACTGGCATTTCTTGGAATTCTTGAGAGATTCCAATTTTCTGAAAACTTCCCTTTCAGGATATTTTGACTCATCCCCGCTCCCTTTCAAAAGAATTTTGAAGCTGCTGAGTAATAAAACGAATATCTTCTGTGTCAAGCTGCGGACTTGACGGCAACGACAAAACGGTGTGCCACATGCGTTCTGCATGAGGAAATGTCTCGCTTGAGTTTTGAAACTGTGCATAGGCAGGTTGGCGGTGAAGTGGAGTCCACAGGGGGCGGGCTTCGATGCCGTTTTTGTTGAGGGCTTGCAAAGTGATTTCCATTTGCGCTTGTTCTTCAAACTCTGCACACACAAGCCAATTGTTCGAGCGGCAGTTTTTCTGTGAGTATATTTTAACGGGGCGTTCAGCGAGGCTTTCGCAATATTGCGCAAAAATTTCTCTTTTGCGTGCAAGACGGCCTTCGAGTTTTTGAAGCTGAGAACAGCCCAGTGCTGCAAGGATGTTCACAAGTCGATAATTATAGCCCACTTCATCATGGACAAATCTGAGGCCATCGACTTTTGCTGTCGTACTTAAATGTTTAAGTCGTGCTGCCAATTCAGGTTGATTGGTGATGATCATTCCTCCACCACCTGTGGTCAGAATTTTGTTTCCATTGAAACTAAACGCTGAACATGCCCCCGTCATTCCCACATGGCTGCCATCGTTATAGTAAGAGCCCAATGCTTCAGCAGCATCTTCGATCAAAGGGATTTGATGTTTCTGGCAACTTTCCGAGAGCATTTGCATGTCTGTCGTCCAGCCCATGATGTGGGCCGGCATGACGGCAAGGAGTGGTGAACCATCGAGCCGACTGGTCCATTTCTTTAAAGAAGCCTGCCATTCGTAACGTTCTGTCAGTATCTTTTCAAAGGCACTCACGCTCATGTTCAAGGAGCCCGGCGCACTGTCGACAAAGACGGGTTTTCCGCCTGCATGGACAACAGCATTTCCAGTGGCGATAAATGTTAAAGTGGGAACAATGACGTCAAATTTTTCTGAAACGCCTTGCCTCAGCGCAAGCGCTTCTATCATCAATTGAATAGCAATCGTGCCATTGCAGACTGAAACAGCGTGCTTCGCTCCAACAAATGCGGCAAACTCACGTTCAAACCGATCGACATAGGGGCCGCCTGTAGACACCCAGGATGAACGCAAGGTTTCCAATACACAGGCTTCATCCAATGAATCAAAACTCGGCTCGTGCAGCGCGTATTTTCGCATGACTTGTACTCCTCAGAACTCTACGGGAACTTGGGAAGCAAAATAACTCTCTTTGCGCTGTGTGTCACTTTTCAAGGCCTGTTTTTGTAAATGTTCTGGAGAAGTTGGTTTAAACAAGGAAACGCGCCCGAAAGCAGGTGTCCGTAGTTCGGCCTCCTGAAGAGGTAAGTTTACTTTTTCAAGAGGCCAATTTACGAAATCTGAAATTTGCTCTGGTGTGCCAGCACGATTTTGGCACAGGCGGTGGCATCGGATGTGGCGTCGTGGTGTTTGAGCGCAATGCCGAGGTGGTCGCAGACGTTGGGAAGTTTGGTGGGATAAATTCCCCAAGAGTTGCGAGCGAGTTTCACCGTGCATTTCCACGGAGTGCGGGGGGCCTGCAGATTCCAATATTGGCACAGGGCATTCAGAACAGAGGCATCAAAAGAGGCGTTGTGCGCCGCAATAAACTCTGCACCCAAGATGTGATTTAAAACTTCCTGATGAATTTCCCGGTAAGTGGGAGCATCTCTGACATCCCTGGCAGTAATTCCATGAATATATGTAAATTCAAAATTCAGGATAGGAGGACGTATGAGCTGCGTATATGTTTTTACAATGACATTGTCTTGAACACACACTACAGAAATGGCGCACGCGCTGTTTCGCGATCGATTTGCAGTCTCAAAATCGATGGCCACAAAGGAACGTGCGAATGCAGGTTGAACTACGGCAGCGCTCTTTTTCGAAGAATCGATTTCAGAGCGCTTTGAAGTCCTCCCGTTACCTTTTAAAATAAGTTCCATGACTTCGGGTGAGGAAACAGACCCTGAACTGAGGATGGCCTCTCGCAGGCAGACAAGTTTGCGTTTGTCCTTGCACGCAATCCCCAAGGTTTCAACCAGGCCGCGGAGGGTTTTGAGGTTCAGTGTTTCTAAAAGGTGATCCAATATCCATGTCTCCCAAGCTTCACTTGATATGTTCTCTCTATCAAAACGCTGTAAAATTATTTTTACTTGACGGGGAGTGCCGCAATGGCATCTTCAAATTCTTTTTTAGATTTGTAATCTAAAATCAATTTAAGTTGCTGCGAAATCTGCTCGCTATTGAGCATAAATATCTTTGCCAAGGTTTTTTGCGAAAGATTGGGGAATCTTTTTTGAGAGAACTCTGTCAATATTTCAAGCCGTTCCCGGTGTATACCTTTTTCCTCCCCCAGCTTGGTTGCATATTCGAGCCGGCTTGCCTCGTCGCTCATTCCTGCGAGCTTAGCCTCGTACCAGTAGCGTTCCGTGGGGGTCATTTTGGCGACTTCGATTTCAGAAACAGCGAGATCCAAAGCAGGGTCAGCCATTTGAAGCTCCTCGAGAAGTTTGTCGTTTTGTGTTTTTAAGAAAAGCATCCAGCGTTCTAAATTAGAATGGGGAATCGAGCTCGTTTCTTGAAACTTTGGAAGTTCAATAAAATGGAGTTGTAGCATTTGGTTTTCTGAAAAAAGATTTTCGTTTGTTTCTTTATTTGTAACCATTCAGAGGGAGGGGGTTGACGTTTGTTTGAAATTCGGCAGTTTGCCTTCAAAAAGGTCAGTCAGCGCTGAAGAAACGCAGATCCCTTGTTTTTGGCACGTCGAAATGAAGCTTCGGATG
>JBIIEI010000161.1:0-5730 GCA_044237915.1 Silvanigrellaceae bacterium | reverse complement strand
TAAGGGCTACAAGGGTATCTTCGACTGATGATGGGCTCGCCATAAAATTCCTCCGATTGATTTTTACCTATCGAAGAATCTCAAACTAAAAATGAACTGTCCCACGTCTCAGATTGTGCAGTTACGAAGATTTCGTAACAGCTTTGGCCGGCCTGGCTCTCCTTGGAGCCTTGGGTGGAGGACTTGGTGGCAGCTTTTCCTCTGAACACAGGCGCGAACCCGCATTGATCACCTTCTTGGCAACAACGTCAGGCATGACTTTTTTTGGCATCGGTGCTGCATTTTGGGGGCTCGTTGCGGGAATCATGAGTTACTTTATTCTGTTTGGAAATTTGAAAAACCTTCGCAAGGCAAATTAAAACTCCCTTCCACAATTCCCGTTTTTTCGCTACAAAACTTTTGGGACCAAGATATCTTTCAGAGCTTTCCCGCCCTCGACACAGATCCCCAACCTGTCAGCAAAATTCAAATTGAATCTCTCCCGGACTGGGGCAAGTTAATCTGGGCCTCTCGTGACCTTTGAGCTGTTTCCGGACCCGACTCTGCCTGGGTTGAATTGTACCAAGGTGAGTGCAATCTAAAGTTTGAAAAATCTTGGGATCTCATTTCTAAAAAAACCATGACGTTCCCAACATAGGAATTATCGAGCTTCGCCATTCCTTTAATTTCAAAGAAGCCACCAAAACAAAGGTAAAGCTATCAACGTTTCAAAGAAAATCAACAGGCAGAATCTCGGTTCCCGCATTATTAAGGTTGGTATTCATAAGTTGAATTGAGTTCGCTGGAAACAGAAACAGCAATGAGCCGTAAAAGATGAGCTCGACTCATAGGCTTTGGAAGAAACGCATCGGCCCCTGAATATATTGCCTGCTTATAATCTCCAGATAAAGCACGGTTTGAATGAACACAAATCTGGGAACGTGAACCATGCTTGCGAAGCGCTTGCACGAGATCAAATCCATTTACAGAGTCTGAGCCTAAGTCAACGTCAAGTATGCAAACATCAAAGGACTTCCCTTCATACAAAGTCAGGGCTTGTTCTGCGCTAACAGCAAATGTAACATCCAATAACATAGCTAACTCACTGTTCGCCTCAAGTTGTGACTTCAATGCATTTCGATAAACAGCTTCATCATCAACAATAAGTATTTTTAATTTCATCTGACTGCGCTTTAAGTAGTCAAGTATAATTCTCTCGTTCAACTGCGAGCTTACTTCACCCTCATTTGCATGCTTAGAGGAAGTGTTACGTAATTCATTTAGCTTTAGTGCAATGAGATTACTATGTGTCAGTAAGTTAGACTTCGTTTGCACAGCCGAAGTGTGGCAAGGAAGAGTAAAATAAAAATCCACACCAATTTCTTGGGAAGACTTACACCATATTTTTCCACCATGTTCATTTACAATTTTTTGCGCAATAGCAAGTCCAAGACCTGTGCCACCCTTTTTTCCTGAAGTAAAAAAAGCATCAAACAGTTTTGGTATGCATTCTTCAGCAATAAAGCTATTACTATTACCAAGGCAAAATTCTACCCAACTCTTCCCATCAACTTCAATTTCACGAGTTTTGAACCAAAGCTTTCCTTTTTCTTTCATTGCTTGGACGGCATTTCCAACAATATTGGAAAAGACTCGCCCTACTTTCAAAGCGTCAACACAGACCATGTGCCAATGGGCGAGCTCATAATAAATTTCGACGTCAGCTTCAGGGTAAATTTGAAAAACTTCATTCAAAGATGCTTCAATTAAAGATTCAGGGCTCGCTTCTTGCAGTGCAAGTTCAGTTTTTGAACCAATCATCATCACATCTTGAAGCATACCTTGAACCGACGCTATTGCTGATGTAACTTCAGGAACGAAAGCCTCAGCGACTTCTTTTATTTCTTCAGGCGATCTCGCATCTTGAATACATTCAAGAACAATTTTCAACATGGAAAAAGGTTTACGCACATCATGCGCAAGCATCTGAGTTGTTTGCGCAACAGCTGCCGAGATCGTAAGTTTTGAATTATCTTCCAATAACCTTGCCAAATCTAACTTAAATTCTCTTATTTCTCCGAAACAAACAAGGTCTTCCAACGCTTTTCCTCTATCACCAGAAATTGATTTCAATGCACCAAGAATTCCAGAAAGAGGACGACTTAAGAAAAAATACAAGTAACCTATGGATAGAAAACTCGAAAATACTGCACCAAGTGCAACCACAGCAACGAGCCAACTCGCGAAAGAACTTTCAACTGACTGATCAGATGCTTTCTCTAAATCAACCTTTAATGCAAGCCAAGTATCTGTATCTTTTGGGTGTTGTGGGAAATAGATCCATACAACTTCCGTCTGAGCAGCGCTGAAACTTTGAAGGTTTTGTTTTCCAGGCGTAAAAACTCGTACATCTGAAATTGGAAAAGTGCTTTTCACTTTTAAAATTTCTTCTTCTAACGCTGCCTGCAAATTCAATTCAGCTAGCGCGAGGATATCATCTCCCTTCTCAACGAATAATAAAGAAAGATTTTCTTCCACTCTCCTAATGATTGCTCTTTTTTTGGATTCGATATCTGCCTTCACTCCCAAGACATAAATGCTAAAAGTCAGGAATACGATAAAAATCTGGATCACAAGCAACCCAGACAGGGTGGAGTTGGAAAAAATTGAATTCTTCACATTTTTCATAACTAACAAGCTCATAAAACTTTTTCCAGTTTGGGCTTAAAAAAGTAAATATGTACGAGCATTAACGAAACAAAAAGCAGAAAAATACCTATAGCAATAGAGAATCTAAAGTTTCCAAAAAATTCCATTTGATCAGAAAAAAAAGTGATAAGAAAATATCCAACTGAAACAATAAGGCTTTGAATACTTAACCAAGTCGCCGGGTATTTTAATTTATCTTCAGCGATTGATTTCCAGGTTAAAATTCCAGCACAAATTATACAATTAGAGCAGACAACAACAATTGAAATTAAGTATGTAAAAAAAATCGGAACTGGCATTAAATTATCACGCGAAGACAAAACGAACAGAATTAAGCATGCACCTAATATTGCAAAAATGTTCGATTTAAATATCGTATTTAAAGAATCATCATTTTTTTTCCTGTATTTCCTTGACAGCAATGCAGACAAAAAAGCTACTCCTGCAGTCGTTATAAACCCAGATGAAATGACCATCCAAAATTTTGAACTCCTTTCCGGCAGGTTTCTAGCATCCTCTACTATAGGTTGCAAAAATCGGAACGCACCTGATGTAACATATACTCCAAATACTTGTACAGTAACAGTATAAATAGCAATTGAAGCCATCTCTTTCCAGGTGCCCCTGAAATTTACTTCCTTTAATGTTTGAAGAAAAGAAACAGACCCAGGGCGGCTGGTACCATTCAAATTTGACTTCTCATTTGCAGTATCAATTGCCCTAACTGACAGTAATTGCAATGAAAAGAAAAATTTTATCACATCAATTAATACAAGACTCAAAATTGGCACAAGCATAAACAGAAATGTTTGAGAATTTTTTTCAACTATCAAAAGATCTCTAAACAAAAAACATACGAGAAATAAAAATGCCAACACAATTATTCGATAGGGCAGCGAAAACCAGACAGAACCCACAAACAAATTTGGACAATGTTCCACTCTAATATCACTCTCAGAAAGTTTTTTTCGATACCAATTTGAAAAGATAACTTCACTGGTTCCGCTAGATAAAGCAGACGCTATTCCTTGAACTAAACCACTGAGCACACAAAATATTAATATCAAATCTTCCATTTCAAACAGTATTGAGGTCAAAAAGAAGAAAAAAACTATATTTGACAAAATGTAAAAAATTTCCGACAAAACAAAAATTTTGAAATAAGATGTTCTATCAGCAAGACTCCCGAGCGGGACTTCAAGAACCGCAGCGAAAACAAAGCAAAGCCCTGTATATAATGCTAGAAACTTTATTGGTATCAAGGTTGATGCTAGCAAAAAACCACGCACAAGAAACCCACCTTGAACTGCGCCCCTTTCAAGTCCTTGTACCCGTCCAAATGCTTTCAGCAAATGTTCAATGTAGTTTATTTCCATTCATTTCCCTTTTAAAATTCTAACTTTTTATACAAAAATCTACACGCAAATCATAAAATATTTAAATATCAAGTTCCTACTGAACAGGTCGCATCAGATCATTTAAATTTACTTCTTCAAAACCAGTCGACTTTAGTCTGCCCCATATGCGTTTTCTATTCAAAGCATTCCCTCCTTTCGGAGATAAACACAATCGACCAATTGAGGATTTTTCTACACATATATCTTTTGAAACTGTAGCCAAAATGGAACCACGTTCCCATTTATTGGATTTGAGCAAAATCTGGCCCATTGCCAATCCAGCATCATACCCAGCAGCCACTTCAGTTGGAGGCTCGACAGAGATTATTTCCCGAGCAACTTTTTCAAAATCTTCAGCCTCTTTGGAGCCCGGTAGCCATACTACAGGCAATACAATTGAACCTTTTGAATTAGAAAGTTCTTTTCTTAATATCAAAAAAGACTTTGCATCCCAACTTGAATTAGCGAAAAGTTCTGCCTCAATTTTAGCTTGTTTTAATTGATCAAGTACATTTGCAGACTCGAAAGGAAATGCAGTAAATATAATAAATTTTGCACTCACAAGCTTTTTAATATCATCACTCGAGATCTTTAAATCCTTATCCATATCTAACACATTAAACAGTCTTTTTTGTGAGACATTCGAAAGTAAAATATTGGAAAACTGACTGGAGTAAGCCGCACGTGGATTGCGAATAATTACACCTTCCTGATTAGGAAATCTATTCACTATAAGGGAGTATAGAAGATGGATATCTTCATCAAGGGATGGCATAATGCTATATAAAAATCCTTGATAGGCCTTGCCTCCAGTATATGAAGCTCCTGAAGATAAGCAAAGAATCTTTCCAGCAACGCAATCCGGACCAGCAAGCAACGCTTCGTGCGTTGAAGATAACCCCACAATTGCCATTGCGCCACCGTCAATTGCATTTTTGACTAATTTTTTAGCCACAATCTGGTTTCGAGAAAAATCGAAAGACTTGACCAAAATTTTAGAAGTTTTCGCCGGGCTAATTGCTCGTTTAAGAGCAGCTTCAAATCCAATATAAAATCCTTCAACCAGATCCTGCGGCAAAACAGCATTCGTCCCAACAAAAACGATTTTATCTTTAAAGCGATTTACTTCGAGTGACTCTTCAGCACCAGCTATTAAGTTGAGTACAAAAGTAGAAATGATTATCAATAAAAAAGCAGCTTTATATTTATTTTTCATAAAAGCAAGTCCGTTCAAATAAGGTAACAATCAAAGGAGCTTTGACAGAAAACTGTCGAGTGGGGTAAAGCTCTTCAAAGTCTCGTTTTTCTTTCAGTACAAATCCATATTTAAATGACTCTGCAATAAGCCTTTCAGAATACAAACATGGCCCATTCTTGCGACCAACTATACTCCTACGTTCACACTTAACACCATTTTCAAAAGCGACTTGAGAACTTAGCTGAAAAATCTGTCGTCCCAAACCCACTCCTAAGTGCGTGCTTCTTACTGCTCGCATACAAAAATGACCTACCTCTTGTTCTTGAATTATTGTTTTGGTTCAGATGGAAATGGAGGATTGTACTTTTTTTCACCCTCCCTTGCTTCATGCCATCCTCTGTTGAGTCATAACATTTTGTGATTCTTGGATAGTGCGCTTCTTTCGCC
>JBIIEI010000014.1:0-74662 GCA_044237915.1 Silvanigrellaceae bacterium | reverse complement strand
TACGTAGAAATCCCCCTTACCAGCCAAATTATTGACATCAAGAGCGTTTCCGCTGACATCTGACTTCCCTGTCTTCTCTAAATCCTTGGAGCAGGCCCCACTCAATGCCAAAAGTCCCAGCAGTGTCGTAGATATTCCTCTATTAGCCATGCTTCCTCCCAAGTGAAAAACGTGTCAATTGACGTGAATCTCCTTCTTTTATCGGTTTTTGAGGGGTGAAAGTTTAGCTTGTGGCGGCTAAATTGGCGTAACATTCTATTATGAATGTTGATAAAGTTAATTTTATTGGAATGAAAATCGTATGAATTAGTTTGCAGACAACAAAATCATTCCCTGTTTGCGTGAAAGAAGAGGTTTATAGCTTTAACTTTCCTTTTGATGCAGAAATTTTGATACCAGAACGAGAAGCGACACATGCTGTGCTCAGATCAAAAATACTTGAGAGGCATTGGTATGAGCCAGTCGACAATAAAGTAACTTTCCCAGCGGAGAATACTGATCCTGTCTGCGCATGAAATCAACAAGGAAACATTTCTAAAAGACTTATCTAAAGAAGGATTCATTCAGAGCAAAAGCTTTGAACTGAGCGCCATTATATTATCGCAGTCGCTCCTTCTGAAGCTCGCTTGTCGGTGCTAATATGCTTCAGTCCCTGACTCGGAGCAGACGCAATTTTGGATCGCTGGGCCGAGCTCTCTTCAGACTCTCTTGGGACACATCTTTTCATTGTGAGGTCACAATATGAGTCTGAAAAACCCCCTGCTTTTCTGTGCATATGCGATTTGCTCTGCTTGCGTCCCTAAGAGGGGTAATGATGAAAATACGCGCGTAAAGTATGCAGACTCTCGTGATAAGGTAACCGTTTGCAGGAATCCCGAAGAAATACCTCAAAATTGTGTTCTTCAGCTCAAAAACTATACCTTACGCCAAAATTCTTCTCCCACGCAGACAAAGCAGATTGATGCCCTGTTTGAGATGGACGATGGAATTCAACAACCCATCAATGGCAAAACAACCACCGCCAAAACTGCTCGTGAAGAAAAGCTCAAGAGTACAAAGTCTATGATGCTTAACTCAAAGGTTCGCCTCGCCGATGTTCTCAGCGAAAGCGAAGGCAAAAGTTTGATACTTTATTCCGATCTGGGCTATCGAATTGCCAATGGTGCACTCCGTGGGACGCAAGATTATAAGCAGTCTCAAGGTCTCGTCCTTTCTATGGCCTCTGCGCTGGCAAAGCTTCGTCCTTTTTGGGGACAAACTTCAGTTTCAGTGATCCGTTGGGAAGTTATTCAGAACGCAAAGCTTCCAGCTCTCCTTGAGACCTACGCTACAGGGAGTGTGATTCTTGAGCGGGGATTTCTAAGCACGTCTATAAACGCGGGTTTTGGGGAGAATATGCCTCTGCCACCTGATGTAAAGGGTGGAAAAGCCGTTATTTTTCTCTATAAGATCCTCTCAAAATCAGGTGTTTCAATTGAAAAGCTATCGATCTTTGGAGAGCAAGAAAGGGAAATTCTCTTCTCACCTGGGACTGAGTTCAAAGTCCTGAGCGGCCCGCAGGCAATCAAAGATCAGCTGATCTTTGAAGTCTCAATGGAAGAAATTATGTAATCAACATCATGCCCTGTTTTCGTGAAAGAAGAGGTTTGTATCCCAGTTCATCTCTGCTTTTTATTGCGCTGTATCGACGAGGCTGCGCAACGAAATCAAGTGTGAAACGGGTGAGTGGTGGTGGTGTTTTCAAGGACAGAAACCTCCAAATGGACTCCAAAACAGTTGCGACGGGACGTAAGATTATTGATGGCAGCGAGTGCTTTATTTTTGGTAAATTGAGATGAGCGAAGAGAGGTTCAAAAAAACCTCTGACAGTGGTCTGTTCCTGATCCGTAATGAAATAGACATTGCGATCCTTTCCCCTGGAGAGCGAGCACTGAATTGCCTCGACAAGGTTGTCCACATGCACAGCTTCAAAAGGGTGTGTTCCCTTATCTATCCAAATAAATTGCCTGGCCTTAACCTGCTGAGAAATGAGTTCTAAAGAAGGACAGGAAGAGCCCCATATAAACGGTGGCCGAAGTACGATAATCTCGAGGGGTAAGGTACAGTTGAGCAAAAATTCTTCAGCCTGTTTTTTTGCTTCGCCGTAAAATGAGCTCGTTACTTGTGGATAGGCGAAGGATTCGTCGATATCAACAAGACTTTGGGATGCCTGCAGAACCGACTCCGAGCTCAAGTGGATGAATCGCTTGACACCACGCTTGGCGGCAGCTGCAACGAGGGTTTTTGTCGCATCGACGATGCCACTGGAAAATTTCGACCACGCTCCCCAGAATTCAACTGGAGCTGCGCAATGGATGACGGCATCCACATGAAGCAAGGCCATTTCCCACTGGCTAATATCGCTCAGATCGCCACGCACCGGAGTGCAGCCAAACTCTTCAAGCATCGAGTCTGTCGAAATCGAACGGCTGAGTGCCAACACGGAGTGGCCCTCCTGTACCAGCCGCGCAACCAATCTCTTTCCAACAAAGCCTGAACCTCCCGTTACAAATACCCGCATTTATTTTCTCTTTCCCTCGCATTGATTGTCGATTTTAATTTTTTGAATTCTTTGATAACTTTCAACGTTTCGGAATATGAGCGATTACTCATATTCGGTCAACTCGCTTCCGTATAGGTCTCATTTAATGAAAAAAACGACAGTAAAGATAAGAAAAACGCCCACTCAGGAGAGGGCGGTGGACCTTGTTGAAACTTTGCTTCAGTCAACTGCTCGCGTTTTGCGAGAAAAAGGCTATGGCAATACAACGACAAATGCCATTGCACAGCAGGCAGGAGTCAGCATTGGCTCGCTTTACCAATATTTTCCAAATAAAGAGTCCTTGGCAGCAAAAGTTTTCCAAAAACTGATCAAAAGTGATTTGGATTTTATTGCACAGTGTTTTGCACAGAATGCAGAGCTTTCAATGCGCGAATCTTGGAGCAAATTTATCCGCGCATTGTTTGAACGCTATGAAAGTGATGTCTTGTTGCGCCGCGTTTTGGTCGAACAGTGCTCGCTTTTCGACGGGCGCGATGAGTTTGTAAATTTCAAAAAATCTCTCACACAACTTTTTTATTTAGAATTCTGTGGTCGGGGACTTGTTCTGACGGAAATTCGCAGTTTAACCATTGCTTTTGTCGTCATCAACGCATTGGAAGGTATTTTAAGAGCTGCGGTAATCACCGGAGAAATTTCGCTCGAGCGTGAGGAAATACTGCGTGAAACAGAGCAACTGATCCATTCCTACATTAATTATCATTGCATGGCGACTTCTGAACAATGATGCTTTTTGATTTGCCGTGCTGCTTTTTTAACTTTTTTCTTGCAGGAGTCCGAGCACGTTGGTGTCCCATCCGCCGTCTCGAATGAGGGTGGGGGGCAGAGTAGAGAAATCGACAACAGTAGAAACGTGCATGGGAACAAAGGTGTCATTTTCGAGGGCAATGTCTGCTCCCTCGGGAAGGCGCTCGCAGATGGTTGCAGCTGTAGTCCACCAAGCATCGAATTGATCGGCGTCGCTTTCAAAGTAGTTGTCATTTAAAAGTTCTTCAGCATCTGTCACGCTTGTGACAGCAAGAATTCCTTCGAATGATTCGACCAAAGCTTGAGTCACGGTGTGGCTTGAAATCCGGATGCCGATGGTTTTTCGTTTGGAACCTGCATGGGAACGAGGCGTGTTACGATTGGCCTCTAATATAAACGTGTAGGGGCCGGGCAGTGCCCGTTTTGCGATGCGAAAGACGGGAGTGGGCATCACTGAAATTTCTGAAACCTGGGTGAGGTCACGACAAAGAAGGCTAAATGGTTTTGTTCGGGGGTGGGCTTGCCTCAGGGAATGGAATCGATCATAAGTTTCGCTCTTGGACGCATCGCCAAAAAAGCAGTAACCTGTTTCGGTTGGAGCAAGTACGATTCCGCCTTTGTGTAAAATATCAGTGGCTGCCTTGATGTGGCGGGGTTCTGGGTTTTCTTCATGGACTGGAAGAATTCGCGTCATTCTGAGCTCCGGTGAGGTTACGACCTTTCAAGTGCATTTTTGCCGCTGGAAGTTCTAATCTACCGGCGCGAAATTGGCGAGTGATGTTCCAAGAATTGCCTTTTGTTAAGGAATATGTAAGTTGAGTTTGAATTCGCGACGAATTGGCTGGAGGTTACTTTCGCAATGACTATCCAAGACCCATTTTATTCGGGCCTGGTTGAAGATATCCACATGATCCTTCCTGAAGGATCCTTCAGTTTTGAGGAAAGAACAGAACGTGAGCACGAGCAAACCTTGCTTGTGCAAAAAGAGCACGTCCTCGTTCTCAGCAAGCGCTTGCGTGACAAACACGGTTTCCGCTTCATGTTGGATATTGCGGGAGTCGACTGGCCGGAGCGTCCCGAACGCTTTGATGTTGTCTACCATCTCTTTAATGACAATTTGAACAAGCGCATCCGTATTAAAACCACGGTTGCAGAAAATGCGTCTGTTCCTTCTCTCATCCCGGTTTGGGCCGGAGCCAACTGGTTTGAACGAGAAGCATACGACATGTTTGGAATCACCTTTGATGGTCACCCCGACATGCGGCGTATCCTTTGTCACCACGACTTTGTGGGCCATGCGCTGCGCAAAGACTACCCCGCCGATCGCTATCAGGAATTTAACGGAACGCCCATCGAGCACGTTTTCGAAAAAGATCGTGAACGTCTGATGAGCGCCTATGACGATGACCTCATGTGGATCAACATCGGTCCTGCCCATCCGGCAACCCACGGAACCTTGCGTTTCATGGCCGTGATGGATGGCGGCGAAATCATTCGCGAGTGCGATTCCGAAATCGGATATTTGCACCGCTGCTTTGAAAAGATGTGCGAGAATCATAACTATAATCAGATCATTCCCTACACCGATCGCCTCAATTATTGTTCTGCTCCAATGAACAATAACTGCTTTGCCATGGCCGTCGAAAAGGCATTGGGAATTCAAGTTCCTCCTCGGGCTCAGATGCTGCGCATGATCCTCGATGAATTTTCGCGCATCATCGATCATTTTGTATGCATCGGAACAAATGCGGTCGACCTCGGAGCGCTCACAGGCTTTTTCTACATGTTTACAGAACGTGAAAAAGTTTATGAACTCTTTGAAAAGCTTTGTGGCGCACGCCTTACGGTTTCGCTCACGCGCATCGGCGGAATGGGTTTCGACCTTCCACCGGGCTGGGTCGAATCGGCAAAAGAAGTGTTGCTTCAGATCGAAAAAACGCACAATGACGTCGATAAGCTTTTGACGAGCAACCGCATCTTTGTACAACGTACAAGGGGAGCAGGGGCGATCACCAAAGAAAAGGCGCTTGAGTACGGATTTACGGGGCCCTGTCTGCGTGCCACGGGCATTGAGCTCGACCTTCGTAAAACGAATCCCTACTTTTTCTACAAGGATGTCGCGTTTGATGTTCCTGTGGGCGAGAAGGGCGACACCTATGATCGTTACCTTGTGCGCATGGAAGAAGTTCGACAAAGTATTCGCATCTTGAACTGGTGCTTGAACAATATTCCCGAAGGTGCCGTGCGTGTCGAAGATAAAACGATTTCGCTCCCTGAGAAAAAAGATGTTTATGGTAACATCGAAGGTCTGATGAATCACTTCATGCTCATCATCCATGGTGTAAAAGTTCCTGCAGGCGAAACCTACTTTGCGACAGAAGCCGCAAATGGTGAGCTTGGGTTTTACATCGTTGCCGATGGCTCTGGAGTGCCCTATCGCGTGAAATGTCGTCCCCCGTGCTTTGCGCTCATGAGTGGTTTCAGTGAAATGGTACGGGGCGGGCGCTTGGCCGACGCCGTTGCCGCATTGGGAAGCATGAACATTATCGCCGGTGAACTAGACCGTTAATCTTGAACCAGGAATGGTATGATGAGTGCACATTTTGCGCCTGAATTAAAGAAAACTATTGAAGGTTATATCGGACGTTTCGAGACGAAGCGTTCGAGTATTCTTCCGATTCTTCATGCAATCCAAGACTACAAAGACTGGATTTCGGATAAAGATATCGAAGCGCTGGAAGCAGAGTTCGGTCTTTCCGCAATCGATGTCCGTGAAGTCATGACCTTTTACTCAATGTATCGTAAAGCGCCGCCCAAGCCTTACCGCTTTGAAGTGTGTAACAGCATTTCGTGTTGGTTGATGGGCTCCGAAAAAACGATTAAAGCTGTGAATGATAAGCTTGATGCATCTGCGCAAAATGGACAAGAATTGCCTTTTTCTTGTCATGCTGTGGAATGCTTGGGTGTGTGTGGGTATGCACCTGTTGTGCTCATCAACAAAGATCGCCATCTGAATGTAACTCCCGAGGTTGCCCTGAAGCTCGTGGATGAGTATGCGAAAAAAGATCTGCCGGAGGCAGCCAAACGCTGTGCCGATGACCTGAAGTCATCGCAGAGCAAGGGTTAAAGGGCGAGGTCGAAAAGTCTTCCGGAGGAGTTTGCAATGCCAATGATGAAAGAGCCCTTTTTAGGGCGAAATCCCAATGATTTTCGTATTCTTTTGGAAGGTGAAGGTCTAGAAAATAGTCGCGGTATTGCCGCATACCGTTCCAAGGGAGGCTATGCCGCTCTCGAGAAAGTGCTTCAAGGTGGGATGTCCCAAGAAGAAGTCATCAATCTCGTAAAGGCGTCTGGCTTGCGCGGACGCGGGGGAGCTGGATTTCCAACTGGGATGAAATGGGGCTTTGTTCCCAAAGGACCTGGGGAAAAATACCTTCTCACGAATTTCGACGAAGGCGAGCCTGGCACCTACAAAGATCGCTACATCGCGGAAGTCAGTCCACACATGCTGGTCGAAGGCATGATTTTGGGCTCTTATGCCATTGGCGCTTCAAAAAGTTATATCTATATTCGCGGCGAATTTTTTGATGAAATCCGCTGGATGGAAGCCGCAATCCGAGAAGCATATGATGCCGGTTACCTGGGCGAAAACGTCCTAGGTTCTGGATTTACACATCATATGGATCTCTACTTTGGAGCTGGGGCCTACATTTGTGGCGAAGAAACGGGCATGATCAGTTCGCTCGAAGGCAAAAAGGGACAGCCAAAACTCAAGCCTCCTTTTCCGGCTTTGAAGGGCTATCTTGGAAGGCCAACCATCGTAAATAACGTCGAAACCCTGGCTGCAGTGCCCTGGATTTTGCGCAATGGACCTGAAGCCTACCGCAAATTTGGAACCGAGAAATCAGCGGGCACCAAGCTCTTTAACATCAGTGGGCCTATCGCGCGCCCTGGATGTTACGAGTTGCCCCTGGGATATCCTCTCAAGCGCTTTATTTACGAAGACTGCGGCGGTCTTCTCGATGGAAAGAAGCTCAAGGCTGTCATTCCCGGAGGAGCATCAGCTCCTGTGCTGACTGCAGATGAAGTCGAAAATATGACACTCGACTATGAAGCCATTGCGGCTGCGGGTTCCATGCTGGGTTCCGGAGCGATTATTGTCATTCCCGATGACGTGAGCATGGTTGATGTCTTGTATAACTTGATGCACTTTTTCAAACATGAATCCTGCGGTCAGTGCACTCCATGCCGCGAAGGCACGGGCTGGCTTGAAAAAATGAGCAAGCGCTTTATGAAGAACGAAGCAGATGCCGAAGACTTGGAGCGCGTGTATGAAGTCGCAAATAATATGATGGGAAAAACCATTTGTGTACTTTCTGATGCTGCGGCAATGCCTGCAAAGAGCATTATACGTAAGTTTGCACACGAGTTCGAAGCTCGCGTGAAGAGGGCCTAGTCCGTTGCAAGCTTTCTTCAGCTCATTTTCTGTGGCATGTGTTTTTTCGGTTCAAGTCTTTTGCCTTAAGGTGGCGTAATGTCAAACCAGGTAACTTTAAGTATCAATAATAAGTCGGTCACTGTTCCTGCGGGAACATCGATCATCCAAGCCGCAAAAGAAATCGGCATCGAAGTGCCGCATTTTTGTTGGCACCCAGGCCTTTCAATTGCGGGTGTGTGCCGTTTTTGCATGGTGAAAATCGAAGGCAACCCAAAGCTTCAGATTGCATGCAATACGTCTGTTTCTGAGGGCATGAAGGTCGATACACTTTCGGCAGAAGTGAAAGATGCTCACAAATGGGCGCTTGAATTTCACCTCATCAATCATCCGCTCGATTGTCCTATTTGCGATCAGGCCGGAGAGTGCGAACTTCAAAATTACTACATGAAAGTTGGCAAATATCAGTCGCAGATGGAAGAGAACAAGGTTCTCAAACCAAAGGCGCTGGATGTGGGCGATACTCTCATTTTGGATACCGAGCGTTGCATTCTTTGCTCCCGGTGCGTGCGATTTGAAGATGAAGTCACCAAAACAAGTTCCCTTGGAATTTTTAATCGTGGCGATCAGGCCGTGATTGGAACCATGGGTGGCAGGCGCATCACGCATAATTATAGTTACAATGTTGCAGATATTTGTCCTGTGGGCGCGTTTACTGCGAAGGATTTTCGCTTCAAATGTCGCGTTTGGTTTCTATCTGAAACTCAAACCATTTGTCCGGGATGTTCAACGGGCTGTAATGTTACCTTGTTTGAAAATAAGAGCCAACGCCAGTATTACCGCCTGAAGCCAAGGCACAATCCCGAAGTCAATGGGCATTGGATGTGCGACTATGGCCGCACCATGTACGAACATTTAAATGCAAGCGAGCGCCTTGCTGCGCCTGAAGCTGCCGGAAAATTCACCGACTGGAATGTGGCCCTCAAGTTTCTTGCAAAAGAGTTATCTCTTGCAAAAAGTACGGGTGGAGCAAACAATGTCGCATTGATATTTACTCCGCAGTACACCAACGAAGAATATGAATCTGTATTGAATGCCGTAACAAAGGTTTTGGGCGAATGTCCAAAGGTCTTTATTTGGCGAGACGGAGCCGAAAAAGCAGAAGACTTTGATGGCCTTTTGTATCGTGGAGATAAAAACCCCAATACCCGTGGCCTCAATGATGTGCTTTCGGCCAAAGGGATTTCATCGACAATCTTGCGAGAAGATTTTGCCCCTCTCGCTGTCCACGGTGCTTCACTTGCATTGATCTTTGGACCCGAAGTGCAAAAGGCTTACAGCCAGTTCCCTCAAGAGCTTTCGAAATTTGCTGAGCTTCCAAAGGTGGTTTATTTCGGAGTGGATCGTTCAGAGCTTGGTAAGCAATTTGCCTTGCGTTTGCCTACAAAAGTTTTTGCTGAAAAGAGCGGAACATTTGTGAATGTCAACGGTTTAGCCCAAAAGTTAAACCCGAATCCACCGGTTTTTCCAAGTATCCGTGGGGTTGATGAAGTGTTTATTGAACTTTCACAAAACTTTGCTGCCCTGGCAAACTAAGAACGCAAGGACGGGAGAAAGTTTCATGGCATATATCAACGTTTCGCGCGATCCAGAAAAAAGTTTCAAGAATGGATATCTTGCAACAACTCTTGTGGGCTTAGGGCAAACGCTCACGACCTTTACCAAGCAGCTACTTGGCTTGGAAAAGGACGTTACAATTCAGTGGCCCGAAGTGGAATTTCAGTATTCCGATCGTTTTAAGGGCGCTCATTTTCTGACTAAAAGACCTGATGGCCGAGTGCGTTGTACAGCCTGTTTTTTGTGTGCAACCAATTGCCCTGCGCAGTGTATCACCATCGTAGCGGGCGAAAGTCCCGACAAAGGCGTTGAAAAATACCCTGTGCGCTTTGAAATCGACATTTTACGCTGTGTGTTTTGTGGATATTGCGAAGAAGCCTGCCCCGTTGATGCCATTCGCTTAGGGCCTGAGTATTCCATGGCAGGACTTGCGGAAAGAAAATGGGTTTACACGAAGGATTATCTCCTCGACAGAGCCGCTCTCACTCAAAAAGTAGGGTCAAAGCAAGTTTCTGCGAAAGATGAAAATGTGAAGCATGATACCGTCGAAAGTAACCTTCCAAACGTGCACGATTCAGAGAGTTCCATCGATCTTTGATTCGAGGTTGGGCTTTTGAGATGGCTTTTTAGGCAATGCTTTAGCACGTAGTGTTTCTAATGAAGCTTCGATACTCACCCTGATTTCGGCCGGAGTTTCCCTTTGTAGATGCTGATATGGTTTTTCTACGAGGTAGAGTTTTGCTTTCGAGAGGCTTTGGCTCAAGGTCATGGCAATCTGATGCTCGTTCGACAATCGATGAACATATTGAAGTCCAGCTCCCATCATCATTAAACACACTATCATTGCGACGCTAAAGCTTATTTTTTGAACGACATCTTTTCGGTTGCGAAATGCTGCGACAAGAAATTTTCCGGTCTCGCGAATGTCGTACAGTGTTTTAGATTGTAATGAGATGTTGTAAATTAAAAGAATCCAGACGAGCATTGCCGAAAAATAGCACATGAAGATGAAGCCGAGCACCAGAGGGCCGAGTGCGCCCCAGAACGTTCGAAGGGTGAAAAAAAGCATGCTATTAATAAAGAATATTGAAAATCCCATGGCAACTGCCACTGCCAGTGAAGTTAATTTTGTAACAAAAATAAAGATGAGACCAATGAAATCTGCCATAAATATAATAAAGAAACATATCCACGAAAGCAGATGTGCAATTGGAAATGTCAGAAAGTGAACGACTCTAAGGTCGAAAGTCCTCATCAAAAAGAAAAGTACATAAATTAAAGGTAACGACAGTGTGCAGAGCAATGCCGTAACGAATGTTCTGGCGAAATCGCCAAATTCTAGATTTGCAAGAAATTTGAATGAGTTTTTGAGGGATACTTTTCTAATCAACGGAATTAAGTGCTGTTGGCAAAAAATGCCGAAATTTGCGGGCCTATTGAGCGTAGCGTGCAGTTTAAAAACTCGTACGGGCGACCAAAGATGTGCTGTTTTGTTCATTAAAAAGAAGACATATCTATTACGAAAAGCGGCAGAAATTACGGCATAAATAAAACATGAGCTACCTAGAAAATAAAGTCCGAAATAAACGAGCAACATTGCTCTTTCTGGATAGATGTAACAAAATATTCCCCATCCAGCTGTGATGGTCATTGCAAAGACCACAAGAAAACCAAGTAAGATGAGTCCTATTCGGCTTTGCAGAATTTTCGTTACACCCTTATCGAGTGCACAGGCAATCGAGCGGAAAAAGGAACTCATGCCTACGGGGCCATTGATGTTATAAACAGCTATCCATGTTTGCTCGTGTTTGGGAAGTGTGCCCCGCGTTGCTAAGAAGATCCAAATTGCAGCACTTGCCACAATCATCAATGCAGAAGTGCTGCCTAAGAGCGCACCAAAGAATTTATCGCGAAAAGTGCGCAAAGTAGGGGTATGAAATATAATAAGTTCATGTCCCTGCGTCGTTTTATTCCAAAGAAAGTATGCAAGTGCAAGGGAAGCATGGCACCCTGCTGAGGCCACGAGGCAGCCGAGGATGGGCGGGAACACGATTTTTTCATCGTTTTGCTTTTCCGTCTGAACCACGTCCATGTGCTTCGTGCTTTCCTCAACAAAATACTTTCCAAAGGTGGGTACGGCACCTTTGGACACGGAGTTTAGGAAAAATCGAACAAAGATGCGGATTTCTTACAGAGATCTTGAAATCTCTCATGATTTTCGCCTGGCAAAATATCTGCTTGAGAGAGTGAAGGGCATGTTCGCATCGGGGCTTGTTTAAGTAGCAATTGAATTTTTGTTAAGTTATAATACAGGTAGATTTTCTACAATATATTTTAAAACTTGAAGGATTTTGATGAAGAGAATTTTGGCTATTTCTTATTCTCAAAGTGGACAGCTTCACTCTGCACTTCAGAGCTTTTTGGAGCCTTTCTCAAAAGATGAAAGTTGTGAAGTTATTTGGAAGATCCTAGCGCCCTGCGAGCCCTATCCTTTTCCTTGGAGTATCGCCCGTTTTTTTGATGTTTTTCCAGAAACCGTTTGCGGAGTGCCTCAACCACTAGAACCTCTGGATTTGAAAAAAGACGAGAAATTCGACATTATTGTGCTTGCTTACCAGGTTTGGTACCTTTCTCCATCGCTCCCGATCCGTTCTTTTTTAGAAACCGAAGAAGCAAGAAGTCTGTTCTCTGGAACCAGGGTTGTGACCCTCGTTGCTTGTCGTAACATGTGGTACGAAGCTTCGATGATTGTAAAGAAATGTTTAGCATCGGTGAATGCGCGTCACATCGGGCATGTTGCAGTGATCGATCAGGGCCCTGCTTGGTCCACGTTTTTAACAACACCCTATTGGCTACTGACTGGCAAAAGAACTTTTTTGAAAAGTGTGTTTCCTCCTGCGGGAGTCAGTGAAGCTGATATCCGCAAAACAGCAGGATATGGGCAATCATTGTCTGCATTTTTGCTTGAGAATTCAGCTGAAAATCAAAAGAAGAATGCGCCGTTTGTGGGATTACAAACGTATACCGTGAACAAAAAGTATGTCATTCCAGAGTGGGTCGGGCGCGCACTGTTTGTACCGTGGGCAAAATTTCTTTTTTTACTGACGAGGCCTGGCAGCTTCAAGCGTAAACTTCTCCTTGTTCCTTTCGTATTGAGTCTGATTTCTGCAATCTTGATCGTGTTACCATTGGTCATTCTGGGACGGCTGCTGCTTTACCCATTTGTAAATCCAGTGGTAGAAAACTATATTCAGAAACTGAAGGTTCATGGAGAGTAAAGTAAGAACGTCCTTACTCGATTTGACCTCCCATGAAAGAAACAAGAATGAGGGAGACTGAAAATGAGTCAGGGTGTTTTTTTGAACGGCTTTGGAGTGTGTTTACCCAATGCTCCAGTCTCAAATGACTCCCTTGAAGAGGTCCTTGGGCTCGTCAATGGTCTACCTTCAAAAACAAAGCGTCTCATTTTAAGAAACAACGGCATCAAATCTCGACATTATGCCGTTGATCCAAAAACGTTCAAACAGACTCATTCCAACATCACCCTTACGACTGAGGCCATTCGCAATCTTGCCGCACGTACCGATTTTAATTTGGACAAACTTGAGCTTCTCACGTGTGGAACTTCCAGTCCCGATCAGTTGATCCCAAGCCATGGTGTGATGGTGCATGGGGATCTTCAAAATCCACCCTGTGAAGTGATGAGCGCAGCGGGTGTGTGTTGTGCGGGGATGTCGGCTTTAAAATACGCCTACATGAACATTCTTTGTGGACTATCGAAGAACGCCATCGCAACAGGCTCAGAACTCAGTTCGAATTGTATGAAAGCTTCGCGCTTTGAGGCGGATCTTTTGCTTCGGCAGCAAGCCCTAGAAGAAAACCCCATGGTTGCTTTTGAGCATGATTTTCTCAGATGGATGCTCTCTGATGGTGCGGGAGCGGCCCTGCTTGGAAGTGAGCCTTTGCCTTATTTGGAAAAATCCCTTCGAATTGATTGGATCGAAATGGTTTCCTATGCCAGTGAGTTTAAAACCTGCATGTATTCGGGTGCAAAAAAAATGCCCGACGGAAACCTGCAAGGCTGGAGGGAAGTTTCTCAACAAGAGGGGTTTCTTTCGGAAGGAATGTTTCATTTAGGGCAAGATATTAAACTCCTCGGAAAGCACATTGGCCCCGCTTGCATTCTAAAAGGATTTCGGCACGCACTTTCTCGTCATTCACTGGCTCCCGATGATGTGACTTGGTTCTTGCCTCACTATTCTTCTGAGTATTTTAGGCAAGAGGTTGAAGGGCGATTTGAAGAAGTTGGATTTTCAATTCCCCAACACAAGTGGTTTACAAATTTGACCACGAAAGGAAACACGGGATCCGCGTCAATTTACATCATACTTGAAGAACTGTTTTATTCTGATCGACTGAAAAAAGGCGACAAGATTTTGTGTTTTGTTCCTGAAAGCGCAAGATTTTCGGTCGCATATATGTTGGTGACGGTTGTTTAACGTGTATAGGTTTGTGCGATGAAAGAAACAGACGTCCCGCAAGAAGATTCGTTTTATCAAGGGGGCCACCGTGCCTGTTACGCCACCGACGAAAAAGGGCATTATAAAATAGTGCCGAGTCGGGGCTGGGAAGTCGAAAAAATCTTCACAGCTCAAGCCATTGATGAAGTGGATAGAGAAATATTTGAAACACATCAAAAAGTTTTGGCGGGAGAGCTCAGTCCCCTTGCTTTTCACATGACTGCCCGCCTGATGACGCCCACATTGCTTGCCCAGAACATGGAAATTTGGACATGGCGGGTGCGAAGGCATTTACGTCCCGCTGTGTTTCGTAAACTTTCGATGCGCATGTTGGATCGCTATGCACGTTGTCTCGATCTTTCTGTCGAAGCTCTGAAGGAGGTTCCTCATGACATTGATTCAAATACAGCAGGCGGGTGAAGTTCCAGGGTTTCGACATCTTCACTCCGCGCATTGTGAAAGTGGCGTGACGTCGTCTCTGCTTGCAAACAATGGATTCGAAATTTCGGAGCCACTTGCTTTTGGAATTGGCAGTGGAATTTATTTTGCACATTTTCCTTTTTTTAAGGTGATGAATGCGCCTGTTACGACTTTTCGTACCTATCCCGGAACGATCTTTAAAAAGGTCTGCAAGCGACTTGGAATCGAATTTCAGCGCAAGCGCTATTCCAATCCCGAAAAAGGCATGGCGGCACTTTCGCAGACACTTGCGCGCGGGATGCCTGTGGGTTTGCAAACCAATATTTTTTGGCTTCCCTATTTTCCGAGGCAATTTCGATTTCAATTTGGAGCACACAATCTCATCGCTTATGGAGAAAGCGACGGGAAATTTCGACTTTCGGATCCCGTTGTTGAAGCTCCTGTCGACTGTGATGCCCACGCACTTTCACTCGCGCGCTTTTCAAAAGGTCCACTTTCGCCGCGTGGTTTGATGTATTATCCTACCAAGCTTCCCCAAGCGCCTGATTTCAATTCCGCCATTCGTGAAGGAATTAAAGACACCTGTCAAAGGATGCTCAAAGACCCTTTTCCCTTCTTAGGCGTGAGTGCCATCCGTTATTTAGCGGAGCATATTCGAAAATGGCCCCAGCGGCACAAAGATTTTCGAAAATCGAACTTGTACTTGGGAAATGTGGTTCGCATGCAAGAAGAAATTGGGACAGGAGGAGCAGGGTTTCGATTTCTCTATGCTGCATTTCTTCAGGAAGCGGGTCAGCGCCTTGCAAATGATCGCTTCCTTAAACTCTCCGAAGAACTCACTGCTGCGGGCGATGTGTGGAGGCAGTTTGCGGCAAAGAGTGCAAGGATCATTAAGCAACCCGCGCAGTCTGAGTTCCAAAATTTCAACGAAGTTGCTGATGTATTGATGGAATGTTACCGGATGGAACTGAAAATATTTTTGGATCTCAGGGCCGAAATTCTGCGAAAGTAACTGAATGTATGACCGCTCTGCTGGCTGAAAATTTAAAGTTTACTTATACGAAGGGCGCAAAACCTGCCCTAGACGGTTTTTCGCTTTCTGTTAAAAAAGGGACATTTTGTGGACTTTTAGGCCCCAATGGGGCAGGGAAATCAACTTTTTTAAGCATTGTCGTTGGACTCAAAAAAGCAGCTGCTGGAAAAATTCTGGTGCAGGGTTTTGAGGTTGGAAGTGCGCCTGCAAAGAAAAGTGTGGGTTTTGTACCGCAAGAACTTGCTTTGTATTCCACCCTCAATGCCATCGAAAATTTAAGTTTTTATTGTGCACTTGCGGGTCTGCCTCGAAAACAATGGAAGCCTCGGATGAACGAAGTGCTCGAGTTGGTGGGTCTTGTTGCACATGCGCAAAAACGAGTCGAGCAATACTCCGGAGGCATGAAAAGACGCCTCAATATCGCTGTTGCACTTTTGCAGAGTCCAAATTTACTTATTCTTGATGAACCCACGGTGGGTGTCGATCCGCAGTCGCGAAATTTAATTCATGAAGGCTTAAAAGAAGTAAACAGATTGGGCACGACCATTCTCTACGCAACTCATCATCTTGAAGAGGCAGATAAACTTTGCCACGATCTTGCAATTGTCGATCAGGGGAGAGTGGTGTCCCATGCAGGCAAAGAGTCTTTCAAGACGGAGTCAAAAACACAGCTTCATCGTCTCGTTTTCGAACGCAGTCTCTCGAGTGAAATGTTGCAGTCTGTTGCTGAGCAGTTTAAATTATTTCAACTCGTTTCGGATGCTGAAATCGAGATTTCGATTGATGAAAATGACGAGGCCCTCGGCAAATTGGATATTCTTGCTAAAAAGACGGGTAACTCCATCATACTTTTTCAAAGGAAGCAGCACTCATTGGAAAGCATTTTCCTGCAAATGACGGGCAGAGGTTTGCGTGACTGATGATCAAGGGAGTCACTGCGGCGCAATTTTTACGAGAATTTGCGCTTTGCTCACAAAAGAACTGCGCATTCTTTTACGGGACCGCCAGGCACTGCTTTTGCTTTTTGTCATGCCTATGGTTTTTATACTTTTTCTTTCGCTGGCAATGCAAAATGTATTTGAGCAAAAGGTCGGCTTAAAGCTTCCGGTACTTATTCATAATCGAGATGAAGGAGATTTGGGAGCAAAAATTCTACAAAATCTTCTGGAAATTCCTGAGTTGAGTCCCATGCAAATTCCCAAAGAAAGTAACGAAGAGCAGGAGTTTTTGTCTGGAAACTTGAAAGCGATCATCGAAATCCCTGCGGGTTTCACAGATACTTTTCGTGAATTTTCAAAAAGTGAAACACAACAATTAAGCGAAAGTTCCAGGATTCGCTGGACCGTTGATCCCCTCCTTGATGCCACTTATCGATGGTTTGTAAAGGGAAGTTTGATTGTTTCCTTGCAGCAGGCCTTGTTGGCGGATTTGACAAATGCGCAAGTAGAGGGCGTGGAGCAAGAGGTTGCTGATACCAAACGATTGAAATCGAAATTTCAAGACGGACTCTTTGCTGAATATCATTTTCCGGGGTCTAAAAATTTTATCATTCCGAATCCCCTTCAGCAGACGGTTCCTGCCTGGTCACTTTTTGCCATGTTTTTTATTGTGATTCCCCTCTCCAACAGCTTTTATCGGGAAGTTGCAGATGGGACTTTGCGCAGAATTGGAACTTACCCTGTCGCACCTTGGGAAATTGTGTTTGGCAAACTCTTTCCATTCCTTTTTATCAACTTTATTCAATTCGTTCTGATGTTGTGTGTGGGGCTTTTTGTGATTCCCCTTTTTTCAGATATTAAGCTCCACATGGCATCGAGCCCTTTCCTCCTTGTTCCAGTCACGTTTTTTTGTGCGTTGGCAGCCACAGCGTTTGGTGTCTTAATTTCCTCATTGGCGCGCACTGCCGAACAAGCTGCTGCAATAGGAGCGTCTTCCGTTGTCACGATGGCAGTGCTCGGAGGAATTATGGTGCCTCATTTTGTGATGCCCCCCTTTATGCAAAAGCTTGCTTATATTTCTCCGCTCTATTGGGGAATGCAAAGCTATCTGGATGTTATTCTTAAAACGTCAGGCTTCATGACAATTGTACCCAATTTACTCGTCTTACTGCTGTTCTCTGTGGTTTGTTTTGTCATAGCAAGCCGAAGACTGAAGGTGATATAATGCAGAATGCTGGTATCGATCCTCTGAAAAAAACATTCGCGCCTCTTGAAATCCATGAGCAGTTGAAAAACAGCTTAAAAAGCATGGTCATTCGAGTTTGCAATGTTGAAAATGTGTCGCCTGAAGATATTAAAGACGATGATTATATCATTAACGGGCAAGGTGCACTCAAACTTGATAGCCTTGATGCCGTTGAAATTGCCATGGCTTTAAAACAGGAATGGGGTGTTGAGCTCAAGGACATCAGTTCTGCTAAAAAGCACTTTCAAAATTTCGCGATGTTAACTGATTATATTATTGAGCAACGTGAGCTTCTGCAGCGGAAAATCGAGACATGACACAGTTTCACGTTGAATTGAAAGGGATGGGGATTGTTTCCGCTTTGGGAATGGGTCTGAAAAGCAATGTTGATGCCATTTACTCAGGATCAACAAAAATGAGCGAGCGCGTGACGTCATTGCCCTATCTCAAAAATCCCAATTTTTTAGTGGGACAGTTAGATATCGGCTGTGATCTTGATCAGCGACTAGTCAATGTGTTGGAATTCGCATTTCACGAAAGTTGCGAAAACGCTGGAATGTGCATCGATGACTTAAGGAACGCCGGCGTCTTTGTAGGCTCGACGGGCGGGAATTATGCCCACGAAGAAATGGCGTATCATCAAGAGCGTGCACTCAACCCCCAGACTGTTCAAACCCACATTTGGCGTGGACTGGGCTCCATGGCACAAGAGTTTGCTAGCCGATTTAAAATCAGCGGTCCCGTGATGACTTTTTCGACTGCGTGTACTTCGAGTGCACTGGCTATCGTGACTGCGGCAACATTTTTAGAACAAGGCCGTCTCGAGTATGCCATCGTGATTGGAGTTGATCTTCTGAGTGCACTGACACTGGAAGGCTTTCAGAGTTTGTTACTTTACGATAGCCTAGGTTGCAGGCCCTTCGATCTTGATAGAAATGGTTTAAACCTCGGAGAAGGTTGCGCGATCCTCATTTTAGCACGGCAGAAGTCAGCAGCTCCTTCTTTCCTGTTAACTTCAGGTGTTTCTTTTAATGACAACACTCACCTCACGGCTTCTTTGCTCGATGGACGCATTGTTGCAAACGTTTTATCTGATGCCTTAAAACGTGCAGACATTGCTCCCTCTGAAGTTGTTGCCATTAAAGCCCATGGCACGGGAACACGCGACAACGACCTTGCAGAGGGCCGGGGCATTGCAAAACTCTTTGGCGATGACGTTCCTCCTTTTTCCTCTTTAAAAGCTTACTGTGGACACACTTTAGGTGCTGCAGGCGTGTTGGAAACGGTTGCCTGGCTTGCATGCCTTGCTCGTGGCTTTATTCCTCCTTCAAAAGGGTTTCAGAAGCTTGATCCGGAAATCGGAATTTCCCCTGCGGTGAAAAGTCAGGTGGCTCGCTCTGGATATTATCTTTTTCAGTTCTTTGGCTTTGGCGGAAGCTGTTGCGCCTTTACGATAAAGTTTGATAGCAAGGGGACTTCATGAAGCCGCAAGCCTATATCCATGCCACTGGTTTTTTTGGTCCCACTCTTTTGCCAGACGATGATTCATGCTTCGAATGGGACGAGAAGCAGATTCCCTATTCTCCCCCAGAAGCACTCAAGCGACATCTCGATCCTGCACTGTTTCGAAGGGGTGGACGTTACATAAAATCGGTCGTGATGGGCGCCATGCTCTGCCTACAGAAGTTTGATTCTGAAAAAATAAAGAGCAAAAAAGTAGGGCTCTTTTTAGGAACTGGACTCGGAAATGTCGTAGAAATCGTTCCCTTCGCATCTGCAATCGCGTCAAATGATGGATCGCATTTTCCAAGTCCCGTGCATTTCGCAAATTCTGTCGCAAATTCTGCAGCTTTTTATGTCATGCGCGCAGCTGGTTTTACGGGAATAAATTTAACAATTTCTCAAGAAGATCTTTCATTCGAATCTGCATTGTTAGCATCGCTTGTTCACTTGCAGGCTGGAGACGTTGACTTTGCTCTCGTCGGAGGATGCGATCTGTTCTTTGCTCCTTCGGAATATCATGCAAAACGTATGAATTATCATGGAAACGACTGGCGTCTTGGAGAGGGAAGTGCATGGGTGTTACTTTCTCGCGAAAGTCACGGAGCATGTGGAGAGCTTTTTGATGTCCAAATAGGTTCACAGGCCACAGCGAGAATGTGCCAGCAATTGGAGCCTTTTTTAAAATTGGAGATTCCTAAGTCGCAAGCAGATTCCAGCATGCTCGTGGGCCATAGTTTTCGCTTTCCACCAGACACAAGCCTTTCGCTCAATATGCCCCTTAAAACTGCACCGTTTCCTTATTTGGCTGCATCTGGCGCTTACCCCACCGCTTCTGCATTTGCATTGTGTTCCTTTCTTCAAGGCCCCGTTGGACAACCACAACAACTTTTTATGCATGTTGGCAAAACTGAGGAGGGCATTGAGGGATCATTTCTCGTCCGAAAACTAGTTTAGGGCTGCTTCAAGAAATCGCCAGATAGCTTCGTTTACGGCCCGCTCTTAAATATTTCGTCAAGGCGAGGCGCGCGAGGTGAGAGCAGGGCGTAATGGACGCATTGGTCCATGAAGGAGTGCCGAATCCGATGCGCAACGAAGCGATGGCCCCTGGTGGGATATTTAAAGCGGGCCCAAAGTAAAGCAAATTTAACTTGCCTCCGTGTAAGACACTGCCTTGACTCAAAAATCAACAACGCCCAGAGTTTTCAATGCTGATGTTGTTACATAACTTTCGCCAAAAGTGTTTGCATTTCTTTTGGTGATTGAAAAATGGGAGAAATATTCATGAAGTTCGTTACTCGTGAAGAACTTAAAACCCTTGCAGCTTCAAGAATGCGCAATAGTCTTTCGATTTATATGCCCACTTATCGATATGCACCTGAATTTCGACAAAATTCTGTTCGCTTAAAAAATTTACTTAACAAAGCGGAAAGTCTCCTCGCAAGTCGCACAGGAAAAGCAATTGAATCCCGAAAAGTTGTGAACCAAGCGTGGGCGCTCTTTGAAAATGAATTGCGAGATTCTGCATTTCAGAAAGCGTCAGGATGTGCATTTTTCCTCACTGAAAATTCAGTAGAATTCTTCCAGACGCCTTATTCAGTGGAAGAAAATGTCGTTGTTTCCGATCGATTTCACATCATTCCCCTCATCAAAACTCTCAATGAGACTGAAATGTTTCATCTTGTCACGTTAACGCGAGAAAAAGTGGAAGTTGTTCTGGGTTCAAGTGAGGCGTTAAAAGCGCTTCCCCTTCCCGAGGGCATTCCGTCCAGTTTTGAAGATGCTTTTGGAACGGCTCTTGAATTCGATGTTTCGCGCCGGGTTTCCAGAGCCTCTGCTGGTGAATCACCGCAAGACTTGGCCCATGAATTGATGCATGAATATTGCAGGCGTGTCGGCAAGTCCTTCGCAAGATGGCCGCAGAATAACAATATTCCAATGTTGCTTGCGGCGGTCGAGTATTATCATCCTTTTTTCAAAGAAGGATATGGGAAGTCAAATTTGATCGAACCTGGGATTGTGGGAAGCCCTGAAAGAATGCGTCCAAGCGAACTTCACGATTTGGCTTGGAAGGTGATGTTAAAGCACAATGCCTCCCAAAAAGAGCTTGAACTTTCTCGAATTGAAAAAGAGGTGAACAGAGATCTTATTATTTTTAATCCGAACGAGGCAAGGCGTGCCGCTGAATCCGGAAGAGTGATGTCGTTGTTCATTTCTGCAGACCCGCATGTTTGGGGACAAATTGCGGAATCCGAAGGAGAGGCGTCCGCGCTCAAAAGAAAAGAAGCTCGGGAAGTGGATTTGTTGAACAGTGTTGTGGGTTCGACATTGTGCACTGGAGGTCAGGTTTTTATGGTCAATGAAGATTCACTTCCCAAAAATACTGCAGGGCAGGGACATCATTTTGCAGCGATTTTGAGATGGTAAATTAAGGCAGAGTCGCTGTGCTTGCGGTATAATTTTTCAAATCTTCTTTCAATAGGGGCATGATCGATTGTAAAAAATCATTTGCAAAGTTCTTGCCATAAAGAGATGAGCAGCTTTCCAGTGAAATTTGATTGTAAGAGTCTGACGACACAACATATCCAAGATAATCGTTTGCGGTCGAAAGCAACTGCACAGCCTTAAATTGCGGAAGGTGATTTAGAATCTCTTTCTCAAACTGTTGTTGGACATCAAAGACGGGTTCTCCTGGAAAAAATAAAAGAAGAAGATCTCCAATTGCCATATAGGAAACTTTAGTTTGCAAAGGCAATTCACGGAGAACAGGCACACTGAGAAATGGCTTTAGCAAACCAAGGCCGCAAGCCGTAGCGTTCACCGTTGGCTTTGGAAGTCCGATGAGGTAAGCCCCAAAACGGAGATTTTGGGCCGAGTGAACTTTGGCGTTTTTTTCTTCCAGAAGCGCTGCTGCCACAAAGTTTTTTGCATATTCGGGGGCCTCGCCATACAGGGCAGCTTCAGCGTTTCCTACCGATCCGTTCCAGAAGTAACAACCACTCGCTGATTGTTGTGACCACTCTTGTTCAATGTGGCCAACCACATCCGAGCTGAGGGTGAGCTGCTTCTGACCAAAAAAAGTGGGATGCACGGAGTAAATCTGCAGGCATCCTTGTCCAATTTCAGAAGTCTGGTTATGAAATCGGGTTGTCAAAGTACGTGCCTGGACATTCATACCCGTGAGACGCGATTTATTGAACTGGGGCAACTCATACTCTGAAGTTTTAACATTTTGAAATGCGCGTAGATTTTTTTCAGCTAGGACGATGGATTCTACGATTTTTTCAGAAACAAATGCAAAAAGCTCTGGGGAATATCGTTCGCTCGCAAAGAGTCCCCACAGTGCACTTTCGGAAAGTCCTCCGATGCTTGCATGGGAGTGAGAGGCAAGGATCTGGAAATTTTCCTGCGAAAGTTTCCATGTCGGAAATTTCTTCTGCACGATGGTGAGTAATTTTTGGGTCATGTCGGCGGTGACTGCAACGAGATCGAGCGTAATCACCAGTGCTACTTTTGGAGTCCCCTGAGCATCTTTTGAGTGCCAAAGTAGGGTTTTTGCTTTTGGCGGAAGGTCGACTTTTGTGTAGGGAGCAAAATAAGTAAAATATCCGTGATGTGCCGCAAGAAAGGGAGGGAGCAGTCTTCGATGAATTCCTCCAAATCCTGCCAAACTGGCAGGTTTATCGGGTTCAAATGAAACGCTTCCGCTCCCGACGGACATATTTTCTGAAAAGTCCACAGAGCTTCCCGAGAACTGCGCGGAGATAAAAAATTTTTCGTTCGTTTGAGGTTGTAAAAAAGGAGTGTTGGCGCTGTCTATCTGACACGAAAGGCAAAGAACAGCGAGGAATAATAAGGCAACAAGCGGTGTTGTGCGCGAAAGAATTTGAGCTTTAAAAATCATAGCCAAAATTTACCAATGGAAAGGGGACCACCAGTTTGGTCTTGTCTAGAGTAACCCATGCGAGCCCTAAGCCTAAGCTCCCCCATCCAGATTCTCCTCGATAGCCTGTTGTCAGGTCGGCTGCTTTCCACTCGACCCAAGCCCACTGCGAGAGTGCGCCGATGCGGCGAAGGGCGAGGGGAATGCTTTCGCGGTAGCGCATGCGGTATTGCCAACCCCGATCTGCGAGTTCAGGTGAAGTTCCGGTTTGAAAGATGGCACCGAGCGACCAGTAGGATTCAAAAATATCAGCCCATTGTTGCGTGAGTCCCGCATGAAATCCGGCATCAAAATCTGAAATGCTCTCTGAACTTGGCTGAGAGGGGACGAACTTGTAGTTGCCATTGAAAAAGAACGTGCGTCGCTGCGTTTCTTCACTCAATGAAAAATTGTGGGTCACTCCCACTAAGAAAGCGGGTTGCAGAGTGGTTCGAGATTCCGAAGATTTTTGGATGCGCACTTCTGGAAAGAGCGAGATCCCGATGGCCTGACGTTTGGTGAGAGGCCAAGCGCATCGTGTCCCCAGTTGAACCGTGGAATAGAGCATGGGAAGGAGAGATGTTTCGATGAAGCAAGGAGAAGAACCTGGAAAATAGGCAATGTGTGTAAGGGCAACGACAAACTTTGACGGCACAATTGTATCTTTTCCAGAGATTTCAAGACTTTCTCCATGAAAAAGTGCTGGAGTTGGAACCTGCGCAAAAAGTTGAGTTCCTGGTAAGAATGCGAATATCGATAGTAATATTAAATAGATAAGACTGATTCTGTTTTTTTTCTTTTCGTACTTGCAAGACTCTCTTAAGCAGAGTATTGACGACAGTCTAGAAATACTCCTTGCCCCACAAAATATGGGGCTCATGAACCGAATTGAACCACGGGGAGCATGTAAAATGCGTGAATACGAAGCAATGATCATTGCCAAAGCCGACCTTCCTGAAGCTGAGCTCAGCAAGCTCACTTCGCGTTGGGAAAACATCATTGGAACAGATGGTGGAGAAATCATCCGTAAAGACAACTGGGGCGTCCGTAAGCTTGCTTATCCCATCAATAAGCAGAGCCGTGGATACTACGTTGTTTACGATGTTGCCACCACTCAGGAAAACATCAAGGAATTGGATCGAGTTTTAAAGCTTGATGAAGGTGTCTTGAGATCCATGGTTATCAAACTTGATGACGATGTTGATGTTGAAGTCCGTAAAATTGAGTTGCAAAAAGAAGTTGAAGCAGCTGCATTAAGAGCTCAAGAAGCTGCTCGTGAACGCGCTGAAGGTGATTCCATGGCTGCACGTCGTGGAAATCGCGACGAGTAATCGGCGACCTCACCCAGCGCTCTTCGACTGGAGTCAATCCTGTGAAATCGTTTGAGGCAAAATCCCGGCAACGTTACTCTTCAGGGCTTTTGGTTTCGGGTTTGTTGGTTGGCATCAGCTTTTTGGTGATGCTTATTCCTCTTGCGCTTTATCATCTTGCTCAAGTCGCTGCGACTCTTCGAGTTAAAGCGGCCATGAAGTTATTGGCGGCTGTCATTGGTCTGTTCTTGCTAGGTGCAATTTTCCTGCGGGAGCCTCTCCTTATTGTGGGGAGCATGATTGCACTTTTTTGGACGCCATTTTTCGCCATTGGACTTTTTCAGCGAGAGGGTCGTCGTCCTTTTGGGATGAGTGCCTTTTTGTTTGCGATTCCAGTTTTTTTAGCAGGTGCCTTTGTCTTTATTATTCCACTTGTCCCTGACTTCGCAGTCTTTTTTGATTCTCAACGAGATCTAGCGTTGGCTCGAGTCCTCGAACAGGGAGTTCCCCAAGGAACCACCCCAGCCGAGTACGAAAAATTCTTTCACGAGAATTTCGACCGATTTAAAAGCACTGTCGAGTTCCAACAGATTTCGAAATTTGTCGCCCTTTCAGGTTGGCAAAGGCTGGTTTGGCTTGTTTTTGATCAAGGTGTCGCCTACTTTGTGGGTCTCATCTTAATCTGTCTGGCAAATTTGATTTTTTTAGATTTGGCTTTCGAACAGGTTGAGCGGCTCCGTGCTGTTGGAAGATATGTTCTCAATCACCAGGGAAGCTTTCCTGGAGAAATGGTTCAAGTTGTTGGAAGCTCAGCCGTCATGGTTCAGCACGACAACAGTTTAGATGAAAATATCAAGGTCTTGGGAACGGAAAAATCCCGAGGTCGTGAAAATGAGGAAGGCTCCGAGCTTGCTTCAATTTTTTTCAAACCAAAGCCATTTTCAAATCGGATCGAAGTTTTTGGACTTCGCTTCCAGATTGAACGCGTTTGGAAAGGATGGGGGCTAAAAGTCCTCCAAATTCCATTGCCTTTTGTGGCCTTTGCGATCGTCTTTCTTTTGAGTGTGGTCGGTTTTTTTAAAGACCTTCCAAAGCTTGTAGAAGTTGCGCAGGGTCCTTATGGCTGGATTTTGGGTCTCGGTGGGGCATTGACGTTAACGACTTTATGCATTGTCAGTGTGCAAGGTGTGCTTGTGCTGCATGCTCGGCTTGCATCCTGGCTCTTTTTTGCGTCCATGCTCCTGTTGATAAGCTTTGGTGCCTTTGTACCTGTTAAGCCCTACTTGTTCCTGGGAATTTTTGGGACACTGGGCCTCCTCGATTATGTGTATGACTTTCGAGGAAAATTAAACATTGAGAAGGGAAAATGAACTTTTTCCATCTCAATTGTGAAGCGTTATAGAAAATAATTTTTAGTGTGAGAGGGGTTCCAAATGCAAATGCGCGTTCTACTTCAATCGAATGTTCCTAATCTGGGTCACATTGGCGAGCTCGTCAAAGTTAAACCAGGTTATGCAAGAAACTTTTTGTTCCCACGAGGACTTGCAATCCTTGCTGATGAAGGCCGTCGGAAAGAATTTGAACACAACGTTCGTATGACTGCTCTCAAGAAGGAAAAGACCCTTGCTGCTGCAAGAGAGAGCGCTGCTCAAATTTCTGCGATTTCCTTGACTGTCCAGAAGCCTGTTGGTGAAGAAGATAAAATCTTCGGAACCGTCACAAATCAGGAGCTCGCTGAAGCATTCAAGAAGGAAGGCTTTGAATTTGACCGCCGTAATATTACCATCCTTGATGATATCAAGCGTGTGGGCGTCTATCGTGGTTCTGTCAAGGTGCATCCAGAAGTCAGTGCTGAATTCAAAATTTGGGTTGTTGCTCAAAATTGAGTTTGCCCGCACTCCTTTTTTGATTGCTTCCCTCAGAGCTGTAGAGCCCATCAACGATGGGAGGGAAACGAGTGTCTTTAAAGGTGTTCAATTTTTTCAGTTTGCGTTTGTCCGTGATTGTCCTGCCCTGTTCATTCCTCTTGGGATGTCTTTCGTTCAACGATCCCGATCTCGTTGCTCAGCTTGAAAATTGGAAATCTGCTGCCAGTGGAACGAAAGTCACGGCGGCATCCTCTCGTTTTCAGCCGATGGTTGTACGCAACGGACAGTTTACGCAGTACCTGCTCACAGACCGCGAAGGCACTGTTTCTGGGGTCCGCATTCAAGCTCTTGAGCCTGGAGATTTAGCCCATAGCCAGTGGTTTGAAATTGATTGGATCACTTCCTCATCCCAAAAAGTTTCCCGTGTGATGATTTTTATGGATGAAGCCAGAATCGCAGTCTCACAGCGAAACCCCGATGCTTTTGAGCCTGCCATTTCAGATTTTGTAAAACCCGTGCGTCTTTTCAAATGGGAAAAGGGGGATAGCAAACTCGAAGAAATCGAGAAGTCTGACGTTGAGTCCGAAGGCAAGAAAGTGGGAAAAATCTCTCTTTTAGGTGCTCTGCAGTTGGGTAAAAAGAAAAAAGTGGCCTCTAAGGCAGGTGTTTTCGCGGGTTGCTTTGAATCAACCTCCACGGGAAGCCTGGGAGGAAAATCCTTTTCTATAAAGGGATGTGTCGATTCTCAGGTCCCACTCAGTGGGCTTGTGGAAGGCACAGATTCTCAAGGGCGCCATTGGGAACTCATCTCTTTTGGCGTTGTTGGTGGCAAGTCTTCGATCGTCCTTCCCGCCAAATGACATCTATTCTTGACAGGGGAGTCGGAATCTTGGTGTTCCCTCCCTCAGGGAATTGATAACCCCTCCGATAAAGGGGGTATGAAACATGTAAAAGACGCAAAAACTTTATTGGACGAAGGTGACAGTGCAGGTGCGATGACTGTGCTGGATAATCTCCTCGGATTGGCTCCACGAAATCCAGAAGCTCTCAGGCTCAAAGCCGAGATTTTGGAAGGCTGGGGAAGGTTCGATGAATCACTGTCGACGCTTCATAATCTTTCGCAGACTCATCTGTTGGATGACGATGCAGTGAGGGACCTGGAGCGATGTGCTTCTGAAGAGAAAGAGGCACTTATTTTTAGTGAACTCACTTCGGAAGGACGCTGGTATTATGCCTTTCCCAAGGCCCAAATCTGGATTTCACTTTATGGGTTTTTTGGGTGTGCAGCCTTTTTGTTTTTCAGTTCAGAATGGCTGTTGGCAGGCACCGAGAATTTGGAATCCTTAGCCACATTGTTTGTTGTGCTGGTGCTTGTCCCTTGGTTTGCCCTGATCTTTGCCTCGGTCACGGGTGTGAAGCGTGTTTTTATCGGGCTTGGAGGCATCCGCGTTTGCACTCGTTTTCGCGAGAAGAATTGTGGATGGTCTGAAATTCAAGTTGCTGTTGTGGAATATGATTCGGATCTACGAAATGATCATCTCAAGCTGAGGCTTTTTTCGTCTGAGAGTCGCAAAGATCCGCTTTTTGTCTTTGATATTTCTCGGAGGAGCAGCATTGTGCGGGCCCGGAGGCACTTTGTCCGCAATATTCTCAACTACGTCGATCTTGTTTGCTACGTCAGTCGAGGAAAAGAAAATTCCGATGCCGGTCTGCAAAAGCGGCTGCCTGCTGAAGTAATGCCCTCCGGAGAAGGAGCTGCTCCTCAGCAAAGCATTCAGGACAAAGAGTCACCTCCTTCTCAATCCGGTGGGACTGCTGCTTAATGCAGCAAAAGAGCCTTAAAAACATCTCGATGAGTTTGTATAAAATAAATATTTCAGCAATTCTTCATATATAATGTGGAGTTCACACTTAGTTTGCAAGAGCGCTTGAATTTTAGTCAAATTTTGTGTTTATTTCCCAAATCGATTGGCGGGCCATTTTAAATTTTTGGCGTGCTCGTTTTCGAACTGAAAACAGTCTTTTTGCCCCAGACGGCGAAGTTTTGGAGGAAGCAATGCGCCCGGTGGACGAGCAGTGTTGGGATATCGCATATTTTGTGAAAAACTCTGATTCCGCTGAAGAGTTGGCTCTGCTGTTAAAAGCGATTTTGACGCCCGCTGAAATCGAATCCATTGCCCAGCGACTTTCCATTTTAGATGGACTTTCAACGGGAGTTGCCCAGCGCGAAATTGCAGAAACGCTCCGCGTAGGCATTGCAACTGTCACGCGAGGAAGTCGTGTTTGGCAAGAAAATCGAGACTATCTCGGACGTTTTTTTCCTCGGGAAAAAGACTCTCACTGACAAATATGATGCTGCCGTTTTAATTCTTCATAATTGTTTCCCATCCAGATCTTTCCAGGCACAACTTCTCTGTGATCCCATCCAAACGTGCGGCGTGAAAGAGCAATGACGGGTGGAGCTTGTACCCTTTTAACGGCTCCCATTCCCACGTAGAGTTTCCACCAGCGTTCAAGATCTTTTACAAATTCGGAAGCAGATGGAAACAGCCGTTGAGTGAGGCCCACTTCGCAGCCAATCAGTTGATCGAGTTCCCCTGCAAGATAGGCTTTGAGGCAGTCGAAGGGTGTCTTTCTCGACCAATGTTCGATCCAGCTTGCAAACAGAAAATCATGGTAAGGGTAAACAAAGGGATCGCCTTTATTCTGATTGACATCTTGCTCAAATGACAATTCTGCGCTGGGAACCACAAGCAGTGAAGCTTCAGGAATGACTTCTTTTCCATAAATTTCTTCATTCATGTATCGAGCCAACGCATACACTTGATGTTTCCAAAGATCAGCAAGTGCCGCAACGAATCCCCCTTCATCCCCATAAAGAGTGCAGTAGCCCACTGAAAGTTCGGATTTGTTTGCATTGCAAGTAAAAACACCTCCGAGGGATGCTGCGACGCTTGCTAAAACTCTGGAAGAACGGTCTCGTGCCTGGATATTTTCTTGAACGAGTGTCGTAACCTTAAAATTTGCAACGGGTGGATCGAATTCAAGCGCATTCAGCTGGTCGAGTGTCAGATGAACGGAGTCTTCGATGGGGATCGTGGCAAAAGAACAACCCAGTCGATGGGCAAGATCTTTTGCTGCATTTTTTGTGAGTTGAGAATTAAACCGTGTTGGCATGTTCACAAGAATAACGTTTTTATTTCCCAGAACTCGTTCATAGAGGGCAGCTGCGAGTGCGGAATCAATTCCTCCGCTTGCACCAATGACAACTCTTGTGATGCCCCATTCTGTGAGGCATTCTTTAAGTATCGAAGTCAGTGCAAGGTAACGCTCTTCATCCGAGGACAGAATTTTTCTGACGGCTGGGAACTGATTTTTGAGAGGAAGTATCGTTCCGGCTTGATTGATTTCAAAGCAACCCAAATCCTCTTGGAAGAATTTGGCTCTCCAGTAAACACTTTCGCTCGGCAGAAAAATCTCACTGGAGCCATCAAAACCAAAAATCGTTTTGCCAACATTTTGACTTCCGACGGCATTGACATACAAAAGGGGCTTCTTCAGATCTTTGCACAAATTGCCCAGGATTTTTTCGCGCTTCTCCCGTTTTCCCGCACTGTAGGGTGAACAACTTAAGTTAACAAAAAATGAAAGTTCATTTTTTTGAGCTAAGATGTCGAAGGGGGAGGTTCCGTAGTCTTCGCGCCAACCATCTTCACAGATGCCCAGTCCGATCTCGATCATTCCGGATTCGGAAGGTAACGAAACAGGAGCGAGTAAGGATTCAACCTTGACTCCCCGTTCCAAGGCGAGGCGTCTGAGGTCGAAAAAATGACGTGTGTCTTCAAATTCGCGGTAATTTGGTAACAAAGTCTTGGGCCAGAATGAAAATCCGGTGGCAGGGTTTATCAGCAACTTACCTTGCACAGCAACAAATGCAGCATTGTATTTTCGTGGCCTGCCGTCTTCGCCTTTGTTACTCCAGTCCATTCCGACATTGCCAAAAATGATCGCAATTCCCAGGCTTGAAAGTTTTGCGACTTCATGGCCGAGTGCTTCGCATTCGTGGCAGAATTCAGGACGTTCCCAAGTGTCACCTAAGAGATATCCAGGAAGGCACATTTCGGGAAAAAAAATGACTTCAGAGTTGTTTGCCAAGGCTTGCTTGGTTAATGCGCGCATGCGTTCAAAATTATCTTGCGGCAAACCTGCGCGGACTTTCATTTGTGCAATAGCGATCCTCACAGCAAACTTCCTTCTGTGTCGAGCATTTTTATTCTCAAACTTGCATTTTTGTACTTCGAATGACATATCATGTTACAAGTGTTGATACCTACATGTCCGCCGATCTGGGCGTTCGTCTCAGAACTTTTAGAGGGAGCAGAGCTGCAATGTCAAAGCCCAACACCGTTTTTATGCGTCGTACTGTCCTGAAGGCCCTCGCCTATTCCGGCGTACTCATGGCATTCGTTCAAAATGCCCAAGCACAAAGTACCGTTAAAATTGGCGCTATCTTGCCTTTAACAGGCCAGACTGCGACTTTCGGTCAAGAATCTGCAAATGGCCTCAAGCTTGCGCTTGAAACTTTGGGCAAAGAAGGGGGCTCGAAAATCGAACTGATTATCGAAGATACCCAAGGTTCAACGAAAGGCGCTGCAGCAGCAATCAATAAACTTATCACGTCTGATAAAGTCAATGCTGTGATTGGTGAAGTCGCAAGTTCCAATACGATTGCGGCATCGGGCGCAGCCAATGATGCCAAGATTCCACTCATGACTCACGCGTCTACAAATGACAGCATTACCATTGGTAAAGACTTCGTTTCGCGCATTTGTTTTGTCGACAGCTTTCAAGGACAAGTGATGGCTAAATTTGCTTTGACAACGCTCAAGGCAAAAACAGCATTTATCATGTGGGATTCAGATTCAGACTACAGCAAGGGTCTTAAAACATCCTTTGAAAAAGCATTTGCTGCGGGTGGTGGAAAGGTTTTGGGGAACGTCAGTTTTTCATCCAAAGACACCGACTTTGCTGCCCAGCTCTCAAAAGTTAAAAGATCCAGTTCAGATGTTGTTTTTCTTCCTGGCTACTATCAACAAGCTGGTGCTGTTCTCAAGCAAGCAACCGAGTTGAAAGTCAAAGGCAAGTTCTTGGGAACCGATGGCTGGGATAGCCCCGACCTCTTCAAGATTGCAGGCAAGGCGGTTGCAGGCACCTACATGTCAACGCATTTCGCTCCCGACGATACCGATGCCAAGGTTCAATCTTTTGTAAAAGAGTACGAAGCCAAATATAAAGCGCGTCCGGGCGCGATGGCTGCTTTGGGTTACGATGCAGGCCTTGTCATCAACGATGCACTCAAGCGGGCAAATTCAACCGACCCTACCAAAATTCGCGATGCCATTAACTCCACAAAGAACTTCACAGGAATCACCGGGACGATTACACTGGATTCAAACCGAAACGCTGTGAAGCCTGCTGTGATCCTTGAAGCAACCGAGTCGACCTGGAAGTTTAATTCCCGCGTCAATCCGTAATTGCTTTAAATTACAAAACAAGCTGGATTGAATTGGCAAATTCATTGCGGAGGTGATTTTCACCTCCGCTTTTGTATTAGGGGCAAATGTGAGTGACTTGACTTGGGTCGATTTTGTGCAGGCGATCATCAACGGTCTGGCGCTTGGCGGAATTTATGCGCTGATCGCTGTGGGTTATTCCATGGTCTTTGGCGTCTTGCAGTTTGTAAATTTCGCGCATTCAGAACTCTTTATGCTCGGTGCGTATTTGGTGATGTTTTTGCTTACGCAGGGTGCGCCTCTTTGGGCTTCACTTCCGTTGGCAATCTTAGGGGTCGGGCTCTTTGCAGTGATTATGGAGCGTCTGGCCTACAAGCCTTTGCGTAATTCAGACAGACTTGCGCCCCTCATTACTGCAATTGGAATCAGTATTTTTCTGCAAAACTTTGTGCAGTGGCAATTTTCACCCAATCCGCAGAATCTTCCCGTAAATCTGCCGGGCGATATTATAGAGCTGAGCGAAGGGGGCCTGTTTGTGCGGCAACGAGACATTATTATTCTCGCTGTTACGGCAGTCTCTACTTTCTTTCTTGAGCTTTTTATTCGAAAAACAAAACCTGGAGCTGGAATTCGAGCGCTGGCGATGCATCCACAGGCTGCCCGCATTGTCGGCGTCCCCGTCGACCGTGCCATTTCTATCACCTTTTTTCTGGGCGCTATGATGGCTGTAATCGCCGGAGCAATGCAGGGGATGGCAACCAATAAGATCGAACCAACAATGGGTGTGAGTGCGGGGCTTAAAGCCTTTGCTGCAGCGGTGTTGGGCGGCATTGGCGTGCTTCCAGGGGCCCTCATTGGTGGTTTGGTCTTGGGGGTTATCGAAAGCGTTCTTGTGACTGCTGATCTGAGCACTTATAAAGACGGCATGGCATTTGTAATACTCATTCTCGTCCTGTTGGTAAGGCCGCAAGGATTTCTTGGAAAAGCAAAATTGGTCAAGGTGTAAAAGATGGAACAACTCTTACAGTTTTTGATTCTGCCCGTTACTTTATTTGGGATTGAAGCCATTCGAGCAATGAGTTTGCAGCTTGTGCTTGGAGGAGCTGGTCTTTTGTCGCTGGGGCATGCGGCCTATTTTGCAGTGGGTGGTTATTTTTCAGGGATATTTGCAGTTTTTATTGCGCCTGCACTTGGTATTACCGACCCGAATTTGATGCTGTTAGGTGGCTTGATTTTTGGTGCTCTTTCTGCTGGTTTTACTGGGTTTTTGGTTGCAATTCCCTGCCTTCGATTGCAGGGTGACTATCTTGCCATGGCAACCTTGGGTTTTGGAGAAATCGTAGCCACCGTCTTTAAAAATGTTGAAGCTGTGGGTGGTACGCGCGGATTTAAAGACATTCCAAAGCTTGGAAGTATTGGCATGATTTGGCTCTTTGTGGGGCTTGTGTTTATATTTTTGAAGCTTTTCTACAGAACGGGTGTGGGTTTTTCGATTTTAGCAACGCGCGACGATGAAATTGCCGCGCGCAGTGTGGGCATCCCCTCTTTCCGCACAAAGGTGATTGCCTTTTCGGTAGGATGCGGTTTGGCAGGAATTGCAGGCAGTTTTTTTGTGCACACCTTGCAATTTATTAGTCCCGAAGAAGCAAGTTTTATACGCAGTGTTGAAGTCGTATTGGCTGTTGTGATCGGTGGGATGTATAGCCTTCCAGGCAGTATTCTGGGTGCCTTTATTTTGACAGCCATCCCTGAAGCCATGCGCTTTGCACCTGATGCTATTAAAGATAATCGCATGATGTTCTTTGCACTTATCGTTATCATTCTGATGATTGTGAATCCAAAAGGTCTTGCGAATTTGAAAAACTTTAGACGCGGCAAAGCCGCCATTGCCAAAGGCTGAAAGGGGTCTCGATGAGCGGTGTGAATCTTCTCGAAATTAGAGACCTCACGATGAAATTTGGAGGGCTCGCTGCGTTGAGTCAATTCCGAATTGCAATTCCAGAGGGCGGACTTGTGGGGCTTATTGGTCCGAACGGCGCTGGAAAAACCACTGTGTTTAATATGATTACGGGTGTCTATAAACCTACGGCAGGGGAAATTCGCCTGCGTGGTGAAGTGATTTCAGACGCTGCGGCACATCTGATTTCGCAGCGTGGAATTGCGCGGACATTTCAAAATATTCGACTGTTTAGTGGCCTTTCGGTGTTCGACAACCTCATTGCTGCGGGAACATACCGCAGACGTGGAACATTTCTCTCGACCCTTTTCAGATTTGGAAAAGGCTTAAAAATCGAGAGAGAGTTGTATGCTGAGGCAAAAGAACTCTTGCAGTTTGTCGGGCTCTTGGAACTTAAAGATTCGCCGGCAACGTCTCTCTCTTATGGGGCACAACGTAAACTAGAAATTGCACGCGCACTCATGACGCGTCCTAAATTATTGTTACTTGATGAGCCTGCAGCAGGGATGAATCCCACAGAAAAAGACAGCTTACGGGAACTCGTGGCAGAAATTGCCAATCGAGGAATTGGTGTCCTTTTAATTGAGCATGACATGAAGTTTGTGATGAACCTTTGTCGCGAAATTACAGTGCTTGATCATGGTGAAATTATCGCTGTTGGCACTCCCCAAGTTGTGCAGGCCGATTCCAAGGTGATCGAAGCGTATCTGGGAGTGGCTCCGGATGAAGAAATGAAGGGTGAGTGAACCATGTTGACGGTTGAAAATCTCTGTGTAAATTATGGTGCCATTCGAGCCTTGAAAAATGCAACATTTGAAGTCAAGGCCGGAGAAATTGTTACGTTTGTGGGTGGGAACGGCGCGGGCAAAACAACGACGATGCGCACCATTTCTGGATTGCTCAGCTCTGTGTCGGGTCGCATTGTTTTTGAGGGCAAAGACATCACAAAACGGCCGAGCCACGAGATCGTCAGGCTTGGGATTAGCCAGTCTCCAGAAGGCCGCATGGTTTTTCCGGACATGACCGTCAAAGAAAATCTCTTTCTTGGAGCTTACACGCGCTCGGAAAAAAGACGTGAACTCGAAAAAGAATTAGAGCGGACCTTTGTTCTGTTCCCAAGACTTAAAGAGCGCATGAATCAGCATGCTGTTACGCTTTCGGGTGGTGAACAACAGATGCTCGCAATCGCTCGGGCATTGATGGCAAAACCCAAACTGCTTTTATTGGATGAACCTTCGCTCGGAATTGCTCCCATTCTTGTGAAACAGATATTTGAGCGTATTGTAGAGCTGAACAAAGAGGGGACGACGATCCTGCTCGCAGAACAAAATGCGCGTATGGCACTTGCGATTGCCACACGTGGATATGTGCTGGAAGTTGGCGAGATCGTCCAAGCAGGTCCGGCGCATAAACTTGCAAACGACCCTGCTGTGAAAAAGGCGTATCTGGGTGGGTGAAATGGCAGCTCCAATGGTTTTTTCGCGCAGGCATGATTTGAAGGTCTGGGTCACTGAGCAGAAAAAAAATTCTCGATCGATCGGATTTGTTCCAACGATGGGCGCCTTGCATGAGGGGCATTTGCAGCTTTTAAAGCGTTGTTCCTCAGAGAATGAAGCTTCTGTGCTCTCTATTTTTGTGAATCCCAAACAATTTGGTCCGAGTGAAGACTTTTCGAAGTACCCGCGCACTTTTCAAGCCGACCTTGAGTTGGCCGCACAGGCTGGCGTTACCGCTGTCTTTGCGCCCAATGCCTTGGAGATGTATCCGCCCGATTTTTCGACACACGTGAAAGTTCCTGGACTTTCTGAGGTGTTGTGTGGTGCGGTGCGTGTGGGGCATTTTGATGGTGTCTGTACGGTCGTACTCTTGTTACTCAATCTTGCCCAAGCCGATAAAGCGTATTTTGGGATGAAAGACTTTCAGCAACTTTCCATTATTCGAAAGATGTGCGCTGATCTTGCGCATTCCACTCAAATTGTGGCTGTTCCAACAATCCGCGAGCCTGATGGTTTGGCACTGAGCAGCCGCAATCGCTATTTAAATACTGCTGAAGCCCGAAGCCTTGCCAAGGCAGTTCCTCAATGTCTTGGGGAGGCTGCTCAGTTATTTCTGGGCGGAGAGCGTTCCCGGGATATTCTTCTGAATAAGGCACAAAGCATCCTTCAAAATGCAGGTTTAAATCCTCAATATCTCGAATTGCGTGATGCAGATCATTTAAGCGTTGCGGAACCCGTTCTTGCAAAACCTGCAGTGCTTGCGCTTGCCCAACTTATTCCTTGCGAAGGTACGACGTGTCGACTCATCGACAACGTTGTTCTCGCCGAAGATGAGTTCCACACTCAAATTCTTGCCGATCTTGTTGACCGTATTCAAGCCTCCCGCTAAATAATACCGAGGAGTATTTTTAAAATACTCCGGGTACGCAAGTATATTTTAGAGGAAATACATGTACAAATATTTAGGATTCCACTTTGCTGCATGGCTATGGCTCTTATGGCCATTGCGTTTCTTGATAAAAATTGAAGTTCGTCCCGAGGGACTTACACGGGAAAAATTCCTTGAGCTCATCAACAATAGAGATCTCATCTATGTTTTTCAGCGCATGTCATTTGTGGATGTGTATGTTTTAAACCGCGTCTTGAATCAGTTGCGGATGCCTCGTGTGCGCTCGGAAGCCCATGCGCGGCGCAAGCGCGTGGCTTCGCTACTCGCGATTCGGCACAGGCCCGGTTTCGTTTCCGTTGATCGCAGAGATTCCTTCAGTGAACATCTGGCTTCCATTCTCAAAGCAGATTCTCGCGTTGCAAAAGATGGGCTCGCACTTTTTCCTGTCACCATATTTTGGAAACGTAACGCCGGACGTCCCGACCGCAATCCAGTCCTCCGCATTCTCTTCCCTGAAGATGCTGTGGCAACAAGTGTGCAAAAAATACTTTCCGTACTCTTTGCAAAAAGAGTGGTGCATCTTCATTTTGGACAACCCATTAGCCTGCAAGAAGGTCTCACTTCGGCAGTCGATCAAGAATCTGTTCCCAATGAATTTCAAATGCAACCTCCGTCTTCAGAACAGAAACCTCTTCCATCACCCGAAGAATCAACAAATGAATTCCAGATTGCACGCCGGTTTCGGCGAAAACTTCTGATTCAATTCATTCGGGAACGTACTGCCGCACTGGGGCCGATGCTCTATGAGTTTAATGGAATGGCGAATTGGATTTTAGGCTCTAAAGAAACAAAAAAAATACTTGAAGTTCAAGGCGGAAATGCAGAGCTTCGAAAAAATCAGATAAAGATTTTTAAATACCTTAAAGAAATAGCGGCTAATTATAGCTTTACTGCCATTCGAGCTTATGAACTCGTTTTTGATTTTCTTTGGACACGCATCTTTAAAGGTGTGCGTGTGCGCAATATTGACGCTGTTTCGCATGTTGCAAAAGGTGGTCAAATTATCTGGATGCCTAGCCACAGAAGTCACCTCGATTACCTCCTCTTGTCTTATGTTCTCTTCAAGAAAAACCTTGTTCCTCCGCATATTGCGGCGGGTGTCAATCTGTCCTTTTGGCCTGCCGGACCCATTTTACGCAGAGGCGGCGCCTTCTTTTTAAGAAGAAGTTTTGCAGGGAATAAGCTGTATGCGCATACATTTGCAAATTATGTGCATTTTTTACTTCACAATAGTTTTCCGTTAGAGTTTTTTCATGAAGGTGGAAGAAGCCGAATTGGTAAATTACTTGCTCCAAAATTTGGCATGTTAAGCATGTGTACCACAAGTGTCTTAAAGAGGCGTGCCGAAAATACCTATATTGTTCCCGTCTATATTGGTTACGATAAAGTGGTTGAAGGCGATGCTTATGCCAAAGAATTGGGCGGCGCCAAAAAAGAGAAAGAAAATTTGTTTCAATTGCTGGGTGCCGTTAAGCATCTTTTTGGTAACTACGGCCGCGTGGATGTTTCATTTGGGGCACCGATTCGATTTGGCGATGCCTGGGAGCAGTTTTTTGGAAATCAGTTTGCAGCTGGACGCCCCGAAGATGCCAAAGGTCTTGCTCCCCTTTCTTCATCTATTGCAGATCTTCCCGATGATGTAGACGCGCGGGATCCTCGTGTTCAAAATTTTGTGCGACACCTCTCTATTCGTGTGAATCAAAATATCAATTCCACGGCAACGGCTTCGGGCAGTGCGCTCTTAACTTCCGTTTTGCTTGCAAACAATGACAGTTCCATGACGGAATTCATGATTCGTGAAAGAATTTCAATCCTTCACAACATGATCCTTCGACTTTCCACGCTGCTCGGATGGACTGTGAGCCCAAGTTCGACTTCGGACAATCCTCAAAGTAACGAAGACAGTGGATTTTTGCTCACTCAATTTCATGAAGAAGAAGGCAAGATTCAAGAGAAAGATGTCACAACGCCTGTAACTCAGGAGACAAAGTCGGAAAGTAATGTCATTCCTCAACCCCTTCAGTCCGGATTAACCTTCGATAAAATTATCGATGAAATTCTAAAAGATGGGCAGTCGTGGCAATTTCTGACACCGGACAAAAGCAGTCAAGAATCAGCTTTTGTAAGAAACAAAGAGAAGGAAATGAATCTGTGGTGGTATCGCGGAACCATCTTCCATCTGCTTGCGGTGCCCGGACTTGTTTCTTCGCTCCTCGCAGACATGAATCCAGAAGATTCTACGGTTGCCAAACTCGACTCGCGCTTGAGCGCCATCCGCGAAGTATGGGCTGAAGAGTTGTATTGGCCAGATACAGCGTCAACATCCACCATTGTTCTTGCTGGATTGGCGATCTTGCAAGACCTGGGATGCGTGGATGCCGCAAAGTTAGAGCGGGGAGAGATTTTACTTTCAACACACCCCATTGCCTTGGAGCGGATGAAATTCTTTGCAGACCTCGTTCGTCCTGAGAGAGAGCTTTACAGCATTCAGCTTTTTGCAGGAATTGAACTCGTGGAACGCAAGGGTTCCTTCTCCCGCGATGAGCTCATTCGCCGTGCCACAGAAATCCACCGGGCTGCATTTTTAAGGGGAGTTGCCTCGACACCAGCCAACCTTTCACAGGTATTTGGGAACAGAACATTTGAAGCTCTCTATCGAACAGGTCTTTTTGTCCCTAAATCCGGGCTCCGACTCTGTGTTTCGTTTACAGAGCTTGTTTCTGTGAGTCATTTTTTTGATGTGGCGAGTTGGCGGGAATTTTCACCTTAAATCCAACTCCTTCAAATTTATGTTTTGTTCGGTTGAGTATCCTTTCTTTGTGCGCTTTTTGCCTCGCTAGACTGTTGGCATCCTGTGATGTGAATATCAAGTTGTATCGTATCATCGCTCATGAGTGCTGAAGTTTTCTAAACTCAGCTTCGTCCGGTCCAGGAGAGTTGAAGCAGTGAGCATGTATTGCCCTTTTGAAGGAACTTTACAATGAACTTGGAAATGGTAGGCAATACCCTTTGCTTTAGTGGTGAACTTTCAGAAAAAAGCGACATGAATTCATTTCGCGATGCAATTTTGGATCAAAAGTCTTTAGGGAAAGAGCCCGTTGCAATTGATTTTAATAAAGTAGAACGCGGAAACTCGGTTGGACTGATGCATATGCTTGAGGTGTTGCGTGACTGCGATGCAAAGGTATGTTTTGAGCAAACTCCGATTTGGCTTGTCGAGCAGTTTAATATGCTTGAGGAATTTTCGAGACTCCCGATTTCGGTTTTATCTTTTGGCGCACGCTTTTATTCAGCGAAGGCTGATGATTTTGTCATTCGTGTTCTGACTGCCGGGAAAGATTTTCCACTTCTTGACAGTTATGAAGGGTTTGACCTGAGAGTGTATGCGCAAGATGGAGAGCTTTTGGAGCCTGACTTCGAAGTTTGTGAATATTTTGATTTTCTCACTCGTTTTGTCTGTGGTGTCAAACTTCAATCCGAGGTCAGGGAGGCGTAATGAAAGCTATCTGTTACGTTCCATCACTGACGACGGCCTTGAGAGTTGATTTGGGCGCGGTCATCAATGCGACAGGTGTTGGTGTCTCTTATTGCACGTCAGAATCAGAAGTTATTGCGGTGGCCCAAGGGCAGAGTGATTGCCGTGGCATCCTCCTTGTTACCGACGAAAACCAGGCCAATCTTCTGCAGCATTTTAATTTAAATTATCCAAATAGTTTCGTTATTGTCCTTATAAAATCTCATTTGCATTCCCTGTCTGAAGATATTCGTTATTGTTTACCTGCACATTCTTTCGTTGCAGCCACAGATCACATCTTTGACCCCAGGGATCTGGGAACTGTCATTCAAAAAGTAAAAACGAGAGAAATATTTGGGTTAGAACGGTATCTCCAGTTTGGAACTGAAATTTTTAGTGAAAGAATTCTTTGTGATGCGGATAAGGTGCAGACACTTGCAAAAGTTGAACGCTTTGTTTTGGGCCTCGGAGAAAATCTTTCCAATGGCCGCTTCACTCAATATGCCTCTCGCATTCGAATGATGCTCGACGAACTCGTATTAAATGCAATTTTTCATGCAAATCCTCGATTCAAGAATGTCGATCGATCTTCTGCCCTGATGCTGAAAGAAGATGAAGCTGTGACGGTGCGGTGGGCATATGATGGATTTCGATTTGCATATTCCGTAACAGACCAATTTGGTGTCATCGAGAAAAAACATGTGATGTCGTATTTGGATAGAACCTTTTACGGTCGTACCGAAGATGGCCAAAAAAGCGCTGGGCTCGGATTACAATTTGTTTTTGATCGCATTCAAAGTTTTGTGATTAATGTCTGTCCAAGAACCAAGACAGAAGTGATCTGCCTGCTCAAATTCGAGAAAAAAATGAAAGACATTGACAGTGCAGTGCGGTCTTTACATTTTTTCTGTACGGAAAATCTTTGAAATCAGCCTTGATTAGAAAAGAATGACAACGGCCATCGCATACCCTTCATGGTGGCTTAAGCTGACGTCCGCCCCTTTAATTCCAAAGCGTTCAAGCACTTCATTGACGTGAGGATTCCAGCATAAACGGGGCCGCCCGCTCGTGCCTTCTTTTATGAAATCTGTGATTTCAATCCAAACATCGTGGGGTGAAATTCCTTCTCCAAAAAGCCCCGTTCCCAACGCTTTAACAAAGGCTTCTTTTGCCGCAAATCGTGCCGCAAAAGAGGCAACAGGGCTGGGCCGCGAGTTGCAGTACACGATTTCATGCTCATGAAAGATCCGAGCAATAAATCCTCCGACCTGCAAACTGCGTTCAAAGCGCGGGAGAGAAACGAGGTCACAACCGATGCGCATGGATAGGGGTATTCTCGAGCTGGGGCTACTCCCAGGAATTGGCCGATAGCTTCGTTTTCGGCCAATTCCTGGGAGTAGCCAGTTTTATTTTTTAAAGACTCACAGCCTTCCCGATGGCTTTCTGACAAGTCCCATAATAAGGGAGATGAAAAAGACGAGGAGAAAGACAAAGAAAAGCGTTTTACCGATACTGGCAGCGCCCGAGGCGACTCCGCCAAAACCAAATACAGCAGCAACAAGTGCAACAACAAAGAAAGTCAATGACCATTTCAACATAAAAGCCTCCTGACACGGATTTGTGTGGAAATGAATTGAAATCAGGCGCCGATCTCTTAAAATATAATACTGTGACTGTGCTTGTGAGTCAATAAAATCGAAGCGCAATTATGATTAAAAGTTAGTAACAAATCGCTCGATTTACGTAACAAACTCCGCGATGGAATTACAATGAACCTCTTTAAATAAACATCCAGTGATATTCAAAAAAAAAGCGGATGATCGAAATCATCCGCTTTTTTTGCTTTTGCTTTTGCATGTGTCTTGCGACTCACGCAGAAAATTTAGCGTGCATGTCCATGACCGCCGTCCGTAGACTGGCCGTAAGGAATAAGAGCCATTACGCGAGCGCGCTTGACAGCTTGTGTCAAAGAACGCTGTTGCTGTGCGCTTGCGCCGCTGATGCGACGAGGAACAATTTTTCCATGTTCGGTTACAAAACGTCGCAGAAGCTGAACGTCTTTATAGTCAAACGTAATGTTGGGGTCGAGAGTGCGCTTAGGGCGCATGTAGCGACGCTTCTTCTTTGCTGCGGGTACTGCCATTTTGGGCCTCCGGTTAGATTGTTCTGTGGCTTGTCACCACTTTGGGCAGCAGCGTTATGGGTTTATCTTGTAAAAGATTCATAACGCAGCAAAAGAGCAGCTCTTCTAAACCGATGACACCAAACGTTCCAAGAGATTGACCCAGAGAAAGACAGGTGAAATGCGACCTAACAAGAGGCTCGAGATTGAGCCTGCATGTTAAACACAGAGATTGAAATCCGTCAAGCTTGGATTTGGGGCATGTTTTGGAGATCAAAAATCAAGGGCTGCTTCAAGAAATCGCAGAAAGCTTCGTTTTTGGCCTCTACCCACCAACAGAGAGCGTTCAGAAACTCTCAGGGCTTAGGGACGATTTTAGGATACAAGACTTTTTTACTTGCATCGGCATAGCCTTGGTCCCATTCCACCAGAGAAACTTTAATGTAACCAAATTTTACATAGGCCTCTGTATAAACGGGGATGTGACGGCTGTCGTGCGTGAGCCACATCTTAATGTCGCCTTTTTGTTCTAGGAGCCCGCCGAGGTGGGTTTGAAGTCGATAGATGTCGGTATCGTATTCAATTCCTTCGACATTCTTTTTTTCGCGGCCTTCGTATTTTGCAACGGCTGTCCAGGTTTTTTCACTGGTGAAGATAGGAAATTCAAAAGTTTTTAGAGGCTCTGTGGTGCCCGCAAGTCTTGAGCGGAAGTAATAAAGAGCACCTAAGGCATCTTTGGTTTCTTTCGTCAGGTCAAATTCATCAGACTTTTCAGCGCGTACCTTGTGTTTTGTACGTTGTTTAATCTTACCCGAGCGGATGTCAAAATCGATAATTTTCGACTGCTTAAACCCTGCTTCTTGTTGATTGATATAAAAACGCAAGGGTCCAATTTCGGGGGTGGAATCCATGATGCCTTCCACAGAGTCGTGAAGGTCGACGGCCCACCGGTACCAATCCGCGCTGCGCACTTCGCCCGTGAAGCGGTGCGCCCAGCCGTCTTTCCATTTGATGGGGGTGCGCACCAAGACTTCTGCCGTACCCCCTTTTGCACCGAGGTAGGTGATAACAAACTTCAATCGCTCGCCAATATCGAAAGGGAGTTTAGTGTAGGCATCCAATGCTTTTTTCATGAGAGCACTGTTGGGCTCCAAGTTTTGAGAACTCGGAATGTCGAGCTGCCTTTCAAAGGAGCCGTCCGAAAGATTGCTTAACCTACTGTCAAGTTTGACGTCTGCTGCCAAGGCAGGGAATGCAAAGGTCGTTAAACCAAGATGTAACAGGATACTTCCGACTTTAAATTTAAGGACTCGAGCCAAGTGAAGCCTCCGAAGATACATAGGGTCTGGTTGGTGCATGGAGCGTCCGGGAACGAATCTCCAAGGCACTATAAAGCTCTTTGATTGCCTTTGAAACTGCATGTTCAGGATGACCCAAGACCACGGGTTTGGCCTCAGAATGACTTTCCCGAATTTTAACACTGTGCGGAAGAAAAGGTTCGAAAATGTGGAGTCCCAATTTCTTGAGTTGAGTTACGATTTCGGCTGCATGCTTTGTCGACTTTTGAAACTGATTCACAACGATGCCTGCAACCTTCAAATGAGGATTGTGGTCTTGCTTCACTTCTTCGATCATTTCCATAATTTCAGAAGCCGCTCGCACGCTAAAAACATCGCAATCGATAGGAATAATAATTTCATCTGCCGCGATGAGACAAGAGAGACTGAAAAAGTCTTTTGCAGGTGGGGGATCGAAATAAACCGCATCATAGGAGGTGTTTTTAAGGCCATCTCGCAGCTTGTGAATTTTGTATTTATTTTCGAGTTTGTTACGAAGATTCTCAAGCTCTCTGTCGCCCGAAACTAAATGCAAATTCGGAATATGAGTTTGAGTTGTGATGTAATCACCGAGGGATTGCCGAAATATATTCAGGCCTAAACAGCTTTCAAAAAAATCAGCCACTGTTTTTTGTGAGCTTTCTGCCATCCCAAGCAAATGTGAAGTGCTATTTGCTTGAGGATCGACGTCCACAAGGAGAGTTCTTTTGCCCGTGAGGGCCGAACACGTGGCCAGATTCACGGCAAGCGTTGTTTTTCCAACGCCCCCCTTCTGGTTATAGACGACCCGAATCCTTGTTTGAGCTCCCATTTCCTTCTCCCTATCCAAACCAGATGCTGCGACGCTGTTTTAATTTATCGACGATGGTGTCTTGAATCTGTTCCTTGACGCGTTGTGCCATTTTATAAACAAGCACACGATCCTTCTCGGCACCAGGGCCATAGTTTGAAAAATCAATAGGGGGTTGGATGTGAATACTCCATTTGCTGGGCAATGGAATCATCCCGAGTGGCCCCAGCAATGGAAAAGTAGGAGTGATTGGGATGTAAGGAACTCCCATTAAATTTGCGAGAGTTGTTTCGCGCAAGAGCATCGGATGAATTTCTTCGGGACCAATAAAGGCAACGGGAAGCAGTGGCGCCCGCGTGCGCAGACAAAGCCGCACAAATCCACCGCGTCCGAAGCGTGCGAGATGGTATTTGTCTCGATAGAGTTTACCAAGTCCTTTGACACCTTCTGGAAACACAAGAACAGGAAGATCGTTGAGAAGGAGTCGTTCTGCATTTTCTTGGCTTGCCCGCACTCCTCCAAATCGATTCATCATGGAACCCAAAAAGGGGAAGTGAAAGAGAAAGTCTTCTACCATGAAACGGACATCACGGTGCGTAGGATGTTCTTTCGATACGGCCATTTTGAGCATCGTCGCATCGTAAGGTAACGATCCAGAGTGATTTGCAACCAAGAGCGCAGGACCCGTGCGTGGAATATTTGCAATTCCATAGGTTTCAATGCGCCAATATTTCTCGTACAGGAAATTAAAAATCGGTCGAACAAAGCGATCAAAAACGGGATCATAACCAAAAGTATCGACTTCCTCGCTGCGCAGCCGTAAGGAAAGCTCATGATATTTGGTGCGCAGGTTAAAGGGATTTAAGCCCGTAAAAAACTCTTCAGCGGGATTTATTTCATCAGTATCCAGATCGCTGCTTCTCGTGTTTGATTTATTTCTATCAAAATTTCGGCTAAATACGCTCTCAGCCGTGCGCTGCAACTTATCTTCAACATTGACAAGAACGGTTTCAAGTTCTCCACGGAGAACATTTATTTTTTCTACGACGCGTTCAAGCTCTTCACGGGTGGCAAATTTTTCTGACTTTTCTCCTTGCTTAACAAGAAGATCTCTTTCCATTCTCCCAAACTGTTCCAAGAGATGCCGGCGAAGTCGAAAGAGTGCGCTCGACATTTTGAGAAGATCATCACCCGAAGTCGGGTTTGTGGACTGCTTGACCTGAGTTGCATGAACCATGGGCAAATCCTCCCAAACAAAAAAGCAAATAAACAGCGGCCGATTTAGTAAACGCGTTCAAAACCATGGGAAACAGCGGCTTCATCTTCTCCCAAAGCAGAAGAAGGAACGGCAAATCCGACACTGCGCAGTCGATATGCTTCGATGAGTGATTTCAGTGCTTGGCGACTTGAGAACTGTGCTCTGAATCCCAAAACGGCTTCTGCATTCTTGCCATCGGCAACACACAAATACTGATAGAAGGGTACCATTTCTCCGGGGAGATCCCAAAGGCGCAACAGGTATCCGAGCTTAAAGGCCTGCCTACAAATTGAGCTGGGAATGGGAAGGGGCAAACGCCCTGAAATATGCACGGCTGTTGTGAGGGGCAATACACCTTTGCCGACGATGTTAAACACTCCCTTGGCAGAACTTGAAAGGGCCAGCAATGCAGCGCGAATGGCGTCGTCTTCGTGAATGAACTGCAAAAGGGGGTCGTAACCCAGCACTTTGGGAATGAGCCCAAATAAAAAATACCGCGCATGCAAATTAAATGAATTGGGCCCCAGGACAGGGGCAAACCTCAGTACCGTAACGGCAGTTTCGGGGTTGTCTTTCGTAAATTCTGCAAGCTGCCTTTCGACATCTACTCTTGTTCGCACAAAAAGGGGGCCCTGCGCCGGGCGAAGCGACATGGTTTCCGTTAAAAAATTTGGATTCTGAGAATGTGCCCCATAAACAAACGTGGAACTGTGCACCACGAGTTTTTTAACCTTGGCTTCAGCGACAGCATTCAAAACTTGGTACGTTCCAATAGATTCCACTTCTCGGTGAAGAGCGGATTGGCGAGTCGGGCCCGAAAATAATGCCCCATGTACAAACGTCGTAACACCATGATCGAGCAAAATTTTTGCCATCTCGGCGTCGGCGCGGTCGCGTGTGAGGTCGATGCGGTGGAAAATAAATTTTGAAGAAGTTATTTCGGGCGGCTTGATATCGAAAATATGAATTTCTTTGACGCTTGAGAGATTGATGAGGCGCTTCAGAACCAGACTTCCGAGAAAACTTGAACCACCGGTGAGGGCGATTTTTTCGTGCACTTGAAAGTCGTCCATGTGTCCTCCTTGAATGGGCTTGGCAGGGAACCCTGCACGGACAGTAGTGTTGTCCAAACCCCAAATCAAGCATCATCCAGGAGGATTGACGAAAAATGCAAGCCCCGAACCTTCCGATCCGCCCTGGCCTGAATGGAGTCGAATGAGACGCCCCAGATGTGCGCCATGCTCCTTTCTTTCAGCAAGGTAACGATCCACAAAATCAACCTGTGCAAAACGCGGGAGATAGGAGAGAACCTCACGTGTCGACGCAAACAGCCACCCGCAGGGGCCTTGAATTTTTCGAACGCGTTCACGATAGACAAGTCTGTCACTCACCAAAATATTAGACAGTTCTTGCATAAACTCATTTTCGACGTCGGATGCTCCCGAAAAGCTGCAGAGTTGACTGCCGAAATCCCCTTCGATTGCTTTCATGGTCGTTGCATCAAAAAGGACGATGTTGACATCGAGGAGGTTGATTTTTCCATCTTTAGCAATGGTTTCAAATATCGTTGTAAAATCTGAATACAGGCGCAACATCAGACTTTCAGAGCGGTTGTTGTCGGATTTTTGTTTCAAAGAATACACAAGGAACTGTAAATGTCGTGAAAGAATATCGGTGAGACGCGCTGATTGTTCCTTTGTTTTTGTATCAAAAATCCAATGCACCATCAAAATGGTGTTCCCTTTGAGTCGAAAAATTCTTTGATAGGCATGAGGACGATGCTTTGCTTCGCCAATAATTTCGATAAAAGAATTACGTAACAATTCGCCGTCAACGAGTTCTTTCATTCTTTCTTGAAGACTGGTTAAAGGACGCAATGTACGCCTTGTGAGCTCAGATCGAGAGGCACCTCCTGCTTTTGATTCTTTTGAGAGTTTTGATGCCTTTGATGAACTCTCTGAATCGTCATTGTCTGCATTCAAAAGTCGACCCAGGGTATAACCCGAATGCAGACCAATCAGCACGAGATCCTGTTCCGGATCGAGTCGGGCATAGAGTCGATTCGAAACGCCAGGCACCACAATCCAGCCCAGAAGCTCAACTCCTCGGAGAAGAGCAACCATAATAAGGTAACTGGCCTCTTCTTTAGGAGCATCGCTTCGCTTTGAAGAGGAACGTGGTGCAGAATTCGAAAGATGAGACGCCGCTGTGCGAATGTTCGCAGCCTCAAATTGATGACCATCGGACAATCCGGCGAGTGGATCTCGGACAACTTGAGTGCCTTTTGCCACAGTTCCCGCATTCACTTGCCCAGCAGAGAGGCCTTGCAAAGGGCTTTGAATGACCACTGTTTTATCATCGTTACGTTCTTCAAGCAGGACGGATCTTGTGTTGCTCAAAGAGGCACGGCTTGGTGGAGTCCCCAAGGTTGGAGGGGGAGGTGGTACCACGATTTTTTGCAGATCAATCTGTCTTGTGGCTTCCACTCGACCCACATTTTCGAAGGGTTTAGGAGTTTCGGCAAAGTCATGAAATTGTTTTTCCTTGGGTTCCATCAAAATAACACGCACGGGGCTGTCTGCGCGTTTGGAAAGAAATTTCAACACCTCTGCGGGCTCAAGTTCTTGGGTCTCTTTGCCAGGTATCTTTAAATTTGTGCGGCAAACAAAACGATCGCGTCCCGTTCCATTGGGGGTCGGTTCCAGTAAAAACAACATACCCTGCGAGGCTTCGAGGACCTGAATGGCAATGCGTGTTGTTTCGTCAATCAAGGTTTGTGCTGAAGTGAACGTGCGCAGCCGTTGCAGATTTAACAGCAGTTGGCTAATCGCAAGACTGGTTTGCCGTTCCCTTGAAACAAGAGAATCCGTACTTTTATCTTCTTTGAGCACCGATTTGAGATCGACTTTTGTAAGTTTCGCCATTCCCAAAATCTGGCGTTCAATCAGGCTCCATCGGTGAGTATGCGCTAATTTATGTGCCGATAAAAAATGTTCTCGCGCACGTGAAAGGGCCATTTGTCCACAAAATCCACCCAAAACAGAAAGGGAAAGGCATTCAATAAGATCCATGCGCTGCGTACGAGATTCCTTGATGGCCGCTTCAAGAAGTGCAAAGGCTTCGCTCTTTTTTCCACCAAAAAAAGCAATAAAGGCCATATAAAAGGAGGAAATTGCGTTGCGGCGAGGATTTTTAATGCCTTCTGCACGCGTGAGATTTTCATCCACCGCATGCATGAGCTTGCGGAGATTTTCGCCCCAGGGCCAATTGCGTGCGCGAAAGGAGATCGCAAGTAAAGGTAACAAGATAACCGCGAGTCGAAGGCCATCGGAAACAGGCAGCGAGATGATGGAAATCCGTGATGACACAACGTGCTTTGTAGCCTCAAGGTAATGATTCAAAGCTTCTTTATGGCGGCCTGAAAGGAGCGACTGCAAGCTAAAGGCGTAACTTGCAAAGGCATCTCCGATAGTAGAACGCGACACCTGTCGCCTCAATTGTTCATTGGCACGGCGCAGGGGTTCTACTTTGTCGGAGAGTGCATAGCGGAATGCATCTGCGAAAAGTGCAAGCGACGTGTATTGTCCATTTTCACCTGAATCAAGAATGCGCCGAGCATTGTTATTTTCGAGCAGACTTTCTCCGCGCGAACGAGGGGCTGCGGCGGTTTCTTTGCGTTCGTCTGCACGGCGTCTGCGCCTGTCTTCATTATTGGCCGCTTCACGGGCCGGCACAGAAGAAGGAACCATCAACCGAAGCCATGAACGCATTCCATAGCTTTCGAAATGCAAGAGTCCTGAAGTAGGTAACAAGGCGTTTTTTGGATTTTCAAAAAGTGCAAGCAACCAATCTATACGTCCCATGGGATAGTCGAGCCAAAGTGCGCGCAAAACACGTGCCCAACGTTGAGCATCGCTCATGCCTGATTTTTCTAAAGAGAGTTCGACGTCTTCAAAAATGCGGTATGCACTTTTAACTTCACCGTTTCGCATATGCAGAGCAGATTGCAAAAGCCCATAAAGAGAGGTCCATCTCGAAAATCCTTGGGAAACAATGTCGAGTCGTGTTCCGTAAAAAAGTGTTCTGCGAATGTCTGCTTCGCAGCCATGGAACTGGGCAAGGGTCATTAACGTAACTGCTTCGATTGCGGGCTGTCTTTTGGAATGATGAACCGGAAAAAGAAACAACGCCACTTTTACAAAATAGTTATACAAAAGTGTGCCAATGACAAAGCTGTTTAATGTCATAAAAATCTGTTCGACTTTATTGGGAGGAGTCCGTAACTCTCCACCATAAAATGCGGACTCTGCTTCTTGAAATGCGAGGCTGTGACGTCCGAGCCCCAAGAGCAATTGGGCCCAAAAAATCTGCAAAGTTTGGCGTCGAATCGGGTCATCTGTAATTTGAATGAGTTTTTTGCAGGTTTCACTGGCTGCAACGAGGTTTCCCTGCGCCGCGAAGATCATATACTCTGCTTCATACACTTCGCGAAGGCGATGCGCCTTGATTGAAGGATTGTTGACTTCTTTAAGGCGTTCAAGGGCTTTGTCAATATAGTAACGTGCCAGATTGTGATCAAAACTTCTGACAAAAATGCGTGCTGCTCGTAAAAACGCCCGCACGGATGTTTCAGCTTGAACACGCGTTCCTGCACCATCGTAGTGCTTGGCTAAAGCAAGGATGTGTTCACGACCTGGATTTTTATACAAAAGTTCGATGCGCTTTGCCAAGAAAAAGTGAATGTCGCGGCGGGTTTCGCTATCCATATTGAGCAGAACGGCATTGCGCAATTTCTCGTGGGCAAAAAGAAAAGCTCTGCGGTAGATCGGCGCATTTTCATCGCCTATAATTTCGAAAATCCCGCGTTTGACCAAACTGAGGAGCCTTGTTTCCAGCTCTACCTTCGAGAATTCACCTTCAATCCGAAAATACTCAAACTCGCAAGCGTCGTAAGAAACGGCTGCAATGCGCATCAGGGTCAGATCTCGTTTCTCAAGGGAATCGAGTTGAGAGATCAAAATTTCAATGTTTACGACTTCGAAATCGAGGCGCGACAGGCGATCCCATTGAATTAAAAAGGAGCGAGAAGCGCCTCCCTCCGGTGCAGAGTTTTCATGTGGAACGAGAGCATCATGTGCCAACATTTGTTTGACTAAGGCATGCAACTGCTGCGGAGAACCCTCGCATTTTCCATGCACAAACTTAATAAATTCCTCGGGAGGACCCTGAAATCCAATGGCTTCAAAAAAATCACCAATATCGTGTGGACCAAAGGGAGACAGTTCGAGCGAATGAAAGCGTCTCTTTAAATTAGAAAGTCTCCTGATAAATCCTTCAAGCACAATATTTGTGCGCGGAAATTTATCTCTCATGGTCAGGACGAAACTGAAATTGACATCTTGATTGAGCTGTTCGAGCATAAATTGGAAAAGTGCGACAGTTGAAGAGTCTGCAACATGGATATCATCCATTAAAAAAACAAGGTGACTTTGATTCCCAACGAGCGTGCTCAAAAGTTCCACAAAAGAAAGATTGATTTGCGAACTGGGAGCTGCATAGCGCCTGTCCAAGGGATTGCGAATATCAAAGTCAGCGTCTTCGTTGCCCGCCTGATTGAGGCTTTGAGAAAGTGGAGTTTGATGCAGTTGCGTTTGCCCTCCTTCAGGAGAGCGGTTGTTTAAATATTGACGTAACGAGGGAATGAGCCCTGTAAGATCGTAAACGGCCTCGCCCAATCTTCGCACCACTTCGCCCAAAAACTCTTTAAATCCCCCGGAATTAAAGCGTTCGAAATGCGCAAGATATTCGTTGATACCAAGACTCAGGGCCTGAAAAGGCAGCCGGCTTTCGGATTCACTAAATTTGATATAAAGGTAACGAACTTCAGAATGTTCAAGGCGAGTCCGTATTTCTCCAAGCAGTCGACTTTTTCCAACCCCAATACCGCCTTTTACAACGGCCCACGAAAGCCGGCTGCGCCGTTTGTCGGGGCTCAGAAATTTAAGTAACGATTCGAGCACTTCGGTACGACCCACAAATACGGAACGAAAGACTTTATCGAGTCCGAAATCCTTGCGCGCAAGTTCAAAGTCTTCAATAGATCCTGTCGTTTTTAAATCGGATAAGATGCGCTTTAAGTCGCACACAAGTGCAAACATCGATTGATAACGCTCTTCAGGGCGTTTTGCGATGCACTTTAAAATAAGTTTTTCCAAAAGGGGCGGAATTCCCTGGGGTCTAAATTGACTCATCGGGGGAGCCGGTTGCTCCACATGCGCTTTCAGAAGTTCTTCGTTTTTGAACTGGGAAAAAGGTGTACGCCCGGCGAGGAGTTCATAGGCCACAACGCCTAAGCTATAGATATCAGCCCGGTGATCGAGTTCCCAATCCGTGAGCCCCGTGGCTTCCGGCGCCATGTACGCATAAGTTCCGACAATTTCGTTACTTTGAACACTTGCTGCTTCTGCCACGCTTAAGTTTGAAAACGAAAGCCTCGCGACGCCAAAGTCCACCAATTTCACTTGTGTGCGAGGTTCTCCCTTGTCGCGACTCTCGCAAACCAGAATATTTTGCGGCTTGATATCGCGATGGACGAGGTTGTGAGCATGAACGTATTCCAGCGCTTCTGAAGCCTGAACAAGGATGTCGAGCACATCGGTGAGGGCAAGGCGGCCCCCACGACTTTTCACAAAATCTCGAAGGTTAGGTCCCGAAACAAATTCCATAATGATGTAGTAGGAGCCATTGTCTTCGCCCAATTCATAGACGCTGACGATGCCAGGGTGAACAAGTTGACTCATAAAAGTCGCTTCACGCTGAAAGCGCACATAGTCTTGGTTGTTCAGTGCTGGATTGGGATTCAACACTTTCACTGCAACCGGACCCGTGCCTTCTGCGCCCATGCGCACCGCACGGAACACCGCGCCAAAGCCCCCGCGTCCGATCTCTTCTAAGAGTCTATAGGTGTTGTCGAGTACTCTCCCTCTAACCAAACGCATCTCCGGACATTTAAAACAACAGGTTGAGGACTGTCTGTTATCGGCCGAAAATTCGAAAACAACAGTAGAGTGAGGGGAGAAATGTCTGCCTTAAGGAAATTTGAGTTTTCGCCGATAGCTTAACTCGTTGAAGAAGGGGATGGAATATCTTCTTTAGGAAGTGAGTGTGACGGTGAAATTCCAGGGCATTCGATTCAAAGTGAATATTGTAGCTGTGTCTTCCGTGCTTCTCGGAGCACTGTCTTCGTGTGGAGATGGTGCGGATGTTTCGGAAAACAGCCCGTTGCACTGGGGTGCGGTCAGCTCGCATTTGGAAGGTTCCAAGGGGCTTGTCTTGCCCGGAATTCCCATCAGTTTGTTTCGTTCGCATCTTGCAAAAGGTAACGGCGTTGTTCCATTTTTGTGGGATGGCGCACGAGGCCGGGGAGCGCAACAATTTGGTCTATCGGCTTCCGAAGGGGTGGAAGGGTTGTTCGGAAAACAGCTTCCACATGCTGACCTTCGTTGGGAGACATTAGAAAGTTCCAGTTACTCTGGAACATTGCAGCCCGTGCGTCGCCAGCTTTATTTTCGAGGGATTCCCATCGAAGAAAGCGAAGTTAAAGCACACGAAATTGCGTCCATTCCCGGACATCTCTGGGCAAGTGGCAGTCTTCCGGGTTGGTTCCAATTGTCCCAATCTGAAATTTCAGTGAATGATTTTACTCTGAATGAGCAAGAGGCCCGCGACAAAGCAGCCGATGAGCTTTCCTTTCATCCTTTCCGATTTCGGCAAGCAAAAAAGATTTTTTTATCTGGAGAAAAGGGTCCGAGTGCGGCCTATAGTTACGTTGTTTCTTCGGCTCCCTGGGACGAGGGCGATGGTCCTGCTGTTCCCTTAAAGGTGATCGTCGACGGCCAAACGGGGCAAGTTCTTCTGCAGCAGCCCTTGGCTTTTCACGCCACGGGCAAAGCTCATATCTTTGAAGAAAATAGCGTGGCCTCTATTGAAGGTGCGAAAGATATTACGCTTCCAGATTTAGAAAACGATGGCAGCAAACTCAGCAATCGGCTGTTTCGTGTTCTCAACTGTGAGTCCCGCGAACCCTCTTCCTCCTGCCGAGAAATTGCCGTTGGCAAAGCGGGAGATTTCCGAGAATATGAATTTGATTCCATCAGCTATGATGAGGTGATGGGCTATCATTCTATTGCCAAAGCACTAACTTGGCATCGAAAAATCATGGGAATGCTTGGAGACACAGCGGGCAAAAACTTTGGAGAAGACAAAGCAGATTTTGGGCTGAATGGAAAGCGTGGACCGCTGAAAGTTTACGTGCGCGCTCAAACGAAATTGCCAACAAACGATTTCACTTTAGACAATGCTCAGTATCTTCCAACGGGATTGGATGGTTTGGGAACTCCTGAAATCATCATTGGCACCGGCTGGGAGCCTTCTCAGGGAAGCACGAAAAGATTTTTAGTTTATTTGGGAAAAGATGCAGATGTTGCCATGCACGAGTTTGGTCACCATATGGTTTTTCGTTCCATCCGAAATATCACAGGGCAAAGCGGTGCAATGCATGAAGGATTTGCAGACTTTTTTGCCTATGCAACCACAGGTAACAACAAACTTGGCGAAAGCATTGTCCGCACGGGGCTTCCCTTGCGTGAGGGGACGTTGCAAGGGTCGGTTGTCAATTATCTAAACACGCCCGCACACCGCGCAGGGCAATTTTGGAGTTCTGCACTTTGGGATGTGCGTGTTTCGTTAGGAACCTGGAAAGAGGGAGTTTTTAAAGGCGACAAGATCATCTGGGACTCCATCGATCTTTTGAAAGATAATGCACAGTATTATGATGCAATTTCGGCTATAGGCCAGTCGGCTGAGGCTTTTGCCCAGTTAACGGGCGACAATGGAAAAGACCTTAAAAATAAGATCTTCGCAGTTTTTGCAAATCGTGGTTTTATTGAAGCTCCTAATGAAAGTGGAAATCTTCCGATCGCAAAGAAAGAAATCATGTCGGGTTCGACTTCATCAAGTGCTTCGGGTGGTGGCGGAACTGCAAGCTCGGGCACTAAGAAAAGAAGTTCGAGCAGTTGGTGTGGAGTGATTGCCGGACAACATCAGGAGACATCTTCTTCCAACGCATGGTTACTGATCCTGTGTCTTGGATTGCCATTGGGTATGGCAGCATTTACGCGAAGGACACAGGGTTGACGAAAAATCGCCTGCTGCCTACCTCGTTCATGTCGCTTTGGAAAAGAATAGGAAGATGCCTTTGCGAAAGGCGCACCTATTGCAGATAGATCCAAGAGGACAATGACCCGATCGTGTCGTAAAAACAAAAATTTTACTCCCGTTGGGGCATGCAAAAACATTGCGCTCAGTTTCATTTGCGTGTTTTTTTGGGTTGGAAATGCCTTTGCACAAAATTCAAAGTTGATTGAGCAGAATGGATGCAATGTTCTCCTCGCAGGCGAATCTTTTGTGAAAGGAAGCACCTACCGAGCAGATGGGAAAAATGGAATTTACGCCCTTATTCGCATTCAGAAAGTTAATGCTCAACGCAATAGAGCAATGGGAAGAATTTTCGCAGGGACAGCAAGAACTCCAGACAAAAGATGCAAGAAATTCGCGTTTGTTTCTTTAAGAAAATACGATGCAGTTGTGAAAAGCGGCAAAAAATCAACAGCATTTCATCCGCTTGAACTGAGTTTTTTGTTTCAGAATTCAACCCTCAAGACTGAAAATTTTGCATTGGGTGAGTCAAGTCCAACAGCATACGCAATGACAGGATTTCAGTTGGGTGCCCGTGTCTTTCCGGGAAGTTATTTCCAGAAAAAGTTTCCGTACCGGGAATTAGGCGTGCAAATTGCCTTTGCAAGGGCTTCGCAAGCGGGAGAAATTTCCGTTTCTTACCAGGGCGAAACGGTGGGAGTTCAAAAAATTTCAGTTTCGGATTTTGAGTTTTCGCTGTTTGGAAAAATGGGATATTCAAACAATTTATTCTTTGCAGAAATAGAATTTCCGTCCATTATTGCCCACAGTCTATCGGCGGGTGCAAACTACAAATTCTCTGATCTTGATGATGTTATGATGTTACGATCAACTTCATATCAAGGGATGGGAGCAGGCGCTGCGGTGAGTGCCCCGGTCACTGAGCATGCACTTTTTACATTGCGCACACGGTTTCATTTCTTGTTCTCGGGAAAGACAGAAGAGCTTGAAGACGGCGATAATTCGAATTCGGAAACAGACCTACAGGATGGAAGTCAGTTTGAATTGTTGCTGTCTGGCGAAGCGTTTCCCTTTCGATTTGTTTCGTTACGATCTTTTTATAGATTTCAATATTTCCAAGGGGATTTAACTCTCACCAACAACAAGACGCTTACTTTACAAGAGTTATATCATTCTTATGGTCTTTCGCTCAACATTTTCCTTTAAGCAAGGCAAGCAGAGATGGTGCATCGAAAATTAAAACGAGTGGCATTTGAAATAACGAAAGCATTAACGGTGTTCACCATGCAGGGTTGTGGAATTGCCGTAGATGCGGAATCGGATCCCGTTTCGCTCTTGCGCAATCGACTTAGTATGAGAAATTTTGTTGAAAATAATACTGAATTCTCTCATGTATTTTCTTTGAATGATCATCCAGAATCAGCGCATAAATTGGAATGGACCCCCGTGACCCGCTCGGGAAAAATAGAAACGTTGAATCTCATGACTGAAGATGGAATATCTATTTACGGAGCACAAAGCAAGCGGGTTTTAGGTGCTTCTGAGCATGCAAGTGTGATGGGAAATGTTCCGTCCTGGAAAAATGGTTCAAACGCTCTGGAAACGCACAAGCTGCCTGCAGACGAAATAAAAGCAAAGCTTGCAATTGCAATTGGCGCGGAACTGCGAGAACTGATTTTAACACAAAAAATCTATTTTCCATCGCAGGATAATGGCCTGATTCCTGCTTATCTCTTTCGATTTCGTCCCTATGCAGGCTCTGAAAGTGCTGCTCGAAAACTCTTTCATTTTTCTGCTGATCTTGTAGTGCATGCCTCCAATGCAAAATTGCTCCATGCAGAAGATCTCTGGTTTGCAGTGGACGGCGTGAGCAATCTTTTTGCCGAAAACGCCGTGGTATCGGGCGCAACAAAGCCTTTAAAATTACCCGATCTGCTTGATGGAACCCGGCTTATCAGTCGACTTCTGCGCGTTTTAACTTGTAACGATGACATCGCACTCTACAAAAACTGTCGGTTAGGCATCAGAGGGTTTCATGGAGAATTTCAGGCACCCTATGATTCTCCACGCTATGACGAAACAAATGCCTATTATTCTATGAGCACTGCTATGGAACAGCACCGTAATTTTATGGGTGAGGCAGCACGCAAAACCTTTGCGGATTTTGGCCTTATAGATGTTATGGATGTCTTTGTGCGCGCTCGTTCTGCTAAACCACCTTCTTCTCCTGACAACGCTTTTTATTCGCCCGATGGCGTCGATGGCTCAGGTGTGCCTGCCATCGTTGTCGGGACCGGGTGGGAACCTGGCGGAGAAAAGGAAGACTCGCGTTTTCATCGCCTGGGCAAAAATGCAGATGTTTTCTTTCATGAATTTGGACACCACATCGTATTTCGTTCCATTAAAAGTCGCGAGGAACAAAGCGGTGGTTTGCACGAAGGATATTCAGACTACTTTGCATACGCAATGACCAACAACAATAGACTTGCCGAGGGTTCTGGAGTTGGAGGCGGCAATGCTGCTGTGCGCGAGGGCTCAATGAATGGTTTGTTAAGTAGCATCTATATCGCAGACGACATTTATAGTCATGGTGCATTTTGGGCATCTACGCTTTGGGAAACAAGAAAAAGCCTTGGAAAAATTGAAGACTATTATGTGCTCGACGGACTTGTTTGGGATTCCATCAGTTACCTCCCTGAAAGGGCCGGCTATTACCAAGCGATTGTGGCACTCAATAAATCATTGATTGAATATGCGAAAATAAAAGGAATTGATTTAGTAGCCTATAGAAAAAAAATAGTGGATATCTTTACCGCAAAAGGATATCTCAGCACTGAAACACCGAACGCTGAGGGCATGCCCCCGCCGTCCTCTTTTTTAGCATCTATCCAAGGTTTTGAAATGGGAGTAGGTAACAAGGCCGAGTTACCTAAAACTTCGCACTCAGGCGAATTGAAAAACAAGCCCGCGCCCACACTCACCTCTGAAGGATTTTCACTTTCTCAAAAAAAAGGATGTGGAATTATTGCGCAGAATCGAAGGGGTGAGTTGAATGTCTTGGGAAGCCTTTTTTTGATTGCAATGCCGCTTGTGGCTGCCATCTGTCGTTCCGTCGGCTTATGCCTAAAAAGACTGTTTAAATAGATCTTCCTTCAAGAAAATTCAACAAAAGCCGATAAGTATTGTGTGAATTTTCTTTGGGAGGTTTCTATGTTATCAAAATTTCGTTATTATGCGGCTTTTTGTTTGTTAGCAAGTTTCATATTTTCTTGCCAATATGAAGAGCCTGAAAGCGATGCCCAAGGTGCGTACTATTTAGCTGAATCGAGATGGCCTTCTACGCGAATCGGGGTTTGCTGGGATAATCCTACCAGTGAGTCTAAACGTTACGAGTTCATGGTTCAGAAGATTATCGTCTCTGAGTACAGTAAAGCAGGATTGACCTTTTTTGGTTGGAAAAAGTGCAAAATTGGAGAAAAAGGAATTCACATTTCTTGGTCGGATAAATGGCCAAGTTCAGGCGTAGGGCCCAAAAGCATGGATGGAAGAGTCGGCGGCTTTAAGATGGCTTACGACTTTCGCAAAAATGAAGCGAAATTATTGGCCGATGCATGCCATTTAAGTGAGGAATCTCTTCGAAACTGCATTGAAACAGTGGCTTTGCATGAAATGGGACACGCCATCGGTTTGGCGCATGAAAACCGGAGGCCAGAAACTTCCTGTCATCAATATGACGAACCACTCAATGCGGAATCGATTGCTGTCGTTGGCTCCTTTGACCATGAATCCATTATGAACAAGTGTAGTTATAGACCTCAGATTGGGCAAGTGGGGTTTCGGTTGAGTCAAGGTGACATCAAAACGATTAAGGTGATTTTCAGTACCATCAAAGGAAAAGGATCTCAACTGAGCTCGAATTGCAAAGAAGGATATACCTATTTTCCCAAGCAAAAACGTTGCCTCATTTCTCAAGATGGCAAGGGTGGTTGTGGCGTGGGTGAAGTTTTTGATGATGGAACTCAGACGTGTAAAAAATTAAGGTAACGTGTTACCCGCCACTTAAATCGTATTTTCCTAGTAAAGGTTCGAGCAAAGGATGCTGAAAGCGTCTTTGTGCGGTAATGGCATAAAAGTGTTCAAACACACTGGGTAACATCGCATACATCTCTAGCCGCCCCAGTTTAAGTTCGTCTTGCACCACAACAGATGGGAGCAATGCAACGGCCAGCGTATCGCGGGCAAGCAAACGTAACATGGCCATGTCATCCACTTCGGCAAGCACATCCGGTTGGAAATTAAAGCGATCACACAAGAGATCGAAGGCTGCTCGAATCTCGCTTTTGGGGCCGGGTAACAGCAATCTTTGCCCATAGAGATCATCCGGAAATCGAAAAGGTGCAAGTCCCCCGCGTGGTTTTCCAACCAGACAAACAGGCTGACGTTCAATGAGTCGGCATCTTACCGGGTGCTCTTGATCGCTGCTCACCGCTTTATTTGAAAGGATGAGATGGAGATTGTGCCTGCTCAACTGTGAAAGTAATTCGTCGAGATTGCCTGAACTGAGCGCGAGGTGAATTCCCGGTTCAGCAAGCAATGGCTTTAAGAAGTTTTCCTGAAAGTTTCTTGAAAGCGTTGCAACGCTGCCAACGCGAAGCAAGTGCCTGGAGGACAAATGCCCATCTTGCATGCTGGCCATCAGTTCATTGCCCGTTGCAAAGATGGTTTCCGCATAACCCAGAGCGGCTTGGCCTGCTTCGGTGAGCTTGAGCGATCTTCCAACCCTCAAAAAAAGTTGTTGCCCAAGCTGTTCCTCGAGCTGACGAATTTGAGCTGACAGCGCTGAAGGGGAAAGTTTGAGTTTTTGGGCAGCGCGGGTGAGGTGTTCTTCTTTCGCAACAATCCAAAAATATTGAAGATGATGATAGTTGAGGTGGTTCATGGGCTCCGTTTCCAGTGCAGTCGCATTTTTCGTTCGTTTTTTTAGAACGTTTCGTACTATTTAATATATTTTACTTCAAAGCAAATATACCCTTAGGTTAGCTGAGAAATTGAAATGAGGGAATTTGACGATGAGCAGCATTCTTTTGAGCAGCAGTGCGTTTGGAGTCCCCGCTGTCTTTGCCCTCGCAGGTCTTTTACAGCTGTGTGGTTTTAAAAATAATGAAACACGCTGGCGTATTGCTAAAGTGGCAGCGCTTGTTGCGTTCGCTGTTGCCTTTTTTGGGCTGTTACGTTCTCCATCTGCGGACAGTTGGGTACCCATCATCGTGATGTTGCTTGTCACAACACTTGCCTCGGTACTGGTTTGGTTTTCGCACACCTATTTGAAGGGCATGAAAGGCCATGCCCGGTTTCTAAAAGCATTTCTTTTCACACTTGCGAGTGTGGGAGCGGCTGTCGCCACAGATCATTTAGGCGTGTTGGTTTTGGCATGGACGATGAGCAGCCTTTTTCTTCATCGTTTGCTCACATTCTTCGACGACCGTCCTGGTGCACACCTTGCCGCACGCAAGAAATTTATTGCCAGTCGGCTTGCTGAAGTCTGTCTCGTTGCCTTTTTAATTTTGATCGTTCGCAATGTGGGATCCTGGGATATTTCTGAAGTGTCCTCACGCCTCGCTTCCACAACGTCTCATCCCGTGGGCATCCATGTGGCTGGGGCGCTTTTGGCACTGGCTGTCATCCTTAAAACAGCTCAGATGCCGCTACACGGTTGGTTACTTCAAGTGATGGAAGCTCCAACTCCTGTTTCTGCTTTACTGCATGCAGGTGTGTTAAATATTGGCGGTTATGTCCTGATTCGAATGGCTGCGTTGATCTCAGCTGTTCCAGCTGCACAAGCCCTTTTAGTGGGAATCGGGTGTTTTACTGCAGCTGTAGCGGGCTTGGTTTCGATGACGCGTGTGAGCATTAAGGTGAGACTTGCATGGTCGACCTGCGCACAAATGGGATTCATGCTCGTAGAATGTGGACTTGGCTTTTATGAGTTAGCCTTGGTGCACCTCGTTTCTCATTCTCTTTACAAAGCGCATGCCTTTCTTTCTTGTGGAGACATCGTTCGTAAAACTCAAAGCTTGCACATGACATCCCTTTCGCAAAGAAAGAACATGGGAATTGCATTTGTCGCTGCTGCCGCAACGGTGTTCTTCCATTTTAATGCAGCGTTCCTATTTTCGAATGAAATGCAGCACTCAAATTTTCAAGTAGGACTTCTGGCCCTTGTGGTTGCATCGTTTCTTTTCCTCGCTGTGATTCAATTCACAGTGATGATGAAGCCCCAAGGTCGATTGTCCCGCGTTTTGTATCCTTGGATCTATGGGGGATTTTTTATCGATGAGATATTTACCCAATTCTCAAACAATCTGTGGATTTTAGGAAATAAAAAGCAACTGTCTGGGCACGCATCCGAAGGCAAGCGCGCAGAAATTGTTTTCAGCGGAGAGTCTTCATGTTAAGTCAGGATTTACACGGACGAGCACACTCGAAATCTGGCTCAGACAAAGGCGATGTTCATTCTTCTCGAACACCCGTTCCATTTCCCGATTATGTACGCGCAGCCTGCGAAAGTATTGCGCCCACATGGCCCTTGGATCAGTTTATTGCTGTGAATCCGTGGTGGGAAGAAGTGGGGCAATCGATTGAACATGTGGCTGCACAAGCTAAAGTATTGTCTGGAGCATCGTTACTCATGCCCAAAGAGTTTTACTTAGGCGCATTGAAAGACGGTCGAATTTCGGGCGAGAGCTTGCGTGCTGCATCAATCGAACAGCAGCAACCATTTACTCTTGAAGACATGATTTTGAGACTTGAGAGAGTTGAAAATCCTGTGGAAAGTGTGAAACTTCTTCCCGAAAGATATGACTCCGAAAACACTTTAAACCAAGCTGTTTCTTTAAAATCAAATGTCGTTCACCAAATAAGTCAGTATTGCGCTGCATATTTTGATACTCATCATGCCGCTTGGCATCAGGATCGCAGCAATGGCTTTTATGGAGGCTGGAGGATTGGGCTCATTGGAGACAGGGGCATTGGCTTTCTTGTCGGGAGAACCGACCTCAAAATGCGGGCTCAGGCGTTACCCGCCCATGCCGACGAGCTCATTGTTTACGCTTTCAAAATTCTCGAAGTGCCCGAAGATTTGCGTCAGGCCTACGCCTTTGCACTCTTGGGGAGCATCCATGGCTGGGCTTCGTGGTGCGCATTTCAGCGCTGGCAAGCTTATGTCAAACCCAATGTTGATCACCATATTTACGAACTCTTTGCGATTCGACTCGCTTGGGAATTGTTGCTCGACGACAATATCAGAGGTCCGAATTCCGTGCATGCGAAGCTTCTTGAGGACTTACGCAATGCATCCAGCAACATCAATAAAGTCATTGAGCAAAATAAAGCGCTTTGGATCTGCCAGCGTGCGCTTGAACTCACCTATCAAAATGAGTTGATTCGGGACGTACGAACCTCATTTCAAATTCCACAGAAGAAGGCTCCTCCTGCGGTCCAGGCCTATTTTTGTATCGACGTGCGCGCAGAAGTGTTTCGTCGGGCCTTTGAAGAGCAAAGTGAGTCCGTCCAAACAGGTGGATTTGCGGGCTCCTTTGGAATGCCCATCGACTTCACTCCCTTTGGAACAAAGGCAACGCGACCGCACCTTCCTGGCCTTCTTTCACCGCAAATGAGTGTTGTGGAATCGTGCGAGAACCCGCATTTAAACAAGTCACTTGCCAAGAGGCGCCAAGCCCGTCTCAGTGCGAAAGCACACTGGGGTTCATTCCAAGCATTGCCGAGTTCTGCGTTCTCTTTTGTGGAAAGTTTCGGTATTTTTTCACTCTTCAAGCTCGTGCGAAATTGTTTTCCAAACTACAGCGAAGCACCACGTACTTCTCATGAAGGGCTCTTCACTAAAGAAACAAAAATGCTCAGGCGGCAACTTGTCACAAAGACGGAAAATACCGAGGAAACCATACGGACCCGTGTTGAACTCTGCGCAAAAATCCTTCGGACCATGTTTCGAACGCGCGATTTTGCACGCATCGTTTTGTTTGTGGGTCATGAAAGTCAGTCGGCGAATAACGCTCATGCCTCGGGATTTCATTGTGGAGCATGCTGTGGCCAGCCTGGTGAAGTCAACGCTCGTATTTTAGCACAGCTGTTAAATGACAATGCCGTGCGCTTAGGGCTCGAAGCGTTGGGAATATTGATACCGCCCACGACTTATTTTCTTTCAGGATTGCACAACACGACGACCGATGATGTGACTCTTTTTGAAACTGAGGATGTCCCTCCAACACACTTGGCCGATCTTGCTGAACTCCGCGTGCAACTCGATCGTGCAGCGCACCAGTGCCGACTTGAGCGTGCCCCAAAACTCGACATCTGCACACAGGGTAAAGACGTCACGCAGTTGCACAAGATTTTTAAAGCGCGTGCCAACAACTGGGCTGAAGTGCGCCCTGAGTGGGGGCTCGTCGACAACGCGGCCTTTATGATTGCGCCTCGAAGTCGAACAAAAGGTCTCAATTTAAAAGGGCGTGCATTTTTGCACGACTACATTGCGCATGAAGATGCCAACCACAGTGTCCTTGAACTTCTTATGACCGGAACAATGGTTGTGGCACACTGGATTAACATGCAATATTTTGCGTCAGTCGTTGATAACCGCCGCTATGGAAGTGGAAATAAAACGCTGCATAATGTTGTGGGTGGAAACATCGGAGTTTTTGAAGGCAATGGAGGCGATTTACGCATCGGGCTCTCACAACAGTCGCTCTGGCACACGGAAAAATTGATGCACACACCGCAACGCCTGAGCGTGTTTATTGAAGCCTCTCAAGAAGCCATTGGCCTTGTGATAAGTAAACACACCGTTGTTCAAAATCTTGTGAACAACGGCTGGATTTTTCTGTTCCAGATTAACCCCGATAATCAGGGCATCAGTCGCTACGAAAACGGTGTGTGGAGATCGTCGCTTTAGGACGTATTACTCACTCGGATCACAGTAATAAAGACTTGCATCGCAGTCTATGCAAGGCCCGCGCCTTGTTGTCGTGGGTGCGATTTTAAAGCATGATTCACAACGACAGTTGGTATGTTGCTGTGTTGCGTCAAGCGTGCCTTTGCATTTCGCACAGCTTAATGCTTGAGAAGAAGCGCACGTGTTTCCCGCAGGAACTTCGAAGTTATGAATTTCTTCAGTGATGCGTTCGTAATAAGTACACATGGGTACTGCCGAGGGTGGTTTTTTTCCATCTGTTGTCGGCAAGTTGGTTGAGCTTTTGCACATTAAATAGTCTTTGCTCACAAAGCCCATGTCTTGAGCGACTTTGACCTGAAACCAAGGGCTCTTCTTTGTATCAAGGACTGTCACAGATGTACCAACAGGAAGTGTGCGAATAATATTAGAGTCATCCGTTGTTTTTTGAGGACTGCTCCGAAGGTTTAAATAATCTGTAGATGTCATGGGATTGCAGGGGACCTGTGGTAATTTCTCAGCCGCAATCCGACTCGCATCATTTACAATTTTCAAAAAGAGTTCTTCTTCCATTTGAGTCGAACGACACGAAACCGCGTTGCCTCCTATCGCCATACATTCTTCGATCATTTTTTCTGGGAATGGTCCGCAGACAAATCCTTTTGGTGGATTGGAAGGACGACATTCGGTGTGAGTATCGGGATCAGTGATACCTGCGCCTGGGGCTTTTGGAGATTTACTGTCAACTGTTGTCTGAGAAGTCTTTTGGAGCGCTTGCTGACGCACTGAAGACTTCACCTCCTGCTTTAAGCAATATTGGCACAAAAACAGAATGATGAGCGCCAGGCTGCTTCCAAAAGGTGATCGTGTTCTTGCCTGCATGCCCTCAGCTCCTTTTTGACTTCACTATTATCGGGCGGTTTTCCAAAAAGCTTAAGGATTGAACAAAACATTCCGAAGAGTGAATCGCTTGTCATCGTTTTGAACACTTTATTCTCAGAATTGTTGAATAATTTTAAAGAACAGGGGGCGATTTGTGAAGAGTTATTCTCTGCAGTTTATGATTGCCTTAATGCTCTTGGCGGGTGTTGCCTGCAAACAAGCCGATTCAACTAAATCGCCTACAGCTCGAAATACATCGAAGGATTCTAAAACACATGTTCAACGCAATGAAATATTTCGGCAAGCAGAGGGCATGAGCAAGCAGTTGGACAGAATTTCAAATAATGTAACAATTGAATCTGAGAGAGATTTTGTAAATGCATTGTCATTTTGTGATTGTGTCTCTTTAGCAGGCCGTACAATTTTAGAGAATAAAGCAAAAATGGGCGGAGCACTCCTAGAGCCCTTTGTTCCTTCGATCCGAATGGAATTGAGACAAAATGATAAATTGAAGATCGCTTTGGCACTTCCCCCGCAGTGGAGTTCGGTACTGATTAAGGCATTTGGTTCAGATGATGAAATCATGTCGCAGATACGCTTGACACTTTCGGAAAAAGTGAAGATAGGCGTAGGCTCGAATCAATTACTTTCTAAGCTTAAATTTCGATTTTCACCCTTTCCAGAGTGGTTCACTCAAGATAAAAGTGAAGAAAAAACGAAAGGCACATTCACCATGGCGAGTCAGGCCGCCCGCTGGAATTTTGTGCTTGGATACAGTCCCCTGTGGAAGGAGGGCACCGAAGAACGAGCTGAGGATCGGCAGCTTCAAGCTCTTCACTTGATGTTACTTCTCTCCGAGTGGGAATACCTCTTCGGACTCGCAAGCAATGGGGCAGAAGGTCATTTTGGTGGACTCACACGGTCTTTGCAAGCAAATGAAAGTGGATTTTTAAAAAAATATGATGCACGTGCTGGTGGAGAAGGTGGGCGTTTTTTGAGCGGGCGTTACTCTGTGACATATGATGATACAAACTCACTTGATCGTGCTTTGGGCGGAGCAGAAAAGTGGCTCAGCGACACTGCCGAAATTGACCTTGAAGAGCAGGCTTTGATTTGGACAGCAGGAGCCCAAGCTTTTTCGAAGCTTAGACCAAAGAACCGCAAGCATTTGTCATCTTTTTTTACTGGTCAAACTCCTCCCATGCCTGATGATGTGCATAAGCTCGGACTTTCTTTTTTACCTGGAATGGAAACTCTTTTGAAGGAAGCCTTTATAGATCAAAGCAGTCGATCGATTTTTGCGCAAAGCGCAATTCTAAAGCCGGTTCCATTAAAAGAGAGAAAATTAGCAGAAGTCACCACACTCGGAAAATTGTTGCGCGCTTTGACGTTGTGGGCAACGGAGCTGAGCGATTTATCTGATGCTGGATTTTCAGGTGGCACTGCAAAAAAATTGAGTACGGCTCCCGATGCCTTGAAAAAGGCGGCTCAACTTGTTTCGCAAAATCTGCTGATGTCGCACATCCGCGCGGTTGGATCGGGAGACCAAGCTCCTCTTGAAATCGTAACAGATCTCACGAAGGGGAAAGTTGTCAGCAGCTCGGAGGCGGCTGAATTGATTGTGACCTTATCGTGGGCTGAACGTCATCTGTTGCAAAGCCCTTTCTTACGTGGACAACTTGATCGCATGTTTCTTTGGTACGCTGATCTCTATCTTGCCAAGTTGTGGAAGGCAGAAGGCAGCGGTGCGCGGCGTGAAGACTTTATCTGGGCGTTGAGCCTTCTCAAGGAAATGCAGGAATCCAAAGTTGAAGATCGCGGAATGATTTGGGTAAGTAGTGCAACACAAGCGCTTGAAAATGCTGTAAAGAGTTTGGGAATCTCCTCCAAATGAAGTGCGCCGCAATGAGGGGATCGATACGAAGTTATTGGCATGTTACTTTTTTGAGCACACTTTTCATTTTAGATGCTCCTTGTTTTGCACAGTCGGTATTGCCGCGTGGCATCGGAATTATTCGATTGGGTGATCGTTTACTTCTCAATCCCGAAAACGCATTTGATAAAGAAGGGACAAAGGTTTCCCTTAGCGACAAAAATACAGTTTCTTTTCGAGGAAAAGATCTGTTGCTTGGCTCGGGTGGGGCAGATCTGCAAAAGTTGGTGCAGGAACTGGATCGTTACGATAAGAATTCTGGAAAAGAAGGAAGCCTTGTCGACCGACTCAATTTGGGAACCCTCGACACAGATGTCAAAGCGAAAGTCAATGTGATTGTCCTTGGCTTGGCCTATGGCCTCAGCAGTTCTTTTACGATTTACGCAGGTGTTCCTTGGATTCAATCGGAAACCGATGCCAAATTGCGTTTTTCTGATGAAAACAATGCACTCGCTTTAAAGGCGGAACTCGGAAATCTTGCCTTTGACGAATTAAAAGCTGGCCTTGATCAGGCGGCCCAAGTGAATGCAGAACTTGTTTCACAAACGCTCGTTGCCGCAGGCTACCAACCTTTGGGGCCTTGGAAAAAAAGTGCTTTTGGCGATTTTCGAATAGGCGGAGTTTTCGATATCAATAAAATGTTTGATAAGTCATCCCATCAACATAATCTTTCTTTCGACACCTTTCTTTCGGTGCCAACGGGGTATATCGAGCATCCAGATATCCTTTCAGATGCCAGCCAAGGGCGAGGTTACTATTCTCTCTCTGCAGTCGCTCATGAACGTCTTTCGCCAGGAAATGGAATGTGGATTGCAGGAGCCTTAGGAGGAGCGTACAATTTTCCAACAAAAGTCACGAAAAGGGTACCCGAAGGGAACTCCAATATCGTTCCCATTGATCGAACAAGTGAAGTGAACTTGACGCCAGGAGCTGATCTCGAGGGCCGACTTGGATTTGGGATGACCACCTATTACGTTGAGCCAAGGTACCATTTTATTTTCGAAAAACATTTGGGAGATCGCTACAAAGGCGAATTGCCTGGAAATTATTCAAAACTCGCTGAAGAGTCCGAAACTCAACTCCTGTCTCATCAAATTTCAATTGGACTCAGCACCTTAAATGCCTTTCAACGTAAACAATTTCCTGTCCCTATTCTCCTCGATTTTTCTTGGAAAGTTCCGTTTATGGGGAAAAACAGAGTCTCTGAAGATTACTTAGAACTGACGCTTTCTGCTTTTTTCTCGACTCCTTTTGCCGAAGAAAAAAAGGAAATTAAAGAAACAAAGGAGTCCAAAGCTGGGGCGAAACCGAAGCGCAAGACTCAGCCGCGCACCCGAAAGACTGAAGGAACTCAATAATGTGGTATGAAACTTGCAGAACCAAGGTGTACACATGGGCTGTTGCGGAGGGTTGGAGTATGCGGAAAGTTGTAGTGACGGGTGTTTTTCTGTTTTGTCTCTCCGGGTGCCAAGTGTTTAAGAAGCGAACGATGTCGAAAGCACAGCCACCCTCAGCTGATTTTGTCGTTCCAGCACCAAATGGAATCAAATCCTTTCAAGGGAGCGAGCCTTTTTCTCTAGGGCTTGGATCCGTTGCTCAAGATGCGGAAAGCAAAGTCAAAGTTCAATTTGAAGCAGTGCTCGAAGATTCCCGCTGTCCGCCTGATAAATTTTGTGTTTGGGAGGGCCAAGTCACCATTTCGCTCGTTGTTACAAAACCTGAAGGTAACAGCGAAAAGATCACAATCACGAAGCGAGAAGGTGCGACTGAACCAAACCATGCTGAGGGAAAAGTTTTTGGGCATACTTTCAAACTTCTCAAAGTGACTCGTGAAGCATGGGATGGTAAGGATGGGGTTGTTGTTGCGGGACTTCAATTTATAAAGTAACAGAATCGTTCGTTTCTATTTATGCACTGCGGCAGAAAAGTTGGAAAAAGGGTCGCCTTTGCGCATGCTCCCCTAAGCTTTGAGTGAGATCGATAAATCCGATGATCTCTGAAGCTACCCCAGGAACAAGGTTGGTCACAAGACCGCTGGCTCTTTGAGTGACCATGTGCAAGCCGAGGCCGGCTCCACCCTGACCACGATGCATCTGAACTTGCTGCTTTCGGGACGCTGTTGCGAAGCGTGTGGCAAGTGCCTGAAGTGAACTTGGAGTAAACGTTCCAAACTGATCCTTGACCGAAATTGCGAGAAAAATTCCATCGAACCCCCATTCCACCGAAATCCTCTCTTCATCTGACAATTGCACGGCAATTTTGCGACTGGCTTCACGGTACTTCGGATTGGCATCCCAAATGGCATTCATGAGAAATTCGTCCAGTATTTCTGCGGCAAAGACTGCAAAAAACTCTGGGGGGTGGTCGATAAAAACTTCAAGTCGCTCGACAAACGAGGCCAGTTGCCTTCTGAGAACTGAACGTTGAGATGAGTCGATGATCTGGTGGCTTTCCGAAAGTAAAACCGGCGAAAGGTAGCGCTCATATCCAAAAAAGCGCTCGCTCCCCATTTTTTTAAAGAGTCCAGAAAGCTGCCTATAAGGCAATGAACGGCCATCCCAAGTTACGATAGTGTTGAGCTTGTTTAAGTCCGGTGCAGATTCGCGTGTTAGCGGAGATGAGAAATCATCGAGGCTGAATAAAACCAGTTGCTTTTTCACGAGTGGCGCCAATAATTGCGAACTTGTGTTTTCATCCAATCGATCGGTTAAATGAAAGATGTGGGCGGTGTTGGCAATAAGGTTCTGGTAGCACTCACTGGTTTCATTTGCATTTACTATACAATGTAAGTGCGCCCCAATCAAAAGCAAAAATTTTCTCATTTTTTCGTCAAGTTCTTGATTGACGAAATCACAAATAAATCCTTGGCTAATGGAGGAAAGAATACCATTCATAACAGAGCTCTCCCTGGCCAAAATTCTTTATGTGTTGCTTTGCATCATCTCTAAAAAATAGAAGTAAGAATCAGGATCAACATTAAGTTTCATTCCGCATTCGGTTTTCTCACAATGAATTGAGCCCATTTCATAATGTTCACCCGCTTTATAGTCGATGCCTTCCTTTAAAAGGCGGATTTCCCTTTTGCGGCAGACGCCGCAGTACATCGGAACTTGAAAGCTTGCTACTCGCGCACCTGAGCTTAAAAATTCTGAGACCATATTGAATTGCAGCACAATGGAATGAGTGCAATTTAAATATGTGGGATGAAAATTATTGTTTTCTATCCACTCTACCCATTCACGCACACCACAGCTATTCATGGAGGAAACTCCCCCAAGGTCGATATCAATAATTGCACCTTTTGGAATTACAAGATGATCTGCATTAAAATCTTCTGTGACGTCTCCAATGACGTAGAGCACGTTCCCTTCGAACTTCAATTCCATTCTTTATTCCTCTCATCCATGCCTTCAGTTTCCAAACAGTGCGATTCGCGAAACGAAAACATTCAGAAAAAGTTGATGTCTCCGGACTCCAAACAGTCCGAACAGCTGCCAGATTCATTAGGGAAATAAAACTTAAATGATAACTTTTCTTGATCAGTCACTTGCTTCGAGCACGTCATTTCTAGCATTTTTTCTCGAATGGCGTCAAAAGATTGCATTCCACTGCTATATGAACTGAGATTTTCATGGAGCATCTCTGCTTCCGACACGCGGTGTTCCAATACCTGACGTATGAGGTCATAGCCTTGCAGGGCAATCGTGCATTTTTCAAGGGACGCCACGACATTCTGATAGTCGGCTTCTACTTTTCCTATAATGTCAGACCATTCATAATTTTCGCGACTGTCGGTTGGAAAGAGCATTCTGCCGGCAAGTTCAACTTTGTTTTGGGGTAAGGAATTTTTATCAATTTGTTGAAATATTTCAACAATACCAGCCATTTCTCCAAATGAAATGACTTTGTTTACCAGTTGCGCACCCATAAAATCGAGGACTTTTGCGAGTGATCTTTGTGTTGTTCCAATTTCTGAAAATTCTTTCAGGATATCGAAGAGAACTCGGGAAGGGTCGATCCGTTGATTCAAGAGTATAGTTTGATACTTTTTTTTGAGAGATAAGTAAGGAACTCGACTCTCCATAAGCCCATCTGTGACTTGTTTCGTTGCTTTTTGTACGGAAGTCAAAAGACCAAGCAAGGAGCGGGCTCTGCTTTCGCCAGAATGAGGTTGAATTTCCTTCAATGCAGCTTCGGAACTTGCCACGAGTCTTGTGATGGCTTGCAGAGTTTCCTCTACGACAATGGATGTTGACTTAATGGAATTTGCACACATGTCATTCACAAAACCCGTGAACGAAATGTAGCTGAACCAAAAATGATGTTCCGTTAAATTTTGATGACTTTTTTCTTCTAAAGTGCGTAGGTCGATCGAGGGGTCCCCAAAAACATGAGAAGCAAGGCCTAAGGCATAGCTTCCATTTGGAAAACCGAGGAAAAGATGTCCTCCCTCTGCGCGCATCTTGAGATTGGACATGTCATGAAGCTCCTTTTTACAAAGGGATTCATTGACGAGCACATCGATCTCAAAACTTTCAACTTGAACATTTTCAGAAAATTCAGGAAAAACAATGCACATTGCATAGACATCTGCTGGAATATTCTTTGCTTTAATAATAATGTTTGAACTTTTAAAAAACTCGAGAAGTCTTTGAAGTCCCAGCCAACTGACGGAGTAAATTTTTGAAAAGTTAACGCAGCGATTTTCCCTCAATATAGAGTGAAAATGCTTGAAATCGGTAGTATCCCGAAGGTGTCCCTTCAGAAGTATTTCACCGTCTGTGGCAGAAACTGAAAAATCTAACATGATCTCACCGTTCCGACGGACACCACAGTATCGCGCAGGAGACCTTTCCCGCGCATACCTATGGCAGCTTAATTTATATTCGGATGAGTCTTGGGAAAAATGAGTTCAAGCAGAGTCAAAGCGCCCACTTCAGACTCGGCAAATGGGACTCGCTTTGTAAAGAGTTGTTATCAAAGAAGGAAGAATGTTGGCAGGGGGTTCAAAAATGAGCCGCTCACGTAATTATTGAGGTCGACAAGTGTCGACAAGCCTTTTTGTGTGACCCTTACAAGTAAGAAGAAGTGTAGCAAGAGTCGAAAGAATGGTTTTCAGGTAAAACTCCGATTAAAAAATTTAAGGAATAAAGGCGACTTAAAGTATTTCGAGCACTCCAAACCGGGGGCTAGAGTGCTCTTACTATGCGAAACACTTCCATAAGTTTCTGGCCAAGATTTTCTGGCATGATTATAGCCATTTTTTATAATCTCAACTTAAAATTTAGAATCCCTCAAAAAGTTATTGTATAAATTCGTATTTCTCGGCATATCGAGTTCGGGTGATTGAATGTTCGTTATTTTTTGTGTCCTCAAGGGAGCTAAGTGTGCGAGCTAAATTTGGATCTCAAGAATCTTTTGGAAAAATACCCTCTTGCCTTTTGGCAATTTTCGCATTTGGCATTGGCATCACGACTTCGTGCATGGTGCGGCAAAATTCCGAAGCAGATTCCGTTCCTCACGGCCCAGCGGGTCGAGCAGACCGCAAGAATCTCCCGCTTGTTCCTGTTTTGATGTATCACGACATTCTTGAAGAGTCGGTATTTCAAGATGACGTAACAATTGAGAATTTTAATGCACAAATGAATTGGTTAAAAAGGTCAAATTATACAACAATAAGCCTTGAGCAGTATTCTGATGCAATGCTTAAAGGAACTCCAATACCGGCAAAGAGCGTGCTACTCACTTTTGACGATGGATACATTGGAAATTATACGCATGCGAAAGCAATACTGGAGGGTCTTTCTTTCAAGGCTACATTTTTTGTTCATACTGCTTTTGTTGGAGTCATGACATCTAAAGATCATATGGACTGGCCAGAGCTAAAAGAAATTGATCAAAGTCCACTTTTTGAAGTTTACTCCCACACTCGAACCCATCCAATGCTCACAAAAATCACTCCCGAAGCTTTGAAAAGAGAACTAGAAGAGTCTAAGAACGCACTTGAATTAAATTTGGGTGGAAAACGGGAATTTTTGGCATTCCCTTTTGGTGATTACAATGGCGCTGTGATCACAGCGGCGCAAAATGCCGGCTATAAAATGACTTTTGGAGTTGTCGATCGTGGCACGTTTGCAAGACTTCCTCAGTTCTCTATTCCGCGCATTGGTATTGGTCGAAATGTATTGACACTTGCCGACTACGAGCGCCGTCTCCGCAATGAATCTCCTCGCCGTTAACCCGTGTAAGTAAATTTCAAGTTCAGTGCGGCCTTTGCTGCGAGTTCTGTGGCCTTAGCTTGCTGGTTCGTCCAAAAAATTTTTGTTGAGACACTTGAATATTTCCAGAGAGAATTGTTTTATATACTTTATTCGAAAGCTGGAAAGATTCAAAGTCGAGAAATCAACCTGTCCGTGATGTGCAGGTGTGGCATCAATATTGGGAGAACTTGAGTGCGCTTTATTGTACAGTCCTCGGGCGATAGTAAATTGGACAAAAAGGTTTTACTAATAGAGAAAGCAGCCGATTTTTTCGCACGAGAACTGATTCCTTTAGAGTTTTTTTACAGAAATATAACCGTCAGTATTAAATTGGATGACAAGGAACTGTCTTACAAGCAAAAGGGCTGCATCGATTACTGTATTAATGACCTTATGGATCGAAAACCTGCGTTTTTTGAAATTATTCTGCGACCTTTTTCACACAATCGAAAAATGTTGATTGGTTTGGCTCACGAAATGATCCATTTGAAGCAATTGCTCCTTGAAGAGTTGAGTTTTGAGTTCGTTGTTACAAAAGGCGGAATGACATCCATCAAAAAGCTTTGGAAGCAGCAAGACATGACCGATGTTCCCTATGCTTCTAAGCCCTGGGAACTTGAGGCTCTGAATCTACAAAACGATCTTGCCAAGGCATTCTTTGATTCTTTAGAGCAGCGGAGAAAAGCCGCTTAAACTCATTTACACCCGGCTTGGCAATTTTTAGCAAATCCCATTGTCCCTTTCACATGTTATTGCGTTTTTGGCCCGTTTTCTGATGACCTTGCGTCCGATTGTTTGACGTTGAACGTTTCCGTGGGTAAAACCATTAGAAATTCAATGAAATGGCAGGAGCAAGCATGGACGGACAGTTGGAAATGAGTCATAGCCCTTTGCAGCGTGCGCAACCCATAAATCCTTTTGATGCTCTTTTGAAGCTAAATGACATTTGGAATTCTAAGGATTTGTCTGCCACTGAAGATGTTCTGCAGAATATGAATTTGTTCTCCACGCCACTCACTGAGCGTTTGCAGAGCCTGTGCGACTTAAACTCTAAAATTTTACTTTCCGTTGAGCCTGGAGCTTTGGAATATTTTGCACTGCATCTGCTCGCGCATGCAAAAGTAACAACAGCATTCTCCGCGGCTGTGTCTCTCATAAAGCAGCCACGAAAGATTCTTGATGCCTATTTTGGTGACGCTCTCACGGAGTCTTTTTCATCTGCTCTAGCTTCACTTTACGATGGAAATCCACAGGAACTCGCAAATGTTGCTTTAGATAAGAAACTCGATTTTTTTTCCAGGACTGCCGCCTTTGAAGCTTTGGCATTGGTTTCACAATCTGATGAAAAAGCAAGAAGAACGGCCTTTGAAATTGCAAACCTTGCTATCAATAATATTCATGACGCCGAAGATATTGAAATAGCCCTGGAATTTATTGCAACTCTGATGCCCCTTGAAAATTTTGAGATCGAAAAAGAAGTTAAAGAAGCGTTTAAAAATGGGAAATTTCCTCTTGAAAATTATATTTTAAGCGCAAACGATTTTGAAAAAGAGATGCGCGGAGAACAAAATATTTTTAGGACGTGGGGACATCATGTCAATTACCCCTTTGATTTTTCGCTAGAACGAAAGCGAATAGAAAGTTGGCTGGTGCAAGACACAGAGAGTGTATCGGACTTTATGAGTTTAATGTCCAAAATGTTAGAGACTGACGAAAAGAAGAAGAAAAAAAGAAAAAGTCAGAAAAATGCCCGAAAAAACAACAGAAAGAAGAAGTAAAATTCACTAGTTTATTTGTCACTCGTGCCAAAAAATTGTTTCAAGTTTGCCACAATACGACCTTACCGCTGTTATTCTGCTATGCTACTTGTCTAAGGCACAGAAGAGACTAAAATTTATTCATTGTTTCCATCTGGAATGTGCCAAAAAATCAAGTTTCGTAAATTTTTATTGGAAGGACTTTTGAGTGACACTCCCAAAGGTGGACAAGGTAAACGCACGATTGATAGGTGCTGGACATTATGTGCCAGAAAATAGGGTAACAGCGAGCGATGTTGCGAAATTAGTTCCAGGTTGGGATTCGGAAACAATTATCGAGCGCACAGGAATTAAAGAACGCCGATGGCTCTGGAAAATTGACGACAAAACACAAAAAATTATTGTTCCTGAAGTCGAACAGGATTCAGTTTGTCATCGCTCTTGGAAATCCGACAAAATACAAACAAACGCGCCGGTTCGAAGCGCTGCTTAGAACGTGAACCAGAGTTCGCTGTCCAAATTTTATAGGTAGGAAGATATTGCCGGAAGAGATTC
>JBIIEI010000013.1:0-76176 GCA_044237915.1 Silvanigrellaceae bacterium | reverse complement strand
ACAGACAATTTACGAAGTGTCAATAAGTTGAACCGTTTTCTGCAACCGGCCACAATCGATCTTACGACTTGTCAACCCCCTCCCTCTGAATGGTTACCAAAAAAAAATGAATAAGCTGTCAGTTGGCTCGGTTACCGACAGCTTCGTCGCCCCACGATGGTGGGAAAGTGAAAGGAAATTTTGGAAGATAAGAATGCTTAGGCTGGAGTTCAAAAGGAAGGATAATCACCTTTGGAGGGCGAAATATGTACCCGAACTTCACATATTCCGGGGAATACCTAGTTTTTTTGGTTTCCTACGGAGCAGGTTTAGCACCTCTCGTACTATTGCGCAAGGATTTTGACGGGAAAAATGGACTGCAGAACTGGCTAGATAGCCAAATTTTTTAGCGGATATTGTCTTTATTTTCTCGAACAAAACTCTCTCGTATTCGTTACATACCTAATGCGACAGAATTTTCAAGTCGGTTTCTTTAAAATTCCGGATATGTTCGGGCACCGACGGAAACTTCCTTCGAAGCTTCCAAGACAACAGCAGTGACAATGTTTTGAGAAGTTTCCAAGACGCGCGCTTTGGCAACACGGTCTCCTTCAAGACCATTGGATTGGAAGGTGGCCATCCCAACCACAGGCATGTAGATCGAAAAGTCGTCACCGGGCGCAGCTCCGGAATCTCCATCGGACTTTAAATAAATCACTTGCCCAGGCCCCGAAAGGACAATAGGGACATTTCCGACTGCAACCACTTCCGCTTTGAGAGAAGCCATCCTCTTCGACTGATTCGGATCAATAGCACGCGACAAACCTTTGTAAGGCACAATAAAGTCGCCTGCTGTAATGCCGTGGGAACTGTTTTCAATGAGTAAAGTCGCAAGTCCCGAAGGATGAACTTTCGCGACTCCAACGGTCCCTGTGTACGAATAAAGATCGAGACTGAGCACGCCCCCGTAAAGAAATCGAACGGGCTCCATTTTTCGAACGGTCAGAAACCTTTGCCCCGCAGCGGGAGCTGTATCCCCAAACTTTGCGAAAGCCAGATGTCCAGTGCCCGGTATCAGTTGATGACCATCGACATCGATAATTGTCCCTACAAAATCCGGCGAAGAAGTGGAAAGATAGCCCGGAATATCGATCACAAATTCCGATGTCGCATCAAAGTCTCCAATAGACTCCAACGATTTGTCATCAGGCAACTCGGAAGGGTCAATTAACGTTCCATCGGTCGTCCGCCACGATTGAGAAAGTGCATTGCCACTCCCCATGTAATCGCCCTTCACAGCATTCACCATCGGAACGGCTTCTTCGCTATCCTTCGCAGAAACAGAGGGTGAATTTTCTCCATTGCTTGGAAAAAAACTCAACTTCATCCCGGGGTAAATAAGATTTGGATTCTCGACCGAGGGATTTAAACTCCAAAGCTTTGGCCACCAAAAGGGATCATCGAGCAATTGATCTGATATGTCCCAAAGGGTGTCGCCCGGTTGAACAACATATTCCGTTGGCCCTTCACCGGGAGCTAAGTTCCTAAGTTTCACAGCAGCCTGTTTTGCCAATTCCAACTCTTCTGCACTCAGGGGCCTCATCTTTCCTGCAGGAGTGTTTCCAACTGTCAGTTGAGACGTTCCTTCGTCAGGTGGTGCAGTTTCGGGTGGAATATTCCCCGGAGGAGGCGCCATCGAAGCATTGTTTACCAGCGGAGTATTTGCCGGTGGCGCCATGGAGTTATTCACCGGCGGAGTGTTAAGAGGTGGTGCCATGGAATTGTTCATCGGTGGAGCATTAGTAGGAGGGGCATTGACGACTGGAGGCGTATTACTCGTCGCGGGGGGTGCCCCAAAAGGGTCTGCCGGTGCCGCATTTGTGGGTGCCACTCCATTCGAAACCGGAGGAGCAAAAGGATTTGCACTGTTTCCAGGGAGTGGAATTGAAGGTGAGTTGGAGGGATTCTCACCGATGTTCGCTCCATTCCCAAGGCTGAGATCGTTATCTGCGGCGTTCCCACCCGCATTCAGATTATTTATGGGAGCATTGCCCGGAGCCGCGTTCCCGCCCCCTGTGAAGTTATTTGCAAGCGGGGCATTGCCACTGGAATTTGCGTTGATATTTGCATTTGAATTGGAATTTTCAGCACTGGAGTTTGTAAGTTCATCGGCATTTTCTGCCTCGACCTCTTCGCCCACTTCAGCAGAAGCACCCTCTTCGCTGCTACTCGAACTGCACGCAGGTAACAAGGGGCCCCATAAAAGGAGCGCAAGGATCGCTTTGCTGTAAAAAAGTGGAAGTCTTTTCATCGTGCGTCCCTCATGCGCTGAAGTGCTTTTCGGGCAGAATTTGCAAATAGAGTTTCAGGCCCCAATGCAATGATTTCTCGATACACACCCGCCGCTCTTTCACGTGCTCCACTCCCCTCCAACGCAAGGCCTTCTGTTAATTTTGCACTCAGAAAATCAGGTGACTGAGGGTGTTTCAAATAAAATCCTCTTAGAACAGGGAACACATTTTCATGTTCTCCAAGTTTCAACCAACTCTCCGCAAGGATCAGAGCCCCCAGGCCCCCATCGTCATGCTTTGGAAACTTTTTTTGCACTTCTGAAACCAGGGCAATGGCTTCTCCATAACTTCCCCGATTCAATTTCAGTTGAGCATCGGCAAGCATTTGCGCAGGCAGAGAAGCTTCTTCATTTTTAGTGGAATCTTTTGCAGCCATTCGATGGCCCTTCAATTCTGCACTTGGAAAATCACGCCCCAAGTCGAGTCCGAGATCGGAATTCTTACTTTCCAACATCCCACTCAAATCGATCCGATTCTCGCCATGACAGTCGCCAAGATCTTTGTCGTTGCCGTGATTCTGCGGCAACGGAGTCCCGTGCTTTTTGGGTGCTATTTTTCGCTGTGCGAGGGAATTCTCAAAGATGCCAGACCGAATTCCGCGACGCAGGGTTTCGATGTGGCTCCGGGTGCAATCAAGCTGCTCGCGCATGGAATGCAGCTCTGCCTTCATTCCGGCAATCATTCCCTGAAAATCAACATCTGTTTCTTTGAGTTTTTTGACGTTTTCTTTTACGATTTCAAGCTCTTTGCCCGCAGCCCCTGGATTTGGCCCTGCTCCCGACTCGTCTCCACCCGAGGAGCACCTGACCAAAACAAGAGGAAAGAGAGCCATGAGCCATCTTGCCTTTCGCGTCATTTGGCATACCCCTCAAAATCTTTTGCATTCAACCTCTGAAGAAGATACCTTAGCGTTCCCTTTGCCCGTGGAGAAAAACTTTCCTCGAAGTCAATTCCCCGAAACGACCTGAAAAGGCGCTCCTGTGCAAATATTCTTAGCCCCTTCGAAGGAGTCCCCTTTGATTCCACTCAAAAAACAACTCGCCCCCACTAAGTCCTCGAAAATTGTCTTGCGTCTGAACGGACAAGAGGCCCTCCGATGCATCCATCTTGTTGAGTCAATGGATAATTGCGCTGTTTTTTCTAAGATTGAAGAAAACATTTACTGCCTGACGTGCACTCAAGAATTCTTATCCGAAACACTGTGCGCCGTTGCGACACTTGAACTTCCTCTGTTCAATAGCATCGACGGAAAACCGAAGTGCGAAGTGTATCCCATTGCCGAGAATTGCCCACTGAACAAAAAAGAGGAACCCTGCAATGACTGAAAAACCTTGGCTTGTTGGAACTGGATTTTCACGCGGAATTGGTGCCGCCATTGTAGAAGTCGGAAAACCCCATTTTCAGTTTCTATCGCTTTGCAGAAAGCCCTCAGGCAATGCAGACATCGAAATACCCTGGGATCTGAGCAAACCTTTTTTTGAAAATAAAACCACAGAACTCTTCAAGTACTTAAACGAGAAAAAAGTTGTCGGCTTTTTGCACTGCGCAGGAATTGTTGGCCCCACGGGCGGATCTCCTGAAGATCTCGATGGGCAAAAAAAATACTGGGAAGAATTTTCCCATACAATGGATGTCAATGCGACGCGCGGCTTAGAAATCATTTCCGCTCTTTCAAAATTCCTCAAACCCCGCTCAGAACATCCCCCTTTTGTATTGCACCTCTCATCGGGCGCTGCCCTCAACCCCTATGTTGGACTTGACGCTTACTGCACAAGTAAAGCAGCTGCTCTGATGGCCTTTCGAATTCTTGCTGAAAAGTTTCCCGCAAATAAACTCCTCGCTCTATCGATTTTGCCAGGAACCGTACACACCGATATGATGCGCAAAATGTTAAGTTGCAACGAAAGCGATGTTCCAAAAATCTCTAAATTCCACAAACTGCAAAAAACGGGAATGCTCAGCACCCCGCAAGAATCTGCGCAAAAAATTATTGATTTGTTACTTTCTTCAAGAGAAAAACTAGTTACGTTACACGGGAAAGCCTACGATGTTCGCAATGGGAGTTTGGGTTGATTAATCTTCTTTGCACTCTTTTTGAAGTTGCAGCCAGGCATTCCAAAGGTCATTTACCATCTGCATATTGAGCCAAAATTCATGAGTATTTTATCCAGCGAAGTGTAGCTTTAAAGTGCTAGCAAAGCTTGCCAATTCTCGTGGATAGAAACTTGGTCTTTCTTCGAGAGTTGCCCAGCACGCTCAATGACAAGTTGCTCGTCTATGGTGAAAATTTTTAGACGTGCAAAACATTCTTTATGCAAGCCCGCGACGGCAAGATCTGCAAGTTTCACATCACCTGGCCAACTGCTTGCTTGGGCTGAAGTGATCATCGCCAAAACGAGCGTCCCACTACCGTTCTGAAATCTGGGTTTAGAGAGAACAAAAGCTTTACGGCGCTTGCTTTCTGCAGAATCAGAAAAGGGAAATGGGACAACGACGACATCCCAAGGATTAAAGATCATCGTCTGCGTCTCCCTGCCATTCCGTAAGGGTTGCTTCGATCGCTCGAGCCCATGCACGATCAACTTTCCGAGCCTTACGTAGGCTGACAGTCCCATCGGGGGCGAACTCGTAACGTATAACGTCACCAGGTTCGAGACCGAGGCGCTTTCGCACTTGACCAGGGATGGTTGTCTGCCCTTTCACAGAAAGGGTGCTTTCTGCTGTCGTTTCCTCGTGATGTGCGCCTAGGGCCATGACGTCCCTCCCTTACATGTCTTCTAATCTTCTTTACGGTAAGTAATCCTTACTTCTTTACCTTATTTTCATTCCGGCAAAATTACAAAGAAAAATATGCACGGTAAGCTAACGGTGCAATTTAAGTTAAGAATCTACAGGTGGGCCAAGGTGTGCATGACCCGGGATATGCATCACGGGGCGACGTATGTATCAAATCCGCACTGACCATCGTTGGCGTATCCCTGGGAATTGGGCTCGTCCGTGGTTGATATCAATGCTTCTCCATTGGGAGTCCCTTTTGCAAACCAGCAGAAACGACGGGCACCATTGTAATAGTACTTCACATTGGTGCCCTGAATTTGATAGTAACCGGCGGCTACCGCTGACGGTGCAGAGACGACTGGGGCCGCTGCCGGGGGGGGTGCCACAGCGCCTCCCGCTGACGGTGCAGAGACGACAGGGGCCGCGGCCGGGGGGGCTGCCACGGCGCCTCCCGAACCCTGTGCAAAGGGATCAAAATCGGGAGACCCCTTCCACAGTCTGCGTTCGCTGATTTCTAATTGTGTCGATAGGCGTCCCCACTGCTCAATCCCCGCGACAATAGTACCTGCCAGCTTGGCTCCCGATAAAGCACTTTCAGGGATCTTTCCTTCAGCAACCATCCGTCGAACAATTTTGCCAAAGGGAATGTAGATCTTTTTCCATGGCAGGTCTGTGATCTGTCTGGAGCAAAATGGAGTGCTATCCATTTCAAATCCATAATCTGCGGGAGTGTACCCCCAACTTCTGCCATTTATATGTTGCATCGGTGTCGGAAACTCTGCAAGAAAGGGATCTGTGGTAAAATGAGGCCAAACGTCCGCCGCCCCATTTGTCACCACATAGTCTAAGAATGTGACGGAAACTCCGAATCCCTTGTTTTGGCTCTGACTGAAAAAAATCATATCAGAGTTGGATCGCACCGTTTTGTAAGTATCGCTAGCCTTATCACCCAAACAGGTTTGAGCTCTAAATGAAAAGGATACTCCCGCCACTTCGTCCCAATTGATGGTGTGTCGAGGATCGCCAAAGGTCATCCCCGCCACCTGATCAGGGCCCACGGGAGAGTTTTCTTGTAATCCAATGTACAGACTGCTTGCCAATGGTGAAGAAAGACTAAGAGAATTATTTAAAAATAGCGCAGACATGGTTCCATTAGGACCTCTATCTCCCCAGTAAAAACCATAGGGGCAAGGCCCTGTTGTGGCAGGCACAATGTCCTCCGTAAAAACCCAGTCTTTCCGAGCATCTGCCCCAAACGAGTTCGGGAGGCAGGACAAATAGCCCGTGGGACCCGTGATTTTTGTCGCTGAAACAGAGCCATAAGCAAGGCTATAGAACCCCCCTCCATTGGGCACCGTACCTACGCACTTGCCACCGGGAACTTCCGGGCACGATTCAAAAAATACCGGACTTCGGGGCCAAGGAGAGACGGCTCGCTTGATGCTAAAATTTGGGTCCCAACCAAAAACGGTTCCCTTTGAAGCCAATTCCCAAACTCTCGGCTCGGCCTTCTCTTTTGAATCCCGCACGTTGCTGGATTTTTCTGCCGCTGACTTAAAGTTACACGCGGAAACAAATCCCAAGAACACCAGTAGGTAGAAACTTTGTTTCATGTGTAACCCCCATTGACATCATGTTCGTCTCTTTATCGGCTTCCTGATTTCGAGTCTTTAGAAAAATATCTCCTCACTAAACCAGCCCACCCCTTCAAAACCTTCTATCAACCAAGCTTTCGAGCAGCTCCAGGAGCCCCTTTCGATAGGGTTCAGTGCGTCCTTTTTGGAGGGAGTTTTCCACACGCCAGCCTTGCTTTATTTCATCTGAAGCCTCTTTTAAGAGGCTCTTTGCAAGGCCTCTCGCTCCTTCAAGACCTAATAATGTAACAGCAGTTGATTTTGCTTGAACGCAGTCTTTGCCTGCGGTTTTCCCGAGTTCTTCGGATGACGCAATAACATCTAGAATGTCGTCGACAATTTGAAAAGCAAGACCCACCTTTTCACCGGCTTTAAAAAGCAGGAGGCGCTGCTCAAATATTTCGGGGCTTTGCAAAAAATGATAAAAGGTTGCGGGGTGTTTATGAATATCGGCTAAAGCGCATAAAAGACCTGCTTCGAGCGCGACTCCCAGCAATGCGCCTGTTTTTAAGTTGTGAAGGAGCGAGAGATCTTTCCATTCAATTCCAAATTCTTTTCCTGTGAGTGAAATATCGAGCCACTGCCCTAAGCACATGCCTTCAGGACCCGCGTGACGGGAAAATAACGAAACAAGCGCTGCGACTAATGAGGGGAGTCCTACGTGACTCGGGCAGAGAGCAGGAATTTGGCCAAGAATAGAGAAGCTTTGGGTCAGAAGGCTATCTCCCACCAAAAGTGCCTTGGCTTCACCATAGACTTTATGAACCGTGGGTTTTCCTCGGCGCAGATCATCGTTGTCCATACAAGGAAGATCGTCGTGTACGAGCGAATAAGTGTGAATAAATTCCAACGCACATCCTGTTTCGAGTGCAAGCTGTAATGCCAATTCACCCCCAACAGAACCAGCCATCAGCAGACACATCAAAGGTCTGATGCGCTTTCCGCCCGCTGTCAGTGGATAAAGTTGAGCATCAAAGCTTTCTTTAAACCACTCGTTCACTGATGAATTTTCGACGCATTTTTGAGGTACGAGTTCGAATAGGCGCTCTTCGATTTGCATTTTCAATTTCAATAAAAGGGAATTATCCATACGAAACTTCTTCCATATCCTCTATGCCCGCGATTAGGCAGAAATTGAGAATGGACTTGCAAGGTGGGCTTCATCCCTTTCAGGATCCACAACGTCCAATACCCGGTTGATGTCTTTAAGAGCATCAGCAGAGCATTTTATCACGCCCTTGTCATCCGTGGAGATCTCTTTTCTCCAGATTTGCATCACTTTGTCCATTTGATCTATCAAGGCGCGTTCACCGCCATAGTGAAGATGCTCTAGGCACATCGTGATGTTTCCCACACGGGCAAAGCATTTGGCAGCCATGGCATGACGCTCCATGCGCTGGTAAAGGGTCGCTGAGGATTCAAATTTATCGATTTCGAAAAAACTGCGGGCTTGTCTGTTGAGAAACCGAAGCCCATGAACATCGCGGTAGCGAGGAGCCTGACAGAGAATTTTGACAATTTGCGTCACCAAGTCATCGGGAAGCTGACTCCAGAACATTCCTGTGTGCTCGCGGGATTCCATCCTTCGTAGACATAAATCGATAAGTTCCATAGCACGGACAAGCTGCGCCCATAAAGCAAAAGCTGCAATTGTTTCTTTATCGAGGGGCAGGCTTGCGATCATTTTTTCAAGATTTTCGATCCCCAAAACCTTGAGAGTATCGCGCACTACCGGAGCATCCGACATATATTTGCGCAAAGGGCCCCATGCCTTATTCTTCATGCACAACTCAACAACCCTTTGGGAGTCATGGGCTTCGATGTAGGCTTCTAAAGCTCTATCTTCACGTTTCATCTGCTCAAAAACGCGAGCTGCTTCTAAAAAATACTGTGGGTTCTGTTTTCCAGCCTCCTGAAAGGCTTTGGCAGCCCCCTCAAGATCACCGGCAAGTAAAAAATATTGCGCCGCTTTGACGTGCATTTTATTGCGAAAGTAAACAACTCCCGCTCGATTAGGCCGACTGAGCCGCATTAAAATTTCACACGCTTCGTCGATGTGCCCCACGGCTTCCAGTGCAGAAATGGCCTCACGATACATGCCGAGTGATTCTAACGTGAGGGCCCCTTCGAGGACTTTTCCTTCTTTAATTTGTTTTGTGGCGTCGTCATACTTGAGCAATTGTTCGGGTGTTAGATTGAGCTGATCGGCTCCTCGTCTGTTCTGTGCAACAGAAAGTGAGTATCCCGTTGAGGTCGCGTGACCAGCTGAACCTGATGTTCCACCTAAGCTCTTGCTCCCTTTTCGAACCTGGCGATAAATGAGCAAGACCAAGGCAGCAAAGCCCAATATGGTCAAGGCATTCGTATAAAAGTCGGTTGTAACCGGCATCATATTCCCCAAGTTAGTCCAATGGTCGTCGCTTCGTCTAGAACTTTTTTCTTCTTTTCGCCAATTGCAGGTGTCACCCGATATGTGATTTTAAAGCGCAGAGACATCGTAACATTGACGCCCAATCCAACCCCTGCGTTCCACGACATTTTTTGCTTCTGACAGCCGTGATCTTCATAGGTATCTTCCTGACACACCGTTCTCCAAAGCATACCTCCAAATACAAAGGGTCTGACACTCCCTAGAGGTAACATAACAGAGGCATTTAAACTGGTATCTGCCACTTCATCAACGCTTTTGATTTCTCCGTCGGGCACTTCATAGCCTTTTGAGCGCACATATTCTTTGTAAGACTCATTAAAAACCTGTTTGTCGACAAGAAGTGAATGCCCCAGCCCAACCTCAAAGTAACTCGTAATGGGAACCCCAATTTCTATGCCGAGCGAGGTGCGGGTATTTGTTTTAAGCTCCTGATGAGCTTTCATAAAGCTTGCGTTCACCGACAAGTCGAAATAGCGCTCTGCTCGTGCAGTTTGAGGTAACAAGAGCAATAATATCAAAAAAGCGCCATTCCTCAGAATGGGAAGAATTAAAAATGAGACTTTGAAAAATTTTATGTTTACCAGCACTTCTTGTTTCCTTCACTTCAGCATCTCGTGGAGCAGGGGCCGAATGGAATTCCCTCCCTTAACGGAAGATCGGGGTCATCCTTAGAAGAAAGCTTGTTCCGTGTTAGATTTTTGATAGGGAAAAAAGCACCGGATCAACCCTAGGGCAGGATAATTATGAACAAGAACCAGGCAAGGGAGTTTAGAAACTACTTCTTAAAACCATATGCGCAAATTCGAATCGGGATCTATTTTCTGATCGCTTCGATCTTTTTTGTGAGCATCGTGATCGCTGTGAGTGTCTTTTACCTCGCCGACATTTTTGCTTCACTTCAGGCGGTATATGCGCTCACGGAACAAGAGGGTCTTCAGGTCTGGGAAAAATTTACCGTACCACTTTCCATCTTAGTGATGTTGGGGATTGGATTTATCATCTCCATTTTGTTCCTGTCGGCCCGACTCACTCACCGCATCTATGGTCCAGCACATTCGATGGAACGATTTCTTGAAGATCTCTTAAATGGCAAAGCAGAGATTGAGCCCCTTCGCATTCGAGAAGGGGACGAATTTCAACATCTCGTCATGCAGCTCAACCTCTTAAAGGAACGCTTGAGCGCGGAAAAAGAAAAGTAACAGAACAATTGTGCATCTTGAAACTTCGACGCCTAGGCTCAGATACCTCTTTCCTCAACCGAAGAAGACAGGGCATTTGCATTGCATAGGAACTGGAGGAGTGACCCCATGGCGAGACCCGATGAAGAAGGCTTCAACCCCACGGGACAGGAAAAGACAGCCCAAGCCCGCTTTGGCATTCGAGACCATTTAGCGGTTCTTTGCGCACTCTTTGCGGCAGTATCCTCGTTTGTGGCATTGCGTATCCACCATTATGTCATTCAACTGGAACGCGCCGAAAGCTCGGCCGTCTCTGCTGAAGCCATCACCCGTTTTTACCTTGAAAGCACAAAACGTTTTGCGTCATCGCCCGAATTTGAATCGGCACTGACCAAGGCAACCCAAGGTGAAGTCGCTCCTTTAAACGGCTTCTTTGCGAATTCATTTGCACTGCGCGGAAGATTTGCACTTGTGGTCGGCAAAGAGGGCAGAATTTTAGCCCGCACTCCCGAAGCGACAAAATTAAATTCAGACACCTTGGTTCAGATGCGACTTCTCGATCGCGTTTCTGCGGATGGAAAGGCAGGAGTCATTAACATTCCTGGAGCAAGCGCCATTGCAAGTGTTGTTTCGTTACCTTATCAACTTTTTCTTATTGTTGCAGAACCCTTTCAAGCATCAGCCCTCAAACCGTTGGGTGGAACAAAGGAACAAGGCCCAGGTTTTGGGTTTGGATTGGTGCAAGAAGGAAAGTCTGCGGGAACAAGCATTGAAGGCATTGAAGATCTTCAGTTGGAAGGAGATCTTTCGAAGGGCATCAAACACCATGGCCTTGCCGAAGCGCAGGGAACGTCCTGGGAAATCTACACTTCTCCCTCGAGACTCTTAGGCGAAGAAGTTCAATTCCTCGTGCTCGTTCCAAAATCTGAAACCTCGCTTTTTTTGATGTTCGCGCTATCTATTCTATTAGGACTTGCAAGCGGTGGACTTGGGTATCTTGCAGGCGCAAGGCTTGGAAGGTTTAGCAAGAATTTGCTCGCACTTTGCAGAGATAACACCTCCGGGTTTGAATTGCGGAAATTAACACCTGCGACAAGGGAAGACTACGAAATCGGCCTTGCGGTTGAAATCGCGTGGAAGGAATTGCATGAGGCCGTTGAGTCCGTAAGCTCCATTGTGCATGATCTTTCTACTGATGCTCATTTTCAGATGGGTGCCATCAACAAAATTCTTGTCACGATGGAAGAGATGAGTCGCAATGCAACGACGGTCAGCAGCAACTGTCGCGATGTAAGCTCTGCGAGTACAGAGTCGAGCAGAAGTGCACGCAACGGTGGAAATATCATTAGCGATACAATTGTCGGGATTGAACGCATCAATAGGCTCATCAGTGAAAGTACAACCACTGTTCATGAGCTTCAAAAATCCTCCGAAGAAATTGGACAGATCATTAATGTGATCAATGGAATTGCAGAGCAAACAAATCTCCTTGCACTAAATGCTTCGATCGAAGCTGCACGGGCAGGAGAAACTGGAAAAGGATTTGCAGTTGTTGCTGATGAGGTGCGAAAACTTGCAGAAGAAACAACGCGCTCAACCAAGGCCATCGGCGACATGATTGCAGCCATTCAACGAAATTCGTCTGCAGCGGTCAAGGGTATGGACATGGTTCATACTGAAACCGAGAGTGGTGTAAAGCTTGCGCGTGATGCTGGATTCGCCCTCGAACAAATCGTTGGTCAGAGTGAATCGGTTTCCCATCAGATCCGCGCTATCGCAGAATCGGTGCAAGACCAGCTTTCAAATACCCGTCGAGTCGCCATGAATATTCATGAAATTAGCGAAAATCTTAAATTCAATTTGCTCGCAAAAATAGAGCGCCTGACAGAAAACTTTTCCAGCATCAACAACACTCCTGGAAATTCTCCTCTCGATTTCGAGAGTCCCAAGAATCCGTCGGGATTTGATTCTCAATCAGAAGCCGCATAGGCAGCATCGCAAAAGCCTGTTACCTCACTGCGCCACGGGACTGATAAAGTAACGCGATTTGCCGATTCAGATGATCGATGATTTTGGGAACTTCGTCAGTAAGGTCGGGAGAAGGTAGCCAACTCCCTGTTGCAATGTCTTCATCGGTGCGGTTTGCTCGGCCGTCAAAATACTCGACAACATTTCGGATCACGAGGTCGGTTCGCCGAATTCCTACAGGAAAAACCGAAACGCTGAGCCGATTCCTAAAAAGCCGGCCTTCAATAAAAAATTTGTCCCAATCGGTGCTTAAGGTAAAATTTCGCCGATCTGCGGCTGCAATAACGTAGTTTTGTGACACAAGCTTTGCCACCATCTGGTAAACACCGGGTGGTTCTAAGCCTGTGCGCCAGATGTTTCCATCGACCTTTCGAAGTTCATAGCCCGGAGGGTTGCCTTGCTCTGCAGTTCCCATTTGCCCCGGATAGGGAGGCACAGAATTCCCTTGCGCTCGGCGCTGATTTTCAACATTTTCACGCCGCTCGGGCGCTGCTGCTCGGTTTCCAAACAGACTTTGCCGCTGATTTACATGGGAAGCATCCATGGCGGTACAGGAAAAAGTTGAACACCCCATTGCGAAAAGGACAAAGGCAAACCGTGCCTTCGAACAGTGAACAACTTCCATGGGCTCTCCCTCTTTCCAAAAACTTCTCTCGATTCCAATCACCACTCTGTCATGATTATTTCAAATGCTGAAAGGAGGGGCTTGAGAAAGATTTTCCAGTCACGTTAATGTCGCCACGAATCTTTTTTGTCTGTGGACCTCGGGCGGGTTCATGGAATTGGTGCTTTCATTGCGGAGTTGAGACATGCTCAAGACCCGGAACCTTACGAAACATGCGTCTGATAGCGATTTGGCCAGTGCCGTCCCCCCTCAAGGGCTCGCCAGTCTTTCCCTTCCCACACTTCTACTTTCGATAGCGGGATTTGGAACATCCCTTTACACCCTCATCGAACATTTGCGATTGACGGCCGGAAAAACACAGCTGGGCTGTGACATCAATGAAAAGCTCAACTGCTCTTCCGTTTTGAGCAGCGAATATGCCGAATTTTTGCACATCCCTGTCGGTGCATTTGGCATGGCGTATTTTGGCGCGATGATAGCCATGGCTATTGTTCCCAAACTGACGGAAGTTTCTAAATCGTGGATCGGGCAATGGCGACTTATTTTTAATGCCATCGGCATGGTAACAAGCATCTACTTTATTTACATTTCATCTGTTAAAATTGGTGCGTTTTGCCCTTGGTGCATGGCTACACATGCCATTAATTTACTCCTCCTAATCTATCATGGATTTGATTTTATAAAGAACAAAGAAACACCGAAATTTGCCCACCCTTCTGCATTTGTAAAGCTTTTTGCAACGTCTTTGGCGCTTTCCGTTCCTGCGCTGCTTGCAGGGGCTATTCTTCCGACGGCCTACCCTGCCATTGCAGCTGCGATGGGCAAAAAAATTGAACCCTCCAAATCCGAATCACCTGCCACCAATACCCCTGCAACTCCTGCTGCGCCGGTCAATTTAAGCTTTTCAAAAAGCAACTTCGTCGGAGCCGGTGAAGATTTTCGCAAGGGCAATGACGAAGCAAAAGTCGTCGTTCAATTGTTTAGCGACTTCGAGTGCCCCCACTGCAAAGTTTCAACTAAGGCCATGGAAAGTGCTGTGACAAATGTTGGCGCTGAAAATGTGGTCTTTGTGTACCGCAACTATCCCCTCAGCAAATGCGATGCAGAAATCGAGAAAACTTTTCACCCCTATGCCTGTAGCCTTGCCCTTGCAGCCCGCTGTGCCGGACAACAGGGCAAATTTTGGGAGTTCAAAGATTGGGCGTTTGAAGGTCAAACACTTTCCGATGGCGAAAAGGCAAAAACTTACTCACTTGAAAATATGAAGAGCCAAGCAAAGAGCATGGGGCTGAATGATGAGCAATTTGGTTCTTGCATGACATCAAAGGTTGAGTTACCAAAAATTTTAGATGATATAAAAACGGGGGATACCCTTGGAATTCGGGCAACACCCACCATTTTTATAAATAACGTGAAGTACGAGGGCTCACCAACTCCTCAAGCCTTTGCCGAAGAAATCAAGCGAGCCATGAATCGCTGAAAAATTCTGCAAGCTCGAGAATGGTTTGTCTCACTTCTTGGGAGTTCAAATTGCAGACCACTATTCATCCGAGAAAGGCACTCTACTTTAGAATTTTTCTCGTCAATTTTGTTCTGCTCATTTCCACTGCCTACGCACCCAGGGCCGATGCATCATCCCCTTCACAGGGCCTGCAAAATGTTACTTTACAACTCCACTGGGTGCATCAATTTCAGTTTGCAGGCTACTATGCCGCTCAAGCCAAAGGTTATTACTCCGCTGAAGGTCTTCAAGTTGAATTTCGGGAAGGCGAGCGTGGCTCCTCTCCAGTCGAAAGCATTTTGCAAAAAAAAGCACATTTCGGCGTCATGGGTTCCAATATTGTTTTAGAGCGAGCACAAGGACAGCCCCTGGTCGTACTTGCTGCCATCTTTCAACATTCCCCCTATGCCATCATGGTCAATAAAAGTTCGGGCATTTCCGCTCCATCCGACCTCATCGATAAACGAATCATGGCCTTTTCCAATTATCGTCATGCTGAAATTCTGGCCATGTTTCTCAGAGAAGGAATTCCTCTCTCGCGCTTACAACTTCAAACTCCCACTTGGAATCTGCTTGACCTTGCAAAAGGCAACACCGACGCTCTTGCGATTTATACCACAAATGAGCCCGATGAGTTTCGCAAGCTGGGCCTTGATTATCAAATTATAAAACCCATTCATTACGGAGTCGATTTTTATGGCGACTGCCTCTTTACTTCTGAGGACTTGATTGAAGAAAACCCTGACCTTGTGCATGCTTTTCGCAAGGCAAGTTTGCGCGGTTGGGAGTATGCCATGGAGAACCCCGAAGAAATCATCTCGTGGATTCTCGCCAATTATCAAGGATCTCGCCCACAATTGACAAAGAAACATTTACAATATGAAGCGGCAAAGATGCAAGATCTTGTCGTTCCCAGACTTGTTGAAATGGGGCATTTAAACCCTGGAAGATGGCAGCGCATAGCCGATACCTACGCTGAATTGGGATTTTTAACCAATTTTTCTCAAAGCTCATTAAAAGGATTTTTATACGATCAACATCGTAAGCAAGAAAGCCGCTGGATTCACTTGTTCTTATTCTCGCTTATCATCTTTGCAGGTGTGGTCTCGTTGACTTTTTACTGGAACCTTCGACTCAAGCATCTCGTTCGAGAACGAACCGATGATCTTCATAAAAAAAATCTTGCCCTTGAATTTGAAATGGCAGAACGTGTTCTCGTCGAAAAAATGTTAAAAGATGCAAAAGAAGCCGCAGACCTGGCAAGTCATGCAAAAAGCACGTTTTTAGCAAATGTGAGTCATGAAATTCGCACTCCCCTAGGAGCTATTATCGGATTTTCCGAACTCGCAATGGGAAAAGATCTCTCAGATGCCGAAAAACTCAATAATCTTCAAATTATTCATAGAAACGGTGAACAACTTCTTCATGTCATCGATGATATTCTCGATCTGTCTAAAGTCGAAGCAAGTAAGCTTGAACTCAATGAGCACCCCTTCTCGTTCTCACAGTTTTTAGTTGAATTACGCGATACAGGTTCATTGCAGGCAAACGCAAAAGGGATTGCTTTTAAAATTTCAACATCCCAGGATTTTCCTGACACTCTGATTTGCGATTCAATGCGCCTGCGACAGATTCTTGTTAATCTCATAGGAAACGCCATTAAGTTTACAGAAAAAGGCTACGTACATGTAGAAGGCATATTTGAAAAAGATACAAAAAATCCACATTACGATGCACGCGTTACTTTTTTGGTCAAAGACAGCGGCGTCGGCATGTCCCGTGATCAAGTAGAAAAAATATTTCAACCCTTTGTGCAGGCCGATACCTCAACGTCAAGGCGTTTTGGAGGCACAGGACTGGGGCTCGTCCTTTCGAGACAACTTGCTCGCCTCATGGGAGGTGATGTCATGCTAATAAAAAGCGCACCAAGACAGGGCAGCCTCTTTAAAGCTGATGTGTGTGTGCGCCAAGTTTCGAGCGAAACACGAACTTCCTCCCCCGAAAATGGGATTCCCTTTAAACACGAGCCCAGCCCAGAATCTGGAAAACTTCTGCATGGAGTTAAAGTGTTGTTTATCGAAGATGCCCCTGACAATAGGCTACTCGTGCAGCGTTATTTAGTGCTGGCAGGTGCGGAAGTTGAATTGGCAGAGACTGGCATTGAAGGAGTTGACTTGGCACTCACTCATTCTCCCGACATCGTCTTGATGGACATTCAAATGCCCGGACTTGATGGATATCAGGCCACTCAGCTCTTGCGCGCTGAAGGCTTTACGCAGCCTATACTTGCCCTCACTGCACATGCGATGCAAGAAGAAAAAGACAAAAGCATCCAAGCGGGCTGTAACGATCACCTCACAAAGCCCATCCATCGCACGCATCTTGTGAATAAAATCATTGAACATCTCAAAAGATAAAATCCGCTGGATGGACAAAACATTTGCAATTGCCCGAAGTCGCCAAGAATTCTTCTCTTTATTCAGGTATGTAGAAAGGCAAACGAGAGATCTCGAACAACTTAACGCAGGCCTCTAACGGCTGAATGTCAATCCGACCGTGCTGATTTTTCTCTTTTGATGAGAAAAATTCATGCTTAACCCATTCCACCCGATAATCCCCATCATGTTTAGTTTTGCGAACGGGGGGACTCATGCAAGAGTTTCAGCGCCTGAAATGGTATGAAGGTTTTGGCTTCAAAGTCTTCGTTGGAATGGTGATGTTGGCGGGCTGGTTGCTGACAGGCATCGTGATTGTCATGCGCTCGAAGGGAACCGACCTCGTGCTCACGGAATCGCGACGGCTCATCGAACAGACCGGAAACAATGCCGTTGCCGAACTTCAATCACGCCTGACTGAAATTGCAGCCTTGGCGCGCAGCATGTCGGAGTTGGCCCAGGCCCTTCCAAAGCAGCCCGATGTTTTTCACAAAACATTCCCTCCTATCATAGGTTTTCAAAACGATTTGGCAGTGGCTGGGGGTGGATACTGGCCTGAACCTTTCAAATTCGATGAAAAAAAAGAACGTAACAGTTTTTTTTGGGGAAGAAACAAGGAAGGCAAGCTTGAATATTTTGATGACTATAACAAACCTGGACCTGGTTATCACAATGAAGAATGGTATGTCGTTGCCCGCTATGCCAAACCGGGCCGGTGTTTCTGGAGCCGCTCCTATACAGATCCCTACAGCTTTCAACCCATGAGCACTTGCACCGTGGGCACCTTTGAAAAAGGCCAGTTCACCGGTGAAGTTACGGTTGATGTCAAACTCGAAGGCCTTGCGGCGATGGCCCAAGACTGGACAAAAAAAACCGGTGGTTACGTTTTTATTCTCGATCGTAACAACAAGTTTCTAACTTTTCCCGACATGAATCTCATCAAAAAGATAAGCAAAGACGACAAAGGTAACAAAACCGAAGAATTTATTTTCGCCAATGATCTGACCGCCAAAGAGCCTTTGTTTGCCCCTATTTCAAAAGCATTGGAGCGAATGAATAAAGAGATTCTTGAGTATGCGCAAAAAAATGCTCAATTTAAAGCAAATTTGGCAGATAAAATTGATACTGCAAGCTATCAAATTGATAAAGGAGAGGCTGATTTTATCAATGCCGTTATTATTGATCCCTTAGAAACTGCTTCTACTCAAACAAAACTCTATCGCAGTTTCGTGTTTGACAACGATTTTGTCACTAAAGAAAAATCAATGGCCTTTCTTTTTCATGTGCCTTCTTCATACTGGAAAGTGGTGGTTGTAAAGCCGTTTTCTGAGGCAGGGGCTGTGGCAGCATCCATCACCCATCTCCTCATTCTCTATCTTTCTCTGACAGTTTTGGCAGTGGCCATTGCGGGTTATCTTTTATTGAAACGAAGTATTTTAATGCCACTTGCGCGCACGACAAGAGAAATTCAAACCATTGGCGAATTGGTGAGCAATCACGACTTCGAGAATCTTGCCGCAATGCGCACCGCACCTGTTGGACGCAATGAAATTGGCCTCCTTGCCAATGGCTTTGCCGGACTCACTCGCCGCGTCGTTGAAGCCCATGTGCGACTTGCATTGTCGTCCGATGCCTTAAAGCGCGTCAATGAAAATCTAGAAAATACTGTTCGAGAACGTACCGAAAAATTGCAAACCATTCTCAATAATGTTCAAAGTGGATTTTTCCTCATCGACCAAGATTTTATAGTCCAAGAAGGCTTTACTCTCTCATGTACAGCTTTATTTGAGGGGCGAATAGCTCCCCATCTGCGACTTCCCGAAATTCTCGATTTAAAAGGTAAAGACATTTCGACTTTTGAACTCCTGACGGGGCAAATTTTCGAAGATTTGTTACCTGAAGACGTTTCAATATCACAACTTCCCAAACGCTTTTCGCTGAAGGAGCGCACCCTGAGCCTTGATGTTCGAGCCGTAAGAGATGAACAGGAAAAAATAAAACTCCTCCTCTTTACCGTCACTGATGTCACGGCACTTGAAAATGCCGAACGAGATATTCAGAATATCCAAGCTGTTTTGAAAATTCTTGCACAACGCGATTCCTTTGAAATGTTTCTCGATCATTCAAAACAGTCTTTAATTGAGGCAGCCGAAGCATGCGAACAGAATGACGCCTCCAAAGTTCGGATCTGCTTTCACACTCTCAAAGGAAACAGCGCCTCGTTTGGACTGCTCGAAACAGCAGCACTTATTCACAAAATCGAGGATGAATCTCAACTTACCCAAGAACATGTCAATAAAATCAAAGAAAGCTTGATGGCATTTCTTTCGCAAAATTATGATGTCCTGGGTATCAGCTTTGAGGGGAATTCAAAACGAGAACTTCTGATCAGCGAAAGTATCGTTCAACAACTCAAGCAAAAAACCACAGAGTTCCACACCCTAGCTGAGGCTCGTGCGGGAGTTGAAAAATGGGTTGAAAACGTCATGCTCAAGGAAATTGGAACCCTTGTACGTCCACTGCCTGAATTCGTGCGTCGCTTGGGAGAACGCCTCGGCAAAGACGTCATTCTTGATGTGCGGGGCCAAGAAATTCGAGTCGACGCCAACATCATGACACCCATCCTTCAAAGCATGACGCACCTGCTACGAAACGCAGTCGATCATGGCATCGAGACCTGTGGAGAACGCCACTTAAAATCGCCGCAAGCCATTCTGCGACTAGAATTTAGCGAAGAAGAATCTTTTTGGAACATTTCACTTTCCGATGATGGAATTGGAATTCGCACAGAAGTCCTTGCCCGCAAAGCCTTGCAAAAAGGACTGCTCACCGCTGCACAACTCGCTGTGATGAGCCGGGCCGAAAAATTGCAATTGATATTTGAGGACGGACTTTCAACGGCAGAAACCATGTCTGATATTTCTGGGCGAGGGGTAGGCATGCCTGCAGTTGCACATTCCGTTTACCAAGCCGGAGGAACTTTAACGGTGGAAAGCATCGAAAGCGAGGGAACAACTTTTACATTAAGAATTCCAAAAATACAAAGGGGCCTGGAAGAAGTTAATTTCAATTCCAGAAAAAGCAGCTAAGTTCATCCTGATACAAGAGAACTTCCCTCTTTCAATATATTTTGTTTCTTTGTGTTTTCTCGAAAAAGTTCAAACAAGGGTGTCGCTAAAAAAGTCGTTGCAAGGGCCATCATCACCATCACAGTGAAAAGCACGGGCGTAATAATTCCCGTTTGCAGGCCAATATTCAGCATAATAAGCTCGACAAGTCCCCGTGCATTCATGAGCGAACCAATGGCAAGCGAGGTTCGTAATGATTCACCCGTGAGCCAAGCTCCCGCTCCACAGGCCACCAATTTTCCTGCAGTGGCAACAACAAAGACCAGTGAAGCCAAAATCCAAAGATCGGGGGAATCAACCAACTTAAAGTTCGTGTTGAGTCCAGAATAAATAAAGAAAAGAGGCAAAAATAGCTGCGTGGTGAGTGGCTCGATGCGTGCGATCATTTTATCTGTTTCCTGACCTCTTGGCATCACGGCCCCAAGAATAAAGGATCCAAATATTGCGTGAATTCCAATCATGTCGGTGACACAAGCAGAAATGAGAATGAGAAGCAAGATGAGTGAAAATGTCTCTGTTTCTTTTCTGCGGCTTGCACTTGCCATGAATTTCTTTAAAAAGGGCCTGACCAGCATCACCACGCACAACACGTAAAGAGCCCCTCCTCCCAACGCAACAGCAGCGATGCGAGGATCAGAATGGGTACTTGCGAGCACAACAGCGAGCAAACACCATGAAAAAGCATCATCCAGTGAAGCCGCTGTAAGCACTAAAGTACCAAGCGGAGACTTTGCGAGTCCTCGCTCTGTTACGATGCGGGCGAGCACGGGAAATGCTGTGATAGACATCGCAGCTCCCATAAAGAGCATGGCCTGCTGAGTAGAAACCTGTTCACCAAAGAGTGGAAGTCGATGCTTCAAACTTGCTGCCAACATTGCCCCAAAAAGCAGTGGCGCTGCGATACCCGCAACAGAAACCGCTGCAGCACTGCGCAAGCGACCTTTGATTTCAGAAGGGTTGATTTCAAGTCCGACAAGGAACATATACAGCGCAAGTGCAACCTGACTTAATACGAAAAGTACGGGCATAGCCTGTTTAGGAAATAAAAACTCTTGCAACTCTGGAAACATTCGACCCAAAAGCGTAGGCCCCAGAAAAATTCCCGCAACCATCTCACCAATCACGGTGGGTTGGCCTAATTTTCTAAATAGATATCCAAAACATTTGCAGCAGACCAACACTGCAGCAAGCAGTAAAAAAAAACGTGCGGCAAGTTCGGCGTTTGTCATAGGAATCCTCGGCAATAAAAACAAGCTCCAGATTCAACACTGGGAACGGCCTTGGTTAGAATGAATATCCCCCTACAAGAAAACGCAGAGGGAGCCAATAGTTATTTTGGAAGGAGATCCGTCGATCGCAGACAATATCGCATACTCCCTTGCATTTTTAATATTGATCGATAAAAATAAGAGCGAATTCCGATGATAAGTCGAGGTCGCAAGCCTTACCTCATAAAGTCCTTTTTTAATCAAAGCCTATTGATGGGGAGCCCTTCCATGAAAAAGCCAGTACCGCCCATTCCCCAGACGCGTCTGAGCATTGACGTCGAATTCAAAGCGTTACCTTCTCCGCCAGTGCAACCAAGCCCTTCACCCGAGGGCACCATTGGCGAAAAAATCATTGCCCCTGTTTATCACGAAGAACAACATGAAACCTGGCGCCTGCTGTGTGAACGACAATCCAAACTCATTACCCAAAAAGCATGTCCTGAGTACCTCGCGGGCAAAGAGCTTCTCAATGTTTCCACCAACCGTATCCCCAACCTTGCCGATCTTTCCCGTTCGCTCATGAAAACCACGGGTTGGCAAGTGATCCGCGTGGATGGATTTGTCGATCCCGTGCTCTTCTTTACTCTTCTCGCAAATCGCTGTTTTCCATGCACTGATTTTATTCGTCATACAAAAGAACTCGACTATACCCCTGCACCCGACATGTTCCACGATATTATGGGTCATCTTCCCCTTATTACGAACCCACGCTATGCATCATTTTTTCATTCTTTCGGCGTTGCGGGAGCCAACACTCAAACAGACGAAGAGCGCTTATGGTTTGCACGCGTGTACTGGTTTACCGTAGAATTTGGTCTGATTAATGCTCAAATTCATAACCCCGCCAAGTTTCAAAAAAACGAAACACAGCTTTACGGTGCTGGTACCCTTTCCAGCCTTGCAGAAATCGAACATGCTTTAAAAGATAATGTTGAAAAAATTCCTTTTGACATGGAACTGATGACCCAAACAGATTACGACATTCATCACCTCCAAGACCGCGTGTTTGTGATTTCTTGTTTCGAAGAACTCGAGGAAAAATTTTACAAGTGGGCTATTTCTAAAAATCTCCTATAAGCACTCGTATTTTTTTGACGGCTTTCACCCCACTTGCACATAGAATGAGCAAATTTTATTCTCTTGACTGTTACTTATAACATCAGGAGTATTTTGAGTGAAAGTCGTTGTATTTGGTCTTGCTCCCGTCCTATTTTTTTCCGGATGCATGAATCGAGCTTTTAATGAGTCCGATGAAAGTGCCTTGGGTCATGAAAGCTCGCTCACATCGGGATCACAAATTGGCCTCAAAGCGGGCGAAATCGCACTGACACTTGATGATGGCCCTGTTCCTGAGTCTTTGGGAATCGCAAAAGAGCTTGCCAAACGAAACATTCCGGTGACCTATTTTATGATTGGCCAACGCGTAAGCGAATTTCCAACGGTCGCCAAACAGATCAGCGAACTCAAGCTTCCCAACGGAGATTGGGCCGGAATTATTGCTAACCACTCGTGGAGTCACAAACGCAAAGTAAATAGCATCGCGTGCATTGCCTGTGACGGAACAGACTATGCCATTAAAGAAGTGGCGGATGCTGATAAAGTCATGTCCAAGATGATCGATACGCAGAGAAAACCCTACTTTTTTCGCGCACCAGGGGGTAATTTTTTTCGCGCTGGAAATGCAGGTGAAATGGCAAGCCTGAATGAACTCAATAAAGTGATGGGCAAATACATTGGACCGTTCATGTGGGACGTCGATGGAGACGTCAACCCCGGACCCTGCCAACAGGGTGCTCTTGCTTGCCGAAATTTCTACTACGATCAAGTAAAAAGTAACAGACGCAATGGACTTATTATACTGGCCCACGACATTCATCAGATGACGCGAGACATGCTTTTAGGAACCAGCGCCTGGCCTGGACTGATCGACAGACTTAAAGCAGAAGGCTTTACCTTTGTAGCCCTCGATAAATATCCAGCCGCCTTAGAAAAATTCGGAACCGTTCCGAAGCGTGAATTCGGCAACGTCACTTTTTTTACCGAAAACGCCTCTTCAGCAAACTACAAATTCAATATCCAAGTTCCCAATGCCGCACGCATAGAGGTCTGGATCGATCGCAAAAGCGACGGCCCCCTTTTTGGCGCCCACGGTTCAGAAATTAAGGGAAAAGAATTTAAATTTCAAAACACTGGAACCCGTATCTTCACCATAAAAGGTTTTGATGCAAGCAATAAATTGATCGCCTTGGGAACACGCACAGTCAATATTGTACAGTGAGGCATCAAAACTCGAAAACCAAACTCACTTTCACTTCTACAGGAAGTGTTTTGGTTTCGCTTTTTTCGGCGAGAAACCTTTCGAGTGTATAGGTTTGCCTCGAAAGAACTTCTTTCATACACTTGAGTTCTTCCGGGCCAAACTCCTGCATTTCACCGATGGGCTCAAAAACGTGCGCTGTGGTTTCACCACTCTTTAAATTAACAACTGTAAACCACTTGACCCCGCCATAGCCGGCCTGATTTGCCAAGCACTCTGTCAGACGATGTGTGCGAGCCCTCGCCTGCTGACGAAAGGCTTCTAACCATGCGGGCTCTTGATCCTGGCCGGGATCAAGAACGGGCCTTGCATCCGGTTTGACCTGGAGATTTTTACGGGGCCGTTGAGGAGGCCTGGGCGTTTTTTTCGGAGATACTGCCTTCACTACGGGGCTGGGTGAAGGTTTTGCTGCGGGGCCTTTTTGAGGTTCCGCACAGGAACAGCGTAATAGAAGTAAAAGAATAATGATGATGCAGAGAATGATGATGGTTAATCGCCTTCTGCGTCTCTGTTTCTTCTTCTCTTCGAAGTGTTCCTTTATTTTTTTCAGATGCAGTTTCTTTTTGACTTTCACTCGCGCAAGCTCCAACCGAATTCGGCCTCTTGGTTTGCCATCCATTCCTGTGGAATCATCTCAATAGGCTCAAAGACATTGGGCATGGGAATGTCACGAATTTCAAAGGGCCATGGAATTTCATCACCTGGAAGAACCTTTACACTGCCTGCGAAAAGAGTTTTGTCGGGATTCAGCGCACGAATGGATTCATCCTGGGTTTGGAATCCCTTTTTATCGAGTCCTGAAACAAAAGCATCCATGCGTTCCAGTGCACTTTTAATGTTCCCACGCATTGAAGCCGTGCCTTTTTCGCCTTTTTTTGCATAGTTTTCCACTGAAGTTCGCATCATCTTTACAAGGGGAAACAGCTTTTGTTGTAAGTAGCGATCTTCGCGCTCAAGGGCATTTAAAAAGGCCAGCAGAAACTTGGACGTCGGGCTGGGCTCTTCAAAAAAATCACGTTCAAATTCCGCTGCGAACTGCGAGACATTGCCTTTGGCCAGGGGTTCGAGTTTTTCGAGCCGCGTTACTGATGTGCCTCGGTTGGGAAACGAACCTAAGAGTGTTCGAAAAGACTTCACATCTGAACGAAAGGCGGCTCCCCATGTGAGGTCTTGTGCAACCGGGTTATAATCTTCGCGGGGCAAGACCTCTTTTAATACCGCAACAAGTGCAGCATCTGCCTGAAAAACAGACAGGGAATGCGATACCCACCTGCGCACGCTGCGCTTCACTTCTTCGGGTTGAGTCGACTCCGAAGCATGTTTCAGTGCGAGTCCAAAGGATCGTAAAGATTCCCTCATGGCACCTCGTTCGAGTTCGTCGATCCCTCGGTGGAGGCCAATCACACCCCTCTCATGAAAACCGGCTTCGGCATCGAGGCTTAACAGACGTGAACCCCGTTCATTGCTCCAAATGACCTGCCTGCGCTCCCGTGAAGCCTTCGCTAAATAAAGTGCTATCCAAAGTTCTGCACTGTTGCCATCGCGACGCTCTAAGGCCTTATCGAGCATTGCCAACACGATGCGATCGCGGTGTTCAGGTGGAAATTCAGCACTGACTTTTTGATAGAGTACGAGTTGTCGTTGTGGCTTTAAGGATGCCCATTCTTCTTCGGTCCAGCCCAGGGCATGGGCTTTGAGGCGATCAAGAGAATCTTGCTCAAAGAGTATGGAATCTAAATTGCGCTGTCTTTCCGATGTCGCGACAAATAAACGCAGATCAAAAAGCCGCGCATCGAGCACAGCAAACGAACGAACCTTCGAAGCATTCACCTGTCTTTTTGCAATTTCAAGGAGATGAATGAGTGAACGCGCTATTTTTTCACGTTCTGCGCGCCGCTGCGAAATTTCACTGCCTTTTTTAACGCGCAGGTTTTCGGAAAGTAACAGAAGTCTATCTCTTGCCAAACAGCTGCCTATGCGGAGACGCAAATTCTTAATTTCAACGGGCGACACGATAGACTCATATGAAACGAAACGATTTTGTTTACCCAGCTCAAAGGAGTCTAGCCCTTCAAAAAATGTCGGGCTAAAAGGTTCGCGCTGATTGATGGCTCCTATCACATAATTGTGCAAAGAAATGGGCCATAGAGAGGCACTGCGGTCGTCTTTTTCAAGGCGATCGGGACACATTCCGAGTCGCGACGCAGCAACCCAGAGCACAGAAAGAAGGTCATCGTGATAGCGCGAACGTTCGCCTCGCACATGGGAACTGTTGTTAAGAAGCCAAAGTTGAAAGACTTCGAGGTTCTTGCCGTCGCGCGCTGCAAGACGCGCATTTGCAAAGACCAGCCAATCATCTTCGGCCTTTTTTGCGGCGAGTTTTTCAGCGGCCTCGGGATCTAAAGTGATACATGCTGAAGCCCACGGCAGAAAAATAAAACACGTCGCGACGGCAAGTAAAGAATGTGCTTTACGGAAGAGCATACCCTACCCCCAACGACAGATCCCACATGTAAGCAAGACCAGAATCAGGAGCAAGCATGGGCGTCATCAAGGTGAGACTTTGGTTGACATACATTCGACTTGCAAAATACACGTCGGCGGCAAAACCAGCTCCTCCGTTGATCCGCGCTTGGTCGAGATACATGCCTGCCGGAGCCTTACGACGCAAATTTTGAAGCTCCATTTCGGTAAGGCGCGGAGAAAACCACGCCCCAAGCGTCGATCGGGTGCTCATTCCCTTTGTTGATCCCATGTAATAAAGGTAACGTAACGTCGCTTGTAACGAAAACACCACTTGAGCTTCGGGAATAAACGTCAGCAACTGCGATAAAATCCCTTCGGCCACAGGAGACTCAATCCCAAAATCAGCTTCTATGCGCGAAGGGCGTCCCGCTTGTCTGTAAGGAGTCTTGGCAAGCAGTTCGGAACTGTGCGTTGCAGCGACGTGGGCATAAGAAAGTCCAAACTTCAACTGCATTCCATCATTTGGAATGCGCATTGCTAATCCGAGGCGCGTTGTTTCAAAATTATTGAGTTCCAACAACTGGCCAAAACTGGGATGAATCAGATAGGAACTGTTCCTCCAATCCAAGACGGCCGGACGAAATGTCTGACCTAAAATCCGGTTTGAAAGCGCGGGCAAGGGAACACGACTTTTTTCAAGCTTGTCGAGAACAGCCTCTTTAGATTTTTCTGCTCTCGTTTTTTCTTCATCATCAAAATCTTCTTGCACCACAGCAGCTTCTGATGCTGGTACTTTAATAAATAATTCCAAGCACAAAACAAGACAAATGAAGGCATAACGGAACTGCTTTGCATTAAGGATCATATGGAAACCCCGCTGCAAGTGGCGAACCAGTAGGAAGAAGGGGCCGATAACAAGCACTGAGATACGCTTCATTCCAGGGGCGTCTCACGTCATAAACTCCCGCCGAATCGAATGCGGGATGATTGCAGAAACGAACGCACTGAAGAAGTTTTTTTCCTATTTTGTGATCGCCACGAAACCATTGCTCTGTGCCGTAAACTTCACGTGCATCCATCCCAATTCCAAAGGGAAGTGTACCCGAAAAAGCAGAAATTCCGGCTGCGAGAAAAGCTTCGTACTCAACGCGAGCGAGGTAAGGAAAGTCCCAAGTCAGTCCCATTTCATATTTGTCCTGTGGCGCATTCTTGTGAAACGAGGGAAATGAGCTGAGAGGCAGTGGCACTCTGCCCACCCCTGGCCTAAAAACAAATTGAGAAGAGTCACCTTCTTGCGCACAATAGCTAAAACTCTGAGCCGCAGAGGTGCTCAAGACTTCACTGTTGTAAAACGTCGAAACTCCAAATTCACTGGACTGAACGTTTTCGGAAATGGGAGTTCTCAGAGGTGCATAAAAACTGAGTTTCTTCATCTTTCCAGCATGATCTTTTGATTTTTTCTCTAAAAAAGAAAGGTAACTTTGCCTGGTCGGAAAAATAGGTAACGTACCAAGGTCTAAGCTCCCAAACGACACTCCGAAATCGGGCACCACGGGACATGAATTTTCGGATTCTGTCGGAGGTTCGCCGTTCCGTTGTTGCCTCGGAACGCGCACGGAAGGGCACCACAGCACCGATCTTTTCAGAGAATCGGGTACGGGCCCATAGGCAATGCTGTCAAAAACAAACGCCCCAATGGCACGCGGCGAACTTTTTTCCAGCTCTGGACCGATGGAATCTTCCAACGCCTTGGCAAGGTCGCGGTGCTTTTCAGAACTGCCATTTTCTTCTGCATGATGAAATCCAATCGTGAGAATCATGTCTTTTTGATTCACTCTTTCAAGGTCTATCCGCTTGCGAAATTCCGAGGCAAGTTTTGCCGACAGCCCTTCGGGAAAGGTGGTATCGAGACAAATATCGATGTTTCCATCGAGTGAGAGCCTTTGTTTCTGCAGTTCAAGGTGATCTTTGGAGGGCTCCGATTTGCAAAGCGCCAGGAGAAATTTGAGGGGCGTGCTCTCTGAAATGGGTGTGTGCAATTTTTCAAATGCAGGTGTGACTTCGGGATTCTTCCGTGCGAATGCCGATTGCTCGTATTCCCCTCTGCCATCCTTGACCCAACTTTTTGCGCAGACATGTGAAAAGGGCGCAGCCTCAAAGGGAAGAGTATTTTGACTCCACTGGGAACGTGCGTCGGATTTAGGTAACGCAGGATCTCCATAAAGTGAAAAATCAAAAGGGCATCCTGGCCTTGAACCATAGAGGTACGGATTGTTGGCGCGCAGGCTGGCATCCTGGTAGTTCCCATAAGACTCTTCGCCCATGCGAAACTCGCGTCTTAAACCCAGTTCCTGGGCCTCATGATTGCGCAGTGCAGGAAACTGATGCCGCCCACGCCATTGCACAAGGCGATTCTCTTCGTTGAAGACTCCATATACCAAAAAACTGCGTGTTTTAAAGGGATCTCCTGTTAGAATGGCATGGTAATCAGGTGCCAATTCAAAGGCCGTTTCGCCGTCGCGGTGATAGCGCAAGCGCATGCGCACATTGCGTGGCCGTTCTTTTTCAAAGGGGCTCACACTTCCACACAGATTGAACCTTCCGCAGGTGACATCGACGTGTGTGTGTACGTTTTTTAAAGTGCGCACGTTTGTCCAGGGAACTTCGCGAGAATCTGTGACATAACTGATTTCAACTTGACTTTCAGGACTGATACCTTGTTCCGCACTCACGGAATAAAAGATAAAAAACGTATCTTCAGCTTGATACCACGCAGCGTGAGAAATAGAAAAAGATGTCCCTGAGGTCCTGATGGGCACCTTGGAACACACTCCCAAGAATGTCATCATTCCTAACGTTACAAGCAGAGTCCATTCTTTTTTCCAATTAAACAATCTCTTCAAATCTCAATGTCCCTGCCGCATATTCTCGTTTAAGGAGCGCAACGAAACGAGACTCCACATTTTTTACACTCCTTTCTGTTTGTATTTTATTTGTCAGACTGGGCACATTGTATGCGCTTGCCTGCACAACCTGCGGCGCCGTGCGCAGAAATTCGGTGCGCAAAATTTCGGGAAGCGTATACAGCCACTCTACCAATTCGCGCGTATTGACCTCAAGAAAAAAGGCATTGCGCATTGCATCAGGCAACGAAGACAACATGCGGGGATGGAACACACCGAGAGCCCAGGTATGCAAAAGTCCGCTGTGATCAGCCTTCACCTGATCGAGCAACACTTGCTTTTCTCCGTCTGCCATTCTCGAAAAAAGAACCGAAAGGGCGCGCTCTACTTCAAGGATTCTTCCTCTGTCAAAAGCGCCAAAATCTTGAGTTTCAAAGTGAGGAAGCGGTTCGCCTACACAAGCAGATTTTACGTAAGAAAAAACCGCAGAAAGCTCCTGTTCCGAAGCGCGATTCGACTCTAAAAGAGTTTTTCCGATTGCAAAGCGCACTTGAGGTGCAAGCAAGAGCGCCGTTTCTGGAAGCGCATCCGAAGGTGCAATGGCAAACAAGAGGGCCGCCAAATTCGTAGGCATTTTTTCGACAAGTTGTGCTATTCCTACAGCTCCAAACTCTTCACGCAACCGGGAATAGCTTTCGAGTTCGGAGTCGCCTACAATGGCAGCAGCAACGACGTGCTGATGCAAGGTTTTGTAAAACTCAAAATCACTGGGCAGTTGAGTGAAGTCAAGATTTTTAAGGTAATTTGAAAAAATAAGTTTTTCGGGTGCCCATTCAAGTCCTTTGGGCAAAAAACTCACCTGTTCAATGTCAAAAATAAGGCTGGCTTTTGCCAGTAACGAAAATTCTCCGTCTTTTAACCATTGGGCCGCAACGTCTTCTAGAATGGCAGGATCTTTACTCATCCGCTCTTTCCATTGCGCAGCTTGCTCTGTCGCATAAACACCCTGCAGATGCTCTTCTTTGAGAAGAGAAACTGAGTTCGTATCTTTCGATTCCAGTGTGACATTTGAATCTAGAGGAACAGCCGGCTCTTCCGCATTGGTCTCGCCTTCATTAAGCGCTGCAAGCATTGCTTTTTCTTCTACTGAAGCAATTCCAAGTCTTCTCCAAGCCCAAAGCAGCACAAGGCCCGCTAAAGTAACAAGAAAAACGGCAATCATCCAGGAGAAATGTGGCAAAAGTTGAAGCCAGAGTTCTCTTGCAGCCTGCCCTCCCGACCAAAAGCTTCCCGTAGGGCCGGGCGAAACCTGCGGTGTGGGCGACGCCACGGGCGAGGGGCTCGCCTTGGGCTCTGCAGTTGCAGTGGGACTTGCCTGCGGCGTTGCCTTCAGGGAATTGGGCAAAGGCGGAAGCGAGCGCGATTCGACGGTGACATTTAAGAATCCGCCCGAGAGTTTTTGTTCAAGACGTTGCACAAGAGAGCGCAGATCTTTAACCGGAATAGTGCTTTCAAAGGCAAATTCGCATTTTGCGGCCCTGAGATATTCTTGGGCCCCAATGGCTCCAGGGCCTTCCCCCTTATTTTCGCCAAGACCTGGCAGGGAGCCCGACCGAGGTTTATCAACCGTATCGTGTGCAAGATAAGAACATCCACGCGAAAAACATTTGTCATTGGCGCAATCTTGAAAGAGAGCGCTGTCGAACCGGCTTTCGAGCCTCCTGAGCTCCGCAATTACTCCCGGAGGAATCTGCACTTCAGGAACGGGAGCGGCCGCACCAGGAGCCGAAAACACAGCAACCAACAGACCCAAAGTAAGGACTCGCAAAGTTCTTTTCATTAAAAAATCCTCACTATGACTCGTCTGTGCCGGGCAAGGCGATTTTCCGGCGATAGCCCTTGAAGATCTTCAGGTGGCAGCGGCTTGGTATCCGCATAAGCTTCAACGCGAATTTTTGGGGGAGCAATGCCTACCGTCTCTAATTTACGCCTGACTTCCATCGCACGCGCACTGGACAATTCCCAGTTTGAATAGAATTTCTGGGTTCCGCTGCTGATGGGCGTGCTGTCGGTGTGCCCTTCAACGGCAAAGGTATATTTGGTCGAATAGGGCACAAGTTTTTCGAGAACTTTTCCTAAAATACTTTCCCATTCCTGCCGAATGATTGCGCTTCCTGTGTCGAAAACGACTCCAGAATTTAGACTCACTTCCAAGCCGTTTGGCGTCATCTTCGTACTGACGGATTCTCCAAGGCCTTCTTGTTTAATCTTTTCGTTGATTTCTTTTTGAATGGCAGTCAAGCTTTGAGGATCTTCTTTTCCCGAAACCTTTTTTGCCATTTCTTGAAATTTTACTTTGCTGAGGCTTGAGGCGGAAAGTAACATCACAAAAAATATCAAGAGATTCGTGATAAGGTCGGCATAACTGATAAGCCAACCCTCATCCTGGCCCCTTTTTCTGCGTCTCACCTCAACCTCCGTGCGATGCAATGAGGTCGTTTGCTGTCCGTTCGCAAGAGTCAAGAACTCCAAGGCGTTCATCGAGAAGTCCGGCTAAATAGTGACCAATGGGTCCTGCAATTCCGGCTCCAAATGCGACGCCATACAACGTTGCCAGGAGCGCAAGCGACATGGCGGCTCCCACATTTGCATTTTCGGTCCCAAGATTTTTAAAGAGTTGGATCATCCCCGTGATGGTTCCCACCATCCCAAATGAAGGGCCCAGCTTTGCCATCATTTCCCAATTTTGCCCTGCCGAATGCAGGGCTCGTGAGGCGTCATCGCGCAAATCCGAAAAAACTTTTGCCGTTGTTTGAGCGGTGGAGCGAGCTGCAACGAGTCGAATGAGTTCCTGAGTTGAAGGAAACCGACTGCGTTCTGCAAGTGCTGCAGCCTCTGCTCTTTTTCCATTTCTCCACAATTCATAGAACTTTTCACGCTCTGCATTGATTTCCATGGTTTCGCGCTGCACTTTTCCAAAACCTGGAATAAGCTCTCGCAGCGAGGAAAAAGTCGTTAGAAATGCGCGCCTGTGCGAACCTGCCATCACAGCACCCAGGCACCCCAACAAAATCATACCGATGGCATGAGGGTCGAAGGCACTCACTGTGACCGTCCCACGATCCATAAAACCCAACGTCACAACGACAAAAAGCAGTCCCACACCAATGATCTGCATAAACGGTGTTCCCTTATTTGGATTTTCGCAGCTCTTCGAGTTTCTTTTTAACTTGTTTATCGCTCTCGATCTCTTCTGCCTGCTCATACACTTCGATGGCTTTTTCTTTTTCGCCCATCAAAAGCAAAATCGATCCCTTGGCACGCAAAAACTCGGGATGAGCGGGATAGCGGCCCAAGACAAGTTCAGAATATTCAAGTGCCAAGGCGTAATTTCCGTTTGCCAAGGCATCTTTCATGAGCATCCGGGTACGCGAGATACTGACCTCAGGCTTCGAGGAATCTTCCTTTAAACCCTTCGATCGATAGGCATCGGCGAGTGTTTTATCTGCGGCAACAGGTGGAGGAGGCACAATGCGAGAAGGAGGAATGTTCCCTTTTTTCACGCCCTGCCCATGTTCAACAAAAACGCGCTCACCCGAGGCGATGAGTGGAATTTCGACTTCCGTAAAGACTTGGCCATCATTCCAACGCACTTTCATCAGTGTCGTCGCCTTTTGCTGGGCATAAGGCTTGATGGGAGTTCCACTTTCTGTCAGCGCTTCGCTTTTACGCACGGGAGTATCGACTAGATAATTTGTATAGCTGCGCGAAGTGCAGCCCAAATAAAGGAACGGAAGTAAACATATGCTCAATTTTTTCATGGCACGATCGGAGGTAGAAATGAGGTTTGCAAACTTGAAACTCCAATTCCAACTTTTCCAGTGGATGCAAAATAAAAGAAACCACCCAACGATGTTCCTGCAATAGGAACGCGCACAAATGCGATGAGAGTTGCCAGAGGGTCGAGGACCGTCGTATTGCGTTGTGCCACGGCACTGACCAGGGCGGTTGGTGCACTGAGCATCAATTTTCCTCCAAGCAAGGCATTGAACATCGATGGAATAACCCTTGCATAATGTGGACCAATTCCTAACAATGGTGTAAAAAATGAAAGCGTAATTCCCGAAAGATGTTCGTTTCCCATTCCCCACTGCTCAGACCAGTCTATCGCAAGATGTGGAGTTGGATAGATGCCAATATCGAAAAAAGAATGCGTCAAACTCTCACCGCGATCCCTACGCTCAAGGTCTTTTGTAAGATCGTAATTCTTACGCGATCTTTGAGACCACACTAAAAGTGGTGTTACGTTTTCGGCATAGATCACTCGCCCTGTGGCAATTTCCAGAATTCTTAAGGAAACACCCTCATGGGTTTCTTCAAGCCAAATGGCACTGCGTGCGGGTGGCGCTTCACCCCGGCTCGCCATGTCGATTTGCCTGAGGTCTTCGAGACTTACGGTGCCCACCCGAGATTCCAATTTTCCGCCCGTTGCGAAGGATTGAGGCACGTCACACGCTTCGCAAAGCCTGAGCGAACCTGCACCAAACACTTGCCCTAAAACTGACAAAGCGGAGCTTTGAAAACTTTTGCGCGACTCCTCGAAAGCGGGCGCAACAGAGACAACCAAGGCTGGCACCACTTCTGCGGATTTAAAGTAACCTTGCTCAAGGCGTAAGTTTAGAATTTCTTCTGCACGACGCAGCGACTCTTGTGAATTATCCCATCCACAAAACCCTCTACTTGATTGAATAAGGCAAACAATAAAGAGCATGCTTCGAAGTGCCGCACGGCTCGACCAAACGCTCCCGGACTTTGAGACCATCTTTAAAACCATAGTCCTACCTCGAGCCCTAAGCACTGAAATCGAAATCCGCCAACTGAAAAGTATTCCCCTAAAAATTGATAATTATTTCCAAATGCAGGAATGGTTTCGGCAAACCCCGATGCGCTAAATCTGTTCTTTATTTTAGCTTCGAGTCCGAATTTAAAGGCTCCATAGGAAGCGCGTGGCTTTGCACCCTGTGCAAGGCGAATGATTTCTGAGGGAGGAGGTGTTTGTCCCTTCTGAAAACTTGTGGCGTCTGTTCCCGAAAAATTAAAGACGCTTGCCCCAAAAAAAGCATAGGCATCGGGATGCAAAAATGAGCGCGAATCTCCAGACACAAGCCTTGCCAAACGCGCTCCAGCACTCCAACCTTCGTGCGCTTCAGAAAGTGTCGTGTAACCAAAGCTGACTCCCCCCATCCAGAGACGCTCCTGGCTAAAGGTCGCTTCGCCACCCAGTTCAAGCCAAATAAACGGAGCAACGGCAGGCATCGTCACAGGAACGCCGCCTTGGGGACTTGAAACATTTCCCGTAGGGTTCGCAAAGATCCGCGTGATGATGCGCACTGGAAATTCAAAGCGCGAACGCCCCGAAAGAATGTCGACGTATTCTTTGCGGGTGTCTTCCACACTGCGCAAACGATCGGGACTTCGTAACAAAGAGCCTGCCGACGTTGAACTTGAAAGTGCAAATGCTGCAGTAATCACTCCAGGCTCACCTTTAAGATCGACAATCTTTGCGCGCAAAACAAGACTTGAACCTTCGGCTTCAAAATCAAGATAAAGTGCGTGCCCAGCACCCGAGTTTCCACGCGCCCTTGCTAAAACCTCTGGAAAATCTGCGCCATGGGCGAGAAAAGTCCCATCTTTTCCCGCAACAAAAAGTAGATTTGCACATTCCGGGCAATAAGCAGGTTTAACTTGCGCAGCAGGGTTTTTAATCAAGAGATTAAAAAGGTGATTTTCGAGAAAAGTCGTGAGACCGCTTCCCATTCCTAAAGGAACACCAACCCCCATGAGCACCACAGGAGACGGACTTTGAAAGGGAGGATTTTTAAGCCAGCTATATACGAGTTCATCAAGAAGATTTGCAGCCAGCAGCTGAATTTCTGACGTCAGCAAAAGCCGTGCTTTTTCCGCCTCGCGCACCTCTGCAGATTGCACAGTTTCCTGAGCACAGACAAAATAAGGAAACAACAAAGACATGAACACGGCTGTGAACTTACTTAAGGAACACAGTTTTCGGAGGCTCAAAGCAGCCATTGTAAAGGCCCTCCCCCCGCGCAAGCGCCCACGTGGAGCGAGGTTTCCAAAGAACTTGCCACTGCAAACACCATCAAACCTTCAGTCGGTTGCGGGGAATAAGACTTCAACAAAAAAGCTTCCTTGCATTCAACGGGGAGTGCCTGAATACGCTGATTTTGAGGCGAAAGTGCGCTGTTTACTCTAAATAGGCTTGCAGTGCGTTGTTTTGCAACTTCATGCAAAACTTTAACTTGTGCTTGTGCGAGACCCGTTTGTGCTGCCACTGCAATTTTTACGGCAACCGCTGACACCGGATATTCAACGGCCACTTGCCATTTTTCCACCTGCGGAAATCGGTCTTTAACCAAGGCTACTGCCCTTGCGGTCGTCGCCGAAAGATCAAGAAGAATGCGTTCATCACGAGGATGTCTTTCGTGGGGCGCAAAAACAAGTTGCTCACATGATAGAAAGGATTCTTCAATAAAATTGGACTTCCCTTCACGGCTCGAAGAGGAAGTTGATTTGTTGATGTTCTCAGAAGAAACAAACGTACATTCTAAACTCTGACTTGCCGATTTTGATCCAAAAATGCCGGGTCCTGGATCGTGAAAACGATCGAGAGACACCAGAAAAAGAAGTGGAGCATAGATGAGAAAAAGAAAGAACATTATTCTTCCTCGCCTTCATCGCTGACCTTGCGAACCGTCTGAATATCCTGAGACGTTTTAGCATTGTAAAGAAATTGACTTAAACGCAAATAAATGTCGGAAGAAATTCCTTCCCGAGTCAGGCTAAGGGAGACCTTTTCGTCTTTAGAGCGCAATGTCAGATTGAAAGCGCCGTTGAGAGCAACATAAAGGGGGCCCGTGTAGGTCAAAATACGCGCTGCAAAATAGTCAGTGGCCAACAGAGTTCCACCAGAATTATAGAGTTCACTCTGAATGGCAAAGGAATGTTCACCTGTCCAAGGAATTAAAGAGACCGTTGCAACCATTGGAATAAGCATCCAATAATTCGGCTTATCTTGGAGCAACTTGGAATGAACGCGCAGCTTCAAGTATCCTGCGGGTAAAGCTTTTTGCTGATCGGGATTCAATTCAGTGTCTTCGGTTTTTCCGTCTTCGACATCGAGAACCGTGGCACCTTGTTTTTCAAAGGCTGCACGCAAGCGCGAACAAAGCAATCGCCTTTGACTGTCTTTGCCAAAGTAACTGCTCTTGATGCACTCAAGTAACACGGTTTGACCCGTAAGATTTGGATTTGCAATTTGAACAAGTGCCAGATTACGTAACGGGGTGAGCGGCTGATAGGTTTCGACTCGAAAAACGGCACAGGACGTGAACATGCTCAAACAAAAAACAAGCCCTGCCTTCTTTCGCATGTGACCTTAAATTTCCGTTAGTTTATGGTTGTCTATCAACCAACGCTCCTGAAATGCTCTCCTTGCAGCCCAACCGACTTCTCGAAGATAAAGGGCATTGACTGAGCCTCCAACAGCAGCTCCCACAAGTGGTACCGCACCTAAAAGCTTTCGCTTCGTGAGGTTGAGTCCGACCTGTTTACCGAGATTCTTGAGAACGAGTAAACCCGTTTCGCGAATCACCTGTTCACTTGCGGCTCTTTCTGCGATGCGCACCCACGATTTTTTAGCGAGCTGAAGTTCGATATTGCGCAACAAATAGAGCCCTGAAGCCTTTTCGGTAACGGAATTCGCTCCCGCCACAGAAAGGATGCCCAGGTAAAAGTTGTGGTTAATTTCGTCCTCGACTTCATACCCGTAACAGTAGCCGATCTTGTGGATGGTGCGCAGAGACAGTGTCAAAAGTATGGGGATATCCGCAGCGATTCCAGCCACTCCAAACACACCTGTTCCGGCACCGCCGATGGCAGCAAGGCCCATCGACCATTTGTGCACATTATTTGCAATGCGATCGCAGGTTTCTAGGGATTCGTGCTTAAAATCCGAAAGGGTATCGACGTTACCTTCACGTTTGATGTCTTCTTTGTCTGCAAAAAAACGTGCCGCATGATTTCCGTAGGCAAGAACGCGTTTTATTGCACTTTCGGGCAATACAAAATGGATGACTTTTGCTAAGGGCTCACTGGTTGCTGTAAATGCCTTATTAAATAAAGTGGGCTCAGTTTGCTTCCATTTTCGGATGGCTTCAACCTGATCTTGTTCATAGGCATTCAGAACTTCGCACTCAGTTTCTAACATAAATCACACCTCACGAATAAATCCTAAAAGCCTTTTGAAAGATCCAACGTGACAGGCTCATGACCTTGAGAAAAGTGAATCTTGAAACATTCCCTTGATTGCCCCCCATGAGAGAAGGCCATCTGAATGGACTGCACATGGCGTCCCGGATCGATATTTTTAGAGTCAAAACAATATTCATTCTTTCGCCATTCCTCCTTCTGCCAGTTGCCAATTTTAGAAAAATCATCCGAGCAAAAAACAAGGCTTCCAAACAATGAATTGACCTTGGCAAGCAGAGATCTTTCATCACGAGTAAGCTGACAGCGCTCATCGCGTAAAATGATGACATCGGGATCGTTTCCAAACATCACTCCATTCAATAAGGAACGCGTGATGGAATTCGTGAGCGTTGCACGCGTGCTCACCTTTTCGCGACTGGGAGCAGCGAAGTACACATCATTTTCCCAACTTTCTCCAACATCGGGCCCAATGCGCGCATAATCGCACCGACCATAAGCAGAAGGAAGGGTTGCACCACAGGAAAGAAACTTTGCCCCATATTTGTAACAAATGTCATAAAGAAACTGGTGAGCGCGCGCCGCACGTGTTGCGCGCGATAAACCCCCACTGGGAATGCGCGCCGTGGCATATAAAAAATCCGCCTTTAAGAAACAAAAGCCCCATTCGACAAAATAGGTGCGCAGAACTTGTTCTACATAGCTTTGTACCGCAGAAATTTCAGAGTCAAGCGCGAAAAAACGCCCGCCCCACAAGGGATGTATTCCGCACAAAACAGGTTGACCCGCTTCATCGCGCAAAACCCAATCGGGATGTTTTTGATACAGCTCTGAATTTTCTGTTACGATAAATGGAGCGCACCAAATTCCAGGCGTAAATCCTTTTTCTTTGGCAAAGGTAGCTATAACACTGACTCCCGAAGGAAAACCCTTGGAAGGTGTCAGCCAGTCGCCAATTTGTTTTTGATATCCATCATCCACTTGAAAAACAACAAATCCCTTTTCGTCTTTAAGTGCCAAAGCATTATCTTTGAGGATTTGTTCCGTAATTGCATTGTAATGGTAATACCAACTCGTATACCCTTTCACGCGATCCATGCGGGACAGCTGTTCCGATAAGTTTACCTTTCTCGGGATGCGCTCTTCTTTTTGAATCAAAGTTCTCCAGTTTTTCGAAGCCTCGCACAAGGGAATAAAATGTTCGGCGCGCTCTGTGGGAACGATCCAAGAACCCAAAATAAGTGCGCCTGTGCTTGGATTGCGCCTTTGAAGATTTTCAATTTGAACGCCTTGGGTTTCAAGGGCAATGTGAAAGCGCTTTGCGGCAAGGTCAAATTCAAAAACAGAATGAAATAGATCTTCGTCACAGGTTGCAAAAAACGGATTGTTTTTCGTATTATTTTCAAGACAAGAGTATGAAAACGACCAACTGTGAAAAACGCCGATTCGTTCGGCATAGTTGTATATTTCATCGTCTCCAAACATGGTGCGGTCTGAAAAAGCTTCTTTTCGCAAGATGTCTTTTTCACCCAAAAGAGGCGATTCCGTCCAGCATTGAAAGCCATTGGCTAACGCCGCATTGGTATGGGCGTGCAAGGGGATCTCTGCAATTCGGATCCAAGAGTATGGAAAAAAATCTCCCTCTTTTAAATTGGGATCTAAAAATTCCAAAGTCCAATATTCACTGCCCGGAAATCCAAAAGTGTCGCCCGGTTTTTTATGCAGTGTAAAACAAGCTTTTCCAGTTTTTTCGCGCCTGGAATTGGAGGGAACAAGAGCATGTGCCTCACCCTGACTCGCATCAGAAAATCGAGCAGCGGCGTCCTGGTTACCATTCCCTGTGACCACAAGATACAGGCTCATTTTAACTTCCCTTTCAGCCCTTAAACGAATGAACAAAGTTAACTACAAATTCGACATTTTCGACTGGAGTGGTTCGATTGATGCCATGCCCTAAGTTGAAGATATAGCCGTGTTCATAAGAGCGTCCTGCTCTTAAAATGGGTTCCAGATTTTTTGCGATGGTTGCTTGGGGTGCAAGCATTAATAAGGGATCAAGGTTTCCTTGCAAGCAACGCCCGAGGGGAGCCACAACTCCCTTGACCCTTTCCAAATCCTGTCGCCAATCGACGCCAAAAACATCGGACTTCACCTTGAGAACTTCGTTTAAAATTCCCGCACTTTCACCCACAAAATGAATGGTGGGCACGTGTCCTTTCATGGCATCCAAAATTCTTTGCGCGTAGGGAGCCGCAAAGGTCTCGTATTGTGAAGGTGTGAGTGCTCCGCCCCAGCTTTCAAAAAGTTGCACAATTTCCGCACCGGCTTTCACTTGCGCATGCAAATAGGCAATAGAAATCTCAGTGACGATTTCAAGAATGCCATGCAAAACCTCGGGAGCATGAAACATCAGCTTCTTGCTTTCCAAAAATTCACCTTGGGCGCTTCCACCTTCAATAATGTAACTGGCCACTGTCCAGGGAGCCCCTGCAAAACCAATTAAAGTAACACCCTGTGGGAGCTTTCCTTTGACAATCTCCAGTGCTTCCATCACGTATGAAAGACGTTCCACAATGGATGCGACATCGGTGAATTGTGTTTTGAGCCACGCAAGATTGCTTTCGTTGCGGATCGTTTTTTTAAAGCGAGGGCCTTCTCCGGCTACAAATTCAAGCCCTAACCCTAAAGCGTCAGGTATCAAAAGAATATCTGCATAAATAATTGCCGCATCCAACGCAAAGCGGCGCAAGGGCTGCAATGTGATATCGGCCGCAATGGCAGGAGTTTTGAACATCGTTAAAGTATCGTGTTTGGCGCGAATGGCCATATATTCGGGAAGATACCGCCCTGCTTGACGCATGAGCCAGAGCGGAGTGTGATGCGCACGTTTTCCGCTCGCTTCAAGTAGCAACGCCTTGCTGGAATTCTCAGTCATATCTATTTACCTACCATTCTTAGTTTTAAAGAAGATTAGAACGCCCCGTAGAATCAAGATGTGCAATCACTTTTTTGACATCTTGACTTCGCGAAAGTGGCATTACCAAAACGGCATCTTTAGTTGCAACGACGCAGAGATCTTTAAGCCCTAAAGTTGCAACAAAGGGGCCCGAGGAATGAACCACGCAGTCTTCAGAATCCAACATAAAGACATCACCTGCAACGGTGTTCCCATTTGTATCTTGTGCAAAGCATTCTCGAACAGCGGCCCAACTGCCCACATCATTCCAATCGAATAAGGCTGGCACACATGCCACATGGCTTGTCTGTTCAATAAATGCGATGTCGATGGGAATCGACTGAAGTTTGCGATAATTTTCAGTCATATTTTCGGGCGTAGATTTTTCGATGATACTCGCCATTTCGGGCTGAATATTTGAAAAGGCATTCCAAAAATTCCGGGCTCTCCAAACGAACATCCCCGCGTTCCAAAGGTACTTCCCAGTGCGCAAAAACTGTTCTGCCGCAGCCTGATTCGGCTTTTCGCGAAAGCTGCGCACGCTGTGCCCCACGATGGCTTCAGGGGTTTCTGAAATTCGAGAGGGTGCAAGAATTTGGGCATTGCGATCAAGGGGGAGTCCTGTTTCGATATATCCAAAACCCGTTGCGGGGTAAGTGGGAAGGATCCCAATTGTCACAAACAGGTTATGTTTTGCCAGCTGAACAGCATCATAAATGGTCTGTTCAAATGAGCGCACGTTCTGAATCGAATGATCAGATGAGACAATCACCATAAAAGCTTCGGGATCTATTTGCATGAGTTCCCAGGCTGCCCACGCAACGGCTGCCGCCGTATTTCGGGATTCAGGTTCAACGAGAACGCGACTGACTGAAGAGCCCGATTGACTTTTCGCCAATTCCTCCTGCCCCGCAGCGGTGACAAGCCATCGCTTTTCGGGGGGCGAAATATTTTTGATGCGATCCAATGAGGCCTCCAGAAGCGTCCTTTCAACGCCTCCCAAAGCCAGATATTGCTTCGGACGTGCTTTTCGTGAGAGGGGCCAGAGCCTTGTTCCCGATCCCCCGCACAGCAAGACCGAGTAAATGTTTTCCTCTTTAAAGAGATCTATTTTCCGAGTCACCTGGCTCATAACGACACATGCTCCTGTTCTCACTCGCGAAGACTTCAGCATTGGTTTTCGCACAAGAATCCTTGATCCTCAACCGTTTGAACATTAGCTTCGGCGAGCGTTCAAAATGTGCTTACTCAAGCGTCCACCCGAAGTGCGTTTCGTTCGGGGTACAGATTTTTTAAAAGGGGAAATAACATGTCCTTCAATCTTCGAACCCTCGAGAACTTGAAGTTCGATCCAACGTCAACTCCTGCCGTGTTCGTGCGGCTCGATCTCAACGTCCCCATGAACAAGGGCCACATTTCTGATGACACGCGCATCAGATCGGCGTTGCCCACACTCCTCTGGCTTATCGAACGTGGCTGCAAAATCATTGCATGCTCCCATTTGGGTCGCCCCAAAGGAATCGGTTTTGAAGAAGAGTTTTCTATGGCGCCCATCGGTTCACACCTTGCTTCATTGCTCGGAAAAGAGGTTTTACTGTGCCCCGATTATTTGGAGGAAGGGTTTGGTAAAATTGTATCCGACTTGCGTTCTCACCAAATCATCTTGCTTGAAAATTTGCGCTTTTTTAAAGAAGAGCAGGCTGGAGACATAGGATATGCAGAGAGTTTGGCGAAGCATGCCCAACTTTTTGTGAATGATGCCTTTGGAACTTGCCATCGCGCCGATGCCTCCATGGTCGCAGTTGCCGAACAATTCGATCCCGAAAAACGCGCAGCGGGTATGCTTGTTCGCAAAGAAATCGAATTTCTAGAGGGCGTCATTGCCAATCCTCGTCCGCCCGTAACCGCTGTTTTCGGCGGGTCAAAGGTTTCCGACAAAATTGCAGTTCTGAAAAAGTTTACGCACACTGCCAACAACATGATCATTGGGGGCGCGATGGCGTACACGTTCATGAAGTTTTTGGGCAAAAACGTCGGACGCTCCAAGGTCGAAGAAGACAAACTTTCTGTTGTTGAAGAAATTTACCGCGCTGCTGATGCCCGTCGGGTCAAAATTTATTTGCCCGAAGATCACATTGCTGCAGGCGAGTTTTCTGAGTCTGCCCTCCCGGTCGCCGTCGAAACACAAGATATTCCCGATCACTTGATGGCCCTCGATATTGGTCCCAAAACCGCAAAAATATTTTCAGACGTCATTGAGCGCAGCAACCTTGTGGTGTGGAATGGCCCCATGGGCGTTTTTGAATGGCCCGCTTTTTCAACGGGAACCCGCGCCGTAGCTGAGGCTCTCACGCGTGCTCCCGGCACCACCGTCGTTGGAGGAGGAGATTCCGCAGCTGCGATCACTGCGTTCGGATTGCATACGAAAGTCTCGCATGTTTCCACTGGAGGAGGAGCAAGTCTCGAACTCCTCGAAGGAAAAGAATTGCCCGGAATCCGCGTCCTGAGGATGTCTCGCTGAAATAAATAAGTCGATGAGGGAGAATGCCTATGAGAACCAAACTGATTGTCGGCAACTGGAAAATGAACAAGACCCTCGCGGAAGCAGAGCGCGACTTTTCTGCAATTGCGGAGTTCACTCAAAATCAAAAAAACGATTTGGACGTGGGAATTGCTGCGCCTTTTCTTTGCTTGCCCACCCTTGCTGCCCGTAACTTTAGTCCTGTAAAGCTCTTCGCACAAAACGCCCATTGGAAAGAAAGCGGGGCTTTTACAGGCGAAATCTCGGTTCCCATGCTCTCTTCATGCCGCGTGCAGGGCAGCCTCGTTGGTCACAGTGAACGCCGCCAGTTTTTTGGAGACACCAACCAAACGGTGGGTCTACGTATGGGCGCACTTCTGAAAGCCAATATGGAAGCCATTTTCTGCGTTGGCGAAACCCTTGCAGAGCGCGAGGCTGGTACTTTAAAAGAGGTGCTCAAAGCTCAGCTGGAACAAGGATTTTTGGCCGGAAACGTCAAGAACGCTGCTGATATCTTAGGTTCTAATCCAAAATCTCCGTTGCTTTCTATCGCCTACGAACCCGTATGGGCCATCGGGACGGGCAAAGCCGCAACTCCTGTTGAGGCAGAAGAAGCTCATGCCTATTTGCGCGAACTGCTTGCCATTTATTTTGGCACGGAAATTGCGCAAAGGCTCCGTATTCTTTATGGAGGAAGCGTTAAACCAGACAATATTTCTCGTTTCTTAAAATGCGAAAATATTGATGGAGCACTGGTGGGAGGCGCAAGTCTTGTGCCTAAGGAGTTTGTCGAACTCATTCAAGGCGCATTTTAGTGAAACAGATTTTGGCAAGGCCCCACATCCAGGTATGGGTTTGCGTCAACGAACGTCAGGCCGGTGGCCTGCCTTCGTGCGGCACTTCCCGTGGCAATGAACTTTACGAAATTCTGCGTACTGAATTTCAGATCTGGGCAGCGCGTAAAGGCTGCATGGTGTGGGTCAATCGAACCCTGTGCCAGGGATTTTGCCACGAAAAAGGGGTTACTGTGACCCTCGAACCCGGTGGAAAAAAATGGCAGGCCGTGCAATTATCGGATGTCAAATCCCTCATCGAGGAAACAGAAAAGGCGCTTGTAAAAGCGCCCTAAAATAAAAACAAAGCCTCAAAGAATTTTTACTTCTTATCTTCTTTCTTCTCTTCCTTTTTCTCTTCTTTCTTTTCTGCGCTTGCTACTTTAACCAATTCTACTTCAAAAACGAGAGTAGAGTTGGGTCCAATATCAGGGCCTGCGCCCCGTGCGCCGTATGCGAGGTCAGAAGGAATATAGAGTTCCCACTTTGCGCCTGGCTTCATGAGTTGAAGAGCTTCTGTCCAGCCCTTAATAACGCCATTTACAGGGAATGTAGTGGGTTCGTTACGCTTGTAGGAGCTGTCGAACTCTTTGCCGTCAATGAGTGTTCCCTTATAGTGAACAGTCACGGTATCGGTTGCCTTTGGAGGAGCTCCTGCGCCATCCTTGATAACCTTGTACTGGAGTCCGCTTGCTGTCTTCAAAACGCCAGGTTTTTTAGCATTTGCTTCTAGAAAGTCTTTTCCTTCTTTGACATTCTTTTCGCCCGCAACTTTGTTACGAGCTTCAGCTTTCGCAGCCATTTGGGTCTGGAAAGCTTCCATGATCTTTTGGCTGTCTTCTGGAGAAATCTTTGATTTCTTCTTTTCCAGAGCATCCTTAATTCCACCGACAAGGATGTCCATGTCGACTTCAAGGCCATTCTTTTCGAAGTTTGACCCAATTTGGTGACCAATAATGTAGCTTACTTTTTCTTTTTCTGACTTCAATTCTTTATCCTTTTTTGGCGCAGCGAGCGCAGACCCTTGAGCTATCAGCAAGCTTGTGGTCGCAGACAATGCCATGAGTTGACGAAACATGAAAAAACCTCATCTATAATAAGAGTGCTGAATGAGAGACGAGCTACTACAGAGGCTGTCGGTTGAAACAACCAAATCACCCTTATGCACTGGATTGACGGAGTGCGTCAACATGCGCAACCAACCAAGTGCTCGCTCACTTCAACTTGCGCGACCGAACTTTGACATCGGATGCTGAGCCCATGCTTTCTCCACTTTCCTTTCCAAGAGATAATCTCCAGACGTTTACCTTGACTCATCGGAGCACATCTCATATGCAGCAGACCTTTCGCAAGTCCCTGTTTCTTTCTTGCAATTCCCTCTTCCTTCTCGCTTCTTGTCAGCCACGTAACTTCAATGAAAACTCCACCGAGAGCGCAGCTCAAAATAATGCAAATGTACAAACGGCATGCCTCAGCATTCAGGGAAATGGTCCCTTCATGGGTGCAACGGTTGGAGAAATTACTGCGCTTCTCGAACGAAATATTATGCCTGTTGTCATTGAAGGAGGCTCCAGTGGCTCCATAGCTTCAACGATGGCAAGGGGCGTTATCACAAATGCTTCAGTGAATAAAGTAAGAGTTAAGAATCAAGCGGGGCGCACTCTGACCTCCACTCAAAATGCTGCAATCGTGTTGGGCTCAACGGTACCCATTATCGAAAACTTTATTACAATGCCTGAAATAAATCAGTTTGGAAAAATGTTTTCGGGCCTTGTAAAATACAAAGCCGCACAAGATTTTGTGGATGCTTCCATTGGCTATCCCGATCAAACGCTCGGGCATATCGAGAATCAAACGGGTCAAATTCTCATGATTATGGATTTTGTCTCGAAAGCAGACTTCACTCCCCTTCTTAAAGAACCTGATTATCGTAAACGTAACAAGATGATGCTGGATGCTTGGGTTAAATTTTCAGATCTCATTCCCGTTGAACCTTCAGAATTTGCACAGGCTATTTTTCTATCCACCAAAGACACTCGTTACGTGCCAAAATTTACTGAAATCCGTTCCCGTTACTTTGAACTGTTTCGTGCCGAAAGTTTGAAGGATAATGAAGATCCGCAAGTTGCCCTTAAAAGATTCAATGGTCTGATTGAAAACATGCACCTTGTGACCAAAAACATTTCCACAGAACAATTGGAGAATATGTTCCTCGGAGTGTTAAAAAATTCAAAAACAATTCCATTTGTAGGCAGTTTGGCAAAAACTGCGAGCACAACCTTTTACATGCCTTCTCCCAAAAAACTTTGGGAAGCTTATCAAAGAGAATCCATTCGCCTTCCTCCGGGTACCATTATCAATTCGACGTTCCGCAAAGCAGAGCCAAGGGGAAATAATGGATTAGTTGAGCTTACAGGATTAGAGCATCTCTATCAGGGATATTTTGCTTCACCCGAGCTCACGCGGGAATTGCAAACTAAAAGAGACTCTTTAAAACCGACGGAAAGCTTTTTGGAATATCCCACTTCGAATGGCAAAGTCACTATCGTCCCACGTGACAATATCGTCGTATTTAATGACAGAAAAGCAACGGATGCCATTCGCTCGTCTATTTCAGAGCCCAATGCATTTCGACGTCCACCACTGGCATTCAGTGCAGATGAACTCACACGTCATAAAATCACATTAAAGGACAAAGAAGTCATTGTTCCCTATGGAGGATGGCTCGATCAAGTTGCATTTGGCACCCTCGAACGCCTCGATGCTTGCAAAAATGCTCACTACTTTACTCACGTGAGTGCATTGAGTCCGGAGCTCGCTGTCTTTCAAAGAAATTCAGTGCGTCCAGTCATTGACGGCGGTGTAGGTTCATTCAAAGTAGTGGTCGCTGATCGCGCAGATCCCAATACCCCAGTAGGCAAATGGATGACACATCTGACGGGTTATCTCAACCATGCTGCAAGCAAAAAGGGCAAAATTTCAGGATTTCATCTCAGCTTTAACTGGGATGATCCTTCTTCGCTGCCTGGCGAAGCCCGAACAACCATGAAGCATGCTTTTTGGGAAAGCCGCAGTGCGATTTTCTTGGGGGCATACCAACATGCGGCAAAACTTCTCGATAACGTCCCAGGAATTAAAGCGAAAGAAAAAGATGTCTTATTTCATCAATTAGGAAAACAGGATCTTTCTAAATTAACGACTCCAACTGAACTTAATAAAGTCACGAGCGATCTCGTTGGGATGAAATTTTAGTTCATTTTTTGAAGTAAGTCGACTTGCCAATGTAAAGTGAATATGACAGGGATAATTATACACTGAATTGTCCCTTCTTTTTTTTTAAACCTGGAGTGAGTAATGCATCAATTTGCAAAAATATTGCCATTTTTTTTCATTCGTGTTCGGTGCACTTGTCGCCATATCTTGCGGAAGTCCCACCACCGAAAACGGTGATTCAGACACAACAGATTTTTCGAGATCACAATTCTCGGGCCAAGGCCTGCCACTCAAAAAGCTGTCACTCACCTTTGATGATGGCCCTGGAAGCCGCACGTTGGAACTTGCAGAATACCTTCAAAAAGAAGGCATTCAAGCCACTTTCTTTGTTGTCGGAAAAAATGCTGCCGAAAAAGGCGCACTGCTGCAAAGAATTAAAAATCTCGGACATCTCATTGGGAATCACTCGTACTCTCACCCAAAACTCCCTAAAACGGCGAACCCCGTTAAGGAAGTCCGCGACACCGATAACATCATTGCACCCTTTGTAGATAACGCGAATTTTGTGTTTCGCGCCCCCTATGCGAGCTGGGTAGGCTCCCTTGCAGATATTTTAAATGCGACCTCGCTCAAAAAATATGTTGGAAGCATTATTTGGGATGTGGGTGGAGTCTCTACTTCACGCTATAAGGCCGATTGGAGCTGCTGGGATAAAAAACTAACTGTTGCTCAATGCGGACAAGGTTACCTTAACGAAATCAGCGATAAAAAACGTGGAATTGTGTTGTTGCATGACGTTCACGGCAGCACCGTCGACATGACAAAATGGCTGGTCCCTAAATTAAAAGCCCAAGGCTATTCTTTTATACGCGTCGATAAAATTCCAAATATCGCAATCGCCATTGCCAAAGCCAAAAGAAACAAGCCTGCGGTTGCAGATGCCGGACAAAACCCCGGCCAATAACGTTACAATCCTGTGCTCATTTTTTAAACTACAATATCAATTCCTTACTCTATAGGTCTTGGAGTTGCACCTTTTCGTAACTTCGGTACTCTTGTGGCCAAATGCATACACAAGGAGAATCCGATGTACGACAAGGACTTCGAAGCAGAACAACCCTCCGATGTTTCAAGGCGCGATTTCTTCATTAAAACATCTTTAGCAGCAGGTTTTGCGCTTGCCGTGCAGCCAGTGTCCGCAGACACCATCATCTCTACCGATTCAAAAGGTTTGGATGCAGGTGAAGTGAAAATACCCGTTGGAAAATTCGAACTCCCTGCCTACCGTGCCATGCCGACGGGAGCGAAATCAGCTCCCCTTGTGATCGTAATTCAAGAGATTTTTGGAGTTCATGAATATATTGGAGATGTTTGCCGCAGGCTTGCTAAGTTAGGTTATGTTGCCGTTGCACCTGAACTCTTTGTGCGTCAAGGCGATCCTTCTAAAGTTACAGACATGCAAAAACTACGATCTGAAATTGTTTCAAAAGTTCCCGACAACCAAGTCATGCTCGACCTCGACGCAACCGTTGCGTGGGCAGTAAAAAATTCAGGCGCCCATGAAAACAAAATTGCAGTCACAGGCTTTTGCTGGGGCGGACGTATCACTTGGCTCTATGCAGCACACAATCCCAAAATTAAAGCCGGCGTGGCCTGGTATGGAGGCCTAGAGGGCAAGAGTGAACCCCTCCGCCCAACCTTTCCACTCGACATCGCCAAAACTCTTCAAGTTCCGGTGCTGGGCCAATATGCAGGTGAAGATCAAAACATCACTTTAGTGTCGGTTGAAAAAATGAAAGCAGCCCTCAAAGAGGGAAAAAGTCAATCAGAAATTGTCGTTTATCCAAAATCTCCCCATGGATTTCATGCCGATTACCGACCCTCTTACCGAAAAGAGGATGCAGAGACCGGTTGGAAGCGCATGCTTGAATGGTTTCAGAAGCATGGCGTAAAAGCATCATAGAATACAAAAAATGGAATCACGGCACTTGACGCTCCTCACTCCTTGCTTACCTTTGCCGAGCAAAACATTGACGCAATTGAGGAGGATTTCCATGTCATTGCCCGAAACCCATACGTTCCAAACTGAAGTTCAACAGCTCCTGCACCTTATGATTCATTCGCTCTATTCCAATAAAGAAATTTTTCTGCGCGAGCTGATTTCGAACTCAAGCGATGCCCTCGACAAGCTTCGTTTTGAAGAAGTCACCAACAGAAATTTGCTTTCCTCAGACCTTGAGCTTGGGGTCACCATCACATCCGTTCCCGAGTCCCTTCGCCTTGTGATCGAAGACAACGGGATTGGCATGAACCACGATGATATGGTTACAAATCTTGGAACCATTGCAAATTCTGGAACAAAGAAGTTTCTGGATTCATTGAATGAGAACCAGAAAAAAGATGCAAACCTCATCGGGCAATTTGGGGTGGGTTTCTATTCCGCCTTTATGGTTGCAGAAAAAATCACGGTAGAGTCTCGTTCAGCCCAAGGCGGAGAGTCTTGGATCTGGGAATCTCAGGGTGGCGGCACCTATTCGATGTCTCCTGGCACTCGCGAACAGCGTGGAACGCGCATTGAACTCGTTCTCAAAGAAGAAGATAAAGAATTTTTGGAAGAATGGCGTCTCAAAGACATCATCAAAAAATACAGTAACTACGTCACATATCCTGTGTCCATCGTAGACAAAGAAAATAAAACAGAACGAGTGAACCAAACCACTCCTGTTTGGGCAAAAAATAAGCGCGAAAATAAGCAAGAAGAATATTACGAGCTCTACAAGCAACTCTCAAAAGATTACCAAGATCCCCTTGTGTACGAGCACATGTCTGTGGAAGGTCTCGTTCCATTCAACGCCGTTGTGTATGTCCCCCAAGCAGCTCCCTTTGATCTCAGCTCTCGCGATACCCAAGGACTTCACCTGTATGTGAAGCGCGTATCCATTACAGACAAGTGCAAAGAGCTGATCCCTGAATACCTGCGCTTTGTTTCAGGAGTTGTCGAAACTGACGAACTTCCACTGAACGTTTCGCGTGAAATTTTGCAGCAGAACAATAAACTCCCTGCCATACGTAAGCAGATCGTTAAAAAAGTGCTGGGATCGCTTCAAAATCTTGCACGTCAAGAATCCGAAAAATATCTGAAATTTTATGAAATCTTTGGCCCCGTGCTCAAGGAAGGCTTTCATTTCGATCACGAAAATCATGAGCAACTCAGTGAGCTCGTGCGGTTCAAATCCACCGCAACAGGAAGCGAAGGATGGGTATCCCTCAAAGAATATCTCGATCGCAAGGCTGAAGGTCAAAAAGATATCTACTATATCACTGCACCAAGCTTTGAATCTGCTTCCCGAAGCCCGCACCTGGAAGCATTGGTTTCCAGAGGCCTTGAAGTCCTTTTCCTTGTTGAACCGATCGATGAATGGTTCGTGATGGATTACACCAAACATGGTGAATTTCAGTTCAAATCCATCGCAAAAGGCGATCTCGACTTGCAAGGCGCAGGCAAAGAACCTGAAGCAAAAGAAGAAGGCTCAGAAGTTCCAGCCGCTGATCTTGCCCCCCTGCTCGATGCCATCCGCACGAAGCTGTCTTCGGACATCAAGGATGTTAAAATTTCTAAGCGCTTAACGGAAAGCCCTGTTTGCCTCGTGGCAGACGAATATGGCCTTTCAGCGAATATGGAACGACTCCTCAAAGCAGCCGGCAGAGAAGTCGGCGCCTTCCGCAAAACGCTTGAAGTCAATGCAAGCCATCCGCTCATCAAGAATCTCGTTACCCTCAAGAGCCAAGGTGCCCAAGAAAACTTGGAATCTTGGATCGATATTCTTTATGAAACTGCACTTTTGGCAGAGGGTTCACCACTTAAAAATCCGGGAGACTTTGCGAAGAAACTCACGCAGATGATGACTCAGGCTTCAAACACACCCGTGTGAATGGGTAGCGGATTCTGAGTTAGGTGTACCTGACTCCCAGCTCGTAAAACCTTCGAAAGAAATCAGGGGCTGTTTTTTCTACGCAGCCTGGCTCAAGAATTTCAATATTCAAATGCTTAGTTGCCAACAAAAATCCGACCATGGAAAAACGATGATCTTGGTACGTTTTCCAAGAACCCGAGAGTTTTTGCGTGGCGGGTGAAACTTTAAAACCGTTTTCGATTTCATCAGCTTCCACACCTAAGGCTCTGAGGTTCGCAACTAAACTCCCAATGCGATCGGACTCATGATGACGGGTGTGCTCAACATCGGTAATTTCGATGGGAGCATCACAAAAAGTTGCCATCACTCCTGCGGTGAGAGCTTGGTCACTCATTTCAAAAAAGCTCATCGAAAAGCCTCCTTTAAATAAGGTGACAGGAGTTTCAGAACGGTGCACAACGGTTTTGTTTGGATGAAGGGTAATGTTTGCGCCCAGCCTGCACAAAAAATCCACAAATCGAATGTCAGGTTGTAAACTTGCAGATCCCATGTTGGTGAGAGTGAGTTCAAGATTGTGCAAAACTGCAAAGCTTAAAAAGTAACAGGCCGTCGATGCGTCTGCTTCAATTGAATACTCGGGAGTTTGCAAACCGCTGACACAATTCACTCGAAATTGGTTTAATTCTGAATCAGCATCCACAGATCCGCCGAAAGCTTGAATTGCCGAAATCGTCATTTTCACATAGTCGGGCTGAACAAGATTTTGCGTTCGTAAAATAGAAATATCGTTTCTGGAACCTGCAGCTGCAAGCAAAAGTCCACTCAAAAATTGTCCCGACCGTGACCCACTGATTTCACACTTTCCTTCCAAATTCGAAGACGACATTTTGAGTGGAAGCGTGCTTCCTTGGATGTTTGCGCCGAGCGTGCGCAATGCAACCGTCAGCTCCTCAAGCGGGCGTTGACAAAGTCGTTTTTCGCCGGTTGCCATCGCTTCAACACCCCCGAGGTCAGGAAATGTTTTTGCAAAATTAAGCACCACTGCTGGAAAAAAGCGTGCCAATGTCCCCGCCATTCCAAAGTTCAGCAGGGCTCCGTTTCCCTTTCTTTGGGGAGGAGAAACCAGGACTTCAGATTTTTCATAAAAAAAGGTCAATTCAAAGCCTAAACTTTGCAGCGAGTGAAATCCCCAATAAGAATCGTCGCTAAAAAGCACGCCTTTTAACAGCACAGGCTGCTGGCACATCCCTGCCAAAACAAGGGCCCTGTTCGTAAAACTTTTCGAACCTGAAACTGCAACTTCAATCTGAGGAGGCACATCCACAGTTTCTACACGTAATGAACCTTTGACCACATTAGCTGGGAGCCAAGGTTCAAAGCGATCGCGTTGCAATGATTGAGAGAGCGCAGTCATAAAATATTAATCTCTCTAATTAAAAAGGATGATGTCGTTTTGTGCAAATTAATCGTCTGAATGAGTTGTCGCGTTTCGCAAACGCACTTGATTCACTCTTAAAAACCTAAGTATTAAGCCAATAAGTGATCCAAAAATAGCGCCCATGACCATTCCAACGATCACTGTCGCAATGCGCCGGGTTGTCCCACGTCTTTCAAAACTTTGCGTGTAAACAGAGTCCTCAAGAAGTTTTTCGTTCATTGTAAATTGCGGAAGAAAATTAGCACCCCTGTCGATGTCGAGCACGCGCTTTTCCATTGCTGAAAAAAGATTCGAAAGTGAGGCTTGGTTCGCAGCTCGAATGCTCGAAAAAAGAGATTCGTTCTTTGTATTTTCGTCTTGCAAAATTGCGATTTCTTTTTGAGCCGCCTCAGAATTTTGTTTACTTATTTTACTCTCTTCATTGAGCGCAGACAGCAGCCTGATCACCCTGTCGGTGTTCAATTTTACCTCTTCAGGACGCCATTGTTGAGCGGAATCCGATCGATCCGATGTGACCGACACTATCAGTTTGCGTAAATCAGAGACTTTTGCCAAAGACGTATCAGTCATGCCAGAGAGCAATGGGGTCACATCAATTTGGTTTTGCTTTGCTAATTTTAGCAGCCTGTACTCTAACTGAGACAAGCGAAGCTTCAAGGAGTTTGAGTCCAACTCTCGTTCCATGCGCGCCTTGGAAAATTGATTTTCAGTTGTCTTGTAGTTATTTTCAGCATCTTCGATGGTGCGCCTGCTGGATTCTTCTTTGAGTGCCACCGCGCGTCGGTTGTTGTAATGAACAACCGCATTTATTCCTGCAAGAGTTGCCTTGCCCACATCCACCCCCAATCCGCGCTCCGGAAGGGTTAAGGTCACTGAAAAATCTCCCGCACCCGAAACTTCGCTCAGAACGATGGGTGGCGCTTCGGATGTCGTCTGCACTTGCGCAGCAACCAGTTGATTGACGGTCACGCCCATGGCCTGCAAATTTTTAGCAAGCTGTGGGGAATTTTCGAGCAGAGATTGAAAAGCTGCAGTGGCCCCATCTAACGAAGAAAGGACAACTAAAAAAGTTTCTTTAAGTTTTTTAGAGTCTGTAATGGCAGGCAAACTTTTAACATCAACACTGAGCGGTATTTTAGAAATATACTTTGGGCTCACAAATAGAAAAGCGTAGGCTAAAGTACAGGCGGCACCAAGAACTGCGCCTGAGATTACATATTTTCGAATTTTCCAAAAAAATGCAAAAACATCAACCAAGTCGACTTCGTCCATAGGAGAAGGTCTTTCTCCTGCTGGTAAAGGAACAACCATGGGCGGTCTCAAAGCAATCGGAGGCTGCACATTCGCCTCGGCGCTTCCTCCGAGTGGGCCTGGGTTTTCCATCTTTTGTCCTTCCATTGGTTTCCTTCCCTTCCTGTGAAGCTCTGGAGGATTTTTCTGAGCACGTCTCCAGACTAAACGAGGTCTGATCATTTTTTCAGACCCTTTTTAAATCGCGTGCAGTTCATGACAAAAATCGACAAACACACGCTTCTTCCATTCCACATAGCTATCGGCGAGTTCACGATGGCTCATTAATTTAACCTCGCAAAATTCCCCGGAAGATTTTTCAAGACAAATATCCGCCAACGAGGAAATTTCTGCTTCAAACCAGAGTTGTTCTTGTCCACAATAGTCATTCTTAGAATTTAAAACGAGATGGGGAGGAAATCTGTAACGTCGCCAAACTTTCGATCGAGAGGTCATTTTTATACACTCCTTCGCAATGCCCAATTCTTCGTGAATTTCGCGCACGATGGCAGCTTCAAATGAGGAATCTGTTGATTCTATTCCACCCTGCACACATTGCCACCCAGGAAACTCGGAACGCAAGCATCCCAAAATAAGCCCATCGACCTTAACAACTGCAGCAACATTGGGTCTATAAAGTTGAATCAAAGGTTTCCCTTCCATACGAGTTCCTCAAAAGTTTCCCAGGTCGAAATCGAGACAGCAATTTGACAGACATGCACGGGCTTCGAATGGAGAAGGGATTCAAAGCGGCTATCCGTCAAAAATCGCGCCAAATCTTTCAAAGTAAGTACCACACCCTTGGCAAGGTGCATCTGTTGCAAGACTTCATCTGTCAAAGGAGCATGATCCCCCATTAAGACGATGTTCATTTCTTGTGTACAGCCCTTGCGCATCCTCTCCAAATCTTTCAAAAGTCGTTCCGGCCTTGCGATTCCTGTGACAACCATCCACCCCGTTGTATTCCAAAGTTTCAAAGCGTCTACATCCAGTGGAGAGACATTCAATGTGCAAGTTGCGGGCTCGAAACCATCAAGTCTTGCTGCTTTAAAGTCATACGTCACTGGAAAATCGCGCCCCTGTTGGAAAACCAAGCCAAAGCGGTGAAGTGCCTTTTTTATTTTAGCGTAAAATTTCTCTAATTGCCCAGGGGATTCTTGACAACGAGACCAAAGGCGAATGGAATGCCGATTCAAAATGCGAGAAAAACCAGCACCAAAGCCTTCCCTATAAGGACCTATTGGAATCGAAAAAGGAGGGGATGTAAATACGAGATCGGGATCCCACACACAGATCTCTAAGTGTGAGCTAAATTTGTTTGATTGTAAGCCATCATCAACTAAACAAACGATCTCTTTTAGCGAGTACCCACATTGGTGTGCGTAAGACGAAAAAATTTCCAGCGATTTGCCCCTCTCAGTCGATTCCACCAAAAAGAGTTTTCGACCATACTTTTGCGCGATGGGAAGGAGTAAAAGGAGATGCTCAAGGGATTCATCTCCAAGTTCCTTCCAATGCTGCTCCTGTAACTTTTCAGAGTTCCAAAGAACGTCTTTTGCAACCGACTTCTTGAGCTGCTTCGTAAAAATGCAGACATCATGTCCTTTTTCGAGCAATCGAATTGCAAGAGCACGCAGGATGGGAGACTTTCCAGTTCCACCCACAAGCACATTGCCAATGCACAATATTCGAGGATAGTCCGGTACTTTTATAAGTCTTCGCTGTTGAATTTTTCGAGATGTTACGACGAACCAACAAAAGGAAACAAAAATGAGGAACGGCGAAAGTAGCCAAAACAGGACTCCTTTTTGTGTCCAAGCCGCATCAAGAGTTTTTCTCCCCCAGATTTCCAACTTCGCATTTTGACTCATTGCGGCGGCATGTTTCCTTGCAACTGAAGGGAAGGAAAGACAAGGGAGGGCTTGCCTTGTTGCACGATTTTTCCTCCGGAAAAAACGTAACAAAGATCGAAATCGAGAATTTCATTTAAGGAATGTGAAACGACAACCACAGTGCGCTCAGAATTTTGCTTTCTCCATTTTTCGATTGCCTTCCAAAAGGCCTGGGTCGAAAGGGCATCCAAGTTTGCGGTGGGCTCATCAAGCAAAAGCAGGTGAGGACTCTCAAACAGCGCCCGCGCATGGGCCACCCTCGCTCTTTCTCCTCCCGAAATTCCATCCCCCAAAAAACCCAATGCCTTGTTCAAAAAGACGACCGCCGTAGAGCTTGAAAAAGCAAGTTTCAAAGCCTGCACCAAATCAATTAAAACATCTTCTTGGCCAACTTGGGGATGAGTAGCGATGTTGGCATACACAATATTTTCTCGCACTTTTCCTCGAAAAACATACGGATTTTGAGTCAGATACAAGAAATTACTTTCTATCTCTATTTGACCCTTCGATGCAACCAGTGTCCCAGCAAGCAAGCGTAAAAAGGTCGTCTTTCCTGCTCCACTTTCTCCGACGAATGCAACACGGGCTCCTTTCGGAATTTCCAAGCGCATGCCTTGTAAATTAACCAGTGGATTTCCGTGACCTGTCTGGAACTCAACATTTTCTGCAAGAACAGCGAATGCTGATGAACTTTCCAGGGAACTTCGAACGGGCGAAGGTGCGCTGCCAAACGAAAGTTCTTCCAAAAGTGCAGAGAGCCTTTTATACAACACCGACATCTCAGCCCATTGCGTTGCCACTTGCGAGATATTTTTTAAAGGGCGAAAAAGAGTTGCGACCAGCACAAAGAGCGCTGAATAAGTTGCGACACTAAAATCAGCGCTCGAGTTCATTCTCCATTGCAATGCAGCTGCAAGAAGGATGATTGCAAAAAATTCTGTGCCCGGACGAAAAATTGTTCGAACAAAAAAGCTGCCCCGAATAAAAGAGTAATACCCTTCTGCAAGTCTTTTAAAATCTCCAATTTCCCGATCGTGGCTGCGCAATCCAAAAACAGTGAGCAAACCATTTTTAGTTTGCATGGCTCGTGTCGCAAGCTGCACTTGTCTTTTTGCCGACTCACTTGCGTAGAAATGAAAGAGTCCAGAGATCTTTCTGAGTAGAAAAAGAAAAGGAATGCTACAAACAAAGAGCACTGCAACGGGCTTGGGAGCAAGAAAAAACATCGAACCCAGCACTGCAATGACCACACAGCCATCGCGTAACAAGCCGAGTGTTCCTTTACTCATCATACCTTGCAACAGGGCAGTATCCATCATCAATTGATTTGCAATTTCATCTGTATTTTTAAGGTCAAGCACATTCCCTGATGAATTTAAAAAACGCTCAAGAACCTTGTAACGCACCGCATGGGCCACTCGATGTCCAGCCCGTTCAATAAAGTAACTATTTAAAAAACTTGCAATCAGCTTTACCAATCCTGCCGCAACGATAAACAGGGGAACGGTAAAAGCCAAATCTTTACGATTCAGCGTCTGCCCAAATCGAATAAAATCTTGCAGCCCACCTGGCACCAACTGACTCATCGAAACCCGTGGCGTGTCGACAAAAATAAGCTGCAACAGCGACTGAATGGCAAGCACCATGCAAACCTCTGCAGCGGAATAAATCGGGATCCACGGAAGTCCCATGGAGAGGTCGCGCCTTGCGGCTTCCCAAACGATGGAAAGGAGTGTTTGATTCTTTTTTTCTTGCAGGGGTATGGATTTCAAGAAAGAGGCCCCTTTTCGTGCAAGCGCATTTTATGTTTTCGAAACTTGTTCACGGGATCGACGTCATACTTTTTCATCGTTGCAACGATGATATCTGCTGCAGTTTTGCTGCTTTCTGTGGGGAACATTGCTTTCAATCCAAATAGCTTGCTTTGCATTTCACTGCCTTTTTGTGGGCTCTCAAGAACTTCGAGACTGTGTGCAACGAGATTTTTGGCGTTGAATTCAGACTGCAAAAACTCTGGAACAATTTTAGATTCCGCACATAAATTGACCAAACTGACGGCATCAATCCGAACGATCCGCTTTCCAATTTCATATGTTAACGGGTTCACTCGATAAACAACACTCATCGGCAAGCCAAAAAATGCAGCTTCCAGTGTTGCTGTCCCTGAACATATCCATCCGTAATGACAACCGTGCATAACATCGTAGGCATTCCCATTGCCAAAAGTAAGTCGCTCAATGGGGAGTTGATTCTTGTGCGCAACTTCAGATGCAATTTCTTTGACCCAATTTTCATCTAAGGTTGATGCAATCGGGATGTAACCTTGAATGGAATGGGATCTCTTTTGACAAAGCAAGGCAAAGGCTTCTACAAGCGTCGGGAGGACTTTTAGAATTTCATTCTTTCGGCTTCCCGGTAAAAGTCCGATGCGCCAAGCGGGTTCTGCCGGTGAAAAAGGTTCTGCCTGCACAAGGCGTTTTTCTTTTGTTACTTGCAAATACTTTTCTACATTGTCGCGCAGTGGATTTCCCACAAAGGCAGCGTTGACTTTTTCTTCGCTTAAAAGCGAGGTTTCAAAGGGAAGAATACTCGTCACAACATGTGTAAAATCCCGCAGAATCTTTACGCGCCCCAACCCATGGGCCCACACTTTGGGAGGAATATGATAAACAACGGTTTCGCCGCTTAAATAGGCTTCTTGCGCCAAGCGTAAATTAAATCCAGGATAATCGATGAGCACAATGGCCAAGGGCTTTCGAACGCGAATTTCATGAATTAACCTATGGTAAGCTTCCGAAAGTTTCGTAAAAACAGAAAGAATTTCTGCAAAACCCATGACAGCAAGCTCTTCAGAAGTAACAACGGGTTCCACTCCCTCGTTCCGTAACAGAGGGCCAGCAGCCCCCCAAAACGAAACATCGTGATACCCCGATTGTTCGAGAGCAAGTCGAAGCCAGGGCACAATGAGGGCTCCTTGAAGGTCGCCACTTGCTTCGCCGGCAACAATACACACATTGCGACTTTGACTTGCCATGAACTGATGGGCTCCCCACAAAGAAACAACCCGCCCTGCACAAGGCAAAAAGCGGGTTTGCACATTCTCATTATTCTCAAAAATAAGAGGTGAACCCTCTTATTCCGAGGCTTCCATTTCCCCACTGGGGCGCATAACACCGCGTTGACTCGTTCTCAAGAACTCGACCATGGATTTGACCACTTCAACTTCAAGCAATCCCTGCTCACGACACATTTCGATAGCAGCATCTACTGTAGGCGCACCCGAGAGAAAAATGAGTTTGTATGCCGCTTTGACCGCTGCAACAGCGGAGGCCACAACCCCTCCTCGCCTCAATCCCACGATATTTAAGCCACGGAGATAGGCACGATCGCCTTGCGCCATGCAAAAATGTGGAAGGTCTTGGGCCACCATGGATCCTGCTGCGGCCATGGCATAGTTTCCGATGCGGCAGAACTGATGAACTCCGCAAAGTCCGCCCAAAACTGCTCTATTCCCAATCGTAACGTGGCCCGAAAGTTGGACACCATTCGCTAAAATGTTTTCGTTTCCAATCATACAGTCGTGCGCAACGTGAGTGTAAGCCATAAAAAGGTTGCCATCTCCCACAACCGTTTGGCCGCCACCCTGCACTGTTCCAGGCTGCAGCGTTGCATTCTCTCGGATTTTATTTCGAGAGCCGATGAGAAGAGTCGTCGGTTCTCCCTTGTATTTAAGGTCCTGAGGGACGTTACCTACACTTGCAAAGGGAAAAATTTCGTTACTTTCTCCAAAAGTCGTATGCCCCTGAATAACGGCATGGGATTGCAATACGGTATTGCGACCCAGTTTTACGTGTGGGCCAACGATACAAAATGGGCCCACCACAACACCAGAATCGAGTTCCGCCTTGGGATCGACCAGAGCCGAGGGATGAATTTGAACTTGATTGCTCATGGGGTCGCTCCTTTCTGTCGCACAAATGGGTTCCCCATCATGGCAGAAAATTTCACTTCAGCAACGGACTCTCCGTCAACGTGCGCTTCACCTGAAAACCAAACAAAGGGTCCGCGCGCTTTCAAAATTTTAACAAAATAATGAATGGTGTCTCCAGGAACCACAGGCTTTCGAAACCTTGATTCTTCGATCCCTGTGAGCATGCATTTTTTTTCGACTTCCTGGTTTCGTTCTTTCATGGTCATAAAACACAAAATCGCACTGGCCTGGGCCATTCCTTCCACTATGAGGACACCAGGTACAATGGGACTCTCCGGAAAATGGCCTGGAAAATAAGGTTCCAGTGCACTGACACACTTGATGGCATGAATAGACTCTTCAACCTTTAAATCGAGCACGCGATCGACAAGGAGAAAAGGAGGCCTGTGTGGGAGGAGCTCACAAATTTCCGCATACTTCATCAGGGGAACCTGTGAAGAATTCCCTTCCTTTTTTTGAAGAGTGTTTTTGGTAGATTCATTCATTCGGACGCGTTCTCCTTTGTTGATTTGGCTCCCGGACGTTTTGAACCCGCCAAACGACTCAACGTAGCCAATTGCATCAAGTAATCTTTATTCGTGCGTGCAGGAGTTCCATTGTAGTATCCTGGAGATTCCAAGCTTTTCGAAACTCCAGCTTGGGCAAGAACTGTGATGAAATCACCAACTTTGACGTGTCCCGAAACTCCAACTTGCCCAGCTAAAGTCACTCTTTTACCAATGACACTAGAACCTGCAATTCCGGTTTGAGCAGCGATAAAGCAGGCTTCACCAACCACAACATTGTGTGCAATCATCACAAGGCTATCAAGCTTGGTTTGTTTACCGATGCGCGTGTCGGTCAATGCGCCGCGATCGATGGCACTGTTTGCACCCACTTCCACGTCATTTTCAAGAACAACTCCTCCAATTTGAGGAATTTTTACATTTTCCATTCCCGAGGGAGCAAAGCCAAATCCATCGCCGCCCAACACGGCACCCGGATTCAGAATGCAGCGATCTCCAATGACACATCCTTCGCGGACAACGACATTAGGGTACAAAATACAGTCGGCGCCCACCATGCTTGCAGCACCCACAAATGTACCAGGATAAAGAACGCTTCGCGGTCCAATCACTGCGCCTGGGCCAATAAATACGTAGGGAAAAATAACTGCGGTCTCAGCAACATTTGCCGAAATATCGATGTGACAATTCGGCGATTTGCCTTCGAAGGAATGATTGGGCTTGAAAAAAAACTGCGAAATTCGAGCAAACACAACATAGGGTTCTTTGCAGGCAAGAACAAGTGCCGAAGTTTTATCGACAATTTTTTCTGCAACGTCCCGCGCACAAAGAATCACACCCGCGCCACTCACCAGAGCATCGTCAAGATATTTCTCGTTGATGAGAAATGAAATGTGATCTGCTCCAGCCAAACTTAAGGGGGCGACGCCCGTAAATAACGTTTGGTTTTCGTGGGAAGAAACCCGTTCGCAACCGTATTTGCCGCAGAGTTCTTCAAGGGTCAACCCATTCATTTCTTACTCACCTTGTCATTTCCTGCCTTGTATTTCGAATTGTATTCAGTCACCAATTCTTCAGTAAGGTCGTCAACTTTAGCTGCATAAAGAAGTGCGCCGGAGCCTTTTTCAAAAACCATATCCAATTTCTTTTTCTTCGCTATTTCGTCGACAAGCTTTGCAAGATTTTGAAAAATCTTTTGCGTTTCTTGCAACTCTTTTTGGCGAACTTCTTGCTCAAAACTCATCTGTGCCGTGCGCAACCCTTGCAGTTTTGTCTGAAATTCTTTTTGTTTCGAAAGCTTTGCATCCTCAGAAAGAACACTTTGTTGTTTCTGAAATTCTTCATCGAGTTTCTTCAAATCATTTTGTTGATTCAAAAGCTCTTTGCGTTTGTCTTCAGCTTCTTTTTCGATATTCGATTTAGCAATTTTTCCTTGCTCGGTTTGCAAAATGGCCGACTGAATATCGACGACAGCAACCTTGAGTCCTGCCATGGTCTTTCCGGCTTCTGTTTTTCCTTGAGAAAATGCCGAAACAGGTTGTGCAAGAAGAACACCAGTGATGACAATACTCGCAATTTTCTGAAACATCTCTTACTCCTGTTGACTTACCCAATGAGCGCTTATTACGAAAGGAAACGCATCTTCCTTAGAATTCAGAGGCACTGTCTGGACCAATGAAGAAGATAAACTGGCTCTCGCCAATTTTTCCGTTTTCCACAGGCCAAGCCCATTCAAATCGAAAGGGAGCGACCGGAGTTTGCCAACGGAATCCAAAGCCAAAATCGTGTTTGAGATCCTGGGTCTTGAAGATATCTTTCTCGCCCAAAATTTGCCCACTTTCCCAAAAAGTCACCATTCTTAAGTTTGCTTCTGGGATGACGGGGATAAAATATTCTGCCACTCCATAAAGTCTTTTGTCACCACCAATAGGAAACTCGGTCACGATTCCACCTGGAGATTCAGAAAACTGTACTTTTGGCCCAAAGATCTCTCGACGTTCCATGTATGCCTTCATGCTGAGCTGACTGCCCAGATAGAAGCGCTCCCAAACGGGAACTTGTTTTCCCATGATGGGATAAAGATATCCTGGTTGGAGCGAAAAGCGGAAATTCGTAAGAAAATCTTCTCCAAAAACCAGCGGCACGTAAAGTGTTGCGTTCGCTTCTGCCTTTCCAAAATAATGTTCTCCGCCCAATAAATTGATGGCAAAGGTATTGGAAAGTGAAAGAGAAACACCACTTGTCGGTTGCAAATAATTGTTGGTTTTATCAAATGTCAGCGATTGCGAAATGCGTTCGGTATTGCCCGACTCTAAAAAAAGCCGACGCGCGGGAGCAATGTAACTGGAATCAACCCATTCAAATGAATAACCTAACGACATCCTCAGGTCTTCAATAATCTCGCGTCCAACGCTTGTCCCAAGCCGACGTCTGGTGAGATAATATTTGTCTTTGGTGTCTTCGGTTTCGCCTACATTATAGCTGTATCGCCCATAGCCTGTGACGCTCCAAGGGCCGTCATTGAGGCTTGGCTCTGTGAGCGAAAGATTCAAAGAATAGCTTTGACTTTGATCGTACTTGAATTCCAAACCGGTCGCCCATCCACGACCGAGAAAATTGGACTCGTTGTATTGTCCTGAAGCAAAAAAGTTAAAATTCTTTGTTGAGGGGGATGCGCCTAAAGAAGCGGATAATGACCCCGTGGATTTTTCTTTGACGCGCACGCGCAGATCCATCGCCTTATTTTTCGAATCGGGTTCACGCTGAATCGTGACCTCTTGAAAAAAGCCAAGGCGCTCAACGGCAGATTTGCTTTGTTCCAGTTTTGTGGAATGAAAGCGTTCCCCTTCGGTGACTTTTATATTTCTTCGAATCACATTGTCGCGTGTTTTGGAGTTTCCTTCGACAACAATGTTCCGAAAATAAACTTTTTCACCTTTCGTAAGAACAAACTCGATATCCATAGTGCGTTTTTCGCGATCTGCAGTTGTCTTAGGTAACACATCGACAAATGCAAATCCTTCGTCACCATAGAGGTCGGTAAGCGTTCGAATGTCTGACTGAAACTGTGAAATTCTAAAATAGCTTCCTTCCTTTTGGGCAAGCTTTTCACGAATGACACTTTCAGGAAACAGAAGATCTCCTGAGATTTTAATTTTGCCAATATTGAAGCGTTCCCCTTCTTCAATATAAAAACTCACTTCTACATTTTGCCTTGCGCGATCAAGGCGCGATTGTGGAGCTGTTACGTTTGCCTCTGCAAATCCGTTGTCTCGAAAAATGTAGGCTAGATATTCTTTGTCACGATTTACAAATTCATCGCGAAATGTTCCCGATTGATTAAACCACGATGACCACCGTTTTTCGCGGGTTGCCATACCTGTTTTTAATTCGGAATCGCTGAAGTATGCATTTCCAAGGAGATTGACCCTGGACACGGATACCGGATTATTTTCAATAATGTTGTAGATGAGAATGACTTCACCAGAATCTGTCGGTTTTAAGGTATAAGAAGCTCTTGCGAGGTAATAACCTTTTTCGACATAATTCTGTTCAATCAAGCGCAAATCTGTATTGATTTTTCGTTCATCAACAATCGTGTATTGTTTGACTTGGAGTTTATCTTTCAGATTGGTGGGTGTCACTTCCTCGAATCCGGAAAACTGGATTTCCCGAATGCTCGGTTTTTCAACAACTTTCACGAGTAAGATGAGCTTGCCACCTTCCTGGAGTCGTTCGATTCTGACATCCTGAAAGTAGCCACTTTTATAGATCGAGCGAATGTCATCACGAACCCGGGCAGCATCGAGAGGTTCACCCGTTCGAGAGCCCATCAGTCCTTGTACAGCTTGCGCCTGCACGGCTCTGTTCCCAAAAACACGGATCTCGGAAACCGTTTCATCCGCAGCAGCGGGTAAGCTCGAAAGCAAAACAAATGCCGCCAGAAGTGCTTTTCCACCGCGATAATTCAGGAAAAAATGTGTGCGTGTCTGTTGTTTAGTCATACTATTGGATTCCAAAAAAAACTCCCTGTGCAATTCGGCAGCAATATTTCCCATCTCAGCGAATTTTGCAAACTTCACTGAGTCTGAGCGCTATCAGAAAGGATTTTTCCATCACAAAGCTCAATTTTACGGGAGAGAGAGCGCGCAAATTCCAAATTGTGTGTCACAACGATGACCGTTGTTCCCAGCTGCTCATTCATTTCTCGAAACAGACCATGAATATTTGCAGCATTCCTGCTGTCGAGATTTCCTGAGGGTTCGTCGGCAAGCAAAACGGTGGGAGAATTGATCAGAGCGCGCGCAATGGCAACACGCTGTTGTTCACCACCGCTGAGTTGGCCGGGCCGATGTAACAATCTTTTCGACATTCCGACTCTTGCCAAAAGATCTTGGGCTTTTTTCTTGACCAAAGCTCGCGGAAATTGAGCAATGAGGCCCGGAATCATGACATTTTCAAGGGCTGAAAATTCGGGAAGCAAATTGTTGTGCTGAAACACAAACCCGATGTGGCGGTTTCGAAACTTCGAAACAACGGCATCTTTTCCTGCAAAAGGATCGACACCTCCCACAAAGACCTTGCCTGACGTTGGAGAATCGAGCGCTCCCAAAATATGCAGCAGCGTGCTTTTTCCTGAGCCACTTTCACCGACAATTCCGACAAGTTCACCTTTAAAAATCCGGAAACTCACGCCTCCCAGAACCTCAAGGCATCCCGACGCAAGCTTGTATTGCTTTACAAGGTGCGAAACCTCCAACGAAGCAAGTTCAGCTTCAGCAGATACACTTGCTCGCATCAAGGAATCCTTTGCATTACCAATTTCCATATCATTCACCTGTCCGAAAGCGTCTCAACCACATCAATCTTCATGACCTCAAACGACGGCCAAAATGCCGCAAGAATTGCCAATACAAGACTGCTGCCGCAAAATAAAGCCAAGGTCTCTTTGTCGATAAGGACAGGAAAACCTGGACGAGACGTATAAGCCGAAGTCAGAAACGGGAGAGAAACATGCTCGAGAACGTACAGCAGAGCTAGTCCTAAGCCAAGTCCCCAGGCCACTCCTAAGATCCCAATCAGAAAACCTTGCCAAAGATAAAGAGCTCCCAGTTGATGTTTACTCAATCCAACCGATCGCAAGACGGCCATCTCGCGCTGTTTTCGTTTCACAGCAAGGACAAGAGTGATGGTAATGCTAAAGCAGCCCACGATGGTGATCATTGTCATCACGAGGTTCATGCCCCACCGCTCTAATTTAAGGGCCTTTAAAAAGGCTCGATTTGATTCTGTCCAGGGTTTTGCACGCAGGCCATGGGGAGCGAGAGCAAGATCAAGCTCTGGAATCAGTTCTTCGACATTTAAGGGGTCTTTGATTTTGACTTGCAGCCCAGCCCACATCCCCTCGGTTCCAAAAAAATGATTTGCCATTTCAAGCGAAACGACGATCCATTTGGCATCAAACGACATGTTGCCGCTGTGCAAAGTATCCGCAACTACGAAGGGCATTTGTTTCGGCGCAAGCCCGCCTGGCCCTTCTTCTGGCAGGGTCGAAACCAGTGTGACTCTGTCGCCGACATCGACTCTCATCAAGGACGCCACACCATCACCCATAACGAGGGGTGGAAAGGTCATCTCAGGGCCTTCCATCAAAGCGCGCATGTCTTTGTCGAGCACATTGAAATTTTTATCGGCCAGATATTTTTCCATGCCAGAGCTCTTTTTTGCACGCACAGAATCGATGCCCACCACAAAAACGGTCATCGCTCGGGCCTGAGATTGCAAGATGGCATCCCCCTTTTGAAAAGGAGAAACACCTACAATTTCATTAGAGATGCGTTCGACCATTTCAATCAATTCGGGCTTTTCTTCTAAAAATCCGAAACCATCTTTCTTAACGATTTCAATATGGGATTCCATTGAAAGCAATCTGTTCTTTAGATTCTGAACAAAGCCACCCATGATGCTCATGACAATGGTATAGGCCAAGATTCCGATGCCCACGCCCAAAACTGGCAGCACCATGCTTTTTGAAAGCAGATAGCGAGAAAGAAGCAAGCGAAAAGCGGGTCTATGAAAAGACATAATGTCCCTGATAAAATGAAGCACCCTGACTTCTGACAAAGAACGTTCAAAAGGAGGTCATGCACAAAGATAGAGAGTACGGGGGATGCTGACTCGGCTGAATGGTTTTATGTGACAGGTGGCTGATTTGCAAGGCAAGCACCGTTTGAAACCCTGCCCTCTTCGGGGTCTGGCTATGGAGAAAGAGAAGGGACCGCGCTCCCCAGGGGCCATTCTTATTTCTTGTACAAACTTCAAAAGGCGTCTAAAGCAGACCCTGAAACTGAATGAGGAATATGTGATGGGTTTTGTCTTACCAAATGATCTCCACCAACGAACGGCAAGCAACAAAAAAAACGTAACACAATACGGAGCAGAGTTATTTGGCGTCACAGCAGAACAGTTTGCCAACTGGCGATGGCAGATGAAGAACCAAGTACAGTCTGCTGAAGATGTTCAAAGCTTGCAGTTATCAGACAATGAGCGCGCCGCTTTTGAAGCCTTAAAAGACAAATTTCATGCCGGTATCACTCCTTATTATCTGGCTTTGATGAATTTCTCAGATGAAAATGATCCGGTGCGGCTGCAGGCCATGCCAAGGCTTGAGGAACTCGACGACAGACTGGGCGTTGCGGATCCCTTGAAAGAGATTAACAATTCTCCTGCCAAGGAAGTTGTGCAAGTTTACAAAGATCGCGTTGCATTTTGCGTTGCTCAACTCTGCCCGGTCTATTGTCGCTATTGTTTTCGAAAAAGGCGCGACGAAGAAGTCGGACTTCACTTCAACCCGCGCATTGTAAATCAAGGCATTGAATACATCGCAAGCAACCCCGAAATCAGAGATGTGCTTGTGACGGGTGGCGATCCTCTGGTTGCAAACGACAGTTCCATCGAAAATGTGATCTCAAGATTGCGCGCAATTCCCCATGTTGAAATGATCCGCATTGGCACCCGAGTTCCCGTTACGTTACCTTATCGCATTACCGAAGAACTCGCAGACATGCTCGCAAAATATCATCCAATCTGGGTTAACACTCATTTTAATTGCCCCGAAGAAATCACTCCCGAAGCTGCAAGTGCTGTAGATATCCTCCTGCGCAGAGGAATTCCTGTTGGAAATCAAAGCGTGCTGCTCAAAGGTGTCAATGATTCTGTCGAACGTATGAAGTCCCTCGTAGAAGGACTCATTAAAATCCGTGCCCGCCCTTATTATTTGTACCAAGCCCAAATCGTTGAAGGAACGGAGCACATGCGCGTTCCCATCGAAAAAGGCCTCGATATCATGCGTGGACTGCGCGGAAATACGACAGGTTTTGCGATCCCGCAATATGTGCTAGACACACCGACCGGAAAAGTGCCATTGTCGCCCAATCATGTCTTAGGGCGTGTCGAAGAAGACGTCATTCTCGAACAACTGACCGGTGTTCCGTGGGCAGAACCCAACCCTCTGGATGGGTATGTGCCAAACAGAAATCTTTCGGAATTCGACGAAGACTTATCGCAAACCGAGCGGATCTAAAAAACTTTTTTGATTTGTGAGTTTACGCAATCTCATGAATTAAATATCTTGCAATACGAGGAGCAGACCGTGAAAACAAAACGAACTCTGATAGGAATTGTTTTTGCAACACTCGCCGCGATGTTTGCAGTGGTTATGTACTTTACTCAATCCCCCTCCGAGCCTCAGCCCCCCGAAGTTCCAAGCCTTTACCCACAAGTTGTCGAAGAAGACATCAGCGAAACACCGTCGGAACACGCCCTTCTCACCGAAAATGCTTCGGTTCCCCCTTCTCCGGAAAGCACTTCTCCTGCCAAAACCCAGGATGACAATAAAGTTTTTGCAATTTCCACTCAAGATTCTAGTGGAAGTCCAACCACAGACGAAAACTGGACGCGCATTTCTGATTATTTAACGCAAAATACCAAAGTTCCCCTTCTCCCCACAGCACTCAACCCCTATCAAAAACCGGGATTGGGCGACGCCGTGGTTTCAGTCACCGAAGATCACTATGCGGTGTCTATCAATTGCAATCCAAATGCCCAGCAGCCCGATGCTGAACTCGGATGCCCACCTGTTACGTTTAAAGCCATCCGCACCGACGCCGCCCTCACGAACGAACTGGAAAGCAAAGTAACTTTGTTACGTTCCAAGGGCGGAAATCAAACGGATGAGGCGGGATGTAAAGAGGCCCTTCTTGAAACACAAGAAGGATTTCCTGTTGTCAGAAGAACATGTTGTGGCCCCAAGGCTTGCCAAGCAACCGATACCTTTGCAGTCGATGGCTTCAGGTACGAAGGAAGCGGAGGAAAAGGGGTCGAATCGTGGGGTTTTCACGTCAAAGGATCCGGATGAACTCTCATTCCCCTTCTGATGCTTGAAGAGTTCGAACCCAATTAGAGCTCTAAATCGTTGTCTTACGTGGTGATTTTTCCAGCTTTTCAAAAGTGGATTTTTTGGGTTGACTTCAAGGGTATTTTTGTAAACATTCATTCGAATGCCCCGAAGGACGTTTTCCGTTTTTTGGTGAAGAATTGGACAAAGTCTAGAGGAAGATCACCATGAGCTTCAAGCAAGTCCTAGAAGAACGGCGTTTAAGTGGTTTGAACTGTGCGCCTTCGTTTCCTTTGGAAGCTGTACACAGTCGACATGATATCCGTTCTTCTCTCAATTCTATCCGCCTTTTGACTCACATGATCAAAAACGGCTATCGTTTTGATGACTTAAATGCCGACGAAAATCTAGAATCCCTTGAAAAAGCAGTGGTTTGCCTCGAAAGCGCCTTGCTCGTTCACGAATACGAAAAAGATTTATAAAATCTGCACTCAAATCCTAAAATGTCATTTCCTGATGTGCTCAATCGAGCCCATATTTTTTTCGTTTGAGATCCAGAGAGCTTCGAGGCATTTGCAATCCCAAGCAGACCTTTGAAAAATTATGCCGATGCCTGACAAACGAAGACTGTAAGATTGCTTTTTCCAGTTCCGCCATCACGTCAGAAATGGGCTTATCTTCAAGCATTGCCCCTTCTAAAATGCGGTGAACGGCGTGGTCGCGGTTCACACTTTCACTCGATGTTTGGGGGGGGCCACCCAAAGATGAAGCATCAGGAAGCGATTTAGAAGAAGGTGACAGCATGGTTTGAAAAACGGGTAGGTTTTCAGCCAGAATCCCTTGGGAATTGTCTTCGGAAAGCACTTTTAAAACTTCAAGCGCTTTAAATAACTGCCTTATATTGCCACGCCAATAAAAGTCCTTGCATCTTTCGACCAGCTTTTCGAATTCCTCGGGGGCAATGTGCAATTTTTCCTTGGCAAAAAACAGCTCTATAAAATGATGCATTTCATTCATGCGCTCACGGAGTGGGGGAATATGAATTTCGATTCCCGTGAGTCGTGTGCGAAGGTCGAGTAAAAAATTCCCGGCATCGACTTCATCGTCCAGATTTTTGGTCGTTGCACAGATCACCTGAAACTGGGCATGGAGGGTCTTCGTATCTCCAAGTCGCTGGTAGGTTCCATCGTTCAGAACCCGCAGCAGTTTTTGCTGACAGCTGCGCGAAAGGCAGTGGATTTCATCCAGAAAAAGAATGCCACCATCCGCTTCGCCCACATAGCCAATCGTTGTGGCATCAGCGCTCGAAAATGATCCTTTTTTATGCCCAAAAAGCATACTGACCATGAGTTCTTCACTTAAATTCGCGCAATTTACGGGAACAAGAGGAATCGCACCTTCGGGCGCACATCGACGCCTGTGTACGAGCTTTGCAAATTCTTCTTTCCCTGTCCCCGTTTCACCGTACAAAACAACCGCAATTTGCTTATGCTTCGCCGCCCGCTCAATGAGGCGCGTGTGCTCAGGACTGATAACAATGCCTTCTGGCCACTGCTTTAAAACCGCAGGTGTGAGTCCCAGTGACGTCATGCGACTGCGCTCTACACCCTTTAGCCGACGCCGCTCTTTTGCGAGATCGAGAGCAATCGCCATTTCATCGGTATTAAAGAGGGGCTTGCGAATAAAATGCACCGCTCCAAATTCCATGGCTTTATTGCACAGCGTAACGTTGGGGTCGGCGCTCATTGCCAACACAGTTGTCGAGGGGTGATCGTCTTGCACTTGCTTAATGAGTGACAGACCATCGGGATTGTCGAGCCCTTCGGTGAGATGAATATCAGAGAGCACAAAATCGAAGGTTTCGTTGGCAATCTGTGAAAGTGCCGCGGCGAGAGACGAAACTCCGACCGTTTTAAGACCAAGCTCTTCTGCGAACTTCAAGTAGAGCGAAAGCTCTAAGGTTTTGTCTTCAACAATCAGGATGGAATGAGTACGTGCCATTTTTTTATCCCTTGCGCCACGAGTGCCATTTTCACAAGAGGCATTTGATGTTTCAACACCCCCAGCAAGAGATGTGCCAATACCTCACTTCAGTCTACCTCAAAGCCATCTACTGAAAAATCCCTATTTTTAAGGAATGTTGAACCCCAACACTCCAAACTGCACTTTCGCCCTTGGAAAAAAAATTTCCCCAGGTCGAAGCTCATTATACAAAAATTGAGAACATATTTTAGGAAAACGGGGGTGGATTGTCCGTAGAATTGACGGGGAGGCCGCTTTAAATATCTCACCAGGGCTTCGAACCACTTTGCCCTGATAACATATTTTGGTTGCTCAAACTGAGAAATCCATAAAAGTGCATATTGCCAAATTCTCACCCCACATCCATTTGACATTTTTTGAGCATACTTCAGCTCCCTAAAAAGGCAGCGAGTGCAGAGTCTATCAGTTTCAGTAGGTGCTCCCGGCTCATAGGCTTGGGCAAAACCGAATCTGCGCCTGCCTCAAAAGCAATTTTCTGGTCATCATACAGAACTCGATTGGAATGCATGCAAATACGCCCACAGTAGCCCTGTCTTCTAATCTCTTTTATGACTTCAATTCCATTTTTGGAAGAGACTCCAAGATCTGAGTCCTGAATCACTAAAAATGGCTTTAAATTTTGGCATTTATCAATTGCTTCATCATATGTTTTTGCGAAATAGACGGGAATTGAAGGGATTAAAGAATCCCCTCGAGCCAACTGACTTGCAAGAGAATTTCTATACACAGGTTCATCATCAACAATCAAAAGTGATGGGATATTTTGGAATAATTTTAATTTTTTATGAAGATTTGATTCTTGTATTATTTCATCTGCATTGACGGCGTTAGTGTCCCTTTTTTTAACTTTTGCCAACTGGTCAAATACGTGTTTTGAATGAGTAGGCAATATTTCATCGCTTTTACTGCCATATTCTTTCACTGCTGGAAGAGTGAAAACGAATTCAACATACCCATTTGGATATTGCTCAGTTCTTGCAGATTTGCAGTGGATTTCGCCTCCATGCTCATTAACTACCTTTTGCGCAATTGCAAGTCCAAGACCAGTCCCTCCCTTTTTTCCAGATGTGTAAAAAGCTTCAAAAAGCCTGGGTAAAGTTTCCTTGGAGATTAAAGAACCAGCATTTCCAAGTGTGAATTCAATAAAACTTCCTTTTTCCTGTGTATGTATCCAAATGGTTCCTTTTGCATCTATCGATTGCAAAGCATTTACGAGTATATTAGAGAAAACTCTCCTTATTTTTTGAGTATCAATATTAACAGAATAAATATGATTTAATTTGTAGTGAATATCAATTTCAGCCTCAGGAAAAATTCTAAATAATTCGTTTATAGCCATACAGATTATGGCTCTAGGGTTTGCAATTTCTTGATTGGGTTTTGACTTTGAACCAATTTGCATCACATCTTGTATCATGCCGTCGACACTTGCCATTGCTTGCTTTATTTCCGGCAATGCCGATAGCATTATTTCCTGAGCTTCTATTGGATTGTCAGCATCAGAAATAGATTCGATTACTAAATGCAACATTGAAAAAGGCTTCCTTACATCGTGTGCAAGTGCCTGTGTGGTCCGCGCAATCGCGGTTGCTGTTCGTGTGCTTTCTATAACTTGCATCGTATCTCGAAATGCTCGATATAGACCAGCAATCTCATCTTGCTTTTTGTCTTCACTGCTAAGTTGTGTCACTCCTCCTTCTGGCGTACTGCGAGCAAGTGTGGTCCATTTGTGGAGACATCGAATGCGGTATGCTATCATCCCAAAAAAAACTGAACAAAATATCGCTGTGGTGAAAAACCAAATGAGCGAACTGTAAAAGGTTCTTTTAGTGCCAAGAAAAATTTCTTGCTCTAGCCTTTCGCTGCTAAATATAAGTTCTATTTTTCCAACTGGATGACTTCGCGTGCCAAGTTCACGTTTATAAGAAAGTAAACTATGGTACTCAGTTAATTCATCCGGAATTTCTCCTTGTTCGAAAAGTACCGCGTTACCTGAATTTGTAACTTTGGCATACGAAAGTCCCACAGCGAAGTAAATTCCAACCACCTGCGAAATCATTCGAACGTCTGACATTCTGATAGGATACTCAATTGCAAGAACCATGCTGTTCCCTAAATTTAAAATATTTTGGGAATGCATGCGAAACAAAGTGGAACGGTCGGATGAGTTTAAACCAATGGCAGCAAATCCAGAAATTAATGCGGAAAGCAATAGCAGAGCAGTAATATATTTTGTAACTATACTTTTTCTTAACGTTTTTAACATAGAATTCAATCCAAAAATTCTTCGGTGCAAGCAAAAATTCGTTGTGCAAATGAGAATTCGGGATGATCTTCGGACCATGCTCGAACGAAAACTCCAGGGCACTTTCCATCAAAGAAAAATGGTGACAAGATCGCCTGGAGGTCTATTTGGTCACCATGAACATCACGTGCGCCTTCATATTTCATTCGATAAGTATTTGTGATGTATTCCTGTACTATCCACTCGTGTGGACTACTTAGGAGTAGTTTATCAAGAATCTCGTTCCACTGCAATTTGTCATAATATTTTCCAATAAAAACCTCCCTTGCCGCATGGCTATTTGATTTTTTTAAAACAAAGTCCTGGGAAAAACTTCGAACTTGCCCTAAGCGTTCTTTACTGCATTTGTTTAGCCTAGCGGTCCATGGAATATGAGCTTTTATAAGTTTAATTTCGTCCTCTTGTAGTGAGTCTGATTCTGCAAGTAACCATAAATCTGCTAAAACACTTTTTGAATCAAGTTCTGAAAAAAGATGAAGCGGCATGACATCCTGCGTAAATTTCGAAATGCGCGCATAAGCATGCTTGAGCTGATCATCTCGCATAATTTGGTAGGGGGAAATCCACCTTGCCAGAAAAGGCTCAGGAATACTTTCGCAATGCAGCCACTCAGTCGCGCTGTAAAACCGAATTCCAATTGATGTGTAAGACTGAATTTTTTCGCAAATCCATTTGTCTACAGGATCGTAAAGCTCGTGTCCATCCAGCGAGCCAAGTATGGCAAGCGGCCTGCCTAATTTTTCCAACAGCTCGACCCAAGCCTTGATTAATGGTTCAATAAGTTCCCCGTTATTTGTCGTCGTATGAATTTTATTCCGCCATTGAAGATAAGCAACATGAGTAACAGTTACTGCGGTATCGACATTGAACTCGAGGATTTTGAAATTGTCTCCAGACATAATTACATCTGGTCTCAAGACAAGAGCACGGAGTGATTGAGTGCTCTTGGAAAGATGAGTTTTCGTAAATGCTAGTTGAATCAGATCTCTTAGTCCTTGAAGCGAGGATTGAAATTCTTTTCCAAACCCTTTTACAGGTACCAATTGGGAATACTTGCTAAAGACTTGCATGCATTCATCGTTTAATTGTTTTTCAACGCTCAATGAAACTAGCCCTACGCTTGCTCCCTTTCCTACGCTCACAACTGGAGTGTCAGATCTGCGGACAAAAAATCCCTTGGGGCGCCCATTGTGAATTATATTTGAAAATGTATCGAATGGAGGCTGTTCAGGGCTAAAATATTCTTGAACCACCCAACCAAAGTCTGAACTCGAGTTAATCAATTGTTTCCATTGATTCAGTTCGCAAAATTTACCAATGTAGATCGAGTCACCTCGACTTGAAAGCCTTGGTTTAAGAACAAGTCGATCTTTTTGCGACAGACAATATTCAATTAAGTTACCAATTTCACCATTAATTAAAAGCACATCTCTGTCATAAAGCACTTTTGTCCATGCAATACCATATCCAGGAGAGATATCAAGTTTTTCATTGTCTAAATACTCAAGCCAACCTTTGTCTTCAAAGACATAGAATGAAGTGGGGCAGTTTAACCATTCAAATGCTCCTGTTAGCCACAAATTGAGAAAACTTGAGTATACACAAGGATCTGAATCGATGATGCCTTCAAGCGGTAACGCCGGATCGTCATTAAACTTTGTCCACACGGTACTTATACAATTCCCAGAAGAATTTTTAAGTGAGTTATCTTCAATTATTAAATCTTGAAGGAATACGACTTCGCATGGTATGCCCATTTCCATGATTTGCGAGCAGATGGAATTGAGTTCATTTATGAGAGGGGAAACTTTACTGGTGACTAACGCAATTCTGGGAGTTTCAGAGTGTGAATTTGCTGCGCGGACAATCGTTTGTCTGAATGAGTTAATGTCATGGGTCATTGTGGCAAATGTTTTATCTAGATAAGTATGAGCTTTACGAATTTCTGGCAAAATAACTTGGGCTCCGGGACAGGCTGTATTCAGTTCAATGACTCTTGGGCCCTGAGCCGTTACAATAAAATCAAAACGGGCTGAAAGCAGCGGCCAGCGCGGTGGTACAAAATATTTAGTATTTTGAAACCATTTTGGAATGTAAGGATTTTTGAAAAAGCAAAGCTGCTCCATTGCGGAATGAAGATTTTCCTGGCTCATATTTATGATCCAGTGAGCTATTTTATCAGTTACAGAACTAATCTTTAGAACAGTGTCGGAGTTTAAATAAATAGGTTTCGAAAGAATATTTACTTCTTTAATATCATCGTACTTGGTAATGTGTGTCATTGTTAGTTCTCGATTTGGGAAAGGTTCATTACGCCAGATGCAGTCGTTGTTAGCGAAAATTTCTTCCATTTGCGATTAAAATGTACCGTCAAAGTCTGAATTCCCAATGGAATAGCGACAAAAGAATCTCTAATGCTACGCTCAGCTGAGTAGAGCGAAAGATCGTTTTCTGTGACTCTCTTAGCATATGTTTCATAGGCTTTATCTATTTTTGGAATGACAAAACTCAATACGCTTCGAGGAGTACCGCCCTTCACGAACTCAAGAAAGAGGCCGTCAGCGAGGGGACCTTTAGGTCCAATCCCTAAAAGTGCAATGTCATATTTATGCGAAGAAATTCTTTCAGGTCCGCTTGAATAGGTAATTTGTTCGGGAGAAATATTCAGCCCGGCTTTCTTCCCCCAATTATCAGCAAAAGAAACCATGAACTCGAACGAGCCAGGTTCCTGATGATTAGAAAGAAACTTAATTGGGGGCTGAATTTTGCCAGAATAAGGTATACACGCAGGTTCGATTACGTGTCCGCTTTCAGGAGCAAATCCCTCGATACCTAAGGGAAGCGCATAATCGAAACGACGAGTGTCGTTCTTAAGAAATGGATGACGCATGAGTGCATCTTTATTAAGACAAGTAGCAAGTGCTCTACGCACTTCGAATTGTGGAATATTTAGAATGACACTGCGAATTCGTTGAGAACTAATGCTGAGGCGAGAAAATGTTGTTGGCAGGTTTTCGGGATCTGCTAGGTAAACAAAAGGAAAGAAGTCTATTTTTTTTCTCATGATTTCAGTGGTTGTTAGGGGAACAGTCTCAGGAATCATAAAGCGAAGCTGATCCACAAGTCCTGGGTTTGTTGAGGATTCGACACTTTTTCTACGTTGCATCACAATTTCTATTTTCGATAATGAGCAAAGCTCAAAGGGGCCACTGCCGCTTGGGAGGTCGAAGTGAGTTTCATTTGCAGGAACAAGTAAGGTCTGAGCATCAGCTAACATTTCAGGAAAACGAGCGAATGGTCGCTTTAATTCAACTTTTAGAGAATAGTCTGATAGAATTTCGACATTTTGAGTAATTTCTTGCAAGGCTCTAGAAGCATAACGGCTAAGCGGTTTGGACGAAAAAATCGCTGCCAAATCTTTGGTTGTAACCCTTTGACCATTAGAAAAGAAAAGGTCTTTTTGCAGTATTGTTTTGGTTCAGTTGAAAATGGAAATCTGCAACTTAAACGAACATAATGTCTCCTGCTAAATTTTCTTGTTTACAATCTGAATCTTGAGAAGACGATAAAA
>JBIIEI010000097.1:0-20414 GCA_044237915.1 Silvanigrellaceae bacterium | reverse complement strand
TTTTTCAGGAAGGCAGGATCCAGAAAGATCATGTTTAAAGCCTCGGGATAAATCAAAAATCGAAGTTATGCAGCCTCTGCAATGCTAAATGCTGATTTCGACTGGGCTGGTTTGGGAAACGCCTGATAAAGAGGGAAGGTTTTTTAAACTTGCCCTGTATGAATGGCAGGCTTCAAGAGGAAATAAATTCATGCCCATCTATGTTTATGAGCCTACCGTATATTCAGAAGATGAACGTGTCTCGGAATGCTGCTTTTTTGAAACTCTTCAAAGCAGCTCAGAGAAGCCCCTTCCGATTTGCCCTCGATGTAGCCATCCCATTCACCGGGCAATCACAACTTTTAGCATTGCTGTGGCATCACCACCAAAGGCAAATCCTAGGCAAGAGTTGGAAGCAAGATTGCGCAAAGGATTAAATGGACTGGCAAGCGTTGAAGAGGAAGAAGGTGTCGGCAAACAGTGGTCATCCTTCCTAGATGCGAGTAAAGAATCGGCAAGTTCAAGTGGGCGCGCAGCGCGCTTGGCTGCCCATCACATATGCTCAACGTTTTGCAAGCATTGAATTTCAAGTAAAATTCAGACAAAATTGCTGAATATGCTCTCAGGTCGTCTTGCAAACTGCGTTGCTCGTAGCAAAGAAACGTTGGCAGTTTTCATAGAAATCATCGAATCGAGGTTCACTTTGCAACCGTCTCCTCCGCCCTTAAAAGGGTCACCACGCGAACAGGCTGCAGATCGCCTCAGATCACGCTTTCAAAGTTTGTCAGAAACTGAGAATGCTTCCGCTCACAGGACAACACCATCTGCCAACAGTTTAGGCCCCATAAAATCACGTTCACGCCTTCACCGACTTCTTTCGCTTTGCCCCTGTCCCATTGACCATCTTGCTACAAGCACGGACGCAACACAGACGCATCCTTTTAGATCGAACCCATCTTCTGATGAGAAAGTTCCAGCATCCCTTCTTTGGATCTTTATTATTTTGGGGCTTTCGTCGGCCGCAGCCATAGTTGAGCTTTTGGGTGGACACCACTCGGAATCGGCCTCATTACTTGCAGATGGCTGGCATATGGTGGCACATGTCTTGGCCATTGCCATGGTCGCCTATGTCTTGATTAAAAAGCGACGTACATCCTCCGACCAAGACCAGAATGATTCTCATATCGTACAAAAGGCAGGAAAGTTGGAAGTACGGATTAGCCTTGCCAATGCGTTTCTGCTTATGGGTGCCGGGGCTTTTACTGCCATAGATGCTATTATGAAGCTCAATTCGCCCATAAACCTTCATTCCCACCTGGCAATTAGCTCCGCTTGCGCTGGACTGACTATCAATGCACTGTGCGCCCTCGTTATCCGCAGGAAGTTTAATATCTCCGAACCTGGTGTTCGTTCAGCCTTCTTTCACATCTTGGCTGACATCATTACCAGCGTCCTTGCGATTGCAGCGATCCTTATTAGCACTGTCACGCATTTTTTCTGGGTTGATCCCATTCTTGGCTTATTGGGAGGTGTGTGGATTGGGCTGATGGGTGTTTCCTTGCTCAAAAATCTACGCAACAGCACAAGGCAAATAGAAAATTCTATGAGCTGAATAACTGTTACTTTGCCATCCACGCCTTTCTTAAAAATCCCATGCCTAAAAACATGACAGTTATGAACATCATGAGAACGGCAACGGCCGGTACGGTCGGAATGTTACCTTCGCCAAGTGAAATTGCAATGGCGGGCGGAACAGCAATGAGGGGGATTAAAGCGCAGTAGAGCACGTGTTTGAGGGCATTGGTCATAGCAAATGCCCCAAGAATTGAAGTTGGAATAAACAAGCACGCGCAAGTAAACAAAAAGCCCATCGACCAAGTTGAAAAGGCTGTCAAGAGAAGAAACACAAGTTCTTCCTGCCAGGAATCACGCATTTCCTTTCGCATTAAAACCGCTGCATCAAATGAGCGGCGCAGAATTGCAGACTGAGCAGCAGAAAAATAAATCAAGATTCCGAGTGCAAAAATAAAAGCAAAGAGAGCTTCTTGATTTGAAACGGTTGCCAAATCTCCAAGAAACACCCGTGAAAGGTGACTTTCGAGGAGGGGATGCAAGGCGACCGAAAGATGTGTAGCAGAGAGAAGAAGGAGCCAAAGCGTAAAAATAAAGGAAGTGCGAGAGCTGGCGCGAACCTTGTTACTTTGTTTGGCGAGCATTCCACAGAGCGCAGCGCCTCCAATGGCTCCGATCAGACTCATCCACGCCGAAGCGTCTTCCAGGTGTTCACCTTGAAGCAGCACCCACAAAACGGAAGCAAGTGCACCTAATTCTGCACCTTGAGAAACGCAGAGAGCCTGGAGAGTACGGCCCCTTGTGGCGAGATGACATCCTGCAATGGCAAGAGCGCATCCCAAAGCCGTTCCACCTGCGATCGTCCAGGCATAGAGGCTTAATCCTTCCATGGTTGGCTCCCTTCAACAACCGCTGTGAGCAGCCACTCATCGCGTTCGCAAGCATTTAGTCTTTGCGCAGGTAAAGGATCGTGTGAAACAATGACAACGGCCCGTCCCCTGGTATCACAAACAAAGCGTTCGACAGACTCCATGACCTGGGGAATCGCCTCGACATCAAGATGATTAAACGGTTCATCGAGAAGCAATAAGGAGCATTCAGAGTTCAGCGCACGGGCAAGGAGTGCCCGCATGCGTTCTCCTCCACTGGCCTGGTTCCATCCGCGTGATTGAAGCTCAGGGGGAAACCAAGAAAACGACAGATGCCCCCCTTGTTTCCTGCGGCTTTGATCAAGCCGCACAACTTCATCGAGGGTAAAGGGAATGTGAACATCTGGCGCTTGGAGTTGTGGCAAGTGAAAGATTTCGAGCGAAGAGTCTCCTGGTGCCAACGACCCTTTGCTGGGGGACTGCGTTTTCGCGAGGATGTGAAGTAAGGTCGATTTCCCAATGCCATTTGGGCCCTTCACGTGAACAATGGTACTTTCCAGAATCGTTTTAGATTGATCTGTAAAGAGGGTGCGTCCACCCATGGCTGCAGAAAGATTGTTGCAGTGAAGGAGTGCCTTCGAGTTGCTCTGGGGCGCACTCATTTTTCAACCTTCACGCCGATATGTGCTTCAATAACCCTCTCAACGAGTTGTTCTTGCAAAGCCATATAAGTGGAGGGCGCACCTTCTCGGTGGATGGAAACGGGCACAGCAATAACACGGAGTCCGGAAAGTTCTTCAAAGCGAGAGAGCAGTTTGCGGGGAGCTGTTTCAGAAGCCAACACGATCTTCACTCCACGGATTTTTACATCAGCTGCAACGCGAACAAGGCGACCAGCAGAGGGCGCAACCCCAGGCTTTTCCTCGAGACTTCCTTCACTCTTGAGCCCGTAGGCATTCGCAAAATAGGCAAATTCTCGATGGTATTCGAAGATGCGAGCCTTCTCACCAATGACCCCATTTGACGCAAGCTTGGCACGAAGCTGCTCCTGTAAAGTCAGGAGCTTTTTGGAAAGCTCAGTATACCGTGCCTCATAGAATTTCGCGTTCGGTAGATCAACGCGCATCAGTGTTTCTTTAATTTCGATGGATGCGGCTGCAAATGCCGCAGGAGAAAGCCAAAAGTGTGGGTTTCCAGAAGGGTGAACGTCGCCCATACTGCGGTCGAGGGCCACGCCCGTTGGTTTTTCGAGCACCTCGACTTTGCGTCCCACCTCGCAAAAGCCATTGCCTCCAGGCTGCACTTCTCGGCGTCCCGATTTAGAAAGCACCTTTGGGATCCATCCCACTTCAAGGTCTAATCCCACGATGCACACGACGTCTGCTCTCGAAACCTTGGAGATAAAATCAGGTCGCGCATCGACGAAATGAGGATCTTCTGTTCCACGAAGGAGGCTTTCAACCTCGACCTTGTCGCCGCCGATTTCCTTTGCAGCCCAAGCAAGATCTGTGGTTGAGGTCACGACACGCAGAGGTGCGGCCTCAACTTTTTGGCTCATAGAAGTCAGACTGAAAAAGGTGAGCACTTGAGTGAATGTCGCAAGGACTGTGTCTATCTTCATGTCTTGCCTCAAAAATCGTGGGCGGGATGTGCGCCTAAAATAAAGGTACTTTGAATTTCAAAGAAGGAATTATCGACAGAAATTTTCTTTCCATCCGCTTTTGTCAATGCCCAACTGTAGGCGGAACGAAAGGTTGAAAACTCGCTCGGTTTCCAAGTGAGACTCGGCGTGATTTCCTGGTCATAATTCACAAGTGTACGTCCTGCAACGTCTTTGAGATTCAAAATTCGATAGGCCCCATACAGAACTCCAAAATCAAAATTTTCAAAGACATTTGCTTGAGGAAATAGATAGAGCCCTAAGGTTTGCGAGGCAGAAGCTTCCTTTGGCTTCAGTTCTCGAAACCAAACCTCGCTTTGCAAAAGAAAGGGTACAACGCGGCCTTCGCGCCACTTGAGCGTGGCATCGATTCCTGCCAGAGTTGTTTGCACGCCTTCTGCATCCTTGCGACCTAAATAATTTAGACCAAACTGGAGCCCACCGTCGTGCGGCAAATTCACAAAGGTTGCAGCCCTCAGGTAGTGAGTCGGAGTGAGCGGCTTTTTTCCTTCATGATGTGAGTGTCCAAAAGTCCAGCCATTGGTGACGCCAAAGGTCACATCAAGATAGAACGGTGCCGGTGGGAGGACACTCATTTCAAATCCTGAATCGACAATGCCTTCGTTGCCAAAAAATTCACGCTGAACACGCGGCGCACTGATAAAGGGCCAGTCGTGCCTGTGAGTGGAATTGAGTTTTCCCAAACCTAGAAAATACTGTCCAAACCGAAAGCGCGAAGAGGGGATGAGTTTACTTGAGCCAATGGTGGCTTCATGAATTTCAAAAAGAGCAACTCCCCCTTCCTGATGTGCGGCAATTCCGAGAATACCATCAAACGTAGGGTCGATTGGAGCATAAAAAAAAACTTCTGCTTCGCGCACAGCAAGGCGGCCCTGCGGGGAATTCTTTTTGCGAGCTGCGCCTGTACCAACGATATCAACGGCAATACTCGTCTTCAGTCCAGACTCATCGCCAAATAGAGGAGAAGCCAAACACATACTGAGCGCAGCGATGCAGGCATTCTGAGATGTTACTTTTCGAAACATCTTATTCCTCTTTGAACTTAGCTTCTGATGCCGCTGCTTTAGTAACTTTTGCCTTGCTCAGAACAAGCCCCCAGAAGGTGCCTTGGCCGTTTCCAGGAGACTCTCCATCTCCTACTTTTTCAGAATTGAAAAGAGCGTTTGCTTCTCCGGGGCTTGCGATATCAGCAGTCCAAGCAAGGAGATGAGCGGGTGTTTCATCATTATGGATGTCGACAAGGACAGCGATCTCTTTTGTGGCATCGACGTTTCCAAATGCTTTTGAGATGTCGATGTCCTTGGAGGTTGCGCTCAAAGTCGCTTTAAGGACTTTACCGCTGCGCAAAAATTTGACCGCGATGCTCTTGTCGAGCTTTTCTGTCGCATAGGCTGCGAGTGTAACACTTCCGCCATCATCGAGCGTAAAATTCAGCGCGAAATTTTTCTTGCTCTTGATCTCACCTGCCGGGAGTTTTGCCGCAGCTTTTCCTTCTCCCGAGAGTGATTCTCCTTCAAACTTTAGATTTGGAGAATCTTGTAAAACAAACTCCGTAGTACCCACCTTTCCTTCGCTCACGGGCGCCTGAGAAGCAGATTCGGTGCTTCCGCATCCCGTGCCTACGATGGGTGAAACAAGGAAGAAGCAAGAGAGCAGACCCAAAAATCGACTTGATTTTACCACAAAAAAATTCCTTTTAATTTTAAAGATCGTAAATACAAACCCATTCTTCAAGTGGGCACGGCAAATTTTCTCCACCCGGAAGCGAGTTTCCTCCCAACGAAAGCCATTGAAGGCTCACGAGCGATGAAAGTTTAGAGATCTTTTCAGCGGTGTCCAGTGCGTTATGGGAAAGATCAAGAGAGCGCAAATTTGTAAGCGTTCCTAAAGAAGTTGCGTCTGAGATCTTGTTCCTACCGAGTGAAAGTTTTTCAAGCATGCTAAAACTCGACAGCACACCAATATTCTGGAGTCGATTGTCTGCCAACGACAAATCTTTCAGATTAGACAATCGATTTAAAATGTCGATACTATGAATACGGTTTCCAGAGAGCGCCAATATATTCAGAAAAGTGGCATTCTGCAGAGAAGAAGCATCTTCGATTAAGTTGTTGACTGCCTGGAGCTGCTCGAGCTTTATGAGAGGGCGCAGAGCATCTATATTCACAATGCGGTTGCTCGATAATTTCAGTCTTTCCATACGAACAAGCATTGAAATTGGCGAGATATCCTCGATTTGATTATGACTTAAATCAAGGACCCTTAAATCAACGAGCTTTTCGATTCCCGAAAGACTCACGATCTTGTTTCCTCTGAGATCAAGCTTATCGAGTCGTGCAAGGTGCGCAAGAGGCCTGATGTCAGCGATGGAATTTTGAGCGAGTTTAAGTTCGCGCACGTTCCAAAGCGTGCTGAGGGGCTCAATATTTTCGAGACCGCTTTTTTCAAGACTGATGCTTCGAATGCCATTGAGTTTTGAATGCGCTTCGTCACAATTTGCAGCTTTTGCGACATCTTTGATCAGAAACTCTACCGTGGTGCGTGCCGAGGGCAATAAATTTTTATCGTTACAAACCTCTAAAAAGGTTCTTTGGCCAACAATATTTCCGGCGATTGGTGATTGCAAGGCTGGAGGAGGGGGAGGGCTAGCCTCTGGATCTTTAGGAGCAGATTGTGTGCGCGTGCCACCCCCACAAGTCGCCATAAAAGTACTCGTCAATAAGCAGCAATAAAACGCCATTTTACGGCACTTATGGAATTGGAACATGCATGACCTCTGCTCTTATCACTTGTGAATATTTATTTAAAAATGCCTCAATTAATGCTCGTGATGAAACTTTGGTTTTGTGGGTGTTGCTTTAAATATTGTGGCATTATTGAGTGTAAATCCGCGAAAAAGTCCACTGCCTTTTCCGGGCGAGCTGCCGTTTTCTCCAGAATTAAAAAGAGCTGTATCTTCGGTAAATTTGCCGACAAGAGCATTCCACACCAAAAGATGTGCAGGATTTTCTGAGTTGTGGATATCAATTTGTAAGTCAATGACCTGGGAAGCATCAAATTCAGAAAATGAGCCCGAAATATCTCGCGCGCTTTCTCCTGCCTTAGAAACTTGAGCCGTCAGGGCCGTTCCCGCGCGCGTGAATTCAAACTGCAATGCACCCGAAAGATCTTCAGCCGTATAGGCAGAAAAGATCAGACTCCCTCCGTCTTTCAAAGAGAACGAGAGTGCGTGACTGGAATCTCCTCCAAAGCCTGCGAGAGATGTTTGGAATATAAAGCTTCCGGTGCCTGCGATGCGATTGGGTTGGATCTGCAAACCGGCGTCGTTGCCCAAAGTTGAAACTTTTTGCCCTGAAAAGGTGCCTTCAGCCGCAAGCGCTGTTTGAGGATTTAAAAAACTCGAAAGTCCAATCGTAGCAACTGAAAGGGAAAGAAAACCTGACAAGAAAATAGTTTTCATAAAGAAATCTCCGTATTTGAAGTTCATCTCGAATTCAAATAAGTGATAATGCATTATCATGAAAAATGTCAAGTCTCAGGCCTGTTTGAGTCTTAAGATAAGATGCCTTGTTGAGCTGCAGGAAATGGCTAAGGACGATCGCTTCTGACAAATTTGTTTGCTAAATCTCGGCTAGCCACAATTTCTGCCAAACTTCGAAAGCTCAACGTGGCTTTAGGCTTATTATTAACCGAGAAAAAATAACCCAAGGCATGAATATTTTCTGTTTCGTAAGGGTCTTGTCCTTCTATGCCGCCCTCAGGAGTGAGATCAAAAGAGCCCTTTAATGTCTCAAGTGGCATGGTAGCAAAGGCGTCTGTGAGGCGATTTCCATTGGCATCAAGCTGAAAGCGCAAGAGACCATCACTCACGTGGCACGTTGAGCACGAAAGCATGTGTCTGTTTGATTTTGCAGGATCAATGACGTTTGCAAAGGGTTTCAAAATATCGGTGCGACTCTCGGGTGCACGAGAGAGTGAATTCATAAAGGTAAAGTTGCTTGCATAGGTACTGATGATCTCAGAAGCGCTTTCGCCAAAGCTTTGCGTCGCTTGAGCTTCCATTCCTTGGAATTGAAAGTCACGGTCAAAGAGGTCAACAAGTTGAGTTCTGTCATCAGAAATTTGAGTGCGTGAGTTCTTTAAAACGTCGAAGAAATTGAGGTCAAATAGCTTTGCGACCTTGAAGTCGTTCCCTTGGCCATGCTGAGAAATAATGCCAATTTTTGAGGGAATGAGCTTTGTTGCAACACCTTGAAGATTAAATCCTTTTTTGGACATGCGCTTTTGCCAATAGATAGAATCAGGATCAACTTCTAACGACCCAAAACTCCAATTGATCATGTACATCCGGCGGGCAGCAGACATCATTGTGGTGACACGTAAAAGCGATTCTGGCTTACAAAAAGGATTGAGGAGCTTATGTGTTGCATTAAAAACTAACTCTTTCTCAGGAAAGTTTGCATACGCAAGCAGTTCTGCAGCAGTATTGGGAATTCGGTCCGTTGGACTTCGAGGAAACAAGTTTGTGCTTTGCACAACGGCAACGAGAAGCTGGGTGCGCGCTTTTAGAAGTGCTTTTCGATGTGTGACATAGGGCGCAACCATGCGCGTAATGTCTTCGCGATTTAAGGTTTTGCCACTTAAAACATCTGTGGTTTCAGGGGTTGAAAGTCTTTGAAAAAGGGAACGAGACACCGCAAGGTAACTGAGATGCAAGGCCTTGTCGTCTGCATCAGCGCCCTTGCGTCCGTCAGGTTGGACATATTGTGCTTGCATGGGTTGCGCTACGAGCCTCACCATCGGTACGCAGAAGAGTTCTTCAAGTGTTTGGTCCCCAAGCCTGCCTTTTACTCCGAATTCTCTGGAAGGAAGTTGAAGAATCTCTTGGGGAAGGGGAACTTCAACACTACAAGGATCAATGCGATAAGACACAACGACCCAGTTTTGAGGAGCAAACCAATGCTTAAATTCTTCGGGCTTCATCAAAAAATGATGGGGTTCGAATCCAAGAATGGCTTTGGGAAGAACGTCAGGATTTGTAACCATAGAAAAGCCATTTTCAAAGGTATTCATGCCTTCTATGGAGGTCCCAGGCCAAATTCCGATGCGCTGTGTTTCGGGCTCCCAAAGAAGATGCTTATAAATATCTTGCATGAGAGTATTTTCATACGGATCCCGTGACAGTTCCTTATGAAGAGGATCGCTTAAGAAATTCATCAGGTTTAAAGGCGTCTGTTCAGGGCCTTGTGGAAGCGGAAGAATACGTCCAAATTCACCCAGCGAAAAATGGTGATTTTTGAGTTCAAAGTGCTTTTTTTCAGAGGCGAAAGAAGTGTTTATGCACAGAACGTGCAAAGAAAAAAAGATTACATTTAGAGAGAATTTTGAAGAATGATTCGAAAACAAACAAACCCCCAAGGAGTAAATACTTGACAAAATGGTATGTTAAAACACTCGGAGGTCACTTTTTTATCTTATCTATTGTTTCATCAGTTTGTCGCAAAATGGTCTTATTTTTAACTCGCCCGACAATCTTTGCACAGTCCGGCAAGTGTGATTTGATGATTCTGAAGCTGAAATCCTCCGGGAACAAGGCGGTCCCACATTAAGGGGATTCCGTCAATACAAAAAGCACGATCACACTTTCGACAAAGGAAATGATGATGCTCAAGGCTTCCACAGACTTCATAATATTGCAGGCCTTCGCCCGGGAAAGAAACTGCTTGAATCATTTTTTCATCAACGAGTCGAAGCACAGCACGATAAGCTGTCGCAATGCCCAAGCCAGGGTGTTTTAGAGCAGCCAGATGGTGAATCTCGTCAACCGTCAGAGGACGTTCACTTTTTAAAATGACTTCCCGGATGGTTTCCCCCTGTGTGGTCTGCCTTCTTTTTTTTATATTTTGATCTTCCATTGTAAATTTACTCATCACTTCAACGTTGAAAATATCCCACATTGCCTTCCTATATCAGGTGTTCAAAAGAAGTTGAATCTCGCCCTAGAAGCCAATCAGGCATCGTTACTTTGCTTCCCGATGGAGGATGTGTTTGCGAGTAAACTTGCAGTACTTCATAAGTTCAAGTTTTTTCTGCATCGTCTTTTTATTTTTTGTGGTCGTGTAAACTGAACCCGTGGGTTTGCCATCAGGTCCAATACCCACAAGCTTAACGAATTCTCTCATCTCTGTTTCTCCTATTCATGGTGTATATGAACTCTTCTTTTATAATGCAGCAGTGAGCTTTTGCTTCAAAGACATCGCATTCAAGCGCGCGATACCCTCTTCGCAGTGGGCTTTTTCAGGCATTGGTTCTTCTTGGCTGTTCTTAAAAAGCGGCCGCGCACGTTCATAAAATTTTCGAGCTAAGTCAAACTTGCTTTCTTGCTCATGCACAACTCCCAGAGTGGTGAGAACGGGAGCTTGAAGTTCTGCCTCAGGTAAATTCTGTCGCAAAGTGAGCGCACGATTTAAGCGCTCTTTCGCTGATTCCATAAGCTCTTGAGCAATATCAAAATGGGCTAAAGCATACTCAAAAGTACTTTCCCAGGCATTGAGGCCCGCTTTTCGAGCCTCAATGATCCCTCGCTCGCTTGCCAATCGTGCGCGGGCAAAGTCTTGCGTGGAAACAAGAGTGAGCGAGTAATAATTCAATGCTTCACACAGCATCCAAGGCTCATCCTTGGTCTCAATTTGAGAAATGCCTGCACGCAGCAAAGCAGGTGAACGATGCTCTTCACCAATTTCTTTATAAATAAGACCTAGTTTATATTGATTCATTTCTGCCAAGTAAGATTCTTTGTTTTGAAAATCAAGCACCAGGCGTTCTTGATACAAAACGGCAAGTCCATGCTGATCATTTGCAATGAGCTCTGTTACTTTTGATTCTAATGCATCAAATGTCATGGCTTTTAAAAGGGTGACTTCTGCCTCATCCAAAACTTGACGTTCAATTTTTTCCAGTTCTTCAGGAGAGTGTTCATGTTCACAGTCATCGTGATCATGCCCTCCCCAAAGCGGAAAAGAATCCTCAAATGCAGCCCATACGCCCTCGCCATATGCCATTTCCGCATCGGTTAAAAGGCAGCCATTGAGAGCATTGAGTGTCTCATCATGGTTCATATTGCGGCCAATAATCACTAGTTCTTGGCGTCTGTCTCCCCATTTTTCGTCCCATTCTAAGAGGACTTCAGCAAGTGCGTCATCGGGAAGATTCCACTCAGACTTGGGCAAGAGTGATAACCAAGTGCCCGCAGGGTCAAGTTTGCATGATGCTCCCGCTTGAGACCACGATGCGGCAAAATCAGAGCGCGAGGCAAGCCAAAGAAAACCCTTTGAACGCAAAATCGTATCACTTTCACTATCCACGAAATCTGAAAAACGTTTTGGATGAAAGGGTTTGCGTGCACGATAAACAAAGGAGGAAAATCCATAGGTGTCTGATTCAGAGGACTCTTCCCCTCGCAGCACAGAGAGCCATCCGGGTGCTTGGGCCGCCTTTTCAAAGTCGAAAAGGCCTGTATCTAACACGTCCCCAAGATTTACTTTTGAATGAGTAGATTTAAGAATTTTTGCAGAGGGGTTTAGTTTCAGCAACAACCCTTCGACTGTCTTTAACTCTTCTGGGCTCACAAGATCGGTTTTGTTGAGAACAATGACGTTGGCAAACTCAACTTGGTCTACCAATAAATCCGACAGCGTTCGACTGTCAGATTCATCAACCGCTTGTCCACGATCCAAAAGCAGATCGGCTTCTTTATAGTCTTTCAAAAAATTTCGAGCGTCGACCACGGTAACCATGGTATCGAGCCTCGCAATATCAGACAGAGACTTGCCACTTTCATCCCTGAATGTGAATGTTTCTGCCACGGGCAAGGGCTCTGAAATGCCCGTGCTTTCGATGACAAGGTAGTCGAAACGATTTTCCTGTGCGAGACGGGCCACTTCAATAAGCAAGTCCTCACGGAGCGTACAGCAGATGCAGCCATTGCTCATTTCGACAAGCTTTTCTTCAGTGTGAGAAAGTTCTGATCCACCATTTTTAATAAGTTTTGCGTCGATGTTAACTTCACTCATATCATTGACGATGAGTGCTACTCTTTTACCTTCACGGTTGTGAAGGATGTGGTTCAGTAAAGTGGTTTTTCCTGCACCCAAGAAACCTGAAAGGACCGTGACGGGAAGCTTTTCCATGAACCCTCGCGGCAAGTGAATGCCTAAAGCATGATGACTCAAATTTATCTTTCAATATTGATATAGCGTTATCTTTAAAATTTGCAAGACTCAAGTCAAACTCAGAATTCCCATTTTTGATAAGTCTATAGCGCATGTTATAAATATCAATAGTTATAGCATGATAAAACAAAAACAAAAACGATTCCTTGACTTTCCTGTTGAGAAATCATTATCTTTTTGCCTGAGGCCTTGTCGATTTCCCAAGAGCAACAAAGCCTGCCCTGGAATTCATTGATACCTATTTATCGTTAAGATTGCCTACACCTTTGATCTTCACACCCACTCTCCTTACTGACAGGAAATTGTATGCAAACGTCTCTGACTCTCCTTGGAACATCCCTCATGGTTATGCTCCAAGGCCTCACAAGTCCTTCAGTTGGTTTTGCAAATCAAAATAATGAAATCCCTACGGTCGTTTCGAGAAGTGAATGTTTTCCTCTCGAATCACTCTCTTTAGAGCTGAAAGTCGAAGCTGAAAGAATTCTGCTCCGTGCCCTCGATACGGAAGCGCTTTACACGCTTCTCGACACCATAAAACCTATCAGCAGTGGTGTCGCATCGCTGCAAATACCCAAAAGCGATCTGAATCCCAAAGCAACGCAGGACTTGAAAGCTATCCTTTCGACGTTTCACTGCGGCCCTGATATCGGCGCATTTTTGCAAAGATTTCATCAGGAGCATGAAGGCTCTATTTACTTCGAAGCTGTTTTTTATCGGAACTCGTCGGTTCAAAAGGCTGTTCAAAGTCATCCCACTGAATTCATAGAGTTGGGTATTTCCACTGAAAGCGGTGTAGAAAATACAGTAAATGCAGTGGATAAAGGGGCTTTTCTCAGCCGATTTAAAACCTATGGCTACTTATTTGGATATCCAGAACATGCTGTAGAGTTCTTTGCAGACGCAGCTCACAGCCAAGCTCAAACGGGCAAATTTGTAGAGCGCGATTTTTATAATGTTCCAACTTTTTCGGGTGAAAAGGGTCGCTTTGTCTGGGCTGTGCCCAAATTTTACATTGAAGGCCCTCAGGACAAGGTCTTAAAAATGAAGGCTGAAAGAACTTTGTCATGGTACACAGCTCTCCGTAGTCAATATATTGGAGAAGGAAAACTTGGTATTTCTGAACTTCTACGTAATATATTTTGTGCATCCAACGGTCAGTGTTCAAGTGAATTTTAACAGCCACTATGAAAGGAACGGGTCATGAAAAAATACTTTGCACCTTCGTTTAGTCTCTTTTCTGCACTTTTTTTTACCTCACACGCATTGGCTAAAAAACAAAATTCCCACAAGGCACATGAGCATGGTTTTGCTGAACTTAATATTGTAGCCGAAGGAAAGAGCATCAATATAGAATTTCATTCGCCATCAGAAAGTATTTATGGCTTTGAGTATGAAGCTAAAAAGGAATCCGACATCAAGGCACGCGATGAAGCCATTGAAAATTTAAAAAATCGCATGGGTGAAATGGTGATTTTGGATGCAAGCTTAGAATGCAAATTCACAGCTCTCGAGGTCAAGCCTTTTGTCACAGAACACGAAGAACATGATTCCTCTAAAAAATCAAAAGATGGAAAAGAAAACCGCGCGGAACATAGCGAAGTCCATGCAAACTTCAAAGCAGATTGTTCAAAACCACTGGCTGGCACAAAAGTGAACTTCGCATTTGGCAAGATTTTCCCCAAATTGAACCACATAAAAGTCCAATCCATCAGCGGTGAAAAGCAAAGAGGATTAACTGTTAAAAAAGATAAAGGCGTCTTAGAGCTTTAAAAGCCATATTTTTTCAATTATTGTAAAAAATATTCTATTTTTTTAGACCTTTATCTTTTTATTTAGAAATGGAAAATTTTTCACTCTAATGATTTCGAGATGAATTTTCTATCCAAGTCATCAAGGTTAATAAGACAAATCAGATCGGTTTTTTTCCATTTACTCGAAAACGGGCCTTAAAAACTTCACCAAAAATAGACACCTCTACCCGAAAAAATTCAGCGAGCTTTTCAGCCTGCGCGGTGTTCAGTTTGCGACGCCCTGTCAAAAGGGCAGAGATATTTGAAGGCGGAGTCGCGAGTAGAATTGCGAGTTCAGTTTGCGTTGTCTTCTTTAAAAGCATCAGTTCTTTTAGAACATCCGCAGCTGATGGTTGCGGCAATTCTGCAAAATGGGTTCTCTCCCAAAGCTCAACAAGTTGAGCCATGATTTCTATTTTGGATTCGACTTCCGCATCTCCCGGTGGAGTGTGCTCCAAAAGAGAAAGAGCTTTTTTATAGTCCGATTCATCTCGGAGGGGAAACACTTCAATCACGGTTTTTCCTCCACTTTGAGAGTGGTAAAATCAATCTTGTCATACTCGGCATGGGTTCCAAACCATTTGAGGAACACATGCTGCCGCGAAAAGCTCACATGAGCCATCAACCTGAAGCGGTTTCCTGAGATATCAAACACCACCCGAGTCAGTCCTTCGGGAAGTTGTGCCGCTGGCTTCACGCGGATGATGTCGCAGGTGATGGAGTCCAGCATATCGTTTGGAGTTCGCTACACTGCTTTTTCAAGCACGTGCTGCCCCAGACCTTAAGCCCAGTTGCAGCCCCTGCATGCCGATCGATCCAAGCCCCAACAGTGCCACTGTTAAAAATCCGCACTCTTCGTCCCCTACATATCGGTTGTATCATAATAATCTTAATAATCAATCTTGAATTTGAGGGAAGAAAAGTCGATTTTCTCACTTGTGATAATTATGTTTGTTATCAGAAGTAACTGATATTTTAAGGAAAAATTTGACTAGCAAGAAAATTTTACTCTCCTGTTTTGCTCAATCGCTGAAGTGAGAACGAGATAATTAGCCAGCTCACAAAATCTCATGCAACTGCGGTTTTTAAACGAATCCGCCACGTGCCTTTTTTAGTGCCTTTTTTAGTGCCTTTTTTAGTGCCTTTTTTAAGGCTGTCCTTGTAAGGGACTGAGCGCTACATAGACATATTAAGCTATGCATCTCTTAGAGTAATTTTTCGCAAGTTCGAGCCCAGGAGCCCTCAATCGATTATTTTCGACCAGAGCGTCGCGAAATCACAAAATTTCCAACCACCTGAAATGTTAAAAACAGCGCGACCCAACCACAGATCGCCGCCCAATCCGTAAGATGCAGCGGCTCCAACTTAAGTATTTGGGCAGTGAAAGGAATTTGAACCAACACAACCGTCGAAAGCAGAGTGCAGGCCACGATTAGAATGGACGCCAAAGTTTTGAATCTCGAAAACACTGCGACTGTTCCCGCGCTCCAAAAAGTCAGCATGACCAACGCTTTTGCTCGTGCGTGCCCTTCACCCATATTTTCACTGAGGCCGGCAACGAAACTCAAACCCATGACTGCTGTAAGGGCGAGGGCAATTGTAACGACTGCAATGATATCGGCTCGACTGAAAAACGATTTCTTTGATTGGCGTATTTCGTCCACACCTTCGGCCGGCTGCTGAAACGCGAAAAGCGCTGAAGGATGAATAATGAGTTCGAGCCAAACAATATGCACGGGCAGGTAAACAAGTGGATATCCGAAGAGGGGAATTACGGCAGCGGTCAGGACAAGCGGAATATGAATATAAAGAAGAAACTTGAAGCTCATTCCTAGGTTCGTAAAAAGCTGACGCCCCTCTTTGATCGCGCCAACGATCGTTCGGAAGTTGTCATCGGCCAAGACGATCGATGCCACTTCTTTTGCGCTTCTGGTTCCCCGTTCTCCCATGGCAATTCCAATATCTGCCGCCTTGAGGGCGGGCACGTCGTTGACGCCGTCTCCGGTTACGGCGACAAGTTCGCCAGATTTCTTTAAGGCGTTCACTATCCGTAGTTTCTGCAAAGGCGTGCATCGGGCGACGACGTGAAGGCTACGCAGGAAATCTGGGTTATCGTTGAGCCATTTCTCTTGGAATTTTTCTGGTTCATCTTCTGCTGAAACGGCAACTGGAAATTGTCCTCCCAGGCCGACGTCTTTGGCGATCGCAATGGCGGTGTCTTGATGGTCGCCGGTAATCATCAGGACGCTGATTGCATTTCTTTGGCAGTAGGCCATCGCTTCGGCGACTTCGGGTCGTGGCGGGTCTTCAAAAGCAAGGAGTCCGCAAAATTCGAATCCTGAAGGCGGCTCTTCGTTTCGGTCGGCCTCCTTTTCGGTCAATAGCTTGCGGGCGCAAGCAAGAACTTTATGGCCTTCGCAAGCCCATTTTTTTGTGCGTTCTTTCCATTGTTGCAGCACTTCTTCGGAAAGATTAGATTTGGCGAGGACAGTTTCCGGCGAACCCTTCATGTAAGCGAAGGTTTGCCCATCTTCAACTCGGGCAAAGGCAGTCTCCTGCTTGCGGTCTTCGGTGAACGGAAAGGTTCGACTACGGGTTTGAGTTGCAAGTTTCTGAAGATTGGCCGCTACGCGAATGGCGACATCAACGGGGTCGGAGCCATCCGGATTCGATGCCGCGGAGGCAGCTTTCAGCACATCCAGGTCAGTGAGCCCATCGGCAGGGTCCATATGCGTGAGCTGCAGAACACCAAGAGTGATTGTCCCGGTTTTATCCGTGCAGATATGGGTGATCCGCCCGATGTTTTCGACGGAGACGGCGCGGCGTACGAGCGCGCGCTGTTTCGCCAGCCGGTAAACGCCGACTCCGAGAAAAAAAGTGAAGACGACCGGGAACTCCTCGGGAATCGCCGCCACCGCGAGGGTTGCCGCGCTCAACAAGGCATCGAGCCAGCCATGGCCCTGATACACTCGTACGCCCGCAAGCAGCAGGCAGAGAAGGGCCGAAGCGAAAATAAGGCCTTGCACGAGTTTGGTGATGGACTTCTGCAAGGGAGTTCGCTCATGCGGCATTTTTGAAACGCTCTGAATAATCTCTCCGTAAGCGGTCCGCTGCCCGGTGTACAAAACGCGCATTTTTCCCAGTCCGGTGAGCACTCGCGTTCCAGCAAAGCCGAGACAGTTTGGATCGACTACCGTTTCTCCTTTGTCAGACAAGGAAAAGGGTTCCAAACCCGAAATGCTCTTGGTCATAGGGAATGCCTCCCCCGTTAAGGCAGACTCATCGACTTGCAGATCTTTGACCACTTGAAAAATTCCGTCTGCCGGAAGATAAAGCCCAGGATTCACGAAAATGAGATCTCCAGGCACGAGATCATGCGAGGCGACTTGTACTTCCTTGCCGTTCCGCAGAGCGGCCACCTGCGAGGTGAGCTGTCCCTTGAGGCTTGAGGTTGAAGCTTGAGTGCGCCAGTGAAGAATCGCATCCATGAGGAGGAGAGGCAAAATCGCGACGAAAAGTACAATGGCTTCGCTTGTATCTCCCACCAGAATGAAGACCGTTCCAATCCCGAGCAAGAACCAGATCATGGGATCTTTCAATGTGTCCAGAGCAAGTTCAAGCCAAGGATTTCCTGTTACCTCGACAATTTCATTTTTCCCGTAAAGCAAACTTTGGGACGCCACCTCAGCTGCGGAGAGGCCTTCTTGGCGGGGGCTTAAATCTTTAAGGGTTTCAAACGAAATTCTTTTCATGGGCGAAATACTTCACTTTCAGAAGACCCGGTCGGCAACAAGAGATCCTCTAAAAAGAATGCCGAAAGTTCGGAGCGTCCCGCAAGCCCGGACTTTGAATAAATAGAAACTGATTGGGCGCGGGCTGTCTTTTCTGCCGTTTTTCTAATGTCTGCGATCTCCTTCAAACTCAATCCCTTGAGGAGGAGCAACGCCACTTCCTTTTCTGAGGGAGAAAGCGACCATCTCGCAAGCTGGGCGTCGATCGCAATTCCGAGGCCTTGGATATATTTCTGCGATTCCAGTTGCCAACGCTCGGCCTCTTTTTCTTTCGCGATGATGATCTCGCGAGATTGAACCAGTTCGTGCGTTTTACGAAAAGAGTTCCGCATCAGGAGGATAATTCCTACGGCAGCTCCTACGGCCACTGAAAGTTCCAGCGTCAGGTGGGGCCAGCGCACACCCTCATTGAAATCGGTCAGAAGGTCGAAGCCAACAAGAATGACTATCAATGAAAGTATCTCTGTCAGAAACCGTTGTTCCGTTTGCGAAAGATTTGACTCAGTCATCATCATCGCCACCTTTTTGTTCGGCAGCAGGCGCGCCATCGACCTGAGCCGCGACGCCCGAGTGAAATTCGGTATGTCTGATCTTGCCGCCAAGATTGGCGGTGTAAGAGAGGCTTAAAAGCGCGAGGGTGGCGATTCCCATCACAGCGAAATTCAGCAAGCGTCTGCGCAACTCATTTTTTTGGAACCACAGCGCGATAAGCGCCATGGCTCCGGTTGCGAGAGTTAGGATCAGCGAAAATTGGGCAGCATCTTCGTGTGATTCGATAAAGGATTCCACAACACCGGGTAAATGCTCAACGACTTCTTCGGCCGGCTCACCAGTGAGATAAACCGGCAGAACCACTACCGCCAGTCCAAAGAGGACCAGCAATGAAAACCTTTGGATAGAAGCGTTCTTTGTCCACAGACCATGGGCCAAAAAAGAAAGCGCCACCGGCATCCCGATTATGGGAATGTGATTCAAGATGAGATGCAAATAAGCAAAGTTCATAGAGACCTCCTTGTTGATCACAATTAAGCAACTAAAAGAAAGTTCTGGCTATAGGTCATTTGCCCAAAAACCCTGAATTCTCTAGAGAATGGGCATGCGCCCAAAAGACCTTTTCTACAAGGGGGGCCAAGGTTTCATTCATGGGGCGAGGGGGGGGGGGAGCAGCCGCCCAGCTTCGTAAACTTGGCGGTAGGCATTGTACGTTGCGCCAGGCAAAGCTTGGAAAAGGAGAATGAGGTGTAGCTCATCGCTGAAACCTTTTGATGGAACCCTGTGGGTAATCAATCCCACCTGGATAAGTTTGCCGACGCCAGAAGCGAGTCTTGCGTGGTTCAAGAGCAATCTTGACTGCGAAGCGTAGACAGCGACCGCGCGGGCCTTGATACCGAACTTCGTAAGACGAATGTGAAGGCCGACGCCGTCGTACAGGCAGAAGACAATATTGGCGCTGTAATGGCATAAATGCGCTGACTTCACCGGAGTCGTTAGAACAAGGCACGTTCGGATGGGGGTTCCCCAGGAACCTGGGAGGTCTCGCCGTCTCCATGCAATTGGTAGACCTGCGCGAAGGAAACCGAGCGTAGGACGAAGGACGGCGAGAATTCGGAGTGTTTCATAGTACCAAAGACGTTGGGGAACCGAACCGAAGGGACCCAATTAGAGGGAAGGGAACACCATGTTATGGAATCGTTGGAGGGAAACATGAATGGTACTTTGATGCCAGAAAGCGTGTAAACGAAACAACAACGAATAGCATTGCTTGCGAGAAAGAAACTTAAAGTGGGTATTTTATCACTAAACCACTTTATGGACGTGGATTGGTTGAAGGAAGCTTTTCGAGTTACTCGGAAAGATGGAGCACCTGGTGTGGACGGCCAGAACGCAACAGATTTTGCATTGAATCTCGATGAAAAACTGAAAGCGTTACTAAATCGCGCTAAAACAAGTAGCTACCGAGCTCCACCAGTAAGACGAGTGAACATCCCGAAAGGAAGTGGCAAGAACGAAACTCGACCAATTGGCATCCCAACTTTCGAAGACAAAGTTCTGCAAAGAGCTGTCACGATGATGTTGGAGCCGATATACGAAGAGGAATTCCTTCCGTATTCCTTTGGATTTCGACGAGGTAAGAACGCTCTTCAAGCAGTCGAGTTTATCCGAGATCAAATCATGTCTATGAAAGGTTGCTGGATTATTGAAGTCGATATTCGGAAGTTCTTCGATCATATCGACAAATCCCACCTTAGGAACTTTCTCAAACATCGGATAAAGGACGGAGTGATTGTCAAACTCATTGACAAGTGGCTGAACGCTGGGGTTTTGGAAGGTCAAGAGATGAGTTACCCAGATACCGGCAGTCCACAGGGTGGCGTTATGACTCCCTGAACGCAATTGACACTTTTTAGGAACAAGTGGAATAATGTGCTTGACGTTAATTTTCTCAGAGACGGTGTCAATCTGCACTTCTTCGACAAGCAGCCGCACGATTTTTTTCTTTT
>JBIIEI010000096.1:0-20663 GCA_044237915.1 Silvanigrellaceae bacterium | reverse complement strand
GGAATCTCTTCCGGCAATATCTTCCTACCTATAAAATTTGGACAGCGAACTCTGGTTCACGTTCTAAGCAGCGCTTCGAACCGGCGCGTTTGTTTGTATTTTGTCGGATTTCCAAGAGCGATGACAACGCCCAGCATTTCAGAAAATACGACTTGAGTTCTGTTGAGTCGATTTCTTACGTTTCGTATTTCATTTGCAGTCGGGATAGTCACGGGCTCAAAGTGTTGCTTCGTAACTCTCGTTCCGGACCTCTTTTGGCCTCGTGCAAAATCTCGCGCCTCTTCCATGCTTCCCATAAGCTCTGAAAAAAAGGACTCGCCTTCATTTTTCAAGTGTTTATTTTGCTTTTTAGCTTCTTTTTTATTTACGCTTGTTTGCATAAGATTTCCTTTCGGTCTCCAAGCGAGTGCGCAAATCCTTTTCAATACCAGCAATCTGGCTACCTAAAGCTTTGCGTTCGGCCTCTGAAAAGTTATCAGATTGATTTTTTTGAAGGATTGCCAGTAAAAATAAATGACCTAGGACCGGGAAATCAACGTAAAAGACACGAACTCCTCCACTCCTTCCCATTCCTGCACGAGCCCAACGAACCTTGCGTAAGGGTGTTGCTCCGCGAATGACTACACCCGCTTTTGGGTCCATTAAAAGTGCCATCTGGAGTCCTTGAAGATCGCCATCATCTAAGCCCGCTGCGTTCCATTTTCGTTCGAAGGCTTCCATCAATACAAATATCCTATCCAAAACTCACCCCTGATATTTCGTACCCTATCTAATCGGGGTATTCAATAGAAACTTTAGTGATAATTAACCGTTGCATGACGGTTTTAGAATTTGTGCGATATTTATTGAGGGTTGGCAAATTCGCTCTGAAAGAACTTCGGCAAGAATGCCATGTCGACGGTGAATAAATATAAAAATCTGGACTGCATACCTCGCGCTTGTTTTTGGGGGCTGCCCTATTCGCTCCCATAATCAAAACATTGTGCTATCAACGCCTAGCTCAGAAAAGGTTGTGAGACAGTCAATCAATTTTGTTTCTTTCAACGGAAAACATTTTGGTCGCGAGACGCAGGGCATTGAGACTACGGCTAAGCTTTTGGCCTCAGTACAACCTACTCCCTGTTATTCAATAACGAAACAAGAGTTCGTTGCCTTTTTTTAAAGCCTATGAATTTTGATTGAGAGTTTGCGGGGAATTTTGTCGGAAACATAACCTCTTTCCGAGAGTCACATCTGGATTCAGGGTATTTTGGATCTAAATGAATTGCCTGACTGAGACCAACAACAAACACATTCGCAGGATTATTCATCTTTGGGTTTCCTGTGGTGCCATTTGTGCAGCCCACGGGAGGGCCATCCTATGTCAAAAGTCGATTTAGGAGATCTGAAAAAGTCAAGTCACATGAACCTTACAAAACTTCTGAATCGATTAATTGACACATATAAACTTTAACTATGTCAATTAATGATATAATTTTCCGACATGTATCTAATAATAATTGCTCCATAGCTCATAAAATTAAATAGGAGGACGCATGGCACTATCCTTATTAAGGCTGTTAGGTTATTTTGTCATGATTTTAGCGATCGTTACTGTAGTTTTAGTCTCGCATCCATCATTCTCTCCAAGAACACTTTTTGAATTTATGTTTGTATTTCCTTACAGGTTCACATTTATACCTTGCGCCTATCCAACCATCAGTTATGCACTCTATTGCCTTTTTGAAAATACTGTAAATCGTGGGAATTTAAAAAATTTCATGAACATTTTTTTTGAAAGGAAAGACGTTCATATCGTAATCATTATGATGTCATCTTTTGCTTCTGTATTTTACTGTTTGACACGAAAACTGTCAGTAGAATTAGAAATTATTGACAACACCAATTCTTCTTTTTTGTTATTAAAAGAAACTATTTCTGGACTTCTTACTTATATGGATTCTGTATTTCTAATGACATCTTTTGCGATATTAATTACAATTTCATTCAGATTTATGAATGAATTAATTAACATCAGGCTCACAAAGTATTCCATTCCGGTCAGCCACTTGAGTGAATAAAATTGCATGCTCCTTGGCGGTGAGTCGGCCATCCTATTTGGATGCTGTTTTGGGAGCTGTCAGAAAAAAAGAATAATTCCAATTAGAGGATCAACTTCAGGTAGCTAGAATTCAATAACAAAACAAGAATTTACTCCACTAAAGCGCTCTGCTGCAGTGGTTCCATCTGAACGAGTAGTTACGTAATTATATAGAGTCGTTAAAACCTCACGTTTGAGATGGGAAAGACTATGAAAAAGATCGGGGGGAATGATTTTCGTTTAAAGTGTTTGTACACAATGAAAAAATGGATCTTCCTGAGTCAGATGTCACTTGCACGACCCTGATCCCTAGAGCTTATACGATCGGCAAAAGGACTTTACTCCAGTCATTTTCTTCATGGGTTTGGCTAATTTCTTCGCAATAGTAATTCTTTGAAATTCATGTCTTCCAAATGCAGAAATTTCTTCATCAATTTTACGGCAAAATTTCCACTGACAACCAGGAGACACGCTAAGCAGGCGCTCAAGACCGGTCATGGCAAAGAAATCTAATATTGAGACGTTTCAAAAACTCCGCCCCTTCCTTGTTTCGAAAGCGTCTTTAATCGAGGAGGCGACTTCCCATTATGATATAAAATTGGGCAATCCGGTTTGGTGCTTTAGCAAACTCTGGCGGAACGATGAATAAGGCCCATTCAAAGAAAGTTTGCCAGTTCATTTTCTGATACGTTTAGCTTGCCTATATCCTTCATTTGTAACGTTCTAGTAGGGGGATTTACACTGGATTAAGGAAATCAGCTTCTGGTGCGCCCTTGTTTCGCACCCTAAATTGTGGGCAAGACCCGTTTCTCAGACGGTCGCGCCACTGAAAATATGTTTGCTGAATTTTCATGAGCTTAACTGTAGCCGCGGGCCTAAGTCCATTTCGTGTCGAAATATTACTTTAAAATGTCTAGGAATTTTTTTAAAGACTATGCGTGCCAAGCTCAAAAGCACTCGTCCTGGAATGCGTTCCAGATTTCGGCGGGAATTCTTGTTTGCCACACTTTTTATACAGAGTTCTTTTTTTGACGAGGTCCTCAACATGAATAGTTTATTCACTGCTGTTCCGGTTATTTTCTTTGCTTTCATCGGCTGTTCGCTCGAAAAATCCGATAGTAAAAAGAAAGTTTCTGTCGTTCAATCCTATTCGAACTCCTGGACGTGCGTTGTTGATGCTGTCAACACCTACACGGACGTTTCTGAGAAGGACTTCATTGCAGATGACAGTAGCGGAGAGCAGGCATGCCGCTCTGCAAAGGATAAATGCAAGGATTATATTTACAACGGACTGGCTTCTGAAAAACACGAATGCAAGATTCGTAACGGCTTTCCGGCTCCCGCTTCTCGTCCTCCCTATGACAGGCCCGTTGAAACTTCGTGCACGGTTGATGCTATCGACACCTATACGGGCAGTTCTGTGCGTGATTTCGTTGCAGACGGAGACTCCAGAGAGGAAGCCTGTGATCAGGCAAAAGATCATTGCAAAGATTATATTTATAATGGCCTCGGTTCATCAACCCGATACGAGTGCATGATTCGCAGTTGATGTAACCAGAACAAACATACTCGTTTCAGAAGTTTTTTACGGCCAAAAATCCTATTATTTCTATCTAGCAGCACTCCCGCATGAAGAATGCATTTGCGGGTAAAATTAGGTGAGCGTATTTTATCCCAGTCGCGTCCTCTACTTTAGGGGCAAGCTCGCTGTGGCAATAAAGGCCCCGTTGGAAATTTAGAAATAAAACGAGTTTTAATAATTATAGTTGATAAGTGGTATATAAAATAAGAGCTTTTTGTCTTTAATTCATTGTTTTTAGTTAATATTAATGACAATTTAATTCTAAGTTTTATCAAGGGTTGCAATAAATTCACGGAGAACTTCAACGTACTTCGCAGGCTCGTCGTAGGGAATCATATGTCCTGAATGCTCAAATTCAACCACATTTAATTGTTTGATGAATTTAGTGTAAACTTCAACATCTTTCTCGCTGAGAAATGAGGGAAGCGGGCCGCTCATTCGTTTCCCTCTCAAAAGGAGAGTAGGACATTTGATATTTTGAAGCTGCTCTTTAAAGTCGATCCGCTTTGAATCTCTTTCTAAGCCTTGCATGGCATCATAGCGCATATATTCAAGTACACTTATCCCTTTTAAAGTGGATGATTTGAAACTCTCGCACCATCCTGGGCGTGGTTTAAAAAAAGTGGCGGGGTGATCTCCCAGGATGAGCCCAGTCACGAAATCGGGAAACTCAATGGCATATCCGAGCGCGATTGCTGCGCCAAGGGAGTATCCGTGCAAGCAAAATCCTTTAAGCTGCAACTTCTCCACAACCGCATGTAGATCTTCAATGTGGCCTTCTAAATCATAGCCTACCGTGGGGGTATCGCTTTGGCCACGGCCTCGAAAACTAAGCGCCGTGCTTTGTCTTTCGGGAAATTTTCTGAGTAATTCTTTGCTGAGTTCGGCAGTGGCTGCCGTGCCGGGTGCATATAAAAAGGGTGTAATTTGCGAACCCGCAAGCACCCCGGAATCAATAAAGTGAATGGAAATGTTTTTAGATGTCTTTGCCCAGCCATCTGTAAATATCATGCAAACACTCCAGATTTATTGCCTTGGGTAACAAACCTGATGCAGTGCACGGTTTGAGGCAATTGCAATGTTGCCGTCGATAACGGCATGCAAGGGTTTTGACACAAGTTGCACGGGCACTCCAAGCGTTTTCGTGAGCCTTTCGGCAAGCCGATTGAGCATCGATCCACCGCCTGTGAGCAATATCCCATGGTCGAGGATGTCAGCAGAAAGCTCTGCTGGAGTGATTTCAAGCGTTCGAAAAATAAGTTGTGCGATGGATTCCACAAGGTATGAGACTGCAAATTCAAGTTCACATGTATCGAATGTTGCCCGTTTGGGTCCGCCATTTTTGAGGCAATATCCCGCCACAGTGATTGAGTGACATTGATTGCTTGGTGCGAACACCAATTCCTTCATTTTAATGCGCTCTGCTTCGTCCGTTGAAATGAGGAAATTGTGAGAGCGTTTAATGAATTTTTGAATTTGTTCGTCAAAATCGTTGCCGCCGATGCGCAATGAATGTCCGACAACGACTTCTCCCATGCAAATGACAACGGCTTCTGTGATGCCACTCCCAATATCGACGATCATATGACCTTTGGTTGAGAGCACGGGGAGGCCCGAACCTATGGCGGCGGCAATGGGTTCCGCAACGAGCGCGACAGTGCCTCCGAGAGTTTGTGCGGCTTCAAAAAAAGCATGGCGCTCGAGTGGAGTGGCACCAAAGGGAGCTGAAATCAGCACGCAATTTCGAGAAAACAGTTTCGGCCGCCACCTTACTTTTTCTGCTTGTGCCATAAATCCTTTGAGCATCAAAGCAACGAGAGCGGGGCTCTCGACAACTCCTTTTTCGAGAGGATTCAGAACCTGGATGTTTCCAGTGACCTTTCCAATCATGCGCTGTGCGGCCCTTCCGGTTGCGAGGACGCGTCCGCGCGTGACATCTCCCGAAGGATGCGTTTCTATGGCGATGACTGCGCTCTCTTCGACCAGCAAGCCATGTTCAGCTGAGTGAATGAGCACGTTTGAAGTGCCGAGGTCGACTCGCAAGTCATACTCCGGGCGCCTCATGGAGACGATCGAGATCATGGGTTGGTTTGCTCCTTATGCTCCATCGTGACCCGATTTCAATAAAAAGGGAGGGGGGTGCACAGGCCTTGGAGAATAGAAGATGTTACCATGTTTAGTTGTTTAGTGTACGGAAATTCAAAATCCAGTGCGAAAATTCTTCTAAAATCTTACTCGCAAATTTCCGCGTTGAATCGTTTGAAATATTGCCTGCATTGTCGAATATCTCTGCGGCATTTCCGATGTAAGCCTCGGGCTGTTGCATGACGGGCACATTGAGAAACACCAGCGATTGTCGAAGGTGATGATTCGCTCCAAAACCGCCCATAGCGCTGGGCGAAACACTCACCACAGCTCCCGGCTTTTTGTCCCAGGCGCTCTGCCCATAAGGCCTTGATCCGACATCAAGTGCATTTTTTAAAACGGCCGGAACCGAGCGATTGTACTCAGGAGTAAAGAACATCACACCCCTAAACTCCTTCAAGCGATTTCTGAAAGTTGTCCAAGCCTGCGGTGGTTGATCGTCCAAATCTTGATTGTAAAGAGGAAGGTCGCCGATCTCTAAAATTTCAAGTTTCAAGGCCTGCGGCGCAAGCTTGATAAAGTTGTTTGCCATTTTCCGATTCAATGAATCTTTGCGCAGGCTCCCAATGATGACGGCAATTCTTTTTTGTGTCACTTTCTCACTCCTGACGAGGTTGTTTGCGTGGAAATGATGTTCCTTCGGAACGGTTCAAGAGTACCCTCTGTATCGACACGGCCCAAGGTAAATCCGGAAATCTCGCCAAATTCAACTCTCGAATACGTGCAAAGTCGTTGCTACAAGGGCGGTGCACCCGGTACAAATTTGCGCGGCACATAAAACGAAACTCCTTTTCCTGTTGAAAAGGTATTGCGCAACAGAAAATCTTTCGGAAGTTTCGAAAGTCCACTTTCGCCCCAGGAGTTTTTGATGAGGAAATAATCGAGAAGTCTGGAGTGTTTTTTCATTTCAATCTCCAGCTCAGGGCCTGAAAGCGCACCCGCTTTTCCGCCGACATTCACAAAATCCACTGCGACGATATAGTGCAATTCAGAAGGGTTTAAATTGTCATAAAACGTACCGAACCATTTCATTTTTTCGGTGTCGTATCTGTCTTGGTCGACACTCAAACTCAGGGGAACAACATACCCTGCGGCAAGAGAAGTTTTCATGATGTCAACCATGAGGTCGAATTCCTCAGTGGAATTGGTTTTTGCTAAAATGTATTCTCGATGATTAAAGCCTATTTCTAAAAGAACTTCTTGTGGAGAAATAAAGCGTCCATTGAATTCAACAGTTCTTGGAGGACGTTTTGGAAATGCTCTTGTTCCCACCATTTTTTCAAAGATATCTTCAATCTTCAGAGCCTTTTCTTGCACAAAGAGTTCGTACATTTTTTTATTAAGATCAAAAAAATCTGCGTGAGTTTCTTCGATAGTCTTTATTTTTTTCTTGAAACTGCTTTCAGGAACCAGTCCATATTTTGCAACGATTTTTTCTGAGGTCCAGGTCGTGTTGGGAGTGCCGCTGATGATGCCCAATTGTATCGATGTTGCAGTTTCGGGCAGATTAAAATTTTCAAAAAACTTTTTACGACTTTCGGGTGGCTGTTTCATGTACGTATTGTAGATGCTTAAATAGTGTTCTGCAGTTTTATAGAATCCAACGGCTTCTTCGCTAAAATCTGCGCTACGTCCTGTGGCTATTTTGTATCTGGATTCGATGAGTGCCAACAGGCCATAAGACCAACACAGGTTTGAGCCCTGTTGACTTCGGATGTCTGTAATGGGGATGTCAACAGATTTTTGTGAAGAATTCTGTATGCGAGGTTTTTTGACGCATGCCGTTGCAACGAAGCATAAAGGCAAAATCAAACAGCTGAATTTTTTCAAAGGGTTCAAAAATGTGGGATGAACGGGTTCAATTTTAAAAAAGAGCGTTTTCTTTGTTCTGATTTTCAGATACCGTATCAACAATTCTTTTCCCCCTCTGTGTATTCAACGCTTTGATTTTATTTTTCTTATGGAGATTTTATGCGAAAATCGGCCTTTTGCCATTCCCTCTTTTCAATTGTAGCGCTTTTTGCTGCAGGCGTGTTGCCCACGCTGGCTTTGGGCCAAGCAGAAAGTGCACCTTCGCTCAAGCATCCGCTCGATGGTCTCGATGAAGTCGAAATCAAGACTGTGATGAGCATTCTCACAGAGCAAAAGATCTGGAATGAAGAGTCGCGCATCGTCAATATGCAGTTGCGTGAACCCGCAAAGGAATTTGTTTGGGATCCGGGTGTGCGTGTTCCGGCGCGTGCCGCCTTTGTGATGCTCAAGCAAGGGAACCGATTTTTTGATGGAATTGTGAATATTTCGACCCGTAAAATCGAATCTTGGCGAGAAAAAAAGAATGTGTTTCCTGCGCTGCTTGATTCTGAGTATGCATTGGCGCAAGAAATTGCCTTTGCGGATCCCGCATTCAAAGCTGGGATGGCAAAAAGAGGAATCACAGATTTTTCGAATCTTGTCTGCCAACCTTTGATGTTTCCAGTCCGCTATACCGAACACGATGCCATTAAAAAAGACATGCGCACGGTTTCAGTGCAGTGCATGTTAGAAACGGGCGATCGCAATTTTTGGGCCCATCCGATTGATGGAATTTCTGCAATTGTCGACATGAATTCCAAAAAAGCGATACTCGTGCGCGACTCCGATATCGTTGCTGTGCCGATGCAGGAGTCTCTCCTGTTTTTGTCGAAATGGCTCTTGCCCAAAGATGCACCCAAAGAACAAGTCAATAGATTTTCTTATCGTTCTCCCTGGAGAAGTCCTCGGCCCTTAAATACATTTCGTGCGAAACCAGAACAGGTTTTTACGGGTGCTGTCGTGGTCAATGGAAGTCAAGTGAAGTGGAAAAATTGGTCGTTTCACTTTCGCATCGACTCCCGCGTGGGTCCTGTGATTTCTACGGTGCGCTATCGTGATGGTGGCAAGGATCGTAAGGTTCTTTATCAAGGATTCATGGGTGAAATTTATGTTCCCTATGGGGATGCTGCGGATGAATGGTATGAGCGCGCATTTTTGGACGCCGGAGAATTTAATGTCGGAAAACTTGGTGTTTCGTTACGTCCTGGACTCGACTGTCCGACGAGCGCCCTCTATCGAGATTCGGTTTATGTGAACGAAAACGGCGAACCTGTGACACTCGAAAATGCAATTTGCATTTACGAAACAGGAGACGGCTTGGATTGGTCGCATTACGAAATCAACAGCGACGATCGCTTTGCGAAACCCAAAAAAGAATTGGCAATGCGCTTTTTAACAGCCATCGGGAATTACGATTATATTTACGAATGGCGACTTACCGACGATGGTGCCATTAAAGTGAGTACCGGAGCAACGGGGATGGTCGAAGCCAAGGCCGTTCACACTCATGATCTCAAGCATGTTCCCCACGATCACAAGCACGCTCCGTTTCCAGAAAACGAAGACACCGTGCATGGCAGAATGGTTGATCACAACCTTGTTGCGCCTCATCATCAACACCTCTATAATTTCCGACTCGACCTTGATGTTGATGGAAGACAAAACTCTTTTGTTGAAATAAAGCCTGAGCTGACCTATGTCACGGTTGGTAACAAAAAACATGGCGCCCTCACCACACGCAATCAACGCTTCGACAACGAATTAGAAGCAAAAAGACAGTTTGACGACATGAGTGTTTGGCAGGTTGTGAGCAGCACTGCAAGTAACAAAGTGGGAATGCCGACGGGTTATGTGCTCAAAGGTGGTTCAAATACAAAGCCTTTGGTTGGAGACGATTGGCGCAAAACAAAGGCAAGTTACCTTGATGCCCATCTTTATGTCACTCCTTACAGCCCCAATGAACTCTTTCCGGGCGGACTTTATCCCACCTGGAACGAAGGACAAGACGGACTTCAAAAATGGACTCAGGCAAATCGTAACATCAAAGATACCGATGTTGTGCTGTGGTACACCTCTGGAATTACGCACATCGTAAGACCCGAAGAATGGCCTATCATGCCCACCGAATGGGTTTCATTTGAACTGCGCCCTAGCAATTTCTTCGATTCTAATCCTGCTCTTAATGTACGTCCTAAAAAGTAATGCTTGCGGTCAGAGGATTCTAGGAATCAATCGGGGCGTCTAAACGCTGTATTCGGAATGACTTCCTCGGTTGAAATTCCGCCGGGTCGGATCCACGAAAGTATAAGTCCGAGCCTGTTTGAGTCGCCGCTACTCTTTCGATTGAAGTAATCGACGCGGATTCGACGTTCGCCTTCTTCAAGTTGAATGGGAAGAGATGTTGTTTTGGTGAGTGGCTGAGTACCTGCCTGACCGCCGATCAGTTTGTCATCAAGATAAAGCATGGCTCCATCATCGCTCGTGATTGAAAAAATATAAGAACCACTCTGTGGGATTATTAATTTTCCAGTAAATTGAATCGCAGCGCTTTCAATCAGACTGGGATAGTTCTGAAAGAAAGCACTCTGAAATCGTTTTGCTTCTTCAGCAGGTGTTTGCCAACCGATATTGAAGTTTAAATTGGGAACAACAATTTTTTTAAATGGCGAGTTAAGCTGAGTAAAGTCCGGCATGGAAGAAATGCCTGGAGTTTGATAAATCAGTCCAACTAAACCACGAGACACACCATCATCTGCAGGAAAAGGCTTTTCGGGAACAAGCAGATTTATTTTTGCAGAGGCCTTAATATCGGCTCGATCCAAAGACGTTGCGACAATTGTTACAGAAAGATCGCTTGTAACAAGGGCAGGGGCGTTGTAAATTCCGTCCTGAGTAATGGTTCCCAAATCGACATTGACCTGATCGTCAGAGCGAAGGATCATAAATTCAAAACCAGGAGTCAGGCCTTCTATTTTTTGAACTTCAAACTTTATGCTTTCTCCCGCGCGAAGCATGGCCGCCTGCGGAAAGAGGACCGGAGCAAGAGGAGGTAAAGTGGGAGTGACAACGACGGGTGGAGGCCCAGGAACTTGTGTGACTTCTTTTTCTTTTGGAAGGGTTGCAGGGGCTTGGGTATTGTCTGCCGATTTGGTCGCATCGGACCCTTCGCCCGGCATGCTGTCGGCAGGACGAGAGCTGGCCTGACCGGGCTTTGGAGAAACGCCGTTTGGACGGGTGGTTACATTGACCCCGCTGCAGCTGACAAACAAAGACCAAGTTAGAAACTGCAACAGTTTCGCTTTGGAAAATTGTCTGTAAAGAAGCTTCGGGAAAATCATATGCACGCCCCCTCGTATTTTGCTCTCTTCCTTTTCGACGGTTTTGAAGCACTCTATGAGTGATTTTGCGCAACATTATTGAACTGAGCGTCACCCTTGATAAACTTGCAAACGAGATTCAATCGAAGACCCACTGGACTTCGGAGTTTGAGGTGCGGGTGGCTCCCGCTGCAAAAACCACGGGATGGGTGTCTTCATGGGAAGTTTTTTGCAAAACATCGACACACTCAGAATACTTGTCAGGAGGAAGCTCGCTTTGCAGCCATTCGAGCAGAGCAGGCAGCGAAGTTCCAACTAAAATGACTTTTGGAGAAAGCTCAGGCGACAAGTGGTTTAGCAAGAGATCTTTGAGCGCATCGGTTAAATTGCCACGGGCTTTTCGGTTGGCTTTGCTTTCATCCAGGCGTTCGTCGACACATGCGGGCAAAGCAGAATGGCTTGCAAGGGCAACGGTGGTTTTGAGGGTTCGATCTTGCGCGCCCAGCAAAAGCAGGACTTCACGGTTGAGACGAAGCGAAGCGCTGATGGCATTTCCTAAAGATTCTTGCCTTCGAAATGCCCGCCATTGAATATCTTCATCGATTGATTTAGCTCTTTTTTCAAAGTCAGTTTCCAGGTTGATTCCGAGCGAAGAAGATAAGAACTGGAGCAGCGATTCGGTCAGATTTTGTGCTGCCTCTTCGCCTTTTCTGCTGAGGTACCCAGGGGCACCGCCCTCTGCTTGTGTATAAAAGAGAAATAGGAGTTGCATGGTCTTTTTCCTGCTGAGACTTCACAAATGAGGGGCAAACTCGATATAGTCTGAGCAAGACTCTGTCTGCCCCGTGACGAGGGTAGTATAGCAGCAAGTTTTGGAATTGTGGAGTTTAAAATGAATACCGAAAAAGGCTTAGAAACAAACGTGCAATCGACCGAAAAAATAAAAATAGAGAATCACTTGTCTGAGAAGGTGATGGAGATCGTTTTTCCCGAGGGATTCAAAATAGCTTCAGATGCTGATTTACAATTGTTAAAGTCAGCATGGACTTTTCATCTCAAGCGCTGGCATTCGCCTTACACGTGCCTCTTCGATGTCCGAAATTTTGAAGTTGTGGCCGAGAAAAAAGCAGATTTTGAAAAGCTCATCAAATTCTTCAAAAACTTTTTTATGCGTAAAATTGTGGGATTTGGCGAAGAAGGCGTCCTGCGCGAAGATTTGCCCTTCGAAGTGATTGGTGTGTACGAGGAGGCCATTAAAAAAACGGGACTCTCAAGAGGCGGTGGGCTCACCCGCGACCTCACCGATTTTCGCAGCCGTATCCAGGTCGACAACGACTTCAATGCCCATGTGATGGAAGTGAGTTTTTTAGCGGAAACCATTTTTGAATCTGCAGATGATGTAAAAATTCTGAAGTCAAAGCTGCAAAATATATTGATGCTTTGGCACACTCCCTATAGCGTTTTATTCGACTGCAGCCGCATGAAAATTGAAGCCCCTGCAAAAGAAGAATTTGCGAGGCTTGAAAAGTTTTTGAAGAGTTTTTTCTGTAAGGGAATGGTGGGCTACGGACCCCGACTTGAAAAAGACAGTTATCCTTTTCCGACTTACCGAGCTCGGCACCTTGCTGCGGCTCAATTGGAACACTCGGGCCTCAATGCGGGGGACATGGCAAACTGTAGCACTCGAAACAAAACGTCAGGAAACGAGGGCTGAGCTTTCCGTCTGCACTCGATAGAATTCCGAACGTCGGTCATGATAGGATGGTGGCAAGACTATCGCCGTAACAAGGAATTGACTATGTCCGAGCAAACATCCCGAGACCTGCTCCAGGCATTTGTTCAAGGGGCTCATCAAAAACTTGATGAGCTGTATGCGCTTTTAGATGCGCTCTTTGATGATGGACCCCGTCCTTCACTCATGGAGACCATTTATCGGATCTCATTTTCGATAAAAAGTTTGGCTGCAGCCTGTGATTTTCAAAATATTGTTGAATACATTTGCTTGGAGCTCGACACCAATTTTAATCGTATTCGGGTTCAAAACCAACGCCCGACCGAACTCCTGCAATCAAATCTACGCACGAACATGAACAACCTGCGTGCGATGATCAATCAAATTGCAAGTTCGGCAGGTTTAGCTCCCGCACATTGGAATGGAACCGATGCAAGCAGCGGGCAGGAGCGCCCTCCCTTTGGTTCCGATGGAGAAGGCCTCGACACCCATGGCCGCATGGCAGCTGTGGGGCAGTTGAGCACTTGGAGCTTTCATGAACTCATCAATCACCTTGCGAAGGCACAGGGCTACACCGAGACCCTGGAAGAAATAGCGCAAGTCTTGGGCGAAATTATCGATGGAAATGCAAGCCCCTCTAAATTAAAAGATTGCAAAAATGATTTAACGGGAATTCAAAGTAAAATTACTGTGAGCATCGATTCCATGCTCAATATCATCAATCGATTGCGTTCGTTGCGCGGCAAAATTCAAAATGTCTCGCGTGACTATCCCTTGCGCGACCTCATCAGCATGCTGTCAAAAGATATTTCGTTTGTGCGTCATACCTTGGGATTTACTCTGACGACTTTGCCCAATGTGAGTGTCAACGTCGAGAAATTGCTTTTCGAGCAGGTTTGGCTTTGTCTCTGGCGTTTGTTGGCGGAATGGCGAGATCCTGGGATTCCCGTGCGCGCCATGTGCACCTCAACCATGAAAATTGGTGAAAAACACGGCTCCGAAGTCATGCCCGATCAGGTGTTTATTTATTTATGGCTTGAGCCCGAAAATTTGGGAAATAAATTTCTTCCCGAAAAACTGCACTACCATAAAGAAACACCGCGTCCCGATCTTTCCAATATTTTTGAAGTCTGTTTGGCTGCGGCGCAAAAGACGGGAATTCAACTTTTGGCGAGTGAAACACCTTCAGGCTTCCCCATCTTTTCGATCGGCTTAACCTGCTTGATGCACAATCCGCCCTTTTCTGTGCCGCAAAGTGCTCCGACTCAACCGCACCGTGAGGCCAATAGGATATTAAGTCTCGGCCTCACGGGGGTGGGAAATTCTGCCGGTGAGCCTGTTGATCCTCTTGATCCAGTCATTCTCGTTGTTGACGATGATACCGACCTCACTTCACTCCTCGTGTCAAAGCTATCAAAAATGGGATATCATGCGGTTTCTGCCGAAAATGTGACGGAAGCTAAAACATGCCTGAAGGAACGTAACATCCAACTCATTCTTTCTGATCTTTTTTTGAGTCAAGAGAGCGGACTGGAGTTGCTCCGCGAAGTTAAAAACTCCGGACAAGAAATTTCCTTTGTTTTTATGAGCGGCGCGAATGAAGATGATGTTCCTGCGGCCATTTTTAATGTTTTGCAGAAATATTCCAACGAATTTTTGCAGAAACCCATTTCGACGCTTACGCTCAGAGATATCGTTTTTAAGTACTTGGGAGCACCCGCAACCAAGTCGTAGAGTCCCTTTTTTGAGTTTTGAGGAGTGAAGAATGAAGTTTTGGAAGAAGCTCTCTATTTGCAATCTGTCCCTGTTGGCTGGAATTTTTGGCGTTCACATGAGCACCTTGGCAAAAGCCGAAAGTGCACTGGATTTTAAGTACCAAGATGTGGTCGGGCAGAGCTTGAATGAAGAAAACTACCAAAAGCTGGTACAGCCCGTCGTGAACCCGACCCGCTATATGTTTATGACATCAGGAAAATCCCTTGGTCTCTTGGGTTTTGACGTCGGAGTGGGTGCAACATTTTTTGAGTTTCCAAAAGAAGCTCAGGATGTCGCCAAAATGTACATCAAAGAAGGAAGCGAATTTCCGTCCTATCTCGCTATTCCAAGGCTCACGCTGCAAAAAGGGTTGCCCTTCGGTATTGATTTGGGTGTGAACTTGGCGATGATCCCCTCTTCGGAATTAAAGCTTCTGGGTGCAGCGGTTCAATACACAGTTTTTGATGGCATTTGGCCTTTGCCTAAGCTTTCCTTGCGGGCGGGTTATACGGCTTTTATGGGCTTAGAAGAACTGGCAGCCAATGCTGTTAACTTTGAAGGCGTCGTTGGATTCAATCTTATGATCGTTGAACCTTATGGTGGAATTGGATATTCCATGACCAATTCGAAGTCGAAGTTTAAATACGACGATCTCTTAGGAGTATCGCGCACGCTCGAACTTAAAACGGATTGGAACGACACCTATGCCATTTTAGGGGCAAGGCTCTCGCCGATTCCATTTCTTGGGATTACGGGCGAAGTCCAAATCTCTTCGATCCAGACGCTCTACACCGCCAAACTCTCTGTGACCTTCTGACATTGACCCTTAGAATGCGCTTTTTTATGGTAGGATGAAATGCCGAACACTGTAAGAAAGTAGAGCCGCATGTTGAATTACCGCATCATCTCGTTCTTTGAAAACTTGAAGTCTTCAAAAAATAACGGTTCGGGGACAATGGAGCAAAGCGAACACCTTGCGGCCATTCATTCAACGCTCAAATTGTGGGGCGATTCCTACACTCACTTTGAAACCGAGCGAGATTTTGTCAAAAAAATTCGTGAAATGAGCGTCAAACGCGAGAGTGGAATCATCGTTCTTGATGGATTGAAAGGCTCTCTGTTTGAAGAAATCGAACGGTGCAAAGGGAGAGTCGAGTCGCTGGTTATAACAAGTGACGACCTCGACTATGGTAACGCCACTCCAGAAGCACTCTCTCATGTTAATCATTATTTGAGTCTGACATCAGGACATCTTGCAACAACATCTCTCATTGCAGCAATTAAAAAAGTAGTTTCTAAGGAAATCTTTGGTGCCGAAAAATATCTGACTTACGGCACACCTATTCATGTCTTTTCCTTAAGTCGGAGCGACGATAGGGCTTGGTTTATAGAGAATCTCCTCGATTATGTTTCGGGACTTTCGGGAGTTATTCCCAGTGGTGCGACAGAATTTGCGCGCATGGCGGGAGATGTCCTCGATGAATTTTTGATGAATTCCATTTGGGATGCAAATCCTGCCCGCGTTTCCGTCGATCGCAGCATCCCTGTATTTCTAAAGCCTGATGAAGTGGTGCGCGTCGAATGGGGCGTGGATGGAAATCTTCTTGCCGTGAGCGTAACAGATCCCTTCGGGACATTTCGACGTGATAATTTGCATAAATACACGGATGAAGTCTTAGGACTCCGTAAGCAAAGGCAAGTCAAAATAAATAGGCATGGCCCTGGAGCCGGAATTGGCCTCCATATGGTCATGAGACGCGTTTCAGGACTCGTCATCAATGTTGCTCCGGGTGTTGCAACCGAATTTGTCGCTCTTTTTGATGTGACAAAGTCTTCCCGGTTCCTCTCTAAAGGGCCGAAAACCTTTCATTTCTTTCACGTCTGACATCCCGCTTTCCCTCTCGGCATAACTTTCCCGTTGAGCCCGCGTTCCAAACACCGAAGTGAATGGAGCGCTTGAGATTCTCTGAAGAAGAGATTTTCAGGCTTTGGGAAACCATGGGATCACATGAAGTGATCCGCGCTGCCAGGAGGGCACTTTTTATGCCTGATCTTTTCCTGAAAGATCGACTTCAGGAACTTTGCCGCTCGCGTTCAACACTTCTCTGGTTAGAGGGATCCAAGTACGAAAGAGTTCTGTCTGTTCGACTTTCCGCTCAAAAACTCGTGTTGAAGTTCGCAAATTCTACCATCAGGGTTGTGGCATTTGATCGCTATTCCTGCACAAGCGTAGGCCTCCAGTTCTGGGCAAAAGGGCGTCCAGGAGTTCTTTACCGTTGGGAACAGGTTCCCGTCGAAAAAGGAGTTCAAGGAGAAGAGTTTACAAAGGTTAGTGTGGATGAGGAAAGTCTTTCGCCGGACGATTGGCCTTCTCCGCCGAATTTTGCGGCATAAGCGGACATTTTAAAGGATTGGTCTTTTTCTCTTTTTCTTTCGAGTTTGCCACTCTGTTTGTAGAGACGAGGTCTTGGACCTTTTGAATAAGGGTGGCGGCTCGAATAGGCTTGCAAAGGTGCGCATTAAAACCTTCGTGGAGGCTGCGCGCCTCTTCTTCGGGACGCACATGCGCCGAAAGTGCAATAAGAGGGGGCGAAAGTGGAATTTTACGAATTTCTCTGGCTGCTTCGAAGCCATTTAAAACAGGCATCTGAATGTCGAGAATAATGGCATCAAATAAATATTGCTTCGCTTTAGAAACTGCAGCTTCTCCATCAGAAACGGCACAAACTTTGGCACCTGCAAGTTCTAAAATGCGTGTCACGAGCAGGCAATTATCGGGCGCATCGTCTGCAACTAAAATACTCAGGTCTTGCAGTTTTTTGATGTGACACACAGGTTTTACAGAAGGAAGTTTTACAGGAGTCGGCACGGGTAAGGTAACGGGAATACGAATGATAAATTCGCTGCCCACGTCAAGAGTAGATTGGTGCAGGGTCACATCACCACCTAAAATGCGGGCAATCCGCCGTGAAACGTCGAGGCCAATTCCCATCCCACGGTGTTTTCGCTCCAAAAACGTGTGAGCTTGTGCAAAAGGCTCAAAGATGCGGTCTTGATGGTTTGGCTCAATTCCTCGGCCACTGTCTCGCACCGCAAGTTCGAGAAAGTAGATGAAATCTGGAGAATCTGAATAAATGAAGCGAACGTTCAACTGAACAAAACCCTGATCTGTAAACTTTACAGCATTGCCTAGGATATTTTGCAGGATTTGCCGAAACCGAAATGGATCTGTTCTCACCAGAGGAGGAATGTTTTGGAAGGGGTCGAACAGCAGGGTGAGCCCTTTCTGGGAAGCATCTTTCTGAAAATCCGACAACACATCATGAATCAAACTCTCGGGCGAAAAATCGGAATTTTCGATTCTAATTTCTCCTCGTTCGATGCGAGAAAGATCGAGGAGATCATCGATGAGATTTAAAAGATAGGAACAATTTCTTTGGATCTTTTCGAGAAAAGTCCCTTTTTCTTGTTGGCTAAAAGTGGGAAGCTGTAACAATTCATTAAAGCCGAGAATGGCATTGAGTGGAGTTCGAATCTCGTGGCTGAGGCATGCCAGGAATTCACTTTTGATGCGGCTAGCCTGCTCTGCAGCATCGCGAGCAGTGGAAAGCTCAACCTGGATTTTTTGCTGGCGCTCATACAGGCGAGCATTTTCTACGGAAATGGCGGCTTGATTCAGTAAAACATTTAATTTCTCTAGAGTTCGCTGGGTAAAGACACCATATGAGACGTGGTTTTCAAGCAGCAAAACTCCAAGAGTCTTGTTGGCACGCGCAATAGGTAGGCACAAGACAGAAGGAACCATATTCATCATAAAATACGGATCATCAGACTGCACATGCCCAGAGTCCTCTGCGTGCAGCAGAAAATACTTTTGGCTTCTTGAAACACCATCGACAATCGAGTGAGGAAACTCTTGCGGAGTTTCTGTTGATAATTCTGAATTTCCTTGTGGACAATAAGACTGAAACAGTCGAGAGCATCCATTTTCATCAACAAAAAAGAGCAGTGCTCTGTTGGCCCCGGAATGTAAAGTCGTCGCTCTTAAGAGGGTGTTAGCGACCTCAGGAATGGATGTTAGACTTGAAAGCGCTTGCGATGAGTTGATGACCGCAACAAGGTCGCTATCGTACCCAAATGATGGAACAGGAAGGAGAGACTGAATTTTAGCAAACCAACGGTGATGCTGGGACTGAAGCTGTTCAACTTTGGCGTGTGCGCCCCAAGCGGCATATCGAAGAATGGCTTGGTTCATGTAACTCGATGCGATATGAAGCCGGTTTTTACTCAGATAATGGTAAGCAGCCCATTCATTTCCGATGGCCTCATAGTGAATCTGTTCTGCACTTTGTGCAGCTTCAATGGCTTTATCAAGAAGTTCTTCGCCTGCATACACATTCTCGCTTTCAAGAGCGAGAAGTGCAAGAACGAGCATTTCTTTTGCTTTGCAATTTTCGGGTGACTGCTGTGCGAGTTGCGACATACGCACTTTGAGTTCAGTTAAAGTTTTTTGCTCTTCCTCGTTCATGGTTTTCAGAACTTCAAAGTTGTCCGAGGCATTGGGAAGCAGGCGCGCTGGATTTGCAGAAGAAAAACGCATTGCGATAGAAAGAGCAACAAGAAAGGGAAGCTCCATACATCCTGCAAACCACGGACACATTTTTACAACTTCGCGAGTCTGTTCCTCAAAACCCTTTACATCATCAAGGGAGCCACGAACGATGGAAACCAGAATTTTTGGAATAAAGTACATTTGCGGAGCATGATAGACTTTTCGGTGAGGGCTTAAGATATTATCTTTCAAAAAATCTTCATGCTGAAAAGCTTCTCGTTCATAAGTAAACAGATTATAACTTTTTCCAGAGAGGCAGAAAACTGCACATTCAATGCCTGTCATCAAGTCACAGTAACTCGAAAACCCAATGCGATTTAATAAAATTTTTGTTTCATTGCATTGTTCGAGGGTACTGGCAAGATTTTGACCCGAGTAAAAAAGGATGCAAGCCTTAGTCATAGAACAATATGTGCTATGCAAAAGGTCGGAAGAACCACTGATAAACAAAAGTCCTTCGGTAACCAACGAAAGTGCCTTTTTATAGGGAAAGATCCAATGGCAAAAAGCGCTTCCCATAATATTACAAAGCATTGCTTTGTGTCGTGTGCTTTTTGTGCGTGATATTTCATCGTAACATTCTAGAAGATTATCCCATGCTGCATGTGGATCATTCTTCACATCTAAGAGATAAAAACTGAGTTCAAAGGCCCCAATAACAACATCCTTAGGCAGTTTATTTCGTAATCGACATTTGCAAGCATGGAGTCCTAAAAGATACGTGAGATCTCTTGAAACAACGGATGAGGCAATCGCTAAACTGGCGAGGAGTCCGATCACTTCTTCAATGCAGAGGGGTGTGCTAGGCGTGGAATTGGCTTCAGGAGTGGGGCAGTCTGGCTCTATAGACTTAAGTCGACAAAGCTCGTTGTATTGGAAGTCTATTTCTTCGCGTGTCGGATTTATTTGCAGGGAAAAGCCTGCATAAGAAAGTCCCTGTAGCCCCATTTCGACAGCTCTTTGAGGCTCACCGATGAGTTGATAAAAATCCACAACAAGCCTGTATGCAAGAATTTTGACTTTCCCTTCAGCATTTATGAGCAAATCTTCAAGTTCATTGATTTGAATAGATCTTGCGTCGGTCAGATAAAGGCATTCTTCCCGCAGCAGCCTAAAGTGCCAAAAAAGCGATTTTTGCTCTTGCGAAAGAGGTAATATAAAAAAGCAAAGCCCCCTTTGAAAATACAGAAAAGCTTCATGAAAAGCCCCTTTTTCCAGGGCTAACTGTCCAGCTTGCAGATGTGTAGAAATGGCATTGCTTCTGTCGAGAGCGCTGAGTTCTGTATTTAGAGCAGAATAATAATGTCTGGCAACTTCCCAAGGAAAAGGAATTTCTTTGCCGTTCTGGCTGCTTTGGCTATAGTATCTGGCAAACTGGAGATGTATTTGTTGGGATTCTTTAAGAGGGTAACTGCTGCACACAGCTTCCCACACAAGATCATGTGCAAAGCGGAATTTTTTGTCCACAGAAAAGTGAGCTCCCGAAAAATCATTTGGACGCGCTATTCCCAGCGTTATAAGATGGGTAGTACGGGGGTTTGTGAAGCCATCAGGTTTTGGAGGGTTTTATCAAAGTTCCATGGCAAGAA
>JBIIEI010000095.1:0-20850 GCA_044237915.1 Silvanigrellaceae bacterium | reverse complement strand
GAATCTCTTCCGGCAATATCTTCCTACCTATAAAATTTGGACAGCGAACTCTGGTTCACGTTCTAAGCAGCGCTTCGAACCGGCGCGTTTGTTTGTATTTTGTCGGATTTCCAAGAGCGATGACAAAAAGGCGGCGTCTTCTCTGTTGAGATCTCCATTATGACGAAGGCCTCGTGCCCATGCCCTAAGGTCAATGAGGGAATGAGTAAATGCAAATCCCGATTCAGGGTCTACCACTTGGGCAATTTCATCATCGCGAGAAACTTTAAAAAGTCGCAGCCATTTAAAGACTTTTCCCATTCCCCGCATGCCTACAGGTTGAGCTTCAACTGCACGTAACGCGCCCATAGAGCAAGCCCCAATAACTTTCCAACCCTTCTGAATAGCATCTCGAATTTCGATGATTGAGACCGACCCGGTATGGTAGAAAATTCCATCCAGAATGCATATGATTCCAGGTTTGTTGGATTCGGATAAAAGAAGTTGCAAATCTCCTCGTTTTATTGGAGGCCGAATACTCCATTCACTGCCAAAAATCGAAGCTGCTTCGGATTGAAGTAGCGATGTTCTGTGTAAACTAGGTTTAGAGTCATAAAACAGCGTTCAGGCTGCAAATTGAACAAGATGGATTGGGCTCAATTTGAATTGAAAATAGACTTGGATTTTCTAAATCAAAATGAGTGAATTCATTTTTCTTTTCCATGCCTGCCGCAAGTTTGAGAGCTTTTAGTGCCTGAAAAGATGAAATTACACCAACCGTGGGACCCAAAACGCCTGGTGGCTTACCACTCCGTGGGGCATGCTCTAAACGAGGGAATAAACAGCCATAGCATCCGCGCAGCCCAGGTACCATGCTGAGAACCTGCCCAGAGAGATTTTCTACTCCTGCAATGGTAACAGCCTTTTGTTGGTCGTAACAAACTCGAGTGGCAAGGAATCGAGCTTGAAAATTGTCTACACAGACGCAGATAATGTCATAGTTAGAGCATAGTTTTTTGGCGTTTTCCTCATGAAATACTTCTTGAAAATGTTGAACATTCACATTTAGATTAGTTTCGAGGGTAATTTCCGCTGCTCTCTCTGCTTTAGGCTTTCCTATATCTCCTTCGCAAAAAATAATTTGACGATGAAGATTTGAGGGCTCTACTCGGTCATTATCAATGATGCCAATTCTTCCAATCCCACTTCCAGCCAAGTATTTTAATACTAAAGACCCGAGACCGCCTGCTCCGATGACAAGTACTGACGAATTGGAAAGCCTTTTTTGAGCTATCTCATCAAATCCTTGCACGCGCATTTGTCGGTCGTACCGGCTAAAATCATGGAGGGAAGACAAAATTTTTCGCTCGGGGAGTTGATCACTCATTCTTCATCCTCCTGCCGAAGCAACAATAACATTGAGACTATCATTCGGAGACAAAAAATATTGTTCCCAATTTTCCGAGTAAATCGGCTTTTCGTTGTGAATTATGAGTATAAAAGCTCTCAAAACGTAGCGTTCGATTAGCAATTTAGAGGCAATCTCGGGATGCAGATTCTCCAGAATTTCAAAAGCCATTGCCAGATTTAATCCATCCGTATGCACGTCTGAAATGTTTAGTTCTTCGTTCCATTTTTTCGGAAAGTTCCACTTTGGCAAAACTGCTTCTCCTGCTCAGGCCAAAAACCACCTCACCGACCGGGCAAACTATTTCTTCAATTGAAGAATGATTTGCTCCAAAGTGGGCTACAATCTTTAAAAATCGAAACCCAAGGGCGATTTCCCGCTTGAGTTCGAAGAGTTTTGAAGTGCTATCGAAAAACGCAAGGCTCGACAAGGCATTTTTACCTCTCCAGGCTGGCTCTTAAAAATGTCTTTTCAATTAAGATAAGTTATTAAAATTAGTATTAATATTTCTGAGCACGCGCACGAAAGAAGTTAAAAAGGGAACGGTTTCGTTACTTTAACGTCTTCAGCAACACATCGGGCGAGATGACCTTGCCCACGGGAAGGGTGATCATTTCTTCGGGGGTGAGATCGCTGACTCCCCCTTTGGCTGCGAGTTGTCTTTGCAGTTCAAGGCTAAAGTCTTCGATGGGGCGCAGGATGCAGCTTTCGCCAAAATAGACTTGCGAGTAAAAAGACACGATTTTGCGGTTGATTTTCTGGCAAAGATTATTTTTATTGATGGGTTTTTTGCTGTCTTTTTCGATTTTGGCCAGGGTTTCCGGGGAATCGGCCTGTACGGCTTGTCCTTCTTTTTGACGAAGGAGTTTACTCCACATCACATCGCCATCGATTTTATAGAGTATTTTTGCTTCGGCTCCGTCGGGTGATTTCATTTCATCGCCCAGGGGAATGCGATTCAAAAACTCAGGTGAAACCGAAATGATGGGTGCTTTATTACGGTTGTGTTCTTGCAGCTCATAGAAATCTTGAAAGGCTTTTTTACGGCATTTTTCAACCCAGTAGTAGGTCATTCCCGATGCGGTGACATACTTGTTATTGAGATAAGAGCATTCGCTTGCAGAAAGTTTCTTTTTAGCAGAACTGCGTAGCATGGGAATGTCGCCGCGATCGTAGGGCTCGCCAAAGGGGATGAGGCGATAGACTTCAGCGGGAATTTCCTCAATTTTGAGATTTTCAGATTTTATCGCTTCATTTAAAACGTCGGAATCTTCGATGAGCCTGAGTTTGCAATTCTGAACGAAGGATGAAATATCGTAATAGACGACAATTTTTCCTTCAAATCGGCGGCACGCTTCGGCCTTGGTTTTGATATTTTTGAATTTTGTGAGAAAGGCATCCCCGAGCGGTTTGGTGGGAGTTTTTCCTTGGGAGGAGCCCGAAGAAGAATTGCCTGAGGCGGACTCACTCGAAGATTCTATGACTTCGAAGTCTCCACCTGCGGAGGATGAACTTTGGGCAAAAGAACGCTCTCTTTCGAGGACGATGGCAAAGCACACGAGGGTGCCAAGGACGGGCCCCACCTTCGTGAAAACTTTTTGGACAGCAGAGCAATTTCGAAGGAACACATCCATCTCCCTATGAGAGTGAGCCACAAGGCCTGTTTGCCTCGGACGCACACACAAAGACACGTTTGAGGGGTCGGAAATTTTTACCCCGACTTTAATGTTTTTCTCATTGCATCTGGCAAATTGCAAAGGATATGCGGACAATCCGAGGCATCCTTGCCCAGGAAGTGGACTTCGGGCACGATGGGGTAAGACGGCAGGGTAGAGCGGAGCAAGCAAATGTTGGCAGCTGATAATGCATCGAATTCCCATGATTCTGCGGACCAATATGTTGTGCGCCTTTCTGATTTGTCAAAGTCTTTTGACGATCGCTATTTATTGAAGGGCTTAAATTTCGAACTCGAGACGGGTCAGCACGTTACTATTCTGGGACCCGGTGGATGTGGAAAATCCACTATCCTCAAAATGATGCTGGGGCTTGTCAAACCCGATTCGGGCCGCGTCGAAGTGCTGGGCAAAGACATCGTGGGTCTTTCGCGCACCGAAAAGCGCGAAGTGTTGCAAAATATTGGGATGGCCTTTCAGCTCGGTGCCCTGTTCGATTTTATGACGGTCCGAGAAAATATTCTTTTTGCCCTCGAAAATATGATCGAAACGCCTGCCCTCGATCGCGAAGAAACCATCATTCGATTTTTAGAAAGTGTGAATTTACCTACGGCCTCGGGCAAGCTCCCAAGCGAGCTTTCGGGCGGGATGCGGCGCCGCGTGGGAATTGTGAGGGCACTCATCACCAAGCCAAAGCTTGCGCTCCTTGATGAGCCCACCGCCGGACTCGATCCTGTGACTTCCACCATCGTCATCGACATGATCCACCGCATGGCGAAACAAACCGACAGTTCCATGATCTGTGTGACATCCAGTGTAGAGGTCGCATTTACATTTTCGAAGGTTGTTGCCATTTTGAAGGACGGTTCCATCATCGGAAAGGGCACTTGGGAAGAGTTGCATGCCTTGAATGATCCGTGGATTCATCATTTCCTGGATGTCCGGGGTTTTACGCCTCCGGTTGATTCTCCTGAGCCGGAGTAAGAGCACCATGACAAAACGCAAAACCAAAACAATGGATGATGGAAACAACATCATCTGCCGTGGCATCAAAACACACAATTTAAAAAATATTGATGTCGAACTTCCCATTGGAAAATGGACGGCTGTGACCGGAGTTTCGGGAAGTGGAAAAAGCAGCTTGGTGTTTGACACTCTTTTTGCGGAGTCGCAAAGGCGTTTTCTCGAGACATTGGGCACCTATGAGCGTCAGTTTTTACAAGGATTGCCCCAAGGTGATTTTGATTCCATTGAAAATGTTCCCGCCGCTGTTGCCTTAAAGCAAACAAATCGATCCAGTGATCCCCGTTCTGTAGTGGGAACAACTGCAGATATTTTTGAGCCCATGCGCATTCTTTTTTCGGCACTCATGGATGCCAGTTGTTCGCGCTGCGGAACACCGGTGGTCACAAGTTCATCCCAGGAGCTTGCAGAGCACATTCGGCAATTGATATTTACCGAGCAAGGCACTGCATTGCTTTCTATCCCCTATATTTGGCCGGCGGAAGCCAAAAAAAGAGAAGACCTGTGCCGAAGCTTACTGCTGGAAGGATATCTCAGGGTTTTAAATCGTGATGAAGTTCAAAATATCGAAGATTTGGTTTCGGAAAAGCGAATGATGGACCTTGATAGTCATGCGGCCATTGTGCTCGATCGTATTACGACTTCAACAGATGAAGATGAACTTAAGAACAGACTTGAGACAGCATGGTCGCAGGTTAAATTTTCGCCCAAGTTTTCGAAGATCGAAGTCATGGAAATGGAAGGCCGCAAGGGCATTCTCACGACAAAAAAATCTTTTATGGTGCAGCCATGGTGCCCAAAGTGTGAGACGCATACGACCTTGATTCAAAGCACCGATCTCGACTGGCAGTCTGCGTTAGGTGCCTGCCGTGTGTGTCATGGCATTGGGAATGTGCCTGTCGTTGATCCCGAAAAGGTGATTCCAAATTCTTCACTTTCCTTGGAAGCAGGTGCCATAAAACCGTGGACCTCCGAGACATTTGAATGGATTCAAGATGCCTTGTTTCAAGCCTGTCGTGCCAATGGGGTTAAAACCGATGTTCCCTTTTCGAAGCTTGATGCTTATGTCCGGCATTGGATCTGGACAGGAGAAGACCCCGATACAAAGTTCAAAAAATTCAAACAGGATTTTGTTTCTTTAGGTGATTTTTTCAAAACGCTGGAAGCCGAACGTTACAAAAGAAATTCCCGTATTTTACTGCACAAGTACCGAAAATATGTGACATGCACGGATTGCGCAGGAACCCGGTTGGGCCAGGCAGGAAGAAATGCCATCTGTGGCGGCCAGCATTTTCATAACCTGATGCGCAAAGAAATCGGAGATGTCACAACGTGGGTTACAGCGCTTAAAGAGTTTTCAGAGTATGAAAAAAAACTCAATGCTATTCAAGAAACATATCAGGAAGTGCAATCAAAATTATCCTTGCTGTGTCGACTCGGATTGACATCGAGTTCGCTTTCGCGCCGCTGTAAGTCGTTGAGTGGCGGAGAATATCAGCGGGTTCTTTTGACACGAGTTGTGGGCAATGGCCTGACAGATGCGCTCTATGTTTTGGATGAGCCCAGCGTGGGGCTTGGGCAAGACGAAATTCCAATGCTGGTGGAATGCATCGAAGAACTCAGGCAGTTGGGAAACACGATCGTGATGGTCGAACACGACCCTTCCTTGGTTTTGGCAGCAGATCATTGGATCGAGCTGGGGCCCGGAGGGGGTTCTGAAGGCGGCAAGCTCTTGACCTCTGATTCTGGAAAGCCTCTTTCTTTGTCCGTGAATGAAAAGCTGTTACCTGAACCTCCCCTGGTTAAAAAGGTAACAACATCGAAGAAAGAATTTTCCGCCCACGAAAGCGTATTTTTGAAGAATTTTAATTTCCTCAATTGCAAGGGCCTCAATCTCGAAGTTCCCCTCGGAAGAATGACGGTGGTGAGTGGCCCAAGCGGGGCAGGAAAGTCTACTCTCATTGCGGGTGGACTCTCGGCTGCTTTGGAGCGCTTCCTCGACTCTGGGCAACGCTCGAATGCCCATACTGATGTCGATGAGTTTTTGGGCACCTGGGATGATTTTGAGATGCCCGAGGCATTGAAAGACAACATCCAATTGGTGGCCGTTGAGCAAAGGGCAATGTACCGCAGCGTTTCAAGCGTGGTGGCCACGGTCTTGGGGCTCATGGATATCTTGCGCAAAAACTTTGCGGCATCCGAGAAATCCAAGGATGAAGGCTTTACGGCGAGCGATTTTTCGTTCAATGGCGCGGGTGGTTGTGAGTCCTGTGAAGGACGCGGAGTCTTGCGCGAAGATCTTTTCTTTTTGGGTGAAGTGGAAAAAGTTTGCCCGGACTGTGAAGGCAAGCGTTATCGAAAAGATGTCTTGGAAGTGGAGTGGCAAGGCAAAAGTATTGCCGATTGGTTGGGAAGTAATGTTCGAGATTGTGCCCAGGCCTTTCGCAAACTTCCAAGCCTTGCTCGGCCCTTGAATCTTGCAACGCGCTTGGGTCTGGGGCATTTGCCGCTCGGCGTTGCAACGTCGATGATTTCGGGAGGTGAGGCGCAAAGACTTCGTATTTGTGCAGCGCTTTCAAAGTCTGTCAAGCCCCTTTTCTGTCTGTTGGATGAACCCACCAGAGGACTTTCGGAAAGGGATATTGGAGAATTGCTTTCCACCTTTCTGGAACTCAATTCCCAGGGGCATACTTTCGTGATAGTGGAGCACCATGAATTATTCCAGAGATTTGCCCATCAGCTTATACGGCTTGGACCGGGCGCGGGAATTCAGGGTGGAAAAATTGTAGAGCGGGAGCTTCGCTTCTAAATTCAGAGGTCTTATGTTCGCAGACGTGCTTGGCGGGAAATCAAAGAAAATAGAAGTCGTCGATCGGGTGACCGGAGAGAAATTTGTCGAAAAAGTCTATGGCGATGACGCCATGCGCGTGTTTTATGGCAGTCCCAACGGAGCGCAACTGACCGAAAAATTTCTGACCAGTCGTTGGTTGAGCAATGCCTATGGAGCGTACAACGATTCGGGGTGGAGCAAACACAAGATCGAAGAATTCGTGGCAACCATGAGTCTTGATATTTCAGAATGCGAAAAAGATCTTTCTGAATACCAGTCTTTTAATGACTTTTTTGCCCGAAAATTAAAGCCCGATTTCAGACCCATTGCAAAGGATCCTCAAGCTGTTGCCTGTCCTGGTGATGGCAGATTGCTTGTTTTTCCGCGCATCGATGATGCCACGCTTTCCTATGTAAAATGGGCCCCTATTAAACTCTTTGATCTTTTTAACGAGAGTCAGAGTTTAGTAGAACGTTATCGCGATGGCAGCTGTGGAATTCTCAGATTGTGCCCATCCGATTACCATCGGTTTCATTTTCCGGTTTCAGGAAAAGTGGGCATCACAAAAACAGTGCCGGGCCTACTTCACAGCGTGAGTCCCTATGCGCTTGAATCAAAGATCTCTGTGTACTGCATGAACAAACGCACCATTTGTTCCCTTGAATCCGACGACTTTGGCTCGGTGCTCTTGATGGAAGTGGGTGCCTTGTTTGTGGGAAGTATTGTTCAAACCTATCGCCCTGGCATGCATGTGGCACGCGGTGATGAAAAAGGTTATTTCAAGTTTGGCGGTAGCACTTCAATCGTGTTTTTCGAAAAAGACGCCATCGAGTTTGACAAAGATCTGATTAAAAACTCTGAACAGGGCTTTGAAACCTACGTTAAAATGGGGGAAAAGATTGCGTCTCTCAAGAATAACCCCACAGGGTAATCGAGAAGGGAGCTCATTTGATGGACTCCTTCGCATCTCTTGCAGAAGTTTCTGAACTGCTGGACAGAAGCTTTGCACAGTCCCAATTTATTGCCGATTATCCCCATGTTTTTCAATGGGACCGTGCCGATCTTTGCGTTGAAGAACGCCTAGACGGAAAATTGCGGGCCTTCTGCAGTCTGTATCCAATTTCGTGGACACTTAAAGAAGTTACATTTCATGCCTATTGCATCGGACTTGTGTGCACCGATCCTGACTTTCGTGGCAAAGGACTTGCACATAAAGTCATGCAGAAAGCAGAAGGTGTGGCGCGAGAACGCAAGGCAGATTTTGTGTTCCTTTTTAGTGATCTCGACAAATTTTATGCAAAATGGGGATATGAAAAATCCGGGAAAGAGCGGTTCGTTTTTTTTGGAAATCAGTTGAGTTCGGATAAAGCAGGCTTAAATGCGAAACACTTGGAAGGGCAACGCAAAAATCTTGAACGGATGGGCTATGCATCTTCGCGTGCGGGCTTTTATTTTGAAGAGCCTGCGAAAATTTCCTTGGAACTCAAGGCAAAACTCTGGCAATTTGTTGTGACGCATGCACTGGAATGCGAAAGTCAGCTCGATTTTTTGGAGTTTCAAACGCTTTTAAACATCCCCAAAATGCACCTGATTTATACTGAAAAAAATGGAAAAATAGTTGCGGCTGGTTTCTATGGCAAAGGGAACGACTTTTCGGATTTTTTGCATGGCACTGTGGCAGCAGACAAAAGCGAGCTCTTGTGGCTCTTGGCATTGATGCGAGACACTCTGAAAGGTGGAGCATTTGGATGGGTGGTAGGCCCGCATTCTGCACATGAAATGAAGGGATTTGTCTCGATGGAAAGTCATGGAGTTTTGTGTAAAACCCTTGCATCAAACAAACTTTCGCAAGCGGAGTTGCATCAGTTGTTTCGGAGGCAAAAAATTTATGTGCGCAGTTTGCAAAGCAGCTGAGCGCGCGTTGAAATCTCAACGATTTGATTTTCTGTGACGATGATGTCCACTCGTTCATCGTGTGGTTCAAAAGGTAACTCGTCGAGCAGCAGTCCGTGAGGTAAACAAGCTACCGTAACAAGCTGCGCTTTGAAGGTGTGCAAAAAAGTATCGTAAAACCCGCCTCCATATCCAAGTCGCAAGCCACTTACCGAAGCCGCAATGCAAGGAACAAAGACGACCATGGGCGGCAATTCAAAGCTGTATTCAAATGTGTCGCTCAAGTGACGTTCTCGCAGACCTTTCTCGGTTTCAATAATGCCTGTTTCGCCATCTTCGTAGCGAAACCACCTGAGCTCACGCTTAGAAATAACTTTTGGAAAGAGCCAATTTTTTTGTGCATAAGTGGTCAGATTAAGTTCAGACTGAATCGGAAAATAACTTGCGATAAACGGACACTCAAAGTCTTTAAAATTTTCGACAGAAAGGCCCAGATATTCGAGGGCAGATTTCACCTGCCGTGGCCCCCAATTCTCTGCAGGGGAGTTTTGTTGCAAGCAAGCTCGTTCTGCTTTCAAAATTCTGCGCAGGATGCGTTTCAGATCTGAAGCACTGGGGTTTTGGAGCTCTGATCTTTCGAGCAAACTGGAAAGGATCTTCATAGAAGTACCTTGTGAAAAACGTATATTTGTGTATTACTCGACGTGGATAAACCTTACAGGGAGAATCATACCATGCCTCTTTGCCCAACACTTGCTCAAAAATCCATGACCACTGGCGAATATTATCTTGTCGACTTTGACACCGTTCTCGATCTGTACCGCTTGCAAGGCTTCGATGTTGAAAACGAAGACGAAGAAGTTCCCAATATTCTGACCATCGATGGCACAGAATGCATTTTTACCGGCGACCACATCGTTCGCGGGGACAAGCACTTCGAAATCGTCATCGCTGCGAAAGATTTCAAGTGGGACGAAGTTGAGCACATGTCTGATGATGAATTTGAAGACGAAGACGAAGAGTGATCCCTTATTGTGACCATTGAATTGATTTGGCCCGAAAAAGAAAATGCGAAAAAAGAGGGTCTTACGGGGCCCTCTGATGTTTTTGTATGCTCCACTTCGGGCGTTCCTTCTCCTCTGCAATTGAATTCCCACGCCCTTATTATCGGCGATAATCTTGAAGCCCTGAAAATAATGCGGCATCAAGGCGAAATAAAATTCCATCTTATTTATATCGATCCTCCTTATAATACTGGGCAAAAATTCACCTATCGCGACTCCATGGTGCGCCCGCCTCATCGCGATGTTTCGCCTGAGTCGCTGTGGTTATCTATGATGTATCCACGCCTTTCGCTCGCAAAAGATTTGCTTCGAGACGACGGCGTGATTTTTATTTCCATTGATGACAACGAAGTGTCTGCGCTCAGCATGATTTTGTTCGAAATTTTTGGAAGAGAAAATTATCTTGCCACCTTAAAATGGCGTAAAAAAAGAAAGCCTTCTTTTTTAGATAGCCATCTGAGCACGGTTGTTGAATATGTCTTGGTCTTTTCAAAAAATCGCAAGCTTTGCCCCCGGCTTTTAGGTGAAGCAAGCGAAGAAAGCACACGCCCTGTTTTAAATGCTTCCAACAGCACGGCTGAACGGGTTTTGCGTGTGGGCACTCCCGCGTTTTGTGCCGATGGAGTTTATGCAAAGGGAGTCTATAAAAATCGGACTCTCGATTTTGAACTTCTGGGCGAAATGAAGGTTAAAAACGGAGTTCTTGTTGAAAGCGTTGCTTTGCGCGGCAAATTTAGGGTGTCCCAGGAAATTCTCGATCGTTCTGTGTTTGTCACAAAACAGTTTGGTTTGCGCAGACGCGTGTTAGCCGATGAAAGAATGCGCAAACATGCTCTCGATGATTGCCGAGACTGGCCCACAAACGAAGATGCAGAGTTTGAACTCCGCACTCTGTTTGGGCAACGCGTGTTCGACTTTCCAAAGCCTGTGGGCATGCTCAAAAAAATCTTGAGCATGTATCCAACTTCCACAGAAAAGCCCCTTGCTTGCCTCGATTTCTTTGCAGGAACGGGAACTTTGGCAGAAGCTGTGCTGTCTTTAAATGCAGACGATGGGGCCGAGCGCACGTTTGTGTGTGTGCAATCAGATGAACCGCTGAAAGAGCCTCTGCCAGAACTGGGCCTTTTTCATATTGGTCAAATTGCCGAAGCTAGAATCGAAAAACTTCAAGAAAAGTACCAAGAGAGATTCGTTTTACAACTGTTTCAGCTGAATAAAAAAGCGGACTGAAAGAATCACTTATTCAGGCATGCAGGAAAAGAACCTTCTTGGCAGGCTTTGCGATTGACCATGTTGGCTTCAACGGTTTTTCCTTGGCGTGTGAGAAGAAAAACAAGATTGGAACAGCTGTCGAAGTCTTTGGCATTACATCCCAGGCGAAAGACGTCGATGGCCTTAAGATCTTCGCTTTGTTCAACGAATCGATTGCCAAGCCAAAAACAAGCTTCCTTCGTTCCAGCCTTACAACTTGCCTCAGCGAGTTTGAGTTCATCGGGAAGAGTGTCTACGGCACTTGCAGGTGTGAGAAGTTGAGTTTTTGCTCTCTCGACACCATCTGCCCTCGAAGCAAAGAGGGGCATTGCGGCAAGCAATATCGAGGGGATGAGGGCAAAATTCAGCAAATTCAAAATCTTCTCTCCAAAATTTCCAAAGCAATTGAAAACTTGCCTGTTGTAATGCGACTTTGCAGGGACTTCAAGAGACATTTTTGAGGGTCCTAGACCTGGGGCTCTCGAATGGCTACAATTTTCAGGGTTAAAAGGAGAATTCGGGAATGATAAAAAAGACAATTCTTGTCACGGGCGGTGCGGGCTTTATCGGGTCGGCGGTTGTGAGATCGCTGCTGAGTGAAGGCCAATACAACGTCGTCAACGTCGACAAGTTGACCTATGCAGGCAACCGGTTGAATCTTGGAGCTGTCAATGACAGCCCCCGGCATATTTTTGAACAAGTGGATATTGCAGATGCGGCCCAAGTCGCAAGAATTTTTGCACAGCACAAACCCTGTGCGGTGATGCATCTTGCAGCGGAATCCCACGTCGACCGCTCTATTGAAGGTCCGGGTGCCTTTGTCACAAGCAACGTCATTGGGACATTTGTACTCCTTGAAGCCGCCCGCAAACATTGGGATTCTTTGCAAGGTGAGGATAAGGAGGCCTTTCGGTTTTTGCATGTTTCGACCGATGAGGTATTTGGAACCTTGGGAGACACCGGATTTTTTACCGAAAATTCGCCTTACCAGCCCAGTTCACCTTACTCGGCAACCAAGGCGGCGTCGGATCATTTGGTGCGCGCTTGGCATCACACCTATGGCCTGCCGATCCTTTTAACCAATTGCTCGAACAACTACGGGCCCTATCAGTTTCCCGAAAAACTCATCCCCGTAGTGATCCTCAAAGCCTTGCAGGGTAAAAATATCCCTGTGTATGGCAACGGAAAAAATGTCAGAGACTGGCTTTTTGTTGAAGATCACGCAGATGCTTTGCTTACCGTTTTAAATAAGGGAACAGTGGGAGAAAGTTACAATATTGGAACGCGCAACGAACAAAACAATCTTGAAATCGTCCAAAAAATTTGCACACTGATGGATGATCTCGTTGTAAATCCTGTGGTGAAGAAGCATGAATCCCTGGTTTCTTTTGTGAAAGACAGGCCCGGACATGACTGGCGCTACGCTATCGACCCCCAAAAATTAGAGAATGAGCTGGGCTGGAAGCCCAAAGAAAACTTTGATTCGGCATTGCGAAAAACGGTGGCCTGGTACCTTGATAATCAAGATTGGTGCCAAAAAGTCATTGAAACACAAAGGATTCATGCATGAAAACACGCAAAGGAATTGTGCTAGCCGGGGGCTCAGGTACCAGGCTTTATCCCGCAACGCGCGTTGTCAGTAAACAACTTCTTCCCGTTTACGATAAGCCTATGGTGTATTATCCCATTTCAACTCTCATGTTGGCTGGGATTAAAGACATCCTTATTATTTCCACACCTGCAGATCTTCCTTTATTCGAACGACTGCTCGGAGACGGTTCGCAGTGGGGCGTGAAGTTTTCATTTGCACCTCAGCCCAAACCCGAAGGCCTGGCACAGGCTTTTGTGATTGGCGAAGAATTTATTGGCAAAGATCCTGTGACCCTGATTCTGGGCGACAACATCTTTTACGGGGACTCTTTAAGAGATAATCTTAAGCGTGCCAATGAACGCAGCTCGGGTGCGACCGTATTTGGGTACGCGGTAAACGACCCTGAAAGATATGGCGTTGTTGAATTTGATGCGCAAAAAAGAGCGGTGAGCATCGAAGAAAAACCCAAGGTTCCGCGCTCACGCTTTGCAGTGGTCGGGCTCTATTTTTACGACAATGATGTTGTTCAAATCGCCAAAACGCTTCGACCTTCACCCCGTGGTGAACTTGAAATTACCGATGTCAATAAGATTTATTTAGAGCGCAAGGCATTAGATGTCGAGATCTTTAGTCGCGGCATGGCGTGGCTCGACATGGGAACGCATGAATCCTTGCTTCAAGCCTCGAATTTTATCGAAACCATTGAACAGCGGCAAGGCCTCAAAATTGCATGCCCCGAAGAAATTGCCTTGCGGGAAGGCTGGATCACTGCGGCCCAAGTTGAAAGCATCGCTGCACCCATGAAGAACAGCACTTATGGCCGTTACCTTCTGCGTCTGATTGACAAAGTTTAAAAGGGGCAAAAATGAAAGTCACTGAAACCACATTGCCCGGAGTTTTGCTTATAGAGCCCGTGGTTTTTGGAGATGCGCGGGGCTTTTTTATGGAGTCCTGGCATCAAGAAAAGTATGAAAAAGCAGGAGTTCCCGCGCGCTTCAAGCAAGACAATCTTTCCTTTTCACAAAAAGGTGTTTTACGGGGTATGCATTTTCAAAATCCCGGAACTCAGGGCAAACTGGTGAGTGTGCTCAAAGGGGAGGTTTTTGATGTTGCTGTTGATGTGAGAGTAGGATCTCCGCATTTTGGCAAATGGGTTGGTTACCTTCTTTCTGCAGAAAACAAACATCAGCTTTACGTCCCCGAAGGTTTTGCGCACGGCTTTATAGTAACATCCGATGATGCTCTTTTTCAGTACAAGTGTACCGATCTCTATCAGCCCCAACACGAATGCAGCTTAAAATGGGATGATCCCGATGTGGGTATCGTTTGGCCAAAAAACGTAACTCCCGCATTGTCAAAAAAAGACCTTGAAGGCTTGCGCCTCAAAGATATTCCGCACGAAAAATTGCCCCGTTTTTCTTAAAAGGAGGATAAAAGAATGTCTTTGCCCAGACCAATCCTTGTGACGGGACGTAACGGACAAGTGGGATTTGAACTGCGCAGGTCTTTATCGACTTTTGGCAAAGTTCTCTCTCCAGCACGCGAAGAACTCGATCTGTTTCATGCAGGTGCGCTTCATGCCTACCTTGAACGTGTGCGCCCAAGTCTCATCGTCAATGCAGCTGCTTACACAGCGGTCGACAAAGCAGAGTCCGAAAAGGAACAAGCCTTTCTCATCAACGAGACTGTTCCCGATATTTTAGCCCACGAAGCTGCCCGCTGTGGCATTCCGCTCATCCATTATTCAACTGATTATGTTTTTTCAGGTGCGGGCGATCGCCCTTTTTCTGAGCTCGATGCCACAGCCCCAGGCAATATCTACGGGGCTTCAAAACTTGCCGGAGAAATTTCAATTGCTTCAAGTGGAGCCGACTATTTGATCTTTCGCACGAGTTGGGTCTACGCCTCTCGGGGCAAGAATTTTTTACTAAGAATGCTTGAACTGGGGCGTGAACGGGATGAACTTAAAATCGTAAACGACCAAATTGGAGCACCCACTTCGGCACGTCTTATCGCGGATGTCACAGCGCAGATCATTGCGCAGGCCATGCTTGAAGGCATTGGGAAATTTTTTCGAGAAAAGAAAGGCATTTATCACCTGACTACGCGTGGTGAAGCCAGTTGGTATGATTTTGCCAAATTTATCTTTGAAAATGCACCACAGAATCAGTTAACAAAACGCCCTCGGCTCTTGGCCATTCCCACACAGGAATATCCTCTGCCTGCAAAACGTCCCATGAATTCTCGGCTGGATGTGAATTTGCTGGAAAAAACCTTTGGACTTGCCCTTCCTCCGTGGCAAGAACAAGCCCAATTAGTGCTTGAAGAACTGGCCTGAATCAACGCTTTTGAAGCTGTTCCTTAAATAAGGCCGGGTCCATGCGAACTTGTTACGACAAGCGGCGCCTGCCGAACGTTGTCGGAAAGAAGCGCAAGATTTGCAGCTTCGCGGCCCGTACAAACAGCCCTTTCCATGAGTGCCGACGGGTACCCAGTTTGAATCCAATCTCCTGCCATCGACACATTTGCGAGACCCACTTTTTGTGCAAAATCTGCGTAAGGTCGAATAGTACCTTGGCCCACTTCAAAGGATGAAAAGTTATCGTAGGAACCTACCGTTTGTCCCAATACATTGGCATTGGCAAGGTCAGGCATCAATTCGAGAGCAACAGGACGAATATGATCCCACAGACGATCGTCTGGGACGTCCACCAATTGCGGAGAATTGTAGAGGTGAAATTCAATGACCGAGCCCCCTGTTTTTTCTGCCCACTCGGCACTCTCTTTTTCGAGAAGCTGAAACTGCGCCAAGAGGTTGATGGGCTTGTGCTGCGGCGTTTCGAGCACATCAGGAATGCCTTCGGGTTGCTTATCAAGCCAAACGCGCAAAACCTTGTAGGGAGGTGCGGCTCGCATCTGCGCAATGCGCGCTTTTAAGGAGCCCAAGGCTTTGGCAGATGTTTCGTCTGAAGCATGGGAGGCTTCAAGTACTTTTTTGGTGCCATTTACATCGCACGCGAGAATAACCCAGTCAAATTCTTCATTTTGACCTACTTCGCCAACGGCTTTTCCATTTACAAATTCAAGGCCCTTGACGGGGTTATTAAGCTCGATTTTAACGCCCAGTTTCTTTAAGCGATTGGCCCAAGGCGTAATAATTGCGGTGTCATGATCGACCGTTGTAACCTCGCGATTGAAGGCTTTTGGCTGCCCAATAAAAAAGAAATGCATGTACATCAGCATTTCTGCCGCACTGATTTTATCGGCATCATTGAGTGTCACTGAAGATGCAGGTTCCATAAGCACGTCGTAAAAGGCTTTGTTAACGCCCGCTTTACGCGACCATTCTACAAAGGTAATGCCATCATATTTATTGTAAATATCGTTGTGGTTGTAAAGCATCACATCTTTAACAAGGCCCAACTGCGTCGCGGCATCAAAGATGTTGAGGTTTGGTGAACGGCCGATGATGCTGAGCAAATTGAGGGGATAAATGGGAGGCGTGCTTTCCAATGCCTCGGGCTTATAGGTGCGAAACTTAAAATGCACCGTGTTGTAATCGCGAAAGTTGGAGTTGATGTTGAGGCGATTGCGGATATTTTGAAAAACGTGATAATTATTAAACCACGTGTGCAAGCCATGTTCGACTTTAAATGTACCGGCCCCGGTTTCCAAGGTGCGGGTCGCAAGGCGACCCCCTAAAATAGAATCCGCTTCGCGAATGCTGACATTGTAACCTCTTTCCGCGAGTTCAAGCGCTGCAGAAAGTCCTGCAATTCCGCCTCCAACGATGAGGACTTTGCGCTCATTTGCAACCGAAAGTTGAAGCGGGGCGTTTGGATTTTTAGGTTGGATTGTGCGTGCAGGTTGAGGAAATGCTTGCGCATTTTTGCTTGCGAGAAGTCCGAGTCCTGTTGTACCCATACCCATTGCCTGGAAAAATTTTCTTCTTTTCAAAATGGTCTCTCCGAAATCTAATGTATTTGAAATCTGTCATCACCTAGCAAAAGGCACCTTGTACGACAAGTGAAATTGCTCTTTTGCGAGGGGTATACAAAATTATTTTGCTGAAACGTTCCGTTTTACTGAAAAAGCTCTGGAACAGTTGTTCATGATGTGCGAGACTTGGATATGTGCACTTCGCAAATATAAGGGGAGATTAAAAATATGAAAAAGCTTTATTCGGCCGTTGTTTCTGCAACGGGTGGTCGCGATGGAACTGTGAAAGCATCCGACGGAAAATTTGAATTTAAGCTTTCTATGCCCAAAGAATTAGGCGGACCCGGCGGCGAAGGTACCAATCCAGAGCAGCTTTTTGCAGCGGGATATTCCGCTTGTTTCGACAGCGCATTGCGCCACGTGTGCCGCATGAAGAAAATTGAATTGAAGTCTTCTCAAGTCACTGCTCATGTCGACATTGGGCCCAACACTGCGGGCGGGTTTATGCTTGCAGTTCAGCTCGTTGTTGACCTCCCTGGAATGGAAAAAGCGACTGCAGAAGAGCTTGTAAAAGCGACTCACCAGGTTTGCCCTTATTCCAATGCAACCCGTGGCAATGTAGAAGTAGAACTCATCGTAAATACCTAAGCTTGTGCTTGTGGCTCCTGACAGGCTTTGCTTAGAGTACCGCTCTAGAAAAGTTTTGTGAGGAGTCACGGGTGTTAAACACGAAACAGAAGCTTTGCCTGCTTCTTCCGTTGGTCATTGGATTTGTTTTTTTTCTTCCTTTGGAAAAAGAGAGCAACGGGTTTCTGAGTATTTTTCTGTTACTCGGAAAGTCTAGTGCGCTTTTCCTCTGTATTTCTGTGCTTGTGATAAGCACTGGCCATTCTTTTCTCGTATTACTTAAAAGAATATTAAGCACATCTCAATACGAATCCGTTTTGGATGAACAAGATGATATATTTGATACGCTGTTTCACATCCTTTTTTCGGGGCTGTGCGGTGTGTTGATTGTGGGCCTCATGATCTTCTGCTTGGGCCTCGTCTTTGCTCCCACGTCTGCACTTGCGGCGTTTATTGTCATCGTCACTTCAATGCCTGCCTTTTATTCCCTTTCTTCTGAGCGACCACTGGGTTTACTGTGCGATAAATTAGGTCGATTTGGGAAAGAGTTTACTTTGGGCACTAAAGTTTATTCCAACCCAGAAAAAGCATTTGCCGCATTTGGAATGTTGCTCATTGCTGGGCGAATCATGAGCTGTTTTACGCTTCCCGATCATGGCGACGGTTACCTCTATCACCTGTCTGCCTCAGATGCCTGGATGGCAAAAGGCAAAACGGGCGTATTTTTAGATAACTTTTACTCCGGCTATGCCCTGGGAGTTGAGCATTTTTACCTTTTTCTCAGATTGCTCGGCAAGGGAGAAGCAGAACAGACGGTCCTTGCCCAGTTGTTTCACTATATTTTTGGTTTTGGTACTTTTTGCTTCGGAGCTGCAGCTATTACAAAGGGAATGCTGACTCGTTTTTCGAGGCAATCCATTGTGTTTGCTTTGCAAGCGCCATTGTTCTCAACCTTTGCACTGCTTCCCAAAAACGATGCCTTTCTGGCTGGAAGTTTGATGGCTGCATTGGTGAGCGTTTTTGCAAAAAAAGATTTTCTGTTTATCGCAGCCTGTGCCTTTGCCTTTCTTGCAAAACCCACAGCTGCGATTACAAATCTTTCACTTGGATTAACCTTACTGCTGTGCGGAATTCGCTTTCGTTCCGATCTTGCCTTCAAAAAAAGTATCCATTTGCTCATTCATGCAGTTCTCTTGCTTTTGCTGCTGTGGTCTCCCTTTGCCATCCATAATTTTGTGCTCACGGGAAATCCACTCTTCCCTCTTGCAAATGAACTGTTTCGCTCACCCTTTGTCCCATTATCCTTGTCGGATGTCGTGATTGAAATGAGACCATTTTCATTGACATTTATGGGGTGGCTTGCGTCTTGGAAGGAGATGTTTCTAGCATATCCGCTGTTTTGGACAGGGCTCCCAGCAGCATCGTTTGTAATGCTTTTTAAAAAGGAACAGAGTGCGTCTCTGCAAAAATCAAAGATTTTATTCTTGCTCTGTCACCTTATTTTGAGTTTTTTTCTCATACAATTGCTGACCGGAACCTACACCCGCAAGTTTGAGGCCCGGCATTTTTTGATTCCACTCAGCATTGCGCTCATTATTTCTGCAGTGAGCCTTGAACAACTGCTCGTTGGAAAACGAAAACGCGTTCTGCTTGTCGTTGTAACGCTCGCTATTATCGCAGGGGGTGCAAATCTTGAAGTGCATATCAAAAATATGGTGCGCTTTTTAAATCCCCCAGGCCAAACTGAAAAACTTCTCGAACGAAAACCCCTTCTATGGCTCAACAATGAAATTTCGAACATCACGCCTCACAAACGCAATACATTGCCCGAAAGAGTCCTCGCACTCTCAATCGATAATACCCCCTACTTTCTAAAGGGTTTCGATTTCTGGCATTACTCAGAGTCTTATCCTGTGTGGACCTGGGATGTTGAAGCAATGAAAATCGAGGATTTGCAAGAGCTGATTTTTAAGCACCGCATTCGTTACATTATTGTTTCAGGTGATCGGCCGACCCAGGAAGCTGCATTTACTCAATTGCCACATGAAAGGGTTTTGGAGCGCAAAAACTATGCGGTTTTGAAAATGTACTGAAGGGAAATTCGGCATGCGTGGCTTTGCTGGAGTGTGTACAATACCTGTGAGATTTAGGAACTCGTAGCCATGTCGATTGCCATTTCTCCAGCCTTTATAAAAAAGTCGAGATGAGCAAATTCGAGCTTGGAGGGAGACCAGGTTATTTGAATTGTTCGCCCTTTTGCCACAACATCGATCGGGCGTTCTTGAAATGGAGTGGGTATTTTTGCATTAAGTGAGAGTGGCTTCTTATTTTTTTGAGGAGGGAGGGTGCACTCTAACATGATTGCGAAATACCCGTCCTCATTGCGATAGATGCCCGACAAAACCGCTTAGTTACCTTTGAGTGTGAAAAGTGCATGTGGGATAGACGATATGGATGTTTTGATAGTGAAAGATCTTTCTCGATAGTAATCCAAGAAAAGTTTTTGTCCTCTTCGCTGAGACTGAATGTGATAAAAGATTGCGACGAAAAGCAGAACAAACACTAGAATTATTAAGGTGACGAGATTTCCCAAGCTCAACTCCTTTATCCTGGAGAGGTGCGGCAACGTGTCAAAGTACGAGATCAGTCCAGTAAAATGTATTCAATTTCTAGAAAATATTTGTATGAATGTTAGAAATTTATCTAAGTTTTCATCGAAATCGAGCGGGAAACCTCGCACTTTAGTGCGAGGAGGAAAGAGAGCTGAAAGAGACGCAGTAGCAGAGCTACAAGTCTAAGGCTCGAACTGAGCCTGATGAGGTCTGTAAAATACGTTAGGAATTTTACAGGTCGGAAATCGGCTCATCCGCATCTTTTTCATTCTTCTGCCCAAAATCTGAACACCCCTTGATCACTCAATGTTGTTTCGTTATGCCTTGTTTCAGCAGAATGAGGGCATTAAATCGTGACGTATACAATCAAGGCAAAAATAAAACAAAGCAAACGCCTTGAAACTTGGTATACCGAGAATGCCACTCAGGCAGCGAAGCTTTACAATGAGTGCCTTAAGAAACAATTTGTGCGTGCTTCCCAGGGGCTTCCGCTGTTTACCACCATTGACCTCATCAATATGTTTCGTCCATTTCCTTTGGGCTCTGATTTTAAAGACCAAACTATTGAAAGGGCTGTAAAAGCCACTCAGGGTTGGTATTCTTCTGAAAAACTTCGTTATGATATTTACCTCAAAAAAATTGAAAATGAGTTTGAGTATTGTAATGAAGTGAAGAAAAACTCAAATCACAATTATCAATTTCTTTTAAAAGTGGAAACACGAGTTGCTCGGCAAAAGGACCATCGTACTCACGTCAGAAGTCTTTCGAGAAAACAGCTCATCATCGGCAGGCCCCACTTTCAAAAAAAGGTTTCGCTCGCCTTTGCCATTCGTGCCAATAGGCAATCTTCCGTGCGTATGTCAGAGCGTAAATTGAGCATCACGCTTCCGAAATACAAAGGTGAAATTAAAGGGCTGCATAACAGGTTGCCGTTTAAAAGCGATTATTCTTTTTCGCTGG
>JBIIEI010000160.1:0-6015 GCA_044237915.1 Silvanigrellaceae bacterium | reverse complement strand
AAGAAATCAATGTCCTTTATGTCGCGCTCACGCGAGCTATTCGCACTCTCTCGGTCCCCGGACAGATTCTTGATATGCTTGAGGCAGAGGCTTCAGGGGGGCAGCATATCCCAAGCCAAAGATTTACAGCTGCACAATGTTTACCAGGTGCGAGAGGCTGATTCGTGTAAAAAACGAATTATCTCGATATTTAGGCAGATATGGCTAAATCATGTTCACTCTCATTGATCGCAAAACCTCGCTTTGATTTTTAGGATCCAATGAGCACCTTGTGCCCTAAAGCCTTTGGGGTGCCATCACCGTTTAAATATTCATAGAGTGTTGTCGTTGTTATACCGAGTCGCTTTGCAATAGTTTTCAATGAGCATTCAAGAGTATCCATATAAGGAAACAGGTTGCAGAAAGCAGAACCTTGTTTAGTTATTATGAATGAGTTTTCTTACTCATTCTTGCCATATAATGTATTTACGTAAAGAAACCAGAAAAACGGACGTATTTCTGGACTCTGCAGTTTCAAGCAAACGACTGCCAAAGCACCAAGAGCACTTAAAGTAAAAGTATTGGCTCAGTTGATAGGTGTAACCGGTACCTTGACCCCTACTTGGGTGGCACAGGGAACGCCGCCGCGAAGGCTTCCCTATACCAAATCAGTGACTTTGAGAAAGCCAGAGTTCTGCCTGAGCGCGGACTCTGGGACTAGGGTCATTTTGCATCACAGATGTGAGTGTTGGACGTATACGATTTCTCCGAGTTTCAACTTTTGCAAGAAGATCTAAAAGCGATAGTCGCACGGACTCGACTTTCTCTTGAGCCACATGGGTTACCAAAAAAGCTTCAGTTTCAGGAAGCAAATTTTGAGTCCCGAGAGATCGGACGGCGGCATCACGGACATGACTTTCTGAATCCTCGCTCACAATACGCAGTAATTCTTGTTGCACAAAAGCCTCTCCGTCTGAAAATCGCAATGCTGAAGCTGCAGCTTCGCGAATCTTGGAGTTGTTATGATGTGCAAATTTTAGAGCCTCTTTTACAGCATTTCCGCTCCCCAGATTTCCCAAACCATCCAGAGCTGAAACAGTCTCTTGAATGGAACTTGCAGAACTCAAAGCATTTATCAAGACGCTTTCGAGTTCTTGGGCCTGTGAATTTTTTGAATTGGAAAGGAGTGAGCGTCCGAGATTTCCTAGAGCCAAAGTCGATGCGCTTTGCGTTTCTGCGTCTTGACTCGACTTTGCTGCCAATAAAACCTCTTCAACAATGGCGCTCCCAGGATCTTCTATAAATCCTGCCATTGCGATTAAAAACCGAGTTTCCTCTGGTTTCGACTTATTGAACTGCAGGAGATCCAAATAGGCCTTTTGTGTCTCAGGGCTGCCTACTTTGACCAAAGCCAGTACTCCAACTTGAAAAGCCTTCTCATGGCGATTTTTTTGCAAAAGCATATTTGCAAGGTCTGCACTTGACTTAGGGTCTAAAATCAAAAGCGCCTTAAGCTGCAAATAAAGCTTGGTTTCCGCGTGTCTATTGCCGTGAATATTTTCAAGCCGCAAGAACAAATCCTGTTTGGTGCTTCCTCCCAATTCTTGCTCTTGCATTCGCCTCTCAACGTTTTTCGAAGAGTCTGAAGCTAAAAGGTCACTTTTCACTCCAGATGCCACTGCCAAATCGAAGTTTTCGTGAGATTGTTTCAGTGGATCGTGTTGAATTGTGCCTTCCATCAACTTGCTTTCAAGTGCCACTTCTGAATAGTTCGTTTCAAAAACTCCTAAGACTTTGCCATCAGCTTTTAGCGTCATTTTTAGAAAACTTTTGAGATCTTTTCTGGTTTCAATAAAAGTTTTCCTTTCTCCGCTTTCTAAAATAAAACTTGCAAAACTCGAAGGATCAATGATTTTTTCAACGGGAGTTAAATCGGAGCGTTTTTGCCCTAGTGCATCAACTTTTAGATAACTTTTTCGATTTTTTGAAATTTTATGGATATTTTCAGTTAGTTTTCCGACACGATATGTTACTGTAAAATCTCCATTGGGGTCGCTTTCTAAAGTTTCCCAATTTGCGTCAGATCTTAACTCTTTTAAGAATCGCGCTGCCAAATCCCCTTTTAAATCCTTAGGTACTTCATTTTTAGGAATTGACAGTGTCCTGTTGACAAGAATATCTCGGAAAGAATTGCGCTCATTCTGAGAATAACTTTGGGGAAAGATGATTTCGGTTACTTTACCTTCTGAATTATATTTTGCAAATATTTCTCCAACAAACCGTTGAGTTGGGTTTGAACTGGTAGCATCGGATGTAGCTCCGCCAAAACTAATCAATTCAGGCAAGAAACGGTAAGAAATTATCGCCGCATTGGCATTGGACTCGATACAGAACTCAAATAGTGTTCCTCGCACTTCGGCTTCAAAACGATTTCCGGCTGGTGAACCTAAATTGGAAGCTTGCCCAAATGGCAGGCTTTCGCCCTTTGAGGAATATTGAATTGAAGATTTTCTTTCAAGTCTAGGTGTGCAAATACCCTCTAAAAAAACAAATTGTAGAGGATCATGTGTCTCAATTTTTGATACACTTCCTAGGAATTTCTTGGCAATATTGAGCATGAAATCCCGAGAAACACCGAAACAAAGTATCATTGCTAATACCATTGCTCCAGCGCTCAAAATTGCAATGAGCAGAGAATTTGGTGCTGAAAAAGATGTCTGCTTTTTTTTTCTCATGTGCTTTCTCACGACCTTTGGATCCAACTCAAGAGTTCTTTTTGATAGGAACTAAGTAGAGCGCTCTGACTTGTCCAAAGTGACTTTAACGACTCCGTCTCTGGAATAACGTTTAGAGCCTCGGGGTTGCTCAAATCTTCAGTTACAGCTTTCAACACGGCATAGTTATACTGGTTGGCCTTATCCTTAAGCTGCGTCAATTGTATTTCATTGGTGATAGCCTGAACTTCGGCTACGTCTTCAGCTTTGAGATCACCTTTAGCAACAAGGCCTGCGGAGGTGTATGTTGCTTCGTATTCAAAAAGATTACCTTTCCAACTCAAACCATCCCATTTGAAAAAATCCCATTCACCCGTCCATTTGTCTTTCCAAGGTGGCCAAGGCTTTGGATAATAAGCATAAGCATATGCATAAAGGCGTCCGCTTAAGGTATTGACTTCCGCAGTTCCACGGAGTGCAAGTTTTATTTCTGGTTCATCGTCCCACTCCACATTCACATCGGCAGTTAAAGGGACGTCAAGATTGATAAGAGTGAGTTCCCCACCAACTCCAACTCCACCAATTGCGATGTCTGCACCTACCTGAGCATATGCATTTGAACGAGCAAAAGGTTTTGCGTAAGCCCCCAGGCGCAGCGGCATCACAGCAAATCCGTGCATAATCCCAAGCGAACCTTGCAAACCTAAACGTGCACGCATAGGGACAAACCCAATGGCAAATCGATATTCAGTTGCCCAATCCACTGGATAACTGACTTTGTTGTCCTCGCGAATAGACAGTCCTGATTTTTGAAAATTGAGAAGTTTCTTGCCGATAACTCTCACTTCAACTCCGGCCCGCAAGGAATCCGATCCCGGACTTTCAGCACTCGCTATTATGCCCAGGATTTCTCCCACGTCTTTGCCAACAATTTTTCCACTAACTTCAAGTGTACCATTGGCAGTCGCTTCAATTTTACTCGCTTTTACGCTTAAATTCGCCTTTCCAAAAATATTAAAGTCTTTGCCTTCTCCCCAATTAAATGGCCAAGGTCTTTCTTTGATGAGGGGCTTTAGTTCGGTTCGCAGGCGGATAGGAGCAACAATTGCAAGCGGTGGTTTTTCCGGAATATAAACATCGTAATTGACATCATTAGACCGTTTTTTAAGCTCATCCCAACTTGGAATATCAGCTTTATAGCGTTTCCACGACTCGTCAAAACGCGGCATATATTGGTCCAGCTGTTGCGTCAAAGGAAGATCCTTGCGTAACATTTCTTGAGTTTTTTGTGCTTGCGTTTCAAGGCTTTTCAAACAAGTGTAGAGTCCCCCAATAAGATTTCCACTTGGATTTCTCAAAGAGTATCCCGATTGATTGAGTTTTTCTTCAAAATCATTGAGCTCAATTAAGAAATCTCCCGCTGGCATAGTTTTTAAAACTTTTCCCGCTTCATCTAGGATATCAATTTTTTCGGACATTGATTGTACAGGAGTTCCATCGGGATGATGAAGATCCTTTGGTTGAAAAGCGCTAAACGCAAGTGCAGGCTTTTTGTTGTCAATATTTTCTGGACACTTAACTGGATCTGCAAACGCGTTCGTTGTTTCTATAAATGCCAACCCAACAAATGCAGCTATCAACATCAACGGTGTTCGAAGACGAGGCCTTTTAAAAATATATTTCACTGTTACTCCCATGTCACTTTAACTGAGGTTGAATGGAGCGAAGCTCAGTTTCAATAAATTCCAGACGAGAGTCTGGAAAATCTTCAAAAGTTTTCGCGGGTATTCCTGCCAAAATTGCAAATTTTTCGCAGTAAGTGGGCGTTGGAGAAGTCGAACATTTCCGCTTTGCACTCGGCGAAAGGGTTTTAAGGTAACCCTGAACAAGCTTTGCGGGGCTCCTAGAAATAGCAGCCAGTTGTGCCTGATAATCTTCGATATTTTTACAAAACAAATTGACACGATCCAAATTATTTTGAATGAAGCTTTCGCTCACTTTGGCTTTTTCTGCCAAAATTATTTTTTGTAAAGTGGAACAAAGAGCTTTTGACTGGATGTTACTTGCCTTTAAATGAAATGGCCTTGTAAACAAGAGACTCTCATTGGAAGCTCGTTCAAGTTCAGCCAATTCAGCGAGCGGAGGTTCGATTTTTTCTTGGGCTGCTAGTAGATTTTCAACGGCAATAACGGATGGAAGGAGCGAGTTCAAACCTTTTTCAATAAGGCGTATTTTGAGCTTTGCCATTGCGCCATTTTTAGAAATTTCCATCACTTCACGAAGTTTTGGAATGCTTTTATTAGGAATTGCCCCGAGCTCACTAAAAGATCTGTCCAAATCATTCTTTGATTTCATGAGTCGCAATACGACGTCTTTTCCTTCAGAGAAAAGATTGGGATCAAAAGTTCCCGCCCCAGCTAAAATTCGTTTTCCAGCAAGCGACTGACGCTCAATTTCGCTGCCTAGTGTAAATAACTGATTTAATGCACGAACCTGATCAGTAAGACGAATTGACAATTGCGCCTCAATAGCGCTGATATTTACATCATTTGACCCATCTAAATTTAAAAGCGCTAAGAGTTTGAACCAGTCTTCTGTCCAAGCCTGAATTCCCTGCAAGTAGTTTTCACTTTTTTTCTTGATTCCATGTGATCCAAAAAAATGTTCGTTCCGGGCAGCCTTGTAGCGACCAGCAAACTGCGAGATAAAGTTTGCATTTGAAATCGCATGCGCAGTCTCGCGTTCTTGTTGTTCGAGACTGCTTTCTGCCTGAGCTACTGATGTTCCAGCAATAGATAGTGCGATAACAAATAGTTTAATATGAGAAAAAAGTGTCATTGGGTTACCTTTGCGACCGCATTATTAAGCTGTTCATTTAACTGTTGATTATATTTTTTAAATCGTGCTAATTGCCGCACTCCTTCATCGCGGTTATTGAGCATCTGAGTTTTTGCCCACAAGGACAAAGTCTCGCCAGATTGCCGGATTTCCTCGGGGGTATAAGGAATTATATCCCCAGAAAGTCCTGCATTTACTGTAGTCAGCAGAAGCTTATAATCGATATTTTCAGGATCAGAATCCACAAGAAACTCAAGTTTTTCTTTTAAAAGATTAAATTTTCCTTTGTTATAATTTTGATAGGCATCCATAGAGTTAGCGACGAGATAAAACTCCTTCGATAAAGTGATAATTTTTGCCTGACCCAAGGGGGTGTGGCCACCATTTGATGTTAAGTAAAGTAACAGGTTTTCCGCTTAAATGTAATTCCTACGCAGCAAGCCAAAAACCTCTAACGTCAATTTTTTGCCAGAACTGATCCCAC